>CAJTSB010000017.1:43755-65841 GCA_910578825.1 uncultured Lachnospiraceae bacterium | reverse complement strand
GGACGGATTTGAGGGCTTTCACTTCCACCAGCTCCGCCATACTTATACAAGCAATCTGCTGTCAAACGGCGCAGCGCCGAAGGACGTGCAGGAACTCTTGGGACACTCTGACGTAAGTACCACAATGAATGTGTATGCCCATGCCACAAGGGAGGCAAAGCGGACTTCTGCAAGGCTCTTGGATAAGGTGGCAGGCAACGATTAGATACATTCAGAAAAACTTTCCCTTGTAAACTGCCCATAAGGGCAAAAACAAGGGAAAATACATAGCAATTCACTGTATGAGGCTTGAAAAGCCTTGAAAAATAAGGAAAGTTCAAGAAATTCATCTGCAATTTCCGATTGTTTAATTCTTTCCCCATCATTATAGCACTCATCCACTTCAATGCCCCTATCCATTCTTCGATTGCCTCTACCAATCGGAACTGCTGATTTAAAACCGCCTGCCATAAATCCAACCTGTATAAATTATTTAAGGTTCTGTACCTGGGTATTTCCCCAGAATACAGAACCTTTCCCATCTGATTCCCTGTTTATTTTTCAAAGAATTCATCCACAGTCTTCATGATAAAATCATCCGGCATTGTTTTCAGAAGATATCCCTCCGGTTTCAATGCTTTGACATTCCTTACGCTCTCCTTGTCCCCCCTGCCAGTAAGGAACATAACTGGAATATCCGCGATGTCTTTATCAGAGCGAATCATTTCCAGAGCCTGCTTGCCATCACAGATTGGCATCTCATAATCCAGCAACACCAAATCCGGACGGTTCACAGCGATGATCTTAATCGCTGATATACTGGAATTGGACTCCAGAATATCATATTTGTCCGACAATAACTGGCGCATTCTCGCAAGCATGAACTCGGAATCATCCACCACCAGAATCTTATGCTTACGGCTTTCCTGCTCCTCATTCTCTTTCACCAGATATTCTTTCACCGCATTCATGGCATTGTGATGATTGATCTCTGAGACAATTTTACCGCTCAAAGACTCGGCAGATACCGCGCTGAATGCAAAATATCCCTCTCCCGTACTAAACAACAGGCTGCAGGCAGGATGCTCACGTTCAAAAGATTTCAAAAGCTGCTCATGTGTCAACAGGCTTTCGTCCTCCAATGTCATGAAGTCAAATACCGGAATACGCTCCCTGATTTGCTCCAAAAACTGGCGTGACAGATACCGGGTAACATTGAGTACCATATCATCCACTTTCGGGTACTCCGTATTCAAAATATTGCTGACAATCTTAAGCAGGAGCCGGTCTTCAAAGACAAGCGTAATCTGCCAGCGCTCCTTCTTCTCTCCACTGTAAACGAACCGGCAGCAGAATACGTTTCCGAAGTCTTCCCCTGCGTACTGTCCGCTTATCATTTTCGCTTTCAGTTGAAACATCTCCTGCACAAGCTGGATAATCGTTGTCTCTAAGGCGTCTTTCTCCTTCTCATGCGGAATCTTGCCCCATTTGCTTCCTGTCTTGCCGACAATTGCCTGATCTTCCGTAAGCGTATGGGAAATCACCCAGCCGATACAGACGCCCACAAAATGCCGGATAGATTCTGCGGAATACTGAGATTCCTCCAATTCTTCTTCCAATGCAGGCATCGTCTTATGGCGGAAATCATCATGCAGATGTTTATGTATTTCATATTCACTGTAACCAATAGACTGCATATACTTCTCTTCATTTTCAAAATGCTTATCGGTATGGTTTTTTAAATATTTGATGCCTTCACGGCATACCCACTCGCTCTTCTCTTCGCTCTCACTGAGATTAATCAGTTTATTCATCGTTGAAAAAAGCACCTGGTGTTCCTTGTCAATAAAATCCACGCCGATTTCATAACTTTTGTCCCATGCAATATGGCTCATGTCACTTCTCCTCCACGTGTAATAATTATCTTCGGTGGGTATTATAGCACAATTTTCCAGTTTTGCCTATCATATTTTGGGTTTATCTCTAATAAAAATTCTTTTTTTGAAATTTGAAGAAACAAGCAGGCCAACGTATAATAAATGAGGATTCTAAAACCATTCAGCCAGCCATTTGCAGAAATGCATCCCGGCTGGCTGAATGGTTTATCATTTACAGGTTACTCTCAAAAAAGGTTTTGATTGCTTCACAGGCAGCGGTTTCATCTGTCCCTTCCACCTCTACGGTTACCGTGTCCCCACATTTTACGCCAAGCCCCATCACGGCCATCAGCTTTGTCGCCGCAGCAGATTTGTCACCCTTCGCAATACGGACTTCACTCTCATACTTTTTAGCCTCTTTTACCAGTAATCCTGCCGGCCTCGCATGAATTCCCACTTCATCTTTAATTATATAGTCAAATTTCTGCATTTCCTTTTTCTCCTTAAAAATTTTACATTTTATATTTTTATCTGCGAGACATTTCATATACGCCCTGCGGATGATGTTTTAAGAAATCTCCCGGATACGTTTCCGCAAAGGCAGTATCATTGAAGGGGAGACAGACAGTTCATCAATTCCCATTTTCACAAATGTTTCCGTAAGTTCCAGATCCCCTCCTAGCTCCCCGCATATCCCCGCCCATTTTCCATATTTATGGGCGTTGTCGGTAATTATCTGAATCATGGCAAGGATCGCTTCATGATGCGGATTATAGAATTCATCCAGCTTTTCATTCTGCCTGTCAATCGCAAGCGTATACTGCGTCAGGTCATTGGTTCCGACGCTGAAAAAGTCAACCATCTGTGCCAGTTTATCGCTAATCATCACTGCCGCCGGGGTTTCAATCATAATTCCCTGCTCCGGTTCCCTGAATGTAATTTGCTCTTTTCCTAACTCCTCTTTCACTTCTCCTACAATCGCATAGATTTTTTCCACTTCCTGCACCGAAGTTATCATCGGATACATAATGGAAAGGTTGCCATATATGGATGCCCGCAGCAGCGCACGAAGCTGCGTTTTAAAGATATCCGGCTGTTTGAGGCAGATACGGATGGCACGGTAACCCATCGCCGGGTTATCCTCCTTGCCCAGATTAAAATAATCCACCTGCTTATCCGCTCCGATATCCAGCGTACGGATAATGACCTTTTTCTCACCCATCGTCTGCAAAACCTGCCGGTATGCCTGGAACTGCTCTTCCTCTGTCGGAAAATCATCTCTCCCGAGATAGAGAAATTCACTGCGGAACAGGCCAATCCCGCCCGCATCGTTTTCCAGAACATAACCTATGTCCCCAATACCGCCGATATTGGCATAGACATTGACTTTTCTTCCACTCAACGTCACATTTTCTTTTCCATTCAATTCATGCAAAAGCTGCCGCTTTTCCTGTTCTTTCTTAATCTTGCGCTCTGTCTCCTCGCAGACAAATTCATTGGGCTCAAAGATGACCTCACCCTGAATACCATCTACGACCGCCCTCATTCCGGACTGAACCTTATCCAAATCCAGTGGCACGCCAATTAATGCCGGGATGTTCATCATCCGCGCCAATATGGATGTGTGGGAATTGGCGGAGCCGCGCACCGTGACAAACGCCAGGATCTTTTTCTTATCCATCTGTACCGTCTCGCTGGGACTCAAATCATCCGCCACAATAATTGAAGGCTCTTGAAAGTTCAGGTTCGATTCGTTGTTTCCGCTGACGCACTGCATCAGCCGGTTGGATATGTCTTTGATGTCCGCTGCACGCGCCTTCATATAATCGTCATCCATTCCGGCAAACATCTCCGAAAAATTATCCCCGGTCACAGCCACTGCATACTCCGCATTTACCTGTTCTGCACGAATCATATTGTAAATAGCGTCCAGATAATCCTCGTCTTCCAGCATCATCTGATGTACCTCGAAAATTGCCGCGCTGGCTTCCCCCACCTCTACTATGGCTTTTTCATATAACGCCTGTAATTGCTCCTGCGCGGTTTTCACACCCTGCGCAACTCTCGCGACTTCCGCCTCGGGTTGTTCGACCTTCCTGCGCTTTACCTTCTGTTCCTCATTTTTCAGCACTACCACCGGACCGATTGCAATGCCCTTAAAGACCGATTTCCCAAAAAATTTTATCATAAATACTTACCTCCACCTATCCTTAGCTCTTATCGTTTCTTCTTTCCTGTATTTTACATCATCTTCTCACAAAGTCCAGAGTTTGCCGTAATTTTCTTGTTTTTATGCCATAAACAGCGCATGATCTTTCAGCCATTCCCACAGTCCTGATCCTTTGGCCGCCTATGACCCACAAATTTCCGCCAATATCCCAAAATGATCTGAAATCACGGGTTCCTCTTTCCCGGAAAATACCACACGCGAAGACACCACATCCGCCGGACAATTCGACCAGATATAATCAATACATAATCCTTTCCCTGCTTCTGCTCCCCAGCCGTCTATCTTCCCCGGAACCGTAATATCATGATCCTTATTTCCGGCAAGCATCCAGGTATCCAGCCACCCGCAGCGTTTCACATAATCATAACCGGTATTTCTTTCATTTGCCGGACTGTTGAAATCGCCCATCAGGAATATGCAGCCTTCTTTTGCCGACAATTCCCGCTGAAGACGCTCCATCTGTGCTGCAAAAGGTTCCTCCTCATCCTTCCACCAGCCCATATGGGTACATACAAACCAGGTCTGCCGCCCTCCGATACGAATATCCGCTGCGATGGCTTTTCTCGTTTTCCAGTTCCCATAATCGTGGGAATCAGAAAGATAATACGTTTCCACACTGCGAATAGGAAACCTGCTGACGATGGCAAGCCCTTCGTCAAAGATTCCATAGCCAACTTTTATCCCATGCCAGCTCCAGTGATAGCGGCAGCCTTTCTGTGCCAGATTGTGTATCAGTCTCAGCACATAATTATCTTTCCGGATGACCGTCTGCCTGCCGGTCTGCACACAACCATGTATTTCTTCCGCATCTGCAATTTCTGCGCTCTGTGTCTGGCATACCTCCTGCAACGCTATCACATCAACCTGCTGCCTGAAAATGCATTCTGCCAACCCCTCAAGATTTTTTTCACTCACGCTTTGAGGCAAATCGACACTGTGGCTATGTGCGTTCAATGTCATAAGTTTCATACTGTTTTCCCCTATAAAATATCATTGATATCGGATTTCAATACATCCGCTTTCGGACCATAGACAGCCTGAATACCATTGTCTTTCTTAATCAGGCCCATGGCTCCCTGTGCCTTCCATTCGGGCAACTCTGCTACTTTATCTATATTCCTGACAGTAACGCGCAGCCTCGTCATGCAGGCGTCAACCAACGTGATATTTTCTCTCCCGCCAAGCAGGGTGATAATCTTCTCTGCCTGCTCATTTCCGCTAACCGCAGATTTCGTGTCCCCCTCGCCAGACAGTTCTTCATCCAGATAATTTCCCAGACGTCCCGGGGTAGCAAACTTAAATTTTCCTATCATAACGTATGCCACCACATATCCAATCGCAAAAAATACAACCACACTGAGGACAAAGTTAAAAATATCTCCGCCAAGCCCTGCCTTTAATGACATGGGAATCCTCGTGACAAATTCCAGATTGCCAAAAGAATGCAGACGCAGGTCAAAAACACCTGCCAGCGCAAACGCCAGACCCTGCAAAACTGCATAGACGATATAAAGCGGTAACGCTGCAAACATAAACATAAACTCTAACGGCTCCGTAACACCAGTCAGAAATACTGCCGCCACTACCGATATAAATACGGACTTATACTGTTTCCTCCTCTGCGGCTCTACCCTGCGATACATTGCCAGTGCAAATCCCATCAAAAGTCCGGTAGCTCCAATCATCTGTCCGACCTTGAAACGTGCCGGCGTCTCCGTCGTGAGGAGCTCCTTGTATGACGCCATGTCCCCGGCATCTTTGAAATTAATCAAATCTGTCACCCATGCCAGCCACAGAGGATCCTGACCGAATACCTGCGTCCCCGCGCCTGTACCCGTAAGCACCGTATAGGTTCCTCCAAAAGACGTATAATTCATGGGAATCGTCAGCATATGATGCAGTCCAAACGGAAGCAATAGACGCTCCAGCGTTCCATATATAAACGGCGCAAGCACCGGCGAGGTATCGGAGGAATTCGCAATCCAGATGCCAAAATCATTGATTCCGGTCTGCACAACCGGCCAGATCAGGCTCAACACCAACGCGGTAACCGTGGAATAGAAAATAACCACCAGCGGCACGAAACGTTTCCCGTTGAAGAATGATAAGGCATCCGGCAGCTTACGGAAATTATAATATTTATTAAAGGCGGTTGCCCCTACGAACCCGGCAATAATGCCTACAAACACCCCCATATTCAGCGCAGGCGCATTCAGCACATTTACAAAATAATCCGCCACCAAAATCTCCTGTCCAAAAAGCGTATGCGTCACTGCATCCGCAGAATTTAGCACATCCAAACTTACGCCAAATACAACACCGGTAACCTTATTTATCAAAACAAAAGATATCACTGCCGCAAACGCGCCCCCGGCACGTTCCTTCGCCCAGGAGCCGCCGATTGCCGTTGCAAACAAAAGATGCAGGTTATTGATGATTGCCCAGCCAATCTCTGCAACCGTATTGCCAATCGTTCGTACTACATCGTAATCGCCCCCCGCAATCACAATCAGGTTGCCAATACTTATCATCAAACCTGCCGCCGGCATAACGGCAATGACGGTCATAAGAACTTTCCCCAGTTTCTGCAGAAAATCAAAATTTATCGCTCTCTTCTTTTTTGATATCTTTTGCGTATCATTCTTACTGTCAGCCGTCTGTTCCTCTTCTATCTCCGCGGATTTGTTATGTATCACCACATCCTGCGCCTTCACCTGACCATAAACAAAATCCAGCTCCACGTCATCTGCTCCTTCACAGATTACCACCGGCGTAACCGTATTGATGCCCCTGGTTTTTAAAAATTCCATATCTACTTCTGCAACAAACTGTCCCGCCTTTACCTTATCCCCCGCCTTCACATGTGGGGTAAATCCTTTCCCCCCAAGGGCTACTGTCTCCAGACCAAAATGCACAAGCAATTCCACTCCGTCCTCTGACTGAAATCCATAGGCATGAAGGCTCTCTGCTACAGTGACAATAGTTCCATCCACCGGACTATAGATTTTACCATCCTCCGGCAGGATTGCTATACCGTCTCCCATCATTTTCTCTGCAAAGACATCGTCTGGAACCTGATCAATTGGAATTACCTTTCCATTCAGCGGGGATAAAATTTTAATTTCTCCCATTTTCCTTCCTCCTGTCACTTATTTTTGCATCTCCATTTCTTATACTGGAAACGGAATATCATTGACTATTATTTGTCAAAACGGAATTTATTATGAGTATGGCCATCCTATTTTAGCTGAACGACGAAACAGGGACCGCGCCTGACATTCCCTTCAGGCACAGTCCCTGTTTATTTTCACGTTACTTTAAACCGCTGCTTTTTTCCTATCATCCATTCGCCGTTCAAACCGTTTTTTTGTCTCCTCCGGCACCGACGAATAGTGAATCATATCTCTTTCCAGTATCCTGTCCATCTCTGCGACCGTTAGTTTCCCCCTGCGAACCTCTACTGCAAGCTCTCCCTGCCGTTTGGGAAAACCACATTTATGAATGTTCAAATTTTCCGCCACCGCATGGGCAAAACAATCGTCATGTGCAAACTTCGGCCTTGTCCAGCCAATGCTCTTCTCCAAAGTACACATGACTTCCTCATCGCTGATATCATGGTATGCAAAATAAGAAACCGCCTCAATGTCGGTATCGCCGAGATAATCCAGCTCTTCCTGTCTCCAGAGTTTTTCTTCCAGGCCATGGAACATCTGATGCTCAAATTCCAGAAGTGAATGAGCTGTCTCAAAAGGCTCCAGAAATTTCTTATCCTGCGCCGACTGCAGCATCTGCCCTCTGGTACGTCCGTTTACAATAAGGGGAATCTTATGCTGCCCGGCAAACAGATAACTGTAATAATGCATGTAATGGAAACAGACCCAGCAGAAATTTTTCAAAAAGTTCACGCCAAATTTATACATCTTTTTCATTTCACTGCTGTTTGTGGAAAATGAAACATGATCCACATGCATTTTCTTCAGAGCATTTTCTATATTCTTTTGTCCATATTCCGTTGAAAAAGAATTCTGGAACGTAAACGCCAAGACACGCATACCATAGACTTCCTTCAACTGCTGGATTATGTATGTACTGTCTTTTCCACCGCTGAATCCGACCAGACAATCGTATTTTGCCCCATTTTCCCTTGCCCTTTGCTTTGCATTCTCCATCTTTTGGCGAAAGATTCCTTCCAATTTCTCCGAATCCTCCAAAAACTCTCTATTCTCGGCATAAAAATTACAAAAATTACAGACGCCCTCTTCATCAAACGATATCCCGGTGTAATTCTCCGGAAGTCCACAAATTTTACATCTTCTCTTCAATCCGCTATATCCTCCTTCTTATTTGTATATCCTTCTTCTTATCCAGGCACAACCCTGATAATTCCTATTATAAGAATAATTGTGATAGAAGAATGAGACAAATGTGATAAGAATATGAAAGATTGCGCACTTTCGCATGACAAGGCCTTTCCTATAAGATAAAAAAACCGCGTCCGGTAAAAATCTACCAGACGCAGCCTTGTATTTGTATATTTTCTATGTATTTATTTCAGAACTCTGTCCAACGTTTCAAATAACACGTCAATCTCAATCGGCTTTGAGAGATGACCGTTCATGCCGCAAGCAAATGCCTCCTTTTTATCCTCCTCAAAGGCATTGGCCGTCATAGCAAAAATCGGTATAGATGACAATTCCTTATCATCCAGCGCACGAATTGCCTTCGTCGCCTCATAACCGTTCATCACCGGCATACGGACATCCATCAGGATTAACCGATAATACCCCGGCTCCGAATTCGTCAGCATATTCAGGGCAACGTTTCCATTTTCAGCAACCTCAACATTAAAACCAGCATCCTCAAGGATTACTTTCGCAATTTCCTGATTCAACTCATTGTCTTCCGCCAGCAGAATCCGCCCGGTTTTGCGTTTTTCTATCACTTCCACATCTATGTCTTCTGTTTCTTCATCCTCTCTGCGCACAATATCGTACAGGCATCTGTTCAGTTCTGAATAGAACAGCGGTTTGCTGCAGAACGCCGTAACACCTGCCTCCTTAGCCTCATCTTCAATCTCAAGCCAGTCGTACGCAGTCAGAAGAATAATCGGCACATCGTCTCCCATTTCCTTTCGGATTCTGCGCGCCACCTCAATACCATTCATGTCCGGCAACATCCAGTCAATCACATACACGGTGTAATTATCGCCTCTCGTCACTGCCTGATGCGTACGCAACAATGCTTCCTTACCAGACAACGTCCATTCCGCACGCATTCCAATCTGCGTCAGCATATAAGTTACGCTGTCACAGGTGTTGAAGTCATCGTCTACCACCAACGCCCGGCAATTCTTTAACTCCGGTATATCCTGCGGTCCTCTTTTTTCCGTATTTAAACTGAAGGCAAAGCTGACTTTAACTTCTGTGCCGGCATCTTTCTCACTCTTCACCTCAATGGTACCATCCATCATATCTACGATATTTTTCGTTATCGCCATTCCAAGTCCGGTACCCTGAATTCCGCTGATTGTGCTGGTGCGCTCCCGCTCAAACGGCTCGAATATATGCGCCACAAATTCCTCACTCATGCCGATTCCGTTATCCTTGATGATAAAATCATAATTCGCATAACCATCCGGCGCGCCGGCTTTTTCAATAATCCGCAGACTTACCATACCGCCTGCGCCCGTATACTTGACAGCATTACCCAAAAGATTTAATAGTACCTGATTCAGCCGCAGCTTATCGCAGATAATCTCCTCGTTCTTAACATCCACAGCATCTATATACAATTCCAGCTGCTTTGCGCGGATATCCGCCTGAAGGATATTGCGCAGCTCATGCAGAATATCCGGTAAACAGCAGGCTTTCTCGTCCAGACGAATCTTACCGCTTTCGATACGGCTCATATCCAGAACATCATTGATCAGACTGAGCAGGTGATTACCTGAGGTCATAATCTTCTTGAGATATTCCTCCACCTGTTCCCTGTCGTCCACATGCGTAATCGCAAGCGCCGTAAAGCCCACAATCGCATTCATCGGCGTACGGATATCATGAGACATATTTGACAGGAAAATACTCTTTGCCTTGTTTGCCCGGTTCGCCTGCATCAGCGCATTCTCAAGTAATGTCTTTTTCTCCATTTCATTGCGCGTTTCCTCATCCACACAGCGGATTCCCAGAACAATGCCGCTGTGCTTTTTCCAATTGCCCGTACGCACAACCTTCAATTGGAAATACTTTGTCTCTCCTTCTACAAAAGCCCGGTAATTTACATAATGCTGGTTTTTGTCTGCCAGCTCTTTTTTGAGATTTTCCTCCCGCACAGCCTCTCTTACCAGCTCACGCTCATCCTCATGTACAAAATCTTCTATGTAACGCTCCATACTCTCACGGAAGGAAATATTTCCCTCTTCGTTAAGAGCAAAAGCAATCCCTTCTTCGTCATTGCTGCGAAGAGGTATTCCCTTATCCACATCAAGGTCAAAACAACAGACAATACGGTAGTCAATGCTCAATGCATGAATCAGCTCCTGCTGCTGTTTTTCTTTCTTCTCTTCCTGGAGTTTTTGCGCCGTACAGTCTAACAGGAAACGCTGATATATCAGCTCTCCATTCTGTTTTATGAGCTTAACATTGCCCATAATATGCCGGATACCGCCATCCTTATGCTTTACACGGTACTCCATGCTGACGGTGTCCCCTTCGTTTTCCAACGTCTGGATACAATTGCGGAGATTGTCCTTATCTTCCTCCATAACTGTGTTTGCAATCATATCAAACCCGTCCTCCATCAACTCTTCCAAAGACTCATATCCCAAAATTGCGAGAGCCGCACGGTTCGTGTTGATTACGCGTTTTCCATCCAGTGTATGCAGCATAACGCCGCAATCAATGTTGGTGAATACCTTTTCCATCATCTGGTTCTGCTGTATGATTTCCTGCTCATATAACCGCTCCTGCGTGACGTCAATCGCCACACCCACGGTTCCCATCACGCTGCCGTCCAAATCGTACAACGGAGATTTATAAGTGGTAAGCGTCCTGAGCCCTGCACCTGTCTGAATAATTTCCTCTGAGACAAAGGTCTTTTTGCTTTCCATAACCTCCCGCTCAGATTCGATACATGCCGGGTCATCCTGCTCCACATCCCAGATATAGGCGTGACCGCGTCCCTGCACCTGCTGTTTCGTCTTGTTGACCGTCTTACAAAAACTGTCATTGACCTTCTCATGAATACCGTCTTTGTCCTTATACCAGATCAGGTTCGGCGTATTGTCAATCGTGGCATCCAGAAAGCTGTTCGTCTCCCAGAAGTCCTTACTCATCCTGTAAGTCTGCTGCCACCTTAAAAAATGAAACTGAAATTCCGCCTCCGACATCGGGAAACTCCATATATCCTTTATCTCTGTATAATACTCCTCCAAACTGCTAATCTGCTCTTTGTCTGCCAGCAGGATAAGCTGCCCCTCTTCGGATTTCGCACGAATAAGCTGCTGCACTGTTTCTTTTGCATCCAGATTACACAAATCAGCAAAAATCACATCTGCCTTTGCCGCCAATGATTGCTCCGGCTCAGGGCTTTCCAGATATTCATGCGTAAAATGCTCCATCGGGGGCATTTCTTTAATTTTTTCTAAAAATCCGCTCTGCTGACCCAGCAGATAAAAATTTACATGGCAATGGTACATACCGTTTTCCTCCTTAATGTTCAGATAATGGAATGAATCATATGATATAAATTTATCTGTTTATTAGATTATACTTCATCTTATCTCAATATTCTAGGCTAACCCGCACATTTCATCTAAAGATTTTAAAATTCCTTTGATCTCACCCTCATTGCCTGGATGTTCTTTTACAATTTTGAGGATATCCCGTTTCGCTTTCTGAATATTTGCAATCTGCTCTTCCATTGTCGCACGCAATTTCTGCCGACGCACTAAAAGCTCATGTTTCACCTCTACCATCTCCTTCTTATCCAGCAATGCCTGCGCCTGATAAATCCATATTTTGGTATCGTACAGGCGGTATCTGTGCAGTATCATCATCAGTTTGTCATTGAAATACTCCAGTTCATCATTCGTCTTCTGGTATTTATCACGCTCCCGCACTTCTTCAAGATACTGTTCCCAGATATAATTCAACTCGTAGGAATTCTTCGCATGGTATTTCTCACACGCGTAATCAACCGCATTTGTGACATTCACATATTTAAAAGTAATTTTATTCAGAAGCGTAATGGCACGGTTGATATTCATTTGTGAACGTTTGATATCTGTGCCGTCATTCTGCAGCCGCCAGACCATTCCGATGCCAATCAGTGAGACGACAAACGTCTCAAACAGAAACGGCAGCGTAATGTCAAAAGGAACCATCAAACCGAAAGATATAATCAGAATTGTTCCTACCACAAAAACACCGGCCAGGACAATCAATAGCCTGCGCAGCACATGGCTCTCCTGCTCCAGCGCCTCCTTGTAATATCGCCATTCCTCCCGCTCGCCCTCCAGATACTGCATATCACGCCTGACCGTATTCTGATACGCCTCATTTTCCTTCAGGCGGTTGATAATCCCCGGCATCTGATCCTTTAACTGCTCCATCTGGGCAAACTGGGAATCTGAGATATTCTTGGATTTGTTGAGGTAGGAATCCCGCGACTTGTTCAACTCCATAACATTCTGGGCAACTTCCTGAATCTCTGCAAATTCCTTTTCCGGCAACTCCTCTATCTTCTGGATATCGGTCAGATAATCGGTCACCGTTTTGTAATCGCGTTTTGTCTCCTCTAAGGCTTTTGCCGCCGTAAGAATTTGCTCGCAATACTCCATCGCCACATTCTTCTCCGGCTTTACCGCATGCTTTTGCGCTGCCTCCCTGTTTCTGCCCTTTGCCGACGCCTGGCCCCCCTGTTGTTCGGGATCCAGCGCCTGTGTACCGTCATATCCCCATAATTCGTCTACATATTTTGGTCTCTTCTTTTTCCTGAATAATCCCATCTCTACTCACTTTTCCTGTATTCGACTCTCAACTGCTGTAACAAATCTTCTATCATTCCTTCAAATCCGATGCGATCACCGGATGCTTTCATTTCCCGCAGTCTGCGAAGCGGTTTATCCATACTGCCTCCTCCCTGTTTTTTCGTCTGCTCATCCCGGAAGGTAAGCGCCAGCAGATGCGCCTCGCTGCTCTTTGTCTGCTGCCCGATATCATGTGCGCGCTTATAACATTCCCCGGCAGCCTCAAACAAAAACTGTCTGGCATACATCGTTCCCATATTATGCCAGACCCGGCTTTGAAATAACAAATCATCCTCTTCTTCCTCCAAAGCTTTCTGATATTCCATCCATGCTTTGCGGTACTTGCCGGATTTGAGGAAACGGTCGCCTCTGAGCTTTGCACGCTGGGCAGGTCCCGTACTCTCCATGCTCTGCACAATCGAAACCACCCCGCTTATCTGCTTATGGCTATACAATCCTCCGGCGGTCAGTATCTGCTCCAGGCAATAACCGCCGCTCTTTCCTTTTTCTATCCCCTCCCGGAGTTCCTCTGCCAGCTGCGGCAGATCAAGTTCCTCCGCGATCCACTGGCAAAACTCCTCATTATAAAAACTTTCCTCCACAGATTCTGCATTATGATATAGATAATAACACAATTCCTCAAAGGAATACAAGCTTACACTTGTTTTAATCTGCAAGGGCCTGTCTGCCAGCCGTCCTTCGCATATCCACATTCTGCCCATTGTCCTTCTCCATTCCTATATTTCAAACTCCCATTCCTGCTCTCGCGACGGACGCATGGATCCAGCACCCAAATCCTGCGCTTTGAGGAAGAGCCTGCCCTTCTCCCCACAGAAAACATGTAACGATAATCTGCGGCGTTCCTGTTCCGGAATGGTAAGCCCGGAAAACTCCATACTTTCAACCCTTGCCTCCTTGCTCCCTGGTTCCTGAATCCAGATCTCCAGCATCGGCTCCCCTTCCATCAGGATACGCAGCTGCTTATTTACCTGATGACGGTTACTCCCCGCCTCCACAAGTGGATAGAAAAATTCCATATCTCCCCGCACAGCTTTGAGCATGATGTTTTCCTGCACCTTATAATCGCAGAAATAAACGGTCTGCGCCTTATCTCCATGCACTGCCAATGCCCCGGCGTAACAGGCGCCTTTCGTGTAGAGGTTCTTGCCCTGAAACGCCCGGCGGTTACGGCAGATCAACTGTAGGGAATCCTTCATCCAGTCTCCCTCAAAACCGGAGCCAATGAGATAGATTGCCGTTACAATCCTGCCCGCCAACGCCTGTTTCACCATTTCTGCAAACTCTTTATCTTTCTGCGCCTCGTCCTCCGGCAGTTTACCAAGAAATGCCTCTCCAACCTCAACGATCATCGGCTGTGTTTTACGGTTACAGGAAAGCACGCGGCAGTACACGCCGTTTCCCTCTTCTTCAAACAGTAAAACCTGCTGTTTCCAGAGGGACTCATCCTGCGAAACAACATAGGCGTAAAGGCTCTCCCTGTGATCCTGAATCTGAATCTGTTCTCTGGAAAATCCCAGTTTTTCCGCAAACTCGTATAAGAATGCCACCGATTCCTCCGTAATTTCTTCCAGTGAAAAAACACACTTTGTCACCGCACCGCTTCCCTTCGCCGGAAGCGCCAGCCTGAGCAGTTTGCGATAAAAGACACTTAATAAGTCTTCCGCCGCATACGCGTGATCCAGCATAACGGTCTCTTTTTGCAATGCACGTGTTAAAAGATCCGCAGCATAATATCCTTCCTCCGTTTCCGCCAGACGCCTTCCTTCCTCGCCAATGCACCACTGCCCGCTCTGTTTGCGCTTGCAGATTGCCGTAGGAATCTGATACAGCTGTGAACCTGCGAGCGTACTCTTCGTCTCCGGCTCTGCAGTGCCGGCATGGTAGCAGCTCACCTGCGTCCACTGCCTCCCTGCCTCTATTCCGATATACCATTCCTCTTTCGTCGGTCTCATTTCTACCTCCATTGCACTTACAGCAACGTAAATTCCCGTTTTACCAACTCATCTTCCTGTCCATAAGCCTCCAACAGTTTCAAAAGCGCGGCCTCATCCTTCATCTGCCATGCCGCCATCATATCATCAATCTGCACCAGGCGGCTCTCTTCGCCATCATTTGCAATGTTCTGTTTTACAACCTGACCGCTCTCGGTCACCTTGTACTCACCGTCAAGCTCTTCTTTGATGTAGTACGGTATATTTTCTTCGTAAAATACGAGGAACTCCTTCGCAAAAATCCCATCATACATCTGTTTCATCTCACACTCCACGTATTTCGTATAACCGACGGGAAGATAATTTATATATACCTTCGCCCGCGGCGTCGTGCGGTATTCTACCACAATGCGGTCATGAAACATATATTTTTCCTGCAGCCTTGCCGGCAGGGACTTGAAAAATGCAAAACAGCATTCCTCCCGCACGAGTCCTTCCAGAATAGGCTCTGCAAGCGTCCATTCCTGCGGCGTCGCCGTCTCTTTTATGGCACACCACTTCAAAAAGCCCAGCCTGCAGACACGGTTCAATTCCTCCCCGCTCTCCAAAAGCCCTGCTATTTTCTGAAAAATAAATTCCTCCACAACGGCGTCCCTTACCACATACTGATGCGCCATCCGGCTCAGATAAGCCAAAATCACAATTTCCCTGCCGGAATTTTTGGCATAGCTCTCAAAGACTTTTCCCATGAGCGTTGAAAAATCTCCGGTGTACAGAGAACGGCACAGACAACGATTTTCAAGCTCATACGTATCCAATTCAAAACTGCATGATGCTTCCCAGAGCTTTAACATTTCACTCAAAGGCCCCTCGAAGTAATGGCCAAGATAAATTAAAATACGCTCATTATACTTGCCATGCACAAACGCCTCCCTGCAAAGTTCCAGCAGGAAATCATCTGTGTCCTCCTGTCCTTGCTGTTCCAGCTCATCCATGCGATGGCAAATGACATACACCAGTTTGGAATGTGAAATATATTCAGTGCCATAGCGTTGTAAAAGCTCATATACGCGCCTGTAATGGCGTCTTGCCACAAGAAGGCGCATAACTTTCTCACGTTCCACGCTCCCGATTCCCTCAAAGGAAATCGTCGTCAGAAATTCATCCAACGCCTCGCCGTTATAATTATCGTAATAATATGCCACCATCTGCTGTTTCAGCTCCCTGCGGTATGACGCGCTGATTTCCGGAGCATCCACCAGAATTTGCAGATACGCGAGATCCTCTCCCTCAAACGTCTGCCAAATTTTCTTTTTGTCGAAATATTTCAAAAGATACGGCAGCTTATCGTGGGCACAGGCTATGCCCTGCGCCAGAAATTTGCCGCTGTCCAAAAGCGGCGTTACCACAAGCTCTTCATCCGGTACGAACCGCCTGCCCCTGGCATCCTCCAGAAGAATCTGAAAAGAACTGCCATATATATTCACATACGCCCTGCCATGGACAACCGGCGCCACCTGTTCTTTCTCCAGAACATGTTCACAGACAACCAGATTGCGCACGTTTGGATTCTCACACTGAACCTCACAGGCAAACAGCGCCCTTGCCATATCCTTTGCATTCTCAGACGTCAAAAATTCCGGCTCCAGCACTTCCCCGTAGACAGCAGCAAGCGCGCGGTCAATCCTGCCTCCCTGCATCTGTTTTAACGCAAATTCCTGAATGTTTCTGGTATAATGCGGCCAGATATTCTTCCACTGAACCTTATTCTCAATCATCGACTGATACAACAAGGCCTCCGCTTCTCCGGCAAAATTGCAGTAAGACTGGAAATAAAAGACAATCTGCCTAGGAAGTTTCTGCATCTGCTCTTTGCTTGCCGAACGAACCCATGCCTCGTGCAAACCGGCAATACGCAGCTCCTGCATCACGCCGGAATGATACCACTTCCAGTATTCCTTACCATAACGCTGACCTTTAATGCAGTAACTGCAAATGGCCTGCAGGCATTCCCTGCCGGGCTCTTCTTCGTAACATGCACATAAGATCTGATACCAGATGCCGTCAAAAACCGGAATCCCCGGTATCAGCTTTACAAGCTGTTCTGCAACGCCTTTCGTCATCGCCTGACGTTTGACGGCAAAATGCAGGACTTTCCTTTCAAATCTGCTAGTCCTGCCCAGCAGGTAAGGCTCCTTTTCAAGAATCCGCCAGGCCTCCAGCAAGAGCAGTACGCTCTCTTTGCCACGCCTGAAATATCTTGCAATGATATCGAGTTTTTTTCCTTTGCTGTAATTCAAATCTTCATCCAAAAACAGCAGAATCCACAATAACACCGGCTCTTCCTGATATTTATTATAAATCTTGCGGATTTTACCCGTACATTTATTGATAAATCCCGGTTCCGGGTCTCTGAGCGTACAGAGATACAGATAATAGGCATATAGTGGAGATTCTTTGTCAACCTTATTACGTGGGAAAGAATTCAGTACCCATTCTGCTTTCTGCCGCTGCTTTCCTGCAAAATATACCTGGGCTTTGGCAAGCAGATACCAGAGGTTGCCCGGCATAAGCTCCTGCAGCTCTTCCAGATTCTTCAAAGTCTGCTTTACCCACATGATACTTGCCAGTTTGTGCGTGCCAAACAGAAGATAATCCTGCACCAGCATCCTCTGTTTCTTTTGGATTTCCCAAACCGGATGTTCCCTGTGTACAACGTCCCTCGTGACACAGATGGTAACCTCCTCTTTCTGAAACGGCGTCTGTAAAGTTATTTTGCCATAATTCTTCCCTGCATGAAGCTGTTTGGCATCTATGAGATATTCCACCGTTCCACGGCTGCCCACAAAATCCTCATCGGTAATCCGTGTCTTTACGGGTCTTATCATATCTCCGTCCGCGGTTACCTCCAGGGACAAATGGCCCCATTCTTCTTTTTTGAGTACAATCGACTGTTTGCGATCCTCCGTCACGCCATGTAATTCCCGATTCGCCTCCTCTACCGCAAAGAAGGATCGTTTTTTCTTGCGCGATGCAATCAGAAATTCCTCCACCTGCGTCCTGGTACACGGCTTGCGCCGCAGTCCCCGAAAGGCAAGCTGCTGCTCCATCTCCCCGGGAGCAAAGACGGCGTCAAATTCAGGCTGTGAAAATACCTTCACCGCCTCATCATAGGATATGCGCGCCAGATTGGCAAACTCAAAGACGCTCTTAACCTTCCCCTGCAAACCAGCCGGATAATCTTTGCCGACAGACACGGAAAAGGGGAGAACATATTCTCCCTGATCGCTGATAATATGAAATTCTCCTGTCTGCTGCCAGCCATTCATCAGTCCTTCGCTGTGAAATTCAAATTTCTGCGTTACTTCTGTGCCCTGAAATTCTGCCTGCGGACATTTCATTCTGGGACTTGAGGAACAGACTGTACCCTTCACGAAAACTCCTTCGCTGCTGCTTATCGTGAATTCGCCTTTATAAACCGCACCCTCTATCGTCTCAATCTCTAATTTCTGCGGCGCAAACTGTAACAGTGAAAATTGACGCTCACATTTTCCCGCTGCCAGTTCTTTTATTATTCTCTGCAACTCGTCACCTGCTTGCTTTTTTCTCGTAGTTTGTATAATATGGTATCTAAAGGATAACATATAGCCTTATTATATACGATTTAGACACCTGTGTAAAGACAGTGTAGCCCCTGTCAACAAAATAACAATTGTATGGAAAAATCAGAAAACGGAGAGGAATATTATGATTCAACACAAAGACCATTTCCACGGCAGCGACCTGGAAAAAATAGAAGAAATTTACGGCATCAATAAAGAGGAGATTGTCAGTTTCAGCGCAAATGTAAATCCGCTGGGCATTTCTCCCATGCTTCGTGAGACGCTTGCAAAGCATATTGACGCCATTACCACGTACCCGGACCGGGAATATACGTCCTTGCGCAAATGCATTGCCACATATGCAGATACGGATTATGAAAATATCATTATGGGAAACGGCTCTACCGAACTGATTTCTCTCTTCATCCAGATAACTCACCCGCGCAAGGCGCTGATTATCGGTCCCACTTACTCGGAATATGAGCGTGAAATTTCGCTGGGCGGCGGAACCTGTCTCTATTACCCCTTGAAAGAAGAACAGGATTTCGCCCTGGACGCCAGAGACTTCATGTCCCACCTTAACGAGAGCATTGATCTTGTCGTGATCTGTAATCCCAACAATCCAACTTCCGGAGCCGTTCTGCGCCGAACGATGCGCAAAATTTTAGACGTATGTAAACAGAATGATATTTTCGTGATGGTCGATGAGACTTACGTAGAATTTGCAGACAACTGCGAGGAGATCACCTCGATTCCGCTGACCGCCTATTACAACAATATCGTAATTCTGCGCGGAACCTCGAAGTTTTTCGCCTGTCCCGGACTCCGTCTGGGCTACGCCGTGACTGGAAACCGCGATTTAATCAAGGAAATTAATACAAGAAAGAATCCCTGGACCATCAACTCACTGGCAGCGATTGCCGGCGAGATTATGTTTCGGGATTCCTCCTATATTGCGCAAACCCGTTCCCTGATCTCCCGGGAGCGCAGCCGAATTTACGAGATACTTATGGCCGAAAGCAGATTTCAGGCATATCCGCCCAGCGCAAACTTCATGCTGGTACGCCTTCATGATGATGTCCTGACATCAGGGATGCTGTTCGACCAAATGATTCGGCAGAAAATGATGATTCGAGACTGTTCTACGTTTCCGTTTCTCGACAATAAATACATCCGTTTCTGTTTCATGACGCCGGAGATGAACGATAAACTCCTCTCCTGCCTGCTTAGTAAAAACTGTTAATAATGAGATTTACAACCACGATTATCAGGAAACAGACGATAATAAACCCACAACCCCTCACAAACTCTTTCATATGCTTAATACCTCTGGGAAGAGCTGGTGTAGGTAAGTTTCTCACCCGCTACATCGAAACTGGCGTACGTCCGGTAAAGTCCTCGCTGAGTGAGGGTTGTGTCTTCACTCAGAACTTTGTATCCACTGTCGCTGGCAGCAATCCAGGACTTCTTGGTCGTCCAGGTATCGCCGTCCTTGTACTGCAGCCGCATTACGACGCTAACGTGGCAGACTCTTTTTGCCGTCGCTTTAGCATATACATGTGCGGTACTGCCGCTGATGGATAAATCCGCGCTGATTGTCGCCGTATTTATGTACTGCGGGTCGATGCCCTCCTCCCCGCCAATCTGTACGACAGCGCCGTTGTCCAGTTTCTGCAATACCTTGACCTTCGCCTGGCTGCTGGTAACCGGAATCACTGCCAACACGGCAGCCAGTACCAACGACATCCACACTCTTTGTCTCATTTTCAGTTTCATCTTTTGTTCTCCTTTCCTGTTTTACAGGGAGCCTTGCTTTGCCCTCTATAATAGTAACAATCGAGGGGGGCAAAACATGACGCTTTTTGAAGAACTTTTTTATTTTTCGTGAGTATGCACAATTTCATCTGCTGACTTTTGTCATATCTGCACATGCTTTTTATCCCTTTTAGCAGAAATTATGCGTCCGTTTCCTAACCGGGTATCTACTCCACTGCTCTTAAATTCCTGGCAAGCTCCAAAAGCTCTTCTTTCGAAAAAGCTCCAATAAACAACAATATGGATTCTTCATCTGAGAGAATCAGATTGTTTATATCGGAATCTTTGATAAAATAACCTTCAAAGCCGCCAACCGTTACCTTCTCCATATCTTTCCGATTAGCTGTGACATTTCCAAGAATTTTATTGTCTTTCTCTCCTTGTTGAAGGGCAAACAACTGTCCATCTGCATTAACATAATACAAATGATTCATATGCAAAATTTCATCATACATTTCATCCTGCAACTCATACCCTTCCGGCACTTTTGTCAGCTCATATTTCTTAAAAGAATCAGACGCATGATCCGCAATCTCCACCTCATCCTCTCTTCCCTCAATTTCCACATAGTCTCCATGCTGCACCATCCAGGTCTCATACATCCAGACAATAATCGGATTCGTACCACGGACCGTCGTTCCCAGCAGCGCAACCGTCACTGCCGCCATGGCAACGGCGACTCTTGCAGAACGAAGAGGACGAAATATCTTCGGTAGAAAACGGGATGTTTCCTTCTTCTCGCGGTCGTCCGATTCGAATGTGCGTATCATTTTCGCCATCTTCCACTGAAACGGAAGTGAAAACCTGTGTCTGGCAAATTTCCGGGGACGTGCAGCATACTGTTGTTCTACCATCTGTCCCAGGGCTCTGTCGATGCAGCTGTCCCAGAGCTCATCGATTCTCTTCCTGCGCTCTGTCACTGCCGGGTCGTCGCTTTCTGTGCCCCAGACGCCGTTCCACACGTCGCTCTCGTTCCAGCCCTCGTCTTCCCGCTCTTCCTCCTCCCAGCTTTCTGCATTTCGATGTTTCTCGTACCATTGATAGTCGCTTTCGTCCCAGTCATCCCAGATATCATCCAGACCAGCCCCGGCATCGCTTTCTGCCTGCTCGTCCCCATCAGCAGCCTTCCGTGATTCTCCGGCCCACTCCTTTCCCAGAAGAAACATCAGTTCAACATTTTCCATCCCTTTCGGCGGAAGATCCGAATTCATAATCTCCTCTGACTCTATAAATTCCTGAAAAGTTTCATATTTCATATTTTCTTTTGCCGCTTTATTCTCCAGAATCACCAATTGTTCTTCCTTCATCCTGGAATCTAAGGATTCTTTCTTACCCATATTTCACCATCCTTTTCTCTCCCCTTAACATAGTAACAATCTTGCATCCACTTTTATGACACTTTTTTTCAAAAAATACGCGTTTTTCATATTTTTAAAACTTTTTCCAAAAAATGCGTCATGTTTTACCCCCCTCAATTGTTACTATTATGTAGGGAGTATTTTGGAAATCCTCTGGAGCACGATTTGTGCTTTGGGGGATTTTCTGATTTCCGCCTGTTTGTCTCCAGATATTGTATCAATCTTTATAAATAGATTAATATATATCC
>CAJTSB010000017.1:15264-43745 GCA_910578825.1 uncultured Lachnospiraceae bacterium | reverse complement strand
TTAAAACTTTTTCCAAAAAATGCGTCATGTTTTGCCCTTTCAATTGTTACTATTATAGAGGGATTGGTATATTATATAAATACAGAGGACTCTCGGAACGGATTTTTGTGTTCCGGGAGTTTTCTGCTATAGTCCTGTCAACACAGAAATCATACAGAATTTTATCATGAATCCGCACTTTAGGCAACGAAAACTAATGTCCATGCAAGCTGCAAAATAACAACTTGCAAGTATCTTCGCATTCATAAAATTTTACAAATACAAAAAGCAGGAAATCGTTGTTGATGAGATTCCTGCTTTCTGCTGAATGAATATTCTTTTTGTTTAGAAACCGTACTCTTCGAACAGTTTCTTCTGATACGCTCTGTCCTCTACGCTTCTTAGAAGGTCATCTAAGCGGTTCTCGTCCAAAAGCTTTTTATGTAGACGATTCAATCGGTCCTCTCCCTCTTCCACTCCTATTCTATGGCCTTCCTGGTACGACAGTTCCTTTTCATTTCTGATATGCTTTTCTTCATCGTATTCAAAGATACTCATCGCTATCGCCTCCGCCCGGTTTTTCGACAGGAAATCTGCAAGGATTCCGTTTCGGATGCAGTAGTCTACCGCCTCCTCCACGCCTTGCGCCAGCTCCCTGTCCTTTGCATGTTTCCTTTTTTCATTGTATTATTCCCACTTAAACAGGATAATTCCTCCGATACAGATTGCCATCCCAAGCACCCTGCGCCACTCAAACGGCTGCTTATCCACGCCAAACAAGCCAAACAGCTCTATCACATAGGCCACAAGCAACTGAGAAACAACAATCAGCATCACGGCCTTTGCAGGTCCCAGCGCTGCCATGCTCTTGATTACCGTATAAGTAATAAAGGCTCCGATTACCCCGCCCAGAAGCATATATTTGGGCTGAATCTGTAAAATTGCTCCAAAACTGCTGCGATCGGTAAAAAACCAGGCAACCAGACAGATAACGAGCGCAGAAAACTGCACCCAGCTCGTGCTGACCCACATACTGCTGCCTTTCGTTACTCCCGTGTTAAACACGCCCTGAACGCTCATCAATGCTCCCGATAAAAGTGCAATAAAAATTCCAATCATTGGTTTCCTCCTAAAATATGTTCTTTTGGGTAGGATAACCACAATTGGAATTTTTATGCGCCTATGCTTATTTCGGCAAGACCGCTTTTAATATTTGAATCATTTCATCCACATGTTCTTTTTCAATCACCAGAGGAGGCACAAACCGCAGTACATTTCCACCTGCCGTAATAAGAATCAACCCCCGCTCCAATGCTTTGGCGCTGATTTCACCTACCGGAACGTTACTGCCAAATTCCAGTCCCTGAATCAGACCTTTGCCTCTGTGCGCCGCAATACAGTCAAACTCCGATTTCAGCTGTTCCAGCTGTTCATCCAGATATGTCCCGATTTTCTTTACATGTTCCGTAATCTTACGCTCCTCAAAGATATCAAACACCTTGCTGACCGCCGCTGCCACAAAAGGATTCCCGCCGTAAGTAGTTCCATGGTCTCCAGGTTTCAGGGAACCTTGCGCCACTTTCTTTGTCATCACAAACGCGCCCACCGGAACGCCGCAGCCCAACGCTTTGGCACAGGTCATAATATCCGGTTTCACGCCGTATTCCTGCCACGCAAACATTGCTCCTGTTCTTCCCATGCCGCACTGAATTTCATCCAGAATCAACAGCATATCGTGCTTTTGACAAAGTTCTTTCACGCCGCGAAGGAATTCCTCTGTTGCCGGAAGAATGCCGCCTTCCCCCTGAATGGTCTCCATAATTATGGCACAGGTCTTTTCGTTTACCAACGCTTTCACGCTGTCCAGATCGTTATAATCCGCAAATTTTACAATACCTGGAAGCGGTTCAAACGGCTCTCTGTAATGTGCATTGCCGGTGACTGCAAGCGCGCCCAGGCTTCGTCCATGGAAAGAATGGTTCATGGCAATTATCTCATGGTCGGTACAGCCATCCTTTGTATAGGCATATTTCTTTGCCGCCTTGATGGCCCCTTCAATCGCCTCCGTTCCGCTGTTGGTGAAAAACACCCTGTCCAGACCGGAAACATCGCAAATCTTCTTTGCCGCCTCGATGGTCGGCTGATTATAATACAGGTTTGATGTGTGCAGCAATTTATCAATCTGCGCTTTCAACGCCTGATTATATTCCGCGTCTCCATATCCCAACGCCTGCACAGCGATCCCGGCTGCAAAATCCAGATATTTCTTCCCTTCCGTATCATAGAGATATACGCCCTCTCCGTGATCAAGCACCACCGGATAACGGTTATAGGTATGTAACATATGGCTTTCCGCCTCGTTCATCAAAATTTCCGCGCCCATATTATTTCACTTCCCCTTTCTCGCCTGCCGTATAAAACCGTTCTTCTCCGTCTCCAAGAATCGCCGTTCCAATACCTCTGTTGGTAAAAATTTCCAACAGCAGGCAGTGCGGAATACGCCCGTCCAGGATATGCACCCTCGATACGCCGTCCTCAATCGCCTCAATACAGTTGTTCAGTTTGGGCAACATTCCACCGCCGATATTTCCGCTGCCAATCAGGGTATGCGCCTCCGAGACAGACAATTCCGAAATCAGGGATGACTTATCGTCCGGATCTTTGTACACGCCCTCCACATCCGTGAGAAACGCCAGTTTTTCCGCCTTGACTGCCCGGGCGATCGCACAGGCCGCATCATCTGCATTGATGTTGTAGGTATCGAACTTATCATCCAGACCAATCGGACAGACAATCGGAAGGAAATCCTTCTCCAACAGATCATAGAGCACTTTCGCATTGACCTCCCTGATATCGCCCACATAACCGATATCCTGTCCCTTGGAAAATTTCTTTTCTACCTTCAAAAGTCCGCCGTCCTTACCGCTGATGCCAATGGCATTGACGCCCAGTTCCTGTACCATCTGCACAAGGGATTTGTTGACCCTGCCAAGAACCATCTCAGCAATTTCCATCGTCTGCGCATCCGTCTTACGCAGCCCGTTGACAAACTCCGGTTCCATGCCGACTTTTCCAACCCATTTGCTGATTTCCTTGCCGCCGCCGTGTACGATAATTGGCTTAAAACCAACCAGTTTTAAGAGCGTCACATCCTTAATCACGTCCATTTTAAGCTCATCGTCCACCATCGCGCTGCCGCCGTATTTCACGACGATAATCTTACGGTTAAACCGTTGGATATAAGGCAACGCCTCAATTAAGACCTCTGCTTTCTGTAAAATCTCCTGCATATTTTTCTCTGCCATCTTACTCTCTTCCTTTCCTATGAACGGTAATCCGCGTTGATTGTCACATACTCGTGCGTCAAATCGCAGCCCCATGCCGTAGCCTCGGCGTCTCCCATCTTCATATCCACCAAAACCGTAACTTCTTCATCCGACAAAATCTTTGTCGCCCCTTCTTCACTGTAATCGGTGGCAACGCCATCTTTGTAAATCTGAATCCTGCCCGACTTGCTCTCAAAGAACAGTTCTATCTTCTCAGGCTCAAACTGGACACCGGAATAACCAAGGGCGCACAATATCCTGCCCCAGTTGGCGTCATGTCCATAAATCGCAGCCTTTGTGAGTGAAGAACAGATCACCGACTTTGCAAGAATTTTTGCATGCTCCTTCGTATCTGCATGGATGACTTTCGTCTCAAAGAGCGCCGTCGCTCCCTCACCGTCTCCCGCCATCATCTTTGCCAGCGCAGTATTTACATAATTTAACGCTTCCACAAATTTCCGGTAATTCTCATCCTTCTGTGTTAGTTTCGCATTGCCCGCCATGCCGTTTGCCAGCAGCAGCACCGTATCATTCGTGGAAGTATCTCCATCTACGGAAATCATGTTAAATGTATCTTTCACATCTTCGCGCAGCGCTTCTTGCAGCAATTCTTTGGAAATGGCAAGGTCTGTCGTTACAAATCCCAGCATCGTACACATATTGGGATGAATCATGCCGGAGCCTTTACACATACCGCCAATCGTAACCGTCTTACCGTCTATCTCAAAGGTTGCAGCCGCCTGCTTGGGTTTCGTATCAGTCGTCATAATCGCACAGGCCGCCTCATAACCGCTTTTTTCTGTATCCTCAAGTTCCTGCGCCATCGTCGCAATGCCTGCTGCCAGTTTGTCCATCGGAAGCTGCATCCCGATCACCCCGGTAGACGCTACAAGCGTCTGATTTTCAGGAATCCCAAACTGCTCTTCCACTTTTTGCGCCGTCTTCTTACAATATTCCATGCCTTCCTCTCCGGTACAGGCATTGGCAATTCCGGCGTTTACGACCACCGCCTGGGCACATTCCTGTTCTGCAACGATCTTCATATCCCATTTGACTGGGGCTGCTTTGACGATATTACTTGTAAACGTTCCCGCCGAAACTGCCGGACATTCGCTTACAATCAATGCCATGTCTTTCCGGTTCTCATATTTGATTCCCGCCGCCGTGCTTGCCGCCTGAAATCCCTTTGCGGCTGTCACGCCGCCCGTAATTATCTTCATAAAAATTCCTCCCTGTGCGAAAATCTTCCATATCCTTTCAATACCTGACCTGTGGATTGCCACAAATTCTAATATCATTTGTAACTATTCATTGAAATGTGGTTATATTTTCATCATTTAACACGAAATCATAGTAATTCAAATCTTCCCGAAACGTCCATCCCACGCTCTTCCAGAAAGAATTGCCGACCTCATTTTTCTTGAATGCAATCAGGCAGACCTTATTGATATGCTCTTCCTGCAAGGCGCGCATGGCAAAGACCGCCATCGACTTTCCTATTCCACGCTGCCTGTAATCCTCGCGCACGCATACGTGATAAAAACATCCACGCCTGCCGTCATGTCCGCAGAGAATCGCTCCCACAATTTCCTCCCCTGCCTGAGCCACCACGCTGGTGGTCGGGTTTCTTCGAAGAAACCTCGCAACTCCTTCTCTGGAATCATCCACACTGCGGATGCCGAACCCCTTAATTGTTTTCCAGAGGCGGTATACTTTATCGTAATCGTCTTCTGTCATTGCCCGTACAACAGCCGGAACAATAACGTTCTCACTTATCTGCATTTTTCTTCCTGTTCCGGATGAATCCGTCCGTTATATTACCGGAAATTTCACCCATTCTCTATATTTACGGAAATACTGGTACCAGCATCAACCCTTCCTGTTCCGAAAATCCAAACAGGAGATTCATATTCTGCACCGCCTGTCCCGCGGCTCCCTTGACAAGATTGTCAATCGCTCCCATCATGACAATCCTTCCGGTACGCGCGTCAATCTGGAATCCAATATCTACAAAATTACTGCCCTCGACCCATTTTGTCTCCGGATATTTGCCTTTTTCCAACACGCGCACAAAATATTCATCCTGATAATATTTATCGTAAGCCGCCTTTACCTGCTCATAATCCGGATAGGCAAAGGAACCGTCCGCCTGTTTGATTTTCTTTAATGAGGCGTATTCGGTTGCCAGAATTCCCCGGTTCATCGGCACGAGATGCGGAGTAAAGTTAATTGTAATTTCCTCCCCTGCCGCATAACTGAGCTGTTCCTCGATCTCCGGAGTATGCCGGTGGGTCGTAACGCCATACGCCTTCATATTTTCATTGACTTCACAGAAGAGATTGGGCAGTTTGGCCCCTCTTCCTGCGCCGGAAGTCCCGGATTTTGCATCGACAATCAGCGTATTCGGCTCTATCAGTCCTTCCTTCACCAGCGGGTAGGCGGTCAGTATCGAACAGGTCGTATAACAACCCGGATTCGCCACAAGCCTTGCCTGCTTTACCTTTTCACGGTTAATCTCGCACAGCCCGTATACCGCCTCCTCGATGAACTGCGGGCTCTTATGCTCAATTTGGTACCACTTCTCATATATTTTTACATCCTTGATGCGATAGTCCGCACTTAAATCAATGACCTTCGTAGTCTGAAGGATTTCCTCGGTCAGCACGCCGGCAAGATATCCCTGAGGCGTAGCTGTAAAAATGACATCCACCTGCTTTGCGAGTTCTTCTATATTATCATCGAGACAGCGCGCCTCCACGAGCTGAAACATATTTCCATACACGTCTGCATATTTTTCATCAATATAACTTCTTGAGCCATACCATGTTATTTCCACTTCTCTATGTCCAAGCAAAAGCCTTACCAGTTCTGCTCCTGCATATCCGGTTGCCCCGATAATTCCTGCCTTTATCATGCTGATTTCCTCCCTTTCTATGTCGAATCGCATCTGTTACCTTACTTATTCCTGTCGAATCGCATCTGTTACCTTACTTATCTTAGTATATCTTTCCCTGTTCGTAAAGACCTTTTTTGAATTTTTATGTATATTTATTCATTTTTTTTAATTTTTATACACTTGATATTTTGTGCATCTTATTGTATATTAGATGTTAAGAGCAAAAGACATGCCCATTACGCAAATGAGCCGCATGGACTTTTGACCCGATATCAAGCATAAACGGAGGAAAAGTAATGAAAGAGAAAGTAGTTTTAGCTTATTCCGGCGGTCTTGACACTACCGCCATCATTCCATGGTTAAAGGAAAACTTTGACTATGAGGTTATCTGCTGCTGTATCGACTGCGGGCAGGACGAAGAATTAGACGGTCTTGAGGAACGCGCAAAATTATCCGGCGCCACCAAACTGTACATTGAAGATATCACGGACGAATTTGCAGAAGAATACATTGTTCCCTGCGTACAGGCCGGCGCCGTATATGAGAACAAATATCTTCTCGGAACCTCGATGGCACGTCCCGGCATTGCCAAACGCCTGGTAGAGATTGCCCGCAAAGAGGGCGCTACCGCAATCTGCCATGGCGCTACCGGCAAGGGCAACGACCAGATTCGTTTTGAGCTGGGCATCAAGGCATTGGCTCCCGATTTGAAAATCATTGCCGCATGGAGAAGTGACAAATGGAATATGCAGTCCCGTGAGGAAGAGATTGCATACTGTAAAGAGCACGGCATCGACCTTCCCTTCTCTGCAGACAGCAGCTACAGCCGCGACCGCAACCTGTGGCATATCAGCCATGAAGGTCTGGAGCTGGAAGACCCCGCCAGCGAGCCGAATTACGATCACCTTCTGGTATTGGGCGTTTCCCCGGAGAAAGCTCCTGAGGAAGGCGAGTACGTAACGATGACGTTTGAATCCGGCGTACCGAAGACCATCAATGGCAAAGCCATGAAAGTTGCCGACATCATCCGTGAGCTGAACCGTCTCGGCGGCAAGCACGGCATCGGCATCGTAGATATCGTGGAAAACCGTGTCGTTGGCATGAAGTCCCGCGGCGTTTATGAGACTCCCGGCGGAACGATCCTTATGGAGGCACAGCAGCAGTTAGAAGAACTGGTGCTCGACCGCGCGACCATGGATGTGAAAAAGGATATGGGTAATAAGATGGCGCAGATTGTATACGAAGGAAAATGGTTTACACCGCTGCGCGAAGCAGTACAGGCTTTCGTAACCTCCACACAGAAATACGTGACCGGAGAAGTTAAATTTAAACTTTACAAGGGAAATATCATCAAGGCGGGCACTACTTCCCCCTACTCTCTCTACAGCGAGTCCCTTGCAAGCTTTACAACCGGTGATTTGTACGACCATCATGACGCCGAAGGCTTTATCACCCTGTTTGGACTCCCGTTGAAAGTCCGCGCAATGAAAATGGCCGAGGCAGAGAAAAAATAAAGAAAAATAACATCCTTCGCTCAGAAGGATGTCCTACAGTATAAAACCCGGATTCGGACAGTATTGCTACTATCCGAACCCGGGTTTTATTTATATCCTGCCTGTTATATTACTCACTGGGATAAAAATGTTTGACGCCTTTGGTGACGTCTTTTGCATACACCATACTGCAGCTCTTGACTGCACCTTCATCATTGTACAAAAATGCAATGGCAAGATGCGGCTCCTCTGGCACTGCAAAATGATTTGCCTCAAGTTCCTCATCTGAAATCGTGACATATTTGCCCTTTTTCAGCTTATATTTGCCACGCACAACGGTACCGTCTTCCAGTTTGTCCTTGATCTTATAGGTCCCATAAAACAATCCGTTCTTTACTTTGAACTTCTTGTTTGTGTCTACTTTGTCGCCCAGAGCAATCACCTGACGGCCTTTTCCATTGGGCGCGTCTTTCTTCCAGTCTCCGTCGTATACTTCTTTATAAAGGCTGCCGTCCTCCGTATTATTGCTGACATAATACCAGATACCTTTGCCCTCACGCTGTCCGTCCCTGTAATCACCATAATACCATTGTTTACAGCTGCATTCCGAAAATGTATAATAACCAATTCCCTTGCCACTGTCTCCTCCATCTGGAAGATAAATATAATGCTCGCCATCCCTCACAGATGCCGCCAACGCCTTTGCCTCTTCACTCTGCTGAAGATCGTGCAATGTTCCAGCGTCATCCGCCTCTATTGCCATCCTCACAGCTTCCATAAGTACATGATAGGGATCTTCCTGGTCTGATTCAGAATTGCTGTCATCCACAGGATCCATATTCTCCTGAGATGACTCCTCAGAAATCTTTGTATCCTCTGCCACTTTCCTGTTTTCTTCCTCTACAGCCGCCTGTAATTCTTTCTCTTTGGGACTCTGTTCCGTATCCTGATTCGGGGCTCCATCCCCGTCAGAAACAGTTTTGTCTGCATCGTACTCTGCCTGTTGCTGAAGTTTATCCGCAACGACATTTTTTTCTGTGGTACAACCGGTAAGAACAATTACTGCAAATGCCATAACGACACTTGCCATAGCAATTCTACCACGTCGTTCCATGACGATGCCTCCAATCAATATTTTATTTTCTCAGTTCTGCAATAATATCTTCTTTTAATTCCAGTGCCATATCTTTCATGCGCCGGCTTGCAGAGGGTGCAGTCAGCACACTTGCCAGAAACTTGGATGCAATCTCATATTTCTTAAAATGATAGGCCATATATGCCAGAAGGTAATCAACGGTGCTCTGTTCCATGCCGCACATTGGGAACATTTCCTCAGAAATAGCCTTCATGAAACCTTCATATGCCTGTTGATAGAATTCTTCCTCTTCTTTCTGGCATTCTGCCTTTGCAGCCTTCTCTTCCGGTGTGTTATCGGACATCGTCTCCGCTTTTCCACGCAGGAGCCATGCAATTTTCAGACAGGTATACGCTTTCTCACTATCCTTGCCCTTCTTGACTACCGTATTCACGAGAGATAATTTATAGCGGTCAATCACCTCATCATAGTCGTATGTTGCATTCTCCTCCTTGCTAACCGGCTGGAAATTATTCGAAATCTGTTCCTTGATTAACTTTACCTGCATGGGCGTTAAATGCTCATAATAGCGGTTCATTGCCGTATAGCCGCATGCCGGACAGGAAGTAATGTCATATTTTAAGGTATCAATATACTGAAACCGTGGTCTCAAATCACGATCCGGCTCCAGACGTTTGACTCTTCCGCTTTTAATGACCTTTGTCTTAAATACGTGGTCGCATACTTTGCAGTGTACCGTTTTCTCTAATATAAAATCTGTCTCTGCGGGAATCTTCTCCTCAGCAGTATTCGCTGCATTTCCCTTTTTCTCGTCCTTTTGTTCATCCTCAAAAAGCTGCATGGACTCTGTAGATTTTAGACCAAATTTCTCCAATCCTGAAAATAAATTCATTGCACTTTCCTCCTTCTAAGGTTTCGGGTTCTGTGTCGGCAGCTTATAAGAACTCTTCAAAGATACAATCCTGTTGAATACCAGCGCATCCGGCCTGGAATCCTTCGCATCCGCACAGAAAAATCCTTGTCTTACAAACTGATAACTGTCATAGGGTTCTGCCTCTGCTAACGCAGGCTCTATATAGCAGTCTTTTAAAATACGCAGTGAATCCGGGTTCAAATTCAGGCTCCCGTCTTCCTTATTGTACACGCCTTTCTCCTCATCTACCAGATTTTCATAGAGGCGGACTTCACATTTCTTTGCAAATTTTGCCGGCACCCAGTGAATAGTGCCCTTCACCTTGCGTCCGGTAAAGCCGCTTCCTGCTTTTGTCTGCGGATCGTAAGTGCAATGTACTTCCACCACTTTTCCAGACTCGTCTTTAACAAAGCTCTCACATTTTACGAAATAAGCGTGCATCAGGCGTACTTCATTTCCTGGAAACAGCCGGAAATACTTCCTCGGCGGCTCCTCCATGAAATCATCACGTTCAATATATAATTCCCGGCAAAATGGTATCTTGCGGCTCCCCAGCTCTTCATTTTCCAGATTATTTGCCGCATCCAGATATTCCACTTCCCCTTCCGGATAATTGTCAATCACCAGCTTAATCGGGTCAAGCACCGCCATCATCCTCGGACGTTTTAATTTTAAATCCTCCCGGATGCAATACTCCAGCATCGCGTAATCCACAGAGCTGTTCGCCTTGGACACCCCGCAGAGTTCTACAAACCGCTGAATGGATTCCGGCGTAAAGCCGCGTCTCCTGAGCGCTGCAATAGATACTAACCGCGGATCGTCCCAGCCATCTACAATCTTATCTTCCACCAGTTTCTTAATGTAACGCTTGCCTGTCACCACGTTCGTAAGGTAAAGCTTGGCAAACTCAATCTGTTTGGGCGGATTCTCATATTCCAGTTCCCGTACTACCCAGTCATACAAAGGCCTGTGGTCTTCAAACTCCAGTGTACAGATGGAATGGCTGATGCCTTCTATCGCGTCTTCAATCGGATGTGCAAAATCATACATCGGGTAGATACACCACTTATCGCCCGTATTATGATGCGTCATACGCGCCACCCGGTAAAGAACCGGATCTCTCATATTGATATTGGGTGACGCCATATCAATTCTGGCACGCAGCACCATAGCGCCATCCTCATATTTTCCTTCTTTCATATCCTGAAAAAGCGTAAGATTTTCCTCAATGCTTCTTGCTCTTCCCGGATCTTCCCTGCCGGGTTCTGTCAGCGTTCCGCGATACTCACGGATTTGCTCTGCATTCAGCTCAGATACATACGCCTTGCCTTTTTCAATCAGTTTCAGCGCAGCTTCATACATCTGTTCAAAGTAATCAGAGGCAAAGAAAAGCCGGTCTTCCCAGTCTGCTCCCAGCCATTTGATGTCTTCCTTGATAGACTCCACAAACTCGGTTCTCTCTTTGGTTGGATTCGTATCGTCAAAACGCATATTGAATTTCCCGCCATATTGTTTCGCCAGTCCGTAATTCAAAAGAATGGATTTGGCATGTCCGATATGAAGATAACCATTCGGCTCCGGCGGAAAACGCGTTTTTACTGCTTTGCAATGCCCTTCCCTGATATCTTCCTCAATAATCTGTTCAATAAAATTCCTGGAAACCGTTTCGTTTTCCATCTGTATTCCTCCTGATGTTCCTGATATCTTTAACGTCATATGGTCTTGCACAAAATGGACTGTCGCACTAACATAAAATATAAGGCATGATTTGTTCAAAAGGTCTGTGCCGCTTTAGCGGCAAGACCTTTTGAACAAATCAGTATATGAGCGCGCCCCTTTTGACGTTTGATTCTTCTTTTTTCATACGCTATATTATTATAAATTCTAAATCTCCATTTGTCAATGCAGGCTATGGCTATCCTGTGAATTTACGTATTCACAGTTCAGCTCCGGTGGATATGCTGGTGGGTAAACAGGTGATCCTGGCAGTATTCGTAATTGCCCTCACACTTCGAGCAGAAACGGAACTGCAGATCATCCCCGTCCTTCTCCGTCCTGCCGCAGATTGCGCATTTATGCTTGGTAACGCTCTGCGCCTGGCGCATCTGCTGGCGGTAAACCTGTTTCCTGCGTATCTCGTGCGGGGAATATTTCTTATAATTCCGGGTACTGAAGAAAAATATCAGGAAATTCATCAGCGAGGCAAGGATTGCCACCCTTCCCGCCCAATTGATTACAATGAACGTAAACAGCATCCAGACCGCATCAATAATTCCCAGCCATTTTGCCTTAAAAGGAATGATGAACCACAGCTGGAACTGCGTATTGGGAAAAATAGACGCATATGCCATGAACAGTGACATCGTCACATACTGTGTACTAAAATAACCTCCAATGCCTGTTACTGGTATTCCTGCCACCAGATAATAAATAACATAAAGGATAAACGCACCCAGAACCGAACACAACAGCCCGCCAAACAAATACACATTGTAGCGGAAGGTACCGATTGCCTGCTCAATGGACGTCCCGATAAAATAATAGCAGGATATGAAGAAAATCAGGAACAGGATGTTGACAGGCGGGGGAATCAAAATCCACGATACAATCCTCCACACCTGTCCATGCAGGATCAGATGCGGCTCCAGCGTCAACAGTCCCTGCACTTCCGGCATCGTAAACTGAATGATATATCCAAGCACCCAGGCTCCAATCAACCAGAACGTCAGGTTCGGAACCGCATATCTGCCAAACTTCCGTTCCATTTTATTTAGAAAATTCATAACGCACCTCATATTATAAATATAGTGGCATTTTATCACCACAAATTATAGTTAGATTTCATTATAAATTTTCTGGAAAGGTTTGTCAATACTGGTTTCGTTCGCCCGCGCCGATGGGCATCGGTGAAACCGCAGCCGGAATACACAATTCATCGCCGATCTGCAGATTATAGATATCTACAAAGGGGTTTGCAAAAATCAACTGTCCCACGCTCACATGATACAGTTTCCCCAGATTATACAGGGTGTCTCCTTTCTGTATGACATGGATAATGCCCTGGCATTCTCCACCCGGATAGATCGGACCAATCGGAATAGGTATGATTCTTGCCATAATCTTTTCTCCTCCATCGTTTTAACACATTTTCTTTGTAACTATTATATTCGTGGTTTTCAAAACGGTTCTACCCAGGCGGTTTGTGCATATATTAAGTGAAAACAAATCAATCCGGATCCCTAATTCTAAACAAATAATAAAATCTAAAAAAATGAATTGTTTTTTGTTATTTCCTGTCGTATAATAACCCTGTTCGCTTTTGGAACAACTCTAACATTTTAATAGGTAGAAATTGCCAAAAGAATTTGGAGGTCATACTATTATGGAAAAGCAGAGTTTACATAGATTAGGCATTGATATTGGCTCAACAACAGTCAAAATCGCCATATTAAATGAGCAGAACGAAATTGTCTTCTCGGACTACGAACGCCACTTTGCAAATATCCGTGAGACACTCTCCCATCTGCTTGCAGAGGCACAGGACGCCATTGGAAACGTTGTCCTCTCCCCGATGATTACCGGTTCGGGAGGGCTTACGCTCGCAAACCACCTGGAAATCCCATTCGTCCAGGAAGTCATCGCCGTATCATCCGCGTTACAGGATTACGCTCCCCAGACAGACGTCGCCATCGAACTGGGCGGCGAAGACGCCAAAATCATCTATTTTGAAGGCGGCAATGTGGAGCAGCGTATGAACGGCATCTGTGCCGGAGGCACCGGCTCATTCATAGACCAGATGGCGTCCCTGTTGCAGACAGACGCCACCGGGTTGAATAATTATGCCACAAATTATAAAGCTATTTACCCGATTGCAGCACGTTGCGGCGTGTTTGCCAAGACCGATATTCAACCGCTCATCAACGAAGGGGCATCAAAAGAAGACTTATCCGCCTCGATTTTCCAGGCGGTAGTCAATCAGACCATCTCAGGACTTGCCTGTGGAAAACCGATTCGCGGACACGTTGCGTTTCTGGGCGGACCGCTGCATTTCCTGCCGGAATTAAAGCAGGCTTTTATCCGTACCCTGAAACTGGATGAGGAACACATTATCGCGCCCGATCACTCGCATTTGTTTGCGGCAATCGGCTCCGCACTAAATCACAAACCGGAAATCACCATGGAGCTTAAGAACATCCTCAAGAAACTTTCCTCCGATATCCACATGGAATTCGAGGTAGAGCGTATGGAACCGCTGTTTGCGGATCTTGCAGACTATGAACGATTTCAGAAACGCCACGAGAAACACCACGTCATAACCGAAGATCTGTCTACTTATCAGGGAAACTGCTATCTTGGCATCGACGCCGGCTCCACGACAACGAAGGTCGCGCTGGTCGGCGAAGACGGCTCTTTGCTCTATTCTTTCTACAGCAGCAACAACGGCAATCCTCTGGCAACGGCCACGCTGGCGCTGAAAGAAATCCATGCGCTGCTTCCTGAGCAGGCGCATATCGTGCATTCCTGCTCGACCGGATATGGGGAGGCGTTGCTGAAATCCGCCTTTATGCTCGATGAAGGAGAGGTGGAGACCGTAGCGCACTATTATGCCGCTGCTTTCTTCAACCCTGAAGTTGACTGCATCCTGGATATCGGCGGTCAGGACATGAAATGCATCAAAATCAAAAATCAGACCGTAGACAGCGTACAGCTAAACGAGGCATGTTCTTCCGGGTGCGGTTCCTTTATTGAGACCTTTGCCAACTCCTTAAACTATTCCGTCGAAGAATTTGCACAGGCTGCCCTCTTTGCCAGACATCCGATTGATCTGGGTACGCGCTGTACGGTATTTATGAATTCCAAGGTAAAACAGGCGCAGAAAGAGGGCGCGGACGTCTCGGACATTTCCGCAGGGCTCGCCTACTCCGTCATCAAAAACGCACTGTTTAAGGTCATTAAGGTCAGTGACGCCAAAGATCTGGGCAAACATATCGTGGTACAGGGCGGAACGTTCTACAACGATGCCGTCTTAAGAAGTTTTGAGAAAATCTCCGGCTGTGAAGCAGTGAGACCGGACATCGCAGGTATCATGGGCGCTTTCGGTGCAGCCCTTATCGCCAGAGAGCGTTACGAAGACAATCCGCAGACAACCATGCTCCCCATCGAAGAGATTGAAAACCTCCAGGTGGAGACCAAATTATCGCGCTGCCAGGGCTGTACCAACCACTGCCTGCTGACCATCAACCGTTTTTCAGGCAACCGCAGTTTTATCACCGGAAACCGCTGCGAAAAAGGACTGGGCAAGGAGAAAAACAAAGAACAGATTCCAAATCTCTTCGAATACAAGAACCGTCGTCTTTTCGAATACGAACCTTTGTCTGAAAAAGACGCAGTACGCGGCACTGTGGGAATTCCAAGGGTGTTGAATATGTACGAGGACTACCCCTTCTGGGCCGTATTTTTCCGTGTACTCAAATTCCGCACACTGCTGTCCCCGCAGTCCACACGTAAAATATATGAGCTTGGCATTGAATCCATTCCAAGCGAGTCCGAATGTTACCCCGCTAAACTGGCACACGGGCATATTTCCTGGTTGATTCAGCATCAGGCGGATTTCATTTTCTATCCCTGCATTCCCTATGAGCGAAATGAATTTCCGGACGCCGTCAACCACTACAACTGTCCGATCGTCACTTCCTATGCGGAGAATATCAAGAACAATGTGGATGAAATCACCTCCGGGCAGGTGCGTTTCTTAAATCCTTTTATGTCCTTTGCCTCCTGTGAGGTACTCGCTGGACAATTGAAACAGATATTTGCAAAAGAATTCTCCATTTCCGCACAGGAAGTACAGTCTGCGGTGGACGCCGGGTGGAAGGAACTTGCCGCTGTGCGCGCAGAAATAAAACGCAAAGGAGAAGAGACGCTCCAATATATGCAAGAGCATGGACGCCGGGGCATCGTTCTCGCTGGACGCCCCTACCATACAGACCCGGAAATCAACCATGGGATCCCTGAACTTATCACGTCTTATGGCATTGCCGTACTGACAGAGGACTCCGTTTCCCATTTACAGGAAGTGGAACGTCCCCTGATGGTGATGGATCAATGGATGTACCATTCCAGACTGTACGCTGCCGCGAATTTCGTTAAAACACGGCAGGATCTGGATTTAATTCAGCTGAATTCGTTTGGGTGCGGTCTGGACGCTGTTACGACCGATCAGGTAAACGATATTTTATCAAAGTCGGGCAAGATATATACCTGTTTAAAGATTGACGAAGTAAACAATCTGGGAGCGGCACGCATCCGTATCCGCTCGCTGCTGTCCGCGCTGCGGGTAAAAGAAAAACAAAAAGCAACGTGCCATGCCATGCCTTCTCAATACAAACGCGTGGTATTTACCGAAGAAATGCGGAAAAACTACACCATCCTCTGTCCTCAGATGTCACCGATGCACTTTGAGATCATCCGGCCGGCATTCAACGCTTCCGGCTACAATCTGGAGCTGCTTGATAATGATGGCAAGACGGCTGTGAACACAGGACTGCGCTATGTCAACAATGACGCCTGTTATCCGTCAATGATGGTAGTCGGACAGATTATGGACGCCATTCTCTCCGGCAAATACGACCTGACAAAGACGGCGGTGATCATCACCCAGACCGGAGGCGGCTGCCGTGCATCCAATTATATCGGATTTATTCGACGTGCCCTGGAAAAAGCCGGTTATCCGGATATCCCGGTTATCTCCGTCAATTTAAGCGGTCTCGAGGGAAATCCCGGATTCAAGCTTTCTCTGCCGTTACTGCAGCGGGCATTGTACGGTCTGATATTCGGCGATATTTTCATGCGCTGCCTCTACCGCACCAGACCATATGAGGCAGTCCCCGGAAGCGCCAATGCGCTGCACGAAAAATGGAAACAGAAATGCATCGACTTCGTCTCTGCCAGACAGAGACCCTCCCATCGTAAATTTAAGCGATACTGCCGTGAAATTATCCGGGATTTTGACAATCTCTCTATGACGGACATTAGAAAACCCAGAGTCGGTGTTGTCGGAGAAATACTCGTCAAATTCCTGCCTGCCGCCAACAATTATCTGGTAGATCTTTTAGAGGCGGAAGGCGCGGAGGCGGTCATGCCGGATTTGACGGATTTCCTGCTTTACTGTTTCTATAACCAGAACTTTAAGGCCAAACATCTGGGTACGAAAAAATCCAGCGCAAGAAACGCCAATATAGGAATCCGGGTATTGGAATGGATGCGCAGCGCGGCACGCAAAGAATTTGAAAAGAGCCGCCATTTTGAGGCTCCGGCACATATTGAAACGCTGGCAAAATACGCAACCCCCATTGTATCGCAGGGCAACCAGACCGGAGAGGGATGGTTCCTTACCGGAGAGATGTTGGAACTGATTCACGCCGGCACCACGAATATCGTGTGCGCACAGCCGTTTGGCTGTCTGCCGAATCATGTCGTAGGCAAAGGCGTTATCAAGGAAATCCGGCACCAATATCCGCTTGCCAACATTGTTGCCATCGACTATGACCCGGGCGCATCTGAGGTAAACCAGCTGAATCGTATCAAGCTGATGCTCTCGACTGCGCAGAAAAACCTGGCAAAACAGCAGAATGAAGCGGATGTGTAAACCAGACAACATAAAAATTATTGATATATTTGAAGTCAACTGCCCTCCCGTATCGTTTTAAGTAATAGAATCATACAGGAGGGCAATACATATGAAAAATAAACTTATCATCACTATCGTCGGCATCGCTATTCTCTTTGGCATTGTATGTTCCGGCATCATTATCGGTCTGGGCATCCAGCAGGGCGAAAGCAGCCATTCCCAGGCCAACAACACCAAACGCACACCCATCCAGGCATGGGAATCAGAAAAAACAAAACTGGATGAATTCTCAGACATCGCCATCTCACTCAGCTATTGCGATCTCTTCATCCTTCCTGCGGACGGCTATTACCTGGAATACCGGATGGACGGTTCGTGTGAAGAACCGGAATATGGAGTAAATGGCAACCGGTTCTATTTTCAGGAGGGAGCTACCCAATTAAAATACTGTACAGGGTGGCATCTCTTTTTCAACTCCAGATACTCCTCCGCGAACCAGGGGCCATTTTATGTAAATCTTTATGTTCCGAAAGAACAGTATTTTAACCTGTTGGAGATATCTTCTGAGAGCGGAAATATTGAACTCGAAGATATACAGGCAAAAAATATTGATATCCATGCGCAATACGGTAACCTGCAATCCGGTAATTTTTCCGGCGATGATATTTCTGTTATCGCTGAGTCCGGCAATATTGAGCTTGGCAATATTGACTGCAATACCCTGGAAATCAACAATCAATATGGCAATATTACCGCAGGCAGTTGCAAATCTGCCAGGAAGACATCCTTAAAACTAGAAAGCGGCGATCTCACGCTGTCCAAACTGGAAACGGACAGTCTCACGCTGTCCAACGAATATGGGGGCTGCTCCGTAAATGAAATAACGTTGAAACAAAGCGATATCGCTATCGAATCCGGCAACCTGAAACTGCTTGATGCCACACTGGGAGACACGGAAATCCGAAATTCTTATGGAAACGTTACGCTTAACCTCGCTGGTGACATTTCCGATTACAATTACGATTTGAACGCCTCCTACGGTACAATCAAGCTGGACGGCAAAACCCTTCCCTCGGACGAAGACGGCGTAAGCCGTTACCAGAAAGACTATGGAAAGGATATGGATATCATAATCGGCAGCGATAGCGGCAACATTACCATTCGATGATGCCAGCATCCATCCCCGGGCAGCCAACAATCCATTCCATAACATCATAACCATTTTCATACACAAAAGAGGGATTCCCTTTCACCATACGGTTTCTGGGATTCCCTCTTTTACTGTTCTTAAATTATGTCATATTTGAAATTCACGAGCTAAACTAAAACGTCCACTCCCCGGTAATAGGGATTCTTCTCAGACATCTGATACGCTTCCAGATTGCGCATTTCTCTTCTGACTGCAAGTTTCTCCTCTTCCAGCTCTTCTTCCAGTTTCTGCTCCTGAACACGCGCCGCCTGTTCTTCTAACGCCTCCTGCGCCTCTTTGGTCTCCTGCATATCTTCGGTCTGTTCGGCAAGCTCTTCTAACTCCTCGGCATTCTCTTCCACTGCACTGGCGTCTTCGGCTAAGTCTGTGACGTCTTCCATCATCTCTTCCATCGTGCTCTTGCTCTCGTCCGTACCCATAGCCTCTTCTGCCATGTCTTCGCGTCTCTCTTCCGCTGTCTTCGGCTCCATATCCTCGACAGCCTCCGCAATCTTCTCGCCCAGCTCCCGCGCCTCGTCCATGACATGCCACATCTGCTCGTTGTTATACGCCTTCTTAGCTGCTGCAATCTCATTCTCATAGCCATGCAGCGTCTTCAATTTCTCGGCAATCTCCTCCGGAGTCTCACATTCATGCTCCTTGAGACTTTCCTTCTGTTTCTCCCAGAACGCGATTTCACCCTGCGTCTGCTGCTGCCGTTCCATCTTTTCCTGCGTGCTCTTCAATCCGTTCATTCCGCCGCCTTGCAGGATGGGCAGGTTCCCGGCAAGAACAGAACCATGTTTGTATGTATCTGTTCCAATATTCGTCAACGAAATATTCATACCGTCCTCCTTTGCCATCATGTTTCTGATCTACATTATCTGATATATGTTTCGGCAGAAATCACGAATTTATTTAGCGTTATAATGCACATGCAAAAGTTCATGCTCACGATTTTTGAGCAAATCTTTGTACAGGGAATCTACTACCGGATTATCCTCGCTGCGCTTAATCTGGAGCGCTTTGTCATTCTTATAGAGTCCTTCTGCACGCATCCGTTTCTCTGTGGAACGCGCGAACGGTTGTCCGGCTCCGGCTACGCATCCGCCCGCACAGGCCATAACCTCCACAAAGTCAAAATGCTCCTCGCCACTCTCAATTTTGCGAATCAGCCGGTCTGCATTGCCAAGACCACTGACAACGCCAATCCTTACCGTTCTTCCATCTAAATCAACAGAAAATTCCTTAACGCCCTCCATACCGCGGACACCGCTGAATTCGATTTCCTTGAGCGTTTTATGACTCTTATCCGATACAACCTTACGGACTGCCGCTTCGGTTACGCCTCCTGTCGCACCGAAGATGACGCCTGCACCGGAGAAAATGGAGAACGGCATATCGTATGCCTCCGGCTCCAAACGGTCAAAACGGATTCCGATCTCTTTCAACATGCCGATAATCTCTTCGGAAGTCAGCACATAATCCACATAGGGAATGCCGTCTTTTTTGAACTCATCTCTGGACGCCTCGTATTTCTTAGCGGTACACGGCATGATTGCCACAGATACCGTCTCTTTGTGCTCTTTTTTATCCTGTTTGCGGTAATACTCCTTAATCACCGCGCCGAACATCTGCATCGGGGACTTGGAAGTGGACACGTAAGGCATCAGATGGGGATATTTCGTCTCTACAAAGCGAATCCACCCCGGACAACAGGAGGTAAATAACGGATATTTGCGATCCTCCTCCCCTAAAGTTTCCACCAATTCCTCTGATTCTTCCATAATGGTTAAATCCGCTCCCACAGAAGTGTCAAAAATGGCATCCACACCCAGCATACGCAGGGAGGCAATCAACTTGCCGATGGTGTTTTCTCCCGGCTCATAACCATATGCCTCTCCGATTGCCACACGCACTGCCGGAGCAATCTGTACGACTACACGCTTATCCTTACTGTGGATTGCCTGCCAGACGTCATGGGTATCATTCTTAATCGTAATTGCACCTGTCGGACAGACCGCCGCACACTGTCCGCAGTTGACGCAGTTCGTATCTGCAATATCCCTGCCAAATGCAGTAGAAATCTCCATATCCGAACCACGGTGCGCAAAATCAATGGCTCCCACGTGCTGAATCTCACTGCAGACTCTTACGCAGTCTCCACAGAGAATACATTTATTGGGGTTGCGCACAATCGCCTTGGAAGAAGTGTCAATCGGGCGAATCGGATTGGTATTTTCAAACCGTACGCTCGGAATGGCAAAACGGTTCGCCAGCTCCTGCAATTTACACTTTCCATTCTTCTCACAGGTCGTACAGTCTCTGCAATGCGCCGCCAGAAGCAGCTCCAGAATCCGTTTCCTGTGATAGTATAACTGCGGTGTGTTTGTGCGGATTTCCATGCCGTTTTTCGGCGGTGTGGAACAGGACGCCACGATGCCTCCCCGATTATCCTCCACCACACACATACGGCATGCGCCATAGATGGACAAATCTGAATAATAACAGAATGTCGGTAAGATAATCCCCGCCTTACGGATAACCGCAAGAATATTTTTCTCATCGGTGAACGGTACACGCTCTCCGTCAATAATCATATATTTTTCCATGTCCGTTCCCTCCTACACTTCTATCACCGCGTGGAAATTACAGCCTTCTTTGCAGGCTCCACACTTAATACATTTACTTGCATCAATGGTAAATGGTTTCTTAATCTCGCCAGAAATCGCGCCAACCGGACAGACTCTTGCACACTTGCTGCACCCTTTACACAATTCAGGGTCAATCTGGAGGGTTACAAGCGCTTTGCACTGACCTGCCGGACATTTCTTATCCTGTACATGGGCAAGATACTCTTCCCGGAAATATTTCATCGTGCTGACTACCGGAGACGCCGCCGTCTTACCCAATCCGCAGAGCGCCGTGGCGGAAATTGTGGACGCCAGCTCTTCCAACAACGTGATATGTTCCATCGTTCCGCGACCCTCGCAGATATCGTTCAAAAGCTCCAACATCCGTTTCGTGCCTTCGCGGCAGGGAATGCACTTTCCACAGGATTCGTTCTGCGTAAAGTTCATGAAAAACCTTGCCACTTCCACCATACAGCTCTTGTCATTCATAACAACGAGACCGCCGCTGCCAATCATGGCTCCCACTTTTTTCAAAGAATCGAAATCCAGATGCAAATCCAGGTGATCCTCGGTAGCGCTGATGCAAAGGCATCCGCCGGAAGGTCCGCCAATCTGCACCGCCTTGAAATCGCCGCCTTTGACGCCGCCGCCGATATCAAAGATAACTTTGCGCAAGGGAGTTCCCATAGGCACCTCAATCAACCCCGTATTCACGACATTTCCTGTCAGAGCAAATGCCTTCGTTCCATGGTTGTTGTCCGGACCAATCGTCTTATACCACTCTGCGCCCTTTAAAATGATCGGAGGAACGTTACAGTACGTCTCCACATTATTTAACACCGTAGGTTTCTCGAACAGCCCCTTCTCCACGGTACGGGGCGGTTTTACTCTGGGCATACCGCGGTTTCCTTCGATGGACGCGGTCAGCGCCGAGCCTTCTCCGCAGACGAATGCGCCTGCGCCCTGGCTGATTTTCAACTCAAAATCAAAGCCGGAACCGAGAATATTCTCTCCTAACAGTCCCTTTTCCTCCGCCTTATTGATAGCCGTCTGCAAACGCTCTACCGCCAGAGGATACTCCGCACGCACATAGATATAACCGTAATGCGCTCCTGTGGCGATTCCGGCAATCAGCATACCCTCGATGACACGATGGGGATCGCCCTCCATCATGCTTCGGTCCATAAACGCGCCAGGGTCGCCCTCGTCGCCGTTACATACCACGTATTTAACTTCTTCTTCCTGCGCCAGTACCTGCGCCCATTTACGTCCGGTAGGAAATCCGCCGCCGCCGCGTCCACGCAGGCATGCCTCGTTTACCTCGTCCACGATCTGCTGCGGCGTCATGTCAAACAATGCTTTTGCCACTGCACTGTAACCGCCCACCGCTATGTATTCTTTGATAGATTCCGCATTGATTCTTCCGCAGTCTTCAAGCGCTACACGTGTCTGCTGCTTATAGAATGGAATATCGTCCTGTTTCTCATAGGCCTCCCCGTTCTGGTCGTGATAAACAAGACGGTCAATCACCTCGTCACCGACAATGCTCTTCTCAATAATCTCTTCACAATCTTCGACTTTTACCTTGACATACAGAATTCCTTTCGGCTCAATACGAAGCAACGGTCCCATCTCACAAAACCCATGGCAACCCGATTTTTTCAGTCCGACACTGTCATCGTGAGGCTCTTTTTCAAGCACCAGAGAGCATTTGATTCCACGCGCAATAAGAATCTCCTGTAATTTTGCAAAGATGTTCAGGGAACCGCCCGCAACACATCCGGTTCCGGCACAAATTAATATCTGTTTCTTCTGTGTCTTTAAGGACGCCGCATATTTTTTTCTTCTCTCTTCCAGTTCTTTCCTCGTATTAATTCTCATCTGCAGCCTCCTCTCCGGCAGCTGTGCCTTCTTTCAGTTCTTTAATCAGTGCCCTTGCCTTCTCCGGCGTCATCGCTGCATGCACCTCGTCATTGACGGTACATACCGGAGCCAGCCCGCAGGCTCCCAGACAAGATACTGTCTCCACAGTAAACATCATATCCTCCGTAGTCGGCTTTGATTCTGTCACGCCCAGAAGGCTGCGGATCTCGTTGAGTATCTCCGTAGATTTCCTTACATGACATGCCGTTCCGTCACAGATTTTGATGACATATTTCCCCTTCGGCTCCAGAGAAAAATTCTCATAAAATGTTGCCACACCGTATACTTTCGCCTCGCTCAAATCCAGTTTCCCTGCAATATAGCACAGCGCATCCTCCGGCAGATAGCGGTATACCTTCTGGATATCCTGCATAATTGCAATCACTGCTGTCTGGTTATAATCATGAGATTTGAGTATCTCATCCAGTACCTTCCGTTCCTTTGCTTCCAAACCTTCTCCTCCTTAAAAATGTTTCTTCTGTGTCACCATTTCAGTATAACATTTTCCGACATTATACTCAATTAAAATAATTGCAATATATATTCTTTCCCTTAAATAATCTCCTTCTTCTTCCATCCCCCCTGAAAATAACGTATCAGGGCGATCACAAGCCCCACTGCCCAGCCCGCCGGGTTCGCCCACATAATAATCATGCCCTGCGTCGCATCGGCAAGCGCATAGGTCAGCGTTACCCGGGTAAGCAGGTTGCAGACGCTGCTCGACAAAAACCAGCCCATATCCGCCGCCCCGCGCAGTACGCCGTTGCTGACGTTCATACTGCCCATGACAAAATAAAACAGCGATACCGTGCTGAGATAGGCAGTTCCGACAGAAATTGCCTCCGCACTGGAATCCGCGCTCATAAAAAGCCCTACAAAACTCTCCCCGGTAAAATGCAGCGCCAGGGCAATCAAAAGACCGATGCCAGCCGCCATCACAAGGCAAATACGATACCCCATGGGAATCCGCTCCGTTTTCTTCGCACCCATATTCTGCGCAACATACGTTGACATTGCATTTCCAACCGCAATCATTGGCACAATGGCAATCCCGTCAATCTTCGTCGCCGCCGTATAGCCCGCAAGAAACGTAGAACCGAAACGGTTTACCGCAGACTGAATCAGCAACATACCAATCGATACAATCGACTGCTGTACAATAGTTGGAATCGCTACTTTAATCATACTGACCAAAAGCTCAACGTCAAACCTTTCATACTGCGCAGTCTGAATCCCCCACAGTTTACGCATCAGAAAAAAGAACGACAAAAATGCTGATATCGCCTGTGAAATCAGCGTCGCCCACGCCACGCCCGGTACGCCCATCCGAAGCTCTGCCACAAAATATAAGTCCAGTATAATATTTAACAGGGAAGAAAAAATCAGAAACAACAGCGGTTTTACAGAATCTCCAAGCGCATTAAAAACTGCGGAAAAGGCATTATATAAAAACAAAAAGGCAAATCCGAAAAAATAAATCTGCATATATTCCGCCGCATCCTGGAAAATATTTTCCGGCGTTCCCATCAGGCGCATAAGCTGCCGGTTAATCAGGATCCCCAGAAGGCTCAGGAAAATGCTGAATCCCAAAACAGACAAAAGAGCCGTAGAAATCGCCGTCTTCATCTGCTCTAACTGCTTTGCCCCAAACAACTGTGAGATCACCACGGAACATCCAATTCCTGTTCCCATCGCCACCATCACAAACAGCATAGTGATGGCAGTGGACGCGCCCACTGCCGCCAATGCATCCTCGCCTACCACATTTCCCACGATGATGGAGTCCATAATATTATAAAACTGCTGAAACAGGTTGCCCGCAACCATTGGCAGCGTAAACCCGATTAACGCCTTTGTCGGATTGCCGCTCACCATGTTTCCCTTTATCTGTTCTGCCATCACGCTCTCCTAACTTCTATAAATCAGGCCTCTTCCTCCATATCGGTATCAATCTGCTCCATCTCCTGTCTGGACATGCGAAAACATTCCATAATTTTGGGAGAAAAAACGCCGCATTCTCCACCCAGAATCATATAATATGCTTTCTCTCGGGAATACGCCCTTTTATATACTCGTTCGCTGATCAATGCATGATAAGCGTCTACCACCGATACGATCTGCGCTGAGATAGGTATCTCATCGCCTTTCAATCCCTCCGGATAGCCGTTCCCATCATAACGTTCATGGTGATACTGGCAGATTTCCATACTTATCTTATGATACAGCGGAGTCTGCAGATCCTTCATCATCCGCATGATTTCACATCCCTTTGCCGTATGGGATTTCATATAGTCGGTTTCTTCTTTCGTAAGTTTTGCCGGTTTATACAATACGTGGTCGGAAATCAACAGTTTCCCGATATCCCGCAGGGATGACAATTCCGCTATAATCGACACTTCCTTATCCGTCAGTTTATATTCTGGATAATTCTGCTGCACCTTCTTGCCGATAATCTTGCTGATATCCCTTGTAATCTGCACATTGTCCATGAATTCCGGATAATTACGCTCCAGAATGTTACAGATAATATCGATCATCTTCTCGTTAACTTTTTTCAGTTTCTCTGCCTGAACTTTCATCACAGAATACTGCTTGCTCAAAATCTGGTTCTGCTCCCGTACCTTCTCTTCCATCTGATTCTTGTGCTGATACAGAGATATGTTATTTTGCACGCGGTTTTTTACCACATCCGGATCAAACGGTTTCCTGATCAAATCAGAAGCCCCCATCCGAATACATCTCTTCTCCACATCCGCAGAATGCTCTGCCGTGACAATCAGCACCGGAATATGAGTCATCCAACCCTTTTTCTTCATCGTTTTCAGAATCTGGCTGCCGTCCTCTTTGGAAAGATGCCAGTCCAGAAGAACGGCTGCTGTTTCTGCATGATGCTTTTCCAGCAACTGCAAAGACGTCATGGTATCTTCCGCCTCCAATATCCGATAATCCGCCCGAAACATCTCTACCAGAATCATACGATTGCTTTCCAAATCGTCCACAACCAATATTTTATTCCGTTCCATCTCTATTCCTCCTTAATTCCGAAATATGCCAATCTCCTTAAATGAACGCCGCACTGTAACATTTTGAACTGCATTTGCAGCGCTCCAACGCATACCGTTCATCTGCACCACAGTACCGGCATTGAGGATACCGCGCACAAGCATCTTTGCCTCATCTGCTTTGCCACGCCTTCTTTCCAGCTCCTTTGTATACTCCAGCTGCTGTTCCATCTGTTTGCGTTTGATATAAGTCGCCTGCTCCACCTTGAGATAGATTTCCATCTCATTGCGCACTTCCGGGGGATACTGTCTCTGCAGTTTCCTGTATGCTTCCTCAAAAATCGCCAGCTCAGACTGAAATTTCTTTAACTTGATGTCCGCCTCCTCTTCCTCCTGTAACATTGCCTGACTCATTCCAAGAGAAATGTTCGTAAGGAGTCCTGCACGGTTTCCGATATGATGCGCCTCAATCTTATATACCGCCGCTGTATTGCCTCCGATAATCGCTCCTTTGTTGCCGGAAATCACAATCTCCTTTCCAGCGTCCATATTACTGTTCATTACATAATTGGCATAAATTCCTTCTCTGGCAACCAGTTTAACTCCCTCAAAAAACTTGCCATGAATTTCCCCTGCTGAATTTATCACGGCATAACCTCCGCCGGATACGCCGTTTTTAATGACAACCTTCTTCCCGCTCTGTAAATGCGCGGCCTCCACATTCCCATCAACTACCAGTTCATCCGCTGCCTGGATCACTACGCCGCTGCCGACATTCCCCCGCACCCAGATGCTGCCGTTAAAGCGCAGGTTGCCTGTGGAAATCGTCACTTCATCCACTACCATAAGAGGCTGGATGGTTAGTTTATTATCTTTCAGCTCTATCTTTCCGGATTCTCTGGCGATATAAGTCTTCTTATCCGGCGAAAGCAAAAAACCTCTTCCTCTGAGAATTTGCTTTTCCTGTCCGCCATGCGCCGGAATCTCGGTTCCATCTACGGCCCTGCCGCTCTTACCAGGCTGGGCCGCGTGATACTCTGCTATAATCTGACCGGCTTTCACCTGCTCAAAATAAACGGTGTTCTGGTAATCTATGGAGCCGTCCTTGCGGATTGCAGGAATCTGAGGAATTCCGGTTCTGAAAAAGAATTCATAATACCCATCCTTGCCCTGCTCGGGACTTATGCCCTCTGCCACCAGAAAACGGTTGGTGGACTTATCCGCCTCTTTGAGATATTTCTCAATATTATCGTGTTTAATGCCGAAAACGACATTATTTTTTTCCAAAAGCTGCAAAATATCGTCCTTGGTTTTACAGGAACCCTTTTCCAGCGTCACATACGCCTCCATCTTATTGGAATTAATCGTTATCAGGCATTCCGACGCAAGCTTTGCCTGTTCCTCCAGCACTTCAAACTGAAAATTCTCGCTTATGCGCTCTTCTTCCTGCCGCTTGTCATCTGCCTCCTGTTTCTTTATCTTTTTGCGAATCTGCTCCATGTCTTTCGCAGAATACATCATGCTCATATAAGCTGACACATCCAGGCCTTCCTCCAGCCCCAGACGAATCTCCCTCATCTGCTGCCAACGGTATAACTCCCGGGCATACACAGACACATCCAACCGCTGTTCCAATCCCAGACGAATCTCCCTCATCTGCTGCCAGCCGTAATTAATCTTTGCATATACGGACACGTCCACGCCCTCTTCTACACCCAGGCGGATTTCACGTATGGATTCACCCAAAAACTCCATCATCAAATACGGCGTCACGTCTGCCTTGTGTTCCAATGCCAGACGAATCTCTTCCAACTGGTCCGGTTCATACCCCTCCTGAATATACGGAAAAATATTTACTTTCCCCAGTTTCGCCTTGCGAATCTGGCGCAGATAACCTGCTGACAAATATCGAAAGTCCGCCAGCTTTATCCCTTCCTGCAGACCCTTACGTATCTGGCGCATTCTGTCATAAGAAATTTCTTCGTCGGCGTACACAGACACATTCAGCCCGCGCTCCAACCCTTTCTTAATCTCTTCCATCTGAAACCAGTCATACTTTACGGAAGTATACCAGGATACGTCCAATCCCTTCTCAATTCCCTGACGTATTTCCTCCAGCTGCCCCTCGTCAAATCCCATAGATTCATATTTTTTCATCAACTGATTATCCATTTTTCACCTCTGCCTCATTAATAATGTATGCCACCTAATTTTATGATAAATAGCGCTGACTGTCAACTGACATTTCCTGTTTATAAACTTTTAATAATTTTCCAATCCCTTGATTTTACTGGGTTTTTACCTTTTTGTTAGCACTCATTGTATAAGAGTGCTAATTTTCTATTGACTTTTTCATACACGGGTATTACAATCTTTTTTAGATTAAAAGAAACAAACATCC
>CAJTSB010000017.1:0-15254 GCA_910578825.1 uncultured Lachnospiraceae bacterium | reverse complement strand
CAATAAAACAGCAAACAAAGGAGTGTAACATTATGAGTAACAAACACGGAAATCTTTCGATTAACAGCGACAATATTTTTCCAATTATAAAAAAATGGCTGTATTCCGACCATGATATTTTTTATCGTGAATTAATTTCCAACGGCTGCGACGCCATTACAAAATTAAAGAAATTAGATTTGATGGGCGAATATGATTTGCCGGACGACTATGAGCCGAAGATTCAGATTCTTGTAAACCCGGAAGAAAAGACTTTAAAATTCATTGACAACGGTCTCGGCATGACTGCAGACGAAGTGGAAGAATACATCAACCAGATTGCTTTTTCCGGCGCATCCGATTTCCTGGAAAAATACAAGGACAAAGCGAATGAGGAACAGATTATCGGTCATTTTGGTCTGGGATTCTATTCTGCTTTCATGGTAGCAGACGAAGTTCATATCGACTCCCTCTCTTATCAGAAGGACGCCGTACCTGTACACTGGACCTGTGACGGCGGTACGGAATTCGACATGTCCGATGGCACAAAAGATACGGTCGGTACGGAAATTACCCTGTTTTTGAATGAGGACTGCCTGGAATTCGCCAATGAATACCGCGCAAAAGAAGTTATCGAAAAATACTGCTCCTTCATGCCGACTGCCATTTATCTGTCCAAAGAAAATGCACCGGAAGAATACGAGACCATTCCCGCCGATGAAGTAACCGAAAAAGACAAGGTTATCGAAACGATTGTCGAAGACGCGAAATTCGAAGAAAAGGAAAACGAGGATGGCACGAAAGAACAGGTAGAGGTATCTCCGCGCACGGAAAAGGCAAAGATCGTGAAACGTCCTGTGGCCTTAAACGATACGCATCCCCTGTGGACAAAACATCCCAACGACTGTACGGACGAAGAATACAAGACATTTTACCGCAAAGTTTTCCAGGATTACAAGGAGCCTCTGTTCTGGATTCATTTGAACATGGATTATCCGTTTAACTTAAAAGGCATCCTGTATTTCCCGAAAATCAACACCGAATACGATTCTATCGAAGGCACAATCAAACTGTATAATAATCAGGTATTTATCGCAGACAATATCAAGGAAGTCATTCCCGAATTCCTGATGCTGTTAAAGGGCGTCATCGACTGTCCGGATCTGCCACTGAACGTATCCAGAAGCGCTTTGCAGAACGATGGTTTTGTACAGAAGATTTCCGACTACATTACCAAGAAGGTTGCCGACAAATTAAGCGGCATGTGCAAGACCGACAAGGAATCTTACGAGAAATACTGGGACGACATCAGCCCCTTTATCAAATTTGGCTGCCTGAAGGATGAGAAATTCTGTGACAAGATGAACGACTATATTCTGTTCAAGAATCTTGACGATAAATACCTGACGCTTCCGGAATGTTTAAAGGTCGAGGAAGAAAATACAGATACAGATGCTGATTCTGACAGCACAGATGCTGCAAAAGACGCTGATTCTGATAACACAGAAGACGAAAAAGATACGCGCAAACCCATCTATTATGTCACGGATGTACAACAGCAGGGACAATATATCAATATGTTCCGCGAGCAGAAGATGGACGCTGTTATCTTAGACCACAATATTGATACCTCTTTCATCTCCCAGCTGGAACGCAGGAATGAGAAAATCAAATTTGTCCGCATCGACGCCGACCTCACGGATTCCATGAAGGAAGACGTCTCCGCAGAAGACTTACAGGAAACGAAAGACGCTCTGACAGAGACCTTCCGCAAAGCGCTGAACAATGAGAACTTAAAGGTCAACGTAGAGAAATTAAAGAATGCGGAAATTTCTTCTGTCATCACGCTCTCCGAAGAGGGAAGACGGATGCAGGACATGATGAAGATGTACGGCATGGCAGGCATGGACCCATCCATGTTCGGCGGCGACCAGACCCTGATTTTAAATGCCAACAATGCCCTGGTTCAGTATATTCTTGAGAACAAAGAATCCGAGCATGTGCCGGTATTCTGTGAACAGCTCTATGATCTGGCTCTCTTAAGCAACCATCCGCTTACGCCGGACGCTATGAGTAAATTTGTTGCCCGGAGCAATCAGATTATGCTGTTATTGGCGAAATAGGCTGAAGTTTTTATGGCGAAAAGTTAAATTTTCTATTTGACTTTTCACCAAAGAAAACTTATAATATATTTAACAAGACAGCCGGAAGGTGACTGCTACTCACCCGACCCGGCGAAAATTACAGTTTGACTTTAGAAGTAGTCGTCCTGAACTTTGCTGAGTATAGGACGGCTATTTTCTATGATCCATATATTCCAAAATGTTAACGATTAAAATTGCTATCGTCAAAATTATCACAAATTCTTCGTATGTACTCATAGATACCACCCCTTTCCGCAAGACTCGGATTGGGTGGACGCGTCCCCCCGGCTGCCCGGTTAAATATATTATTTCCTGGATAAATCAGGGATTTCCTGAAAACATAATTATCTGTAAGACAGGCGAATGCCTGAAAGAAAAATACCTTGCTCCCATACTACCATATTTCTGTATGAAAGCAAAGTATTTATTTAAATATAATATTTACCACGTACAATATTTTTCATATACCTCAAAGAAACTGTCCGTTGTCAGCTCCTCACTGACTTCTACTTTGACCTCCTCCCAGACCTTATCATTGATTTCAGATGGCAAATCAACTAAAAAGCCCTGATAGACGTCGTCAAACGCCTCTTTCCTGCGTTCCTCTAAAATCACAGACTTGTTATCATCGGTCAGCTCCTGGTCGTAGTGATTGATGCATTTTACAAAATAGTACCCATCCTGGGATTTGATTTTCTCACTGACTTCTTCATTTTCCAGAGAAAACACCACCTCAGTGACTTCCTGCTCTACGCCGTTTTTACTGAAAAACACTTCCGTCTCAGAGGCTTCATTATAACGATTGGCAACTGTGAGGAAATCACCGCCCTCCTTCAACTGCTGCGCCACTTCCTCTGCACTTTCCTCATCCGACACGAAAATCTGCTGCGCCTCCATAACGCGCGCCTCTTCATCGCTGACCTCATCATTGACGCCCTGCGTCAGATGGGTATAGAGCTTATTCGCCAGACCATAACGGGTATAGAGCGTCTCAATATCGCTCTGTTTGACCTGCATATATTCCTTTTCCGCATCATTTAAGGATTCGAAATATTCTTCCGCGGCCTCTTTTATCTTCGCCTGTTCCTCTTCTTCCAGGACAATTCCATTATCCTGCGCCAGATAATCCATCGCCATAATCTGCGCCAGTCTGGATATTGTCAAATCCTTGACATACGTTTCCAGCTCACTGTCTTTAAACTCATGTTCCCACAAATTAATACCGTAAGTCCTGTCGTACATATTCTGGTAATTTGTCAGCACTACCCGCGCTTCGGAAACCGTACAGACCTCATCCTTGATTTTAAATACTTCATTATCTGTGGAATCTGCATTGACTACCACCTCGCTGCCCGTCACCTGACAACCCTGTAAAACGACAGACAGCATGATACAGATTCCGGCTGTTATCCATTTCTTACCTGTTTTCATCGGTAACCCCATCCGTTTTCTCTGAATTGTTTGTCTTTTATTGCCCCATGTTACGTCATCACAACTTACTGTTCCTGCAAAATGCTGCGCGCTACGCTAAGTCCATTCGCAGACGCCTGCTGCAATCCTCTCGTCACGGACGCGCCGTCTCCAATCGCACGCAGTCCGGGCAAATTTGTCTTAAATTCACGGTCCACCACAACCTTGTTGGAATAAAACTTGACTTCCACGCCATAGAGCAGCGTCTCATCGCTCGCAATACCCGGCGTCACCTTATCAAGCGCAAAAATCATCTCTTCAATATCGACCATAATCCGATGCGGAAATACCAGCGATAAATCTCCCGGCACGGCGTCCTTCAGCGTAGGGATAAGATTATTCCGGCAGAGCCGTTCTTCCGTAGTTCTTCTGCCTCTTCGGAAATCCCCGAATGTCTGCACTAAAATTTTGCCGTCGCAGAGCATATTGGACAACTGGGCAATCTGCTTGCCATATGCAATCGGCGTCTTGAACGGTTTCGTAAAGTTCTTGGATACCAGCAATGCAAAATTGGTATTGCTGGTCTTTAATTCATTCGACTTATAAGCATGGCCGTTCACCACCGCAAGCCCGTCCTCATAATATTCCGTCGCCACCTCACCGGAGGGATTCGTACAGAATGTACGAACTTTGTCATCAAAAGTCGGCGTATGGTAGATAAGTTTCGCCTCGTACAGATTCTGATTGAGAAATTCCATCACTTCATCCCGGACTTCTACACGGACGCCAATATCAACCGTTCCCACCTTCGTCTCAATCTCATGCTCCTTACAGATATGGCTGAACCAGTCTGCGCCTTCCCTTCCGATGGCACAGACAATCTCCTTTCCATAGAAAGACTCTCCGGCCTTCGTTACAACACCGACCGCCCGTCCCTCTTCCACCAGCACGTTCTCCACCATCGTCCCAAACTTCATCTCAATTCCCTGCTGCAATAGATGTTCCTGGAGACGGCTGTAAATCTTATACCCCTCTTCCGTGCCGAGATGACGAATCGGGCACTCTACCAGTTTCAGATTGGCATTAATTGCCTTTCTGCGAATTTCTCGTATCTCTTTTTCTTTTCCCATACCGTAGACATTTTTGTCTGCGCCAAATTTCAGGTAAATCTCATCCGACTCATGAATCAGTTCCACCGCTTTGTCATAACCGAGAATCCCGGGAAGATTGCCTCCCACATCCGGAGACAGCGATAATTTACCATCCGAAAATGCCCCTGCTCCCGCAAACCCTGTCGTGATAGAACAGGGCTGGCATCCCACGCACTCTTTCGTCTTGCGCTTGGGACACTGCCGCTGCTCAATTCTCCTTCCCTTCTCAAGCATCAGCACGCGAAGGGAAGGTCTCTGCCTTATCAGTTCATAGGCACAGAAAATCCCGGAAGGACCTGCGCCCACAATAATCACATCATATTTTTCCATTTAAGCCTCCACAACCAGAAATCTTCCATCCGGCAGTGAAAATACCTCGGATGCTTCTTCCAGCTCGTCGTCATCCATATGAGAAATATCTGCGCCTTCCTCTTCAAAGTACGCACGCACCTCTTTGATATTTTTACACAACACTGCCATACAGTCTTCCAAAAATTCTTCTGCATCATCCAGATTCTCAGCTACCCTTTCATCAAAAAGCTGAGACTGATTGTCCAGAAAATATTCCAGACAAAGCTCGTCATATTCACTCATTAACTCATGCCTCCTATCTCTTTCCCCTATATGATAGTATGAAACCTACAAAATTTCAATGCCTGATTCCAGCATCTTATAAAAAATCTTTGCTACCGGAAGTCCCACCACATTATTGTAGTCCCCATTGATTTTCTCAATGAAGACGGCTCCCTTTCCCTGAATGCCATAGGCGCCCGCTTTATCCATTGGCTCCCCTGTCTGGATGTAATATGAAATCTGCGCATCCGTCATCGGATACATCGTTACTTTCGTCTCCTCATAAAACGAATGGATTTCTGATTTGCCATTCCTCATTACGATTACCGTGACCCCGGTAAATACACTGTGCGTCCTGCCATTTAACATAGACAGCATCGCTCTGGCATCCGCTTCATCCTTCGGTTTCCCGAGAATCTTTCCATCGTATACTACCACCGTATCCGCACCGAGAACCAGTACCTGTTCGTCCTGAATCCCGGCTGCAATCTCTTCCGCTTTCTGCCTGGACAGCTCCATGACAGCCTGCTCTGGTTGTTCCTTCGTGATTACCTCCTCGCCTTTGGCAGGCATCACCTCAAACGTTACGCCAATCTGTTTTAACAGCTCCCTTCTTCTGGGAGATGCGGACGCTAATATAAATCGGTATCCCATATTTCTTCCTTTCTATTCGTAAACACGACCTCGTTCCGTCACCATGAACATACTCTACAACGCCACAATCTCATGCAGACAGAACGAATACAATAGTTTCTCCTTCACCGGTTGAAAAAGCGCGCATTCCATCGCTTCCGCATAGAGCTCCATCTGCGTGCGGTAACGCTCTGCCAGCTCTTTTCCATCTCGTACATGATCCGTCTTATAATCCAGCAACACGAGCCCGTCTTCTTCCTCAAAAAACACATCAATAATGCCCTGAATCAAAAGCATCTCCTCACTGCTGCTCTCCTCCAATACCTCCCTTGCCGGTTTCCCCATGACAAACGGTTTCTCTTTATACAGTTTTCCTGCGCAGGACGCCCTGTGCATCCGCTGTCCGAGCGAAGTCTCAAGAAACGTCTGCAATGCAGAAATCGAGACAAGGGCAAGCATATCTTTTTCTATTCTTCCCTGTTCTTTCATCCATGCCATCTGCTCTTTCAGGCTGCCCACGTCCTTTGTAAAATCATAGCATTCCAATACGCGATGCATCGCCGTTCCCCGTTTTGCTCCGATATTTTCTTCCTGTATGCCTTCCATAAACGCCGGAATGTAACGCTCCATCTCCTGTTTTTCTGTCTGAGGCAATATCTGCTCCACCATCTCTTCTTCTATCAGTTTATCCATAGCACGATGTTTCAATTCCGATACGGAAACCTTCGTCTGCATCGTGCTCTCCTCCTCATAGGGATAGCGGTAGGATAGCCGTTTCTTTACCTTCTCATCCCACTCCGCATCTGTTTCCTGAAGCCTCGTCAACAGCTCTATCCTTGTCAGTTCCTGCTCCCAATCATGCATCTGTTCTTCGGCAACAAGGTCATCTCCCTTTCGAAGCGTCACCGGATATCTGCCCGGATAAGCGGAAACTGCCATCAACAAAAACTGCAGAAAGGAACCGGCATTCAGCCGTTTTAAAAATGACAGGAACCCTTCTTCCTCCACAGGCTGCGGCTCCGTTTCCAGCAGAGGCATCCCATCCCGCGCAATAGCTGCTATTCCCAGCTCTCCTAACTTTTCCTCCGCCTTTTTCAGGACCCCGGTAAGAATCAGCCGCTCTTTGGCACGTGTCAGGGCAACGTACAGAACACGCAATTCCTCTCCGGTATTTTCCATGGCAATTTTCCTTGCCAAAAGCTGCCTCGTAAATCCCGGCGTCTTCAGACGGCGTTTGAAATCCAGCACATCCATACCGATGCCAAGCGACGGATGAAGCACAAGACGCTCCCGGACGTCCTGATTGTTAAACATCTTTCCAAGTCCGGAGACAAACACAACCGGAAATTCGAGACCCTTGCTCTTGTGAATACTCATAATCCGTACGACATCCTCCGCCTCGTCTCCATCGGCAAGCGGATAATCCACCTCATATTTCTGAAGCTGTTCCATATAGCGTATAAAATGAAACAATCCGCGGTAGCTGGTATTTTCATAGGCGATAGCCCTCTCCACCAGCATTTCCAGATTTGCTTTCTTCACCTCACCGCCCGGCAATGCATAGACATACGCCTGATATCCGGTCTCTTCCAGAATTTCATACAGAAGCTGGTGGATGGGGGTGTAACTGATCTTTTTACGGTATTTCTGTAAAAGCTGTAAGAATTTCTGCAATTTTCTTCTGGTCTCCATGGAAATTTCTGTATTATCAGAATCCTGCCCCCAATCATGCAGCGCCGCCTCATAAAACGGCTCCTCTGGAAACTGCACGCGCAAAGCCGCCAGCTCTTCCCCGGTCAGTCCTGCAATCGGGGACGACAGCACGGCCGCCATGGGAATATCCTGCCTGGGGTTATCCAGAATTTTCAAAAGATTCAGCGCGGTCTGCACTTCCAGCGCAGAAAAATATCCTGTTCCGGCGGCTGCCCGGGCGGGAATCCCCATCTCCCCCAACACATGCACAAATGCATCCGCCCACCCGCTCATGGAGCGCAGCAAAATTACGATATCGCCATACCGCACCGGGCGCAGGTGATCCGAACAGGTTTTTGTCGGATTCTCGTTGCACACAAGCTGCTCTTTGATCAATCTGCGGATTTCAGTGCCCACCGCCTTTGCCTCCAGCTCCGGCGTCTTGACGTCTTTCTCTTCTTCTCCAGGCTGAACAACTAAGAACCTTGTATCGAACATCCCAGGTTCCCCCTGCGGATAAGACGCCCCCGGATATAACGCTGCCTGATCGTCGTACGTAATATTTCCAATATCCTGATTCATCAGCTTGCGGAAAATATCATTTACCGTATTTAAAACCTCCGGACGGCTGCGGAAATTCTTATGCAGGTCAACGCGCTGATTTTCACTCTCCTCCGTAGTATACGTCCCATATTTCTCCATAAAAAGCTCCGGACGCGCCATGCGGAAACGGTAAATACTCTGTTTCACATCGCCAACCATAAAAATATTATGCCCGCCCTCTTCCTCCATAGAAACGGCGCGCAGAACCGTCTCCTGAACGAGATTGGAATCCTGATATTCGTCAATCATAATCTCCTCATAGTTTCTGCGCAATTCCTGCGCAGTCTGGCTGGGAAGATGCGTCTTTTCATCCACGAGAATCTTCAGTGCAAAATGCTCCAAATCGTTAAAATCAAGCATACTTTTTTCCCGTTTCTTTTCTGAAAAAGCCCGGAGGAAATCAAGCGTCACGTCGATCAGCATATCCGCCTGCAAACGGTTCCTTTTCATGTCTTCCACCATCTTTTCCGGCTGCTGGAAGAAAAACTGCTCCTTTAGTTTTTTATATGAATCTTTTACCTCGTTTCGCATTTTCTGTACGCGCTCTTTTTTTGCAATGTCGCCGGCAAATTTGCGCAGCGCAGGCAGGCGCGCAAACGATACGCCCTGAATCTTTTCATAATAATCCTCATACGTGCGGCATTTTATAAACTGCTCCATCATTTCCGATTCCTGCTGCATCAATTTCTCATACGCATCGGGGCCATCTTCCATAAGGCAGATATTTCTGCACTGTTTCATCTGCTGTGCCCACTGTGAGGTAAGATTTTTCAGATAATCCAATAACGTCTCCGCCATCGGCAATCCGTCAAAATCCTTCAAATCTTCAATATGAAAGGGTTGTCTGCACCCTTCCAGCCATTCCTCCACCCAGGGGTAACTTATGGCAAACGATGACAGCTTTAAAATGGCGTCTTTCAACGGCTGGTCGGTCTTCCCTGTTGCAATTGTCTCGGAAAGCATGAGAAATTCCGGTTTCGCCTCCTCGTAATAACGCTCTAAAACCCGGTCAAGCACATCGCTTTTTAACAGTTTCAATTCCCCTTCCTCTGCTACGCGAAAATCCGGCTCCATCGAAATCCGATGAAAATAATTGCGTATCACATACAGACAGAAACTGTGAATGGTTGTAATCTGTGCATTGTGTAAAAGCGTCTGCTGTCGCTGTAAATGCACGTTGTCCGGCTCGCGTTCCAACGCATTTCCCAAAGCCGCTCCAATCCGTTCACGCATCTGAGCCGCCGCCGCATTGGTAAAGGTTACAATCAGGAGGCGGTCAATATCCAAAGGATGATTTTTGTCCGTAATTTTTCGGATAATGCGCTCTACCAATACAGCCGTCTTTCCGCTTCCAGCCGCCGCAGATACTAAAAGATTCCGATTGTCGAGCCTGATGACCTGCTGTTGTTGCTCTGTCCATTTCATTTCCATCCCGTCTACATCTCCTCTTTCATGCTGCGAAAAATCTCCGCGTCATCTTTTATCTGTTTTAACTGCCGGTAACTTTGTCCCGGTTCCCCAGGCTCAAAACCGCAAACGCCGTGGTAAGGGCAGTAATCGCATCCGCTTTCTTCCCCCAGGCGATAGGGATTTGCCGAAATCTCTCCATCAAAAATCTTTTGTCCGATTTCACGGATTTTGTGATTGACAAAACCGGATAAAATCTCAAACTCTTCGTTGCCGATACGTTTTGTTTTCGCATTTACGCTCTCGTCTTCTGTTTCTGCGGCAATGCCTTTTAATTTTAATTTTTTAAAAATCTCCGCACGGATTTCCTCATCCGTCTTTGTGGAATCCCCCTCTATGATGGGGTCATCGAGATGATAATAGTACATTCCTCCGGGAAGAACCTCCCTGTCAGGATATTTCTTTTTCATGAGCTCCATGGCGGAATTCAGATACACCACAAGCTGCAATTGCAGACCGTGATAAAAAGACAACAGTTGGAAGTCCTGACTGCCAGACTTATAATCCACGACCTTCACATAGACCTGCTGCTCTTTCCTATGCGTGTCAATCCGGTCAATTCTACCGCGCAGCCGCATCCGCTCCTGCTCGCTCAACGTAAAATTCACTGATGCAAGATCCTCCACAAAGGAGAACGAAATCTCGTATCCCTCCGGCGCAAAATGGCTGGTTTTCACCTGCTCGGCAATGGCCTCAACCGTCCGTTTCATAATCCGTTTCATGCGCTCTAAGAGATACGCCGTCCGCGCTTCCTGCAACAACATACTGTCAAATCCACTGCCAAGCGATTTCTCTATGGCCTCGTCAATCAGACGTTCCTGCACCTCTTTCGGCACGTCAAACCAATGATACCCTTCCTTTTCCATGGCATGGGCGTACCGCTCCAAAACTTCATGGAACATGCTGCCCATATCCACCGGAGCAAATTCCCCAAGACTTCGCTCCTTCAATTGCAGCCCATATTGCAGAAAATGACTGCAGGCACACGCGCTGAATGTTTCCAGACGGGTCACGCTGTTCTCGAGCACATTTCCGTACAGTGCACGCGTAATCTCCTGCCCCATCTTTCCACTGTGATAACTGTAAAACGCCGCCTCCAGAAACGGCTCAATCTCCTGAAATTTATCCTGTCTGCCATACCAGTGATACAACGCTTTCCATTCCGGAGAAATCTCACCCTTCTTCGCCTTTTTCAACCCTTCCACAAAAAATTTCCGGCTGCTTTTTTCGGTCACAATCTGCGCCACCCCTCCCTGTCCGTCCACGCGCACCGGAACAAACTGTGGAAATATTCTGCGTATCGTCTCCACCAGGTACGATTTTCTGCCCTCTTTTCCCTCCTGATTTACCCGAAACCAGGTTAGATATAACCGCTCAGACGGCTTGGTAAGATTTAAATACAGATAGAATTTCTGGATAAAGCTCCGCTCCCTGTCCGTAGGCGCAAGCTCCATCTCATTTGCGGCAAACAGCTCACGGTCTGACTGAGAAATAATGCCCCCATGCTCCACCGCCCTGGGAATCAGGCCGTCATTGACTCCTGCAAAAAACAACACTTTGACGTCTGAAAGCCGGCTTCTTTCGATGTCTCCCAGCACGACCCTGTCATACCCCGGCGGAATGATGCCGATTGCCGCCGCTTCCATTCCCGATTCCAGAATTTCACGGTATTCCCGGATGTTCATGCGCTCCTCGCCCAAAAGATCCACCATCTTGTCCAGCAAATCCATGACAACACGATAAATCTGCGCATATTCTCTGGCCAGAGACGTCTGCCCCTGCTCCTGAAAATACGATTCGTACTCCTTCAGCCTGTACTCGACATCCAGCTCCACGAGCAATTGGTAAAAACATTTGGACACTTCCGTCACTGTACCCTTCCCACGAAAGACTTCCATAAGCGGCGTAAACTGCCCTACCAGCTGCTCCCGCAACGCATTGACTCTGTCTAACTCCTGCTGATTTGCCACACAGCCGCGCCGCACCCATTTCCGCTGCCACCTGCGCATTCCGCGGATATTCCCGTCAAGCAGATAATTCTCAAGAAGGTCAACATCTTCCATTGCCATTCCACTGAGACCACAGCGCAGATATCCCAGCACCGACTCATAAGAAAAATCCTGCTCTAAGACGAGCAGCGCCTGCCGTAAGAATTCCGTCATTGGATGAAACAGGATATCCCTTTTTGCATCAAGAAACAGCGGAATGTCGTAAGTATCAAAAATTTCCCGCGCATAATTGCCATACATCTCCACATCACCGCAGACAATCGCAATATCCTTGTAACGATAACCCGATTCGCGCACAAGTTCTCGAACCTCCCTTGCTATGAAATCAAGCTCCTGTCTGGGATTTAACAGAGAATAGAGAAAAAGGGACTCCCCGGCGTCATCACAGACTTCCGGTTTCGGGCGAAATAAATTCTGCTCCAGCCACAACAGCGCCGGGGCATGGGCGAAACGAGTCTGCGGTCCATGTTTCATCCAGACAGGTTCTTTGATTTCCACGTGTTTTTTCACGGCAATCTGCGTCAGGGTTTGCACCGTTTTCTTGCTCATATAAAATAATTCCTGCACGCCCCTGCAAAGATAAGGGTCCTCCCGCGCATCCAGCGTCACCGTTACGAAAATTTCCCCCACAATCGGAAATAACCGCTCCAGAAGATGATACTGCACCGGCGTAAACCCGGTAAACCCATCCAGCAAAAGCACGGAATTTTTCAGGAGTTTGGACTGATCCGCTACCTGTGAAAGCACTTCCAGCACTTCCTCCGCGGTGACAAATTTTCCTTCGAGATAATCTATAAACCCCTGATACATGGTCTGGATATCACGCATTTTATGGCGAAACAACGGCGGCTGATTTTCCTGTCCAATCAGTACGTCAAGCTGCTCTGGCGCAATCCGGTACTGGGTCAGTTCAGAAATGATGGATTTGATTTCACTGATATAACCCGCCTTTTTCATACTCGATTTCATGAGCATTAAATTGTCCTGCTCCTGTTCCGCTATACGGCGCAGCACCAGATTTTTCCCGGTTTCTTCCAGAATATTCAGATTTCCCATTCCAAGCTCATCAAAGATACGAAAAGCCAGGCGGTTAAAACTTACGACGTCTACATTCATGATGCTGTGACGCTCCTGACGCGCGACAAGCTCCCTTTGCGTCTGCATCGTAAACTGTTCCGGCACGAGAACAAAAAAAGTGCGCTCCGGTTCCTTTTTGGCCAAAGCCAGCGCTTTTCGGCAGATATAATCTGATTTTCCACTCCCACTGTTTCCGAACACCAACTGTAATGACATAAATCCTCCTTGCACAAAGCGGACAGGTCCGCATCATCTTCCGAATTTACCTTGAACAAAGCGGGCAAGCCCGCATCAACTCCCCTGAATTTACCTTGAACAAAGCGGGCAAGCCCGCATCAACTCCCCTATCCCTCGTTCATGAGAGGATTGCGCGCTTTGACGCGCCGAGTGCGGTCGTTTCAGCGACATAATACCTTTCGCACGAGTGCGCATATTTATTTTTTTATCTGATAGGAAGTTACTTTCACGCTTTAGCATGACAAGGTCTTTCCTATCAGATAAAAAAGAGCTGCCCCCTGGGCAGCTCTCTTCAATTCACAGGAAAAGTCTTCCCGCCTTGTTTTGCTTATCCTTCTATTTCGTGATAACGATCATGGAACTTATCTTCTCCACAGACATGACGCTCATGATTGTTCTCTTCAATAATATAATCACCTTCGCGCAGGAAAATAACGCCTCTGCGGTTCTGTATGAACGGACATACCACAACACCGTCTTCCCTGGTTATCTTGAGCAATTTCTCTGTGGCAATCCAACCAGTTGTCACAATCGAAGTCCAGGGCATAAATCCATCTTCCATTCCCTTATTCAGTTCATACTGCGCCGCCTCAACTTCAATACTGGATCTCACATATTTCTTCATAATTGTCAATCCTCCTTCCTCATGCCGTCACAAGTGATACGGTTTCACGTGCAATGGCAAGCTCCTCATTGGTGGGAAGACAGATGACCGTCACCTTGGAATCAGGTGTGGAAATAATTGTCTCCTCCCCATGTACCTCATTTGCTTTATCATCGAGTTTCACACCCAGATAGCCGAGATAATCACAGATACCCTTTCTCGTGTTGGGACCGTTTTCACCTACGCCCGCCGTAAAACAGATAACGTCTACGCCATTCATGGCAGCCGTATATGCGCCGACATATTTTGCCGCACGGTAAATAAAAGTCTTCAGCGCACGAATTCCCGCTGGATCATTTTTCTCTGCCGCAGCCTCCAAATCACGGAAATCACTGGAAATATGAGATAATCCCTGAACGCCGGATTTCTTATTCAGAATGTCCATGATGCCTTCCAGATCCGTATGTTCCTTCTTGGAAAGATACTCCATTGCACCGGGATCAATATCGCCGGATCTGGTTCCCATAATCAATCCCTCTAACGGCGTAAGACCCATGGAGGTGTCAATGGATTTGCCATTCTTAACCGCACAGATGGACGCCCCGTTTCCCAGATGGCAGACAATTGTCCTCAGTTCTTCATATGGTTTCCCCACCATCTCTGCCGCGCGTTTGGAAACATAACTGTGCGAAGTACCGTGGAATCCATATCTTCTTACCTTATACTTCTCATAATAATCGTAATCAATGCCGTAAAGGTATGCTTCTTCCGGCATGGTCTGATGGAATGCCGTGTCAAACACGCCAACCATGGGCACATGCGGCATCAGTTCCTGACATGCACGGATTCCGATGAGGTTCGCCGGATTATGCAGCGGCGCCAGGTCATTACACTCCTCAATGACCTTGAGGACGTCCTCATTCAAAATCGTGGAGGATGCAAATTTCTCTCCCCCATGGACCACCCTGTGTCCAACTGCTCCGATTTCCTCAAGGCTCTTAAGCGCCCCTGTCTTCGGATTCACGAGCGCATCCAATACCATCTGAATTGCCTGCTTATGCGTAGGCATGTCCGCGTCCGTAATCTCTTTCTCCCCTCCTGCCTTCTGGTACACCAGCCTGCCGTCAAGACCGATTCTCTCGCACAATCCTTTTGCCAGCACTGCCTCCGTATCTGAATTGATGACCTGGTATTTCAAAGAGGAACTTCCACAGTTGACTACTAATATATTCATTTCTTTCTCCTTTCTCGCTCTCTTCTATCTGAGATTATCTCTTATTATTTCCATTATAAACCAATCTATTTTGAGAGACAAGATGTATTTTTTCATAACTGTTCAGCCTGTTTGTTACAAAATATCTTATTTCATTGAATCTGTAGAATGTTGCTTTAAAAATTTTTATGGAAAATAAAAATGTTTGAGGCGGTTTTCCGTCCATATTGCCTGAAAAGAAAACATTCGGTGAATTTCGTGCGCCCCTTGCCTCCGAGGAATGGACGATGTGAATTGCCCGCATCAAAATCTGCTGCGCAGATGGCGGGCAAGCAGGTAATCAATTTGCTCCGCAAATTGGTTACATATTTCCGCCCAGATTCGCTGTTTGAGGATTTCCTTTCGGCTGCTAAAGCATCATAAGCAGGAAACTGTTTTTCTTCACGGACAGCCCTTCTGGTT
>CAJTSB010000016.1:10243-67505 GCA_910578825.1 uncultured Lachnospiraceae bacterium | reverse complement strand
TAGGTAATGATTATGTCTTTAAAAAAATAGAAAAACTTAATAGAGCCGATAGCAGCTTGGATCAAAGAGAACAAAAATGCGATTTATACTATATAGAAATAAGAAAAAGTTGGTTAAGAAATCAAAATATTTGGATATCTGTTGAATATTTTTTAGTTGGTCTTGCATATTTGTCAATGGTTATTACATTATATATAACAGTTGATAATATTGTATCTGGAGAGGATTTTAAGATTAAAATTGCTTTTTATACAATAATTAATTTATTAGCTTCCGCTTTTCGTGACTATTTAAATCCAAAGAAAAAATCTCTTGGTGCTAGAAATGCATATCTTACTTTAAATAATGCAATCATAAAATATGAAAATGGCAACGGAACAAAAGATGAATTACTGGAGGCCTTTGATAAGGGCGAAAAAACGATGACAGAAACAACATATGATGATTGAATCTACTAATGAAACAATCCAGACCTTATTGATAAAGACAGACTCTATTTAACAAAAATAGCTAGCCCAGACCAGGACTGGCTATTTTATATATGCCTGCGATTCTTAACCCCCATATTCTTTTAGAAGATTGTCTTATCATGCTGGATATGATAAAATATCAATAATCAGTGTAGACAGTAGGGAGATAGTTCCTCGGTTGCCCTTTTCGGAAACGGAAAGGGGGTACTATGAACACGTTAGAAATTTTGACGCTGCTCTTGGTGGTATTTGCCATCCTGAGTTACATATATAATCATAACAACCGTAAATAGACAGGAAAAAAGCTATCCTCTACCGCTATAGTGGATAGCTTGCTCTGTAGTAACTTTTTTGTTATCGCATCAAGTTTCCGTCTAGGGTAATGGGGACAGACCAATATCTCCGTTACCTTCTACACTGATTATAAACTATCTGCTTGTGTTTTTCAAGTGGCAATTTAGGGAATGGGGATGTTTCGGCACCCTCATTTTTTAAGGGCTGTATATGATCAACACCAGAACCAAATTTGAATCTTTCCCTCAATTCAGTACCCTCTTCGTCAGAAAATATCCACCTTCCATCTATCTCTCCGGAAGTGAAGAATACGAATTTTCATACTTTTCTATTTTTCTTATCAATTTCTTATATTCCCTCGTATCAGCACAGAGCGCAGATTGAATATAATAATAAATGCTCAATTCCATCTTCTTAAATTGTTCCATCTTATCATTTTTTTCTTTATAACCTAAACTTGAAAAAATCATTCGTTCCCGGCAAATAATATATATTAAAATCTTATTTCTTAGCGTATCCGGAGCAAAAATATCACATTCTTTTTGTTTATCGGCACCGTATTCTTTTTTTAATTTTTTTAGTATCAATTCATAAATACGAGATTTTTTATACTTTGCAATCATTCCCAGCCATACCATACGAAGCATCAGTACCACTGTCCCCGACATTGACAGGCATAACCCAAATCGACTGTATCTCTGCCATTGGTAATTATCAATTCCCGCTAATATAAATGTACATATAATACTATATGTCATAAGGCCCAACATACTAAAAATGCACTCTGTTATATTAAACATTCCGTATATATTACTCTTAAAAAATATGTATTTATATGATATTCCCAAAATCCTTTCCTGAACCACATCAAGAAATAAGATCATTATAGTTATTGCAAGCATTGCAATTGTAACCTGTATAGATACTAAATACAGCATTGCATCATATGCCATAACCACTTTCTCCAGTTTGCAATGATAAAAAAATCCCCAAGATATTACAGAACATAAAAGAAATGCCAAAAAATATTTCATCATGTTTTCCCAAAATCGTTTATCCAACTTCTATACCCCCGTTTTCTTTTGCACAAATACTGATAGTAATAACATTTTATATATATTTAATATATCATATAAACAGCAAACATGCAAAACAGACACAGATCACACAGATCCTTGACACCAATCAATTTATGGAAATATTTGGACTTTTTTTGTAAAAAAAGGATACAGAACTTCAGGTTATCACCGAAATAACGAATTTAATGATTGACAAAAAAACATATAACTTTATAATGAAAGCTATCAAAAGAAAAAGGAGAGAAATATGTCAACAACAAAATACGCAGGAACACAAACCGAAAAAAATTTACAGTCCGCATTTGCCGGCGAATCTCAGGCAAGGAATAAATACCCCTATTTTGCATCTGTTGCCAAAAAAGAAGGATACGAACAGATGGCAGCGTTATTCCTCAAAACCGCAGACAATGAAAAAGAACACGCAAAAATGTGGTTCAAGGAATTGTCTGGAATCGGCGATACCAAGGAAAACCTTACGGCAGCGGCTGAAGGTGAGAACTATGAGTGGACAGATATGTATGAAGGGTTCGCTAAGACTGCCGAGGCAGAAGGATTCCCTGAATTGGCTGCAAAGTTCCGGACGGTCGGCGAAATTGAAAAACATCACGAAGAGAGATACCGCGCACTTCTTAAGAACATTGAAACTGCGCAGGTATTTGAGAAGAGTGAAGTCAAGGTATGGGAATGCCGTAACTGCGGACATATCGTAGTTGGCACAAAGGCGCCAGAAGTATGCCCGGTATGTAATCATCCACAAAGCTATTTTGAAATACAAAGTGAGAATTACTAATCTTTCTATGATTCCAGACGCCCGAAAAAATAATAGAATATATTGCCAGACATACAAAGAGATGCGGAACTTTTCCTGCATCTCTTTGTATGTATTATACCACAAAAACCGCCTGAATTCAAGACTTGTAAGACCTCCCCTGGCAGTCTATAATAAGCATTCTAGGAGGTGAATGAAATGACTATTGCGCAGAACAACTGGTTAAAATTAATGGCAAAACAGACACAGATCACACAGGTCCTTGACACCAATCAATTCACAGAAAAATTTGGACTTGTCTTGGGAAAGGAGGATGCGGAACTTTTAGCACAGGACAGAGCAGATACCCTGAGAAACGAACAAAGAATTGAATTTGGACAGGGTATCCTTCCTAAAATTATTTATGCTTTTTGTGATTCGTCGTATATTATGCAGGATAATTACCGCGATTCTTTGTCGCGTCTCCAGGAAATTTTCTTTCTGTATAAAAACGAAATGCTGGACGAGATAACGGATGATGAACTTCTGGAATTTATGAGGGAACAGTTTGAAAATGTATGTTTTGGGGATTTTGATTATCTGGAGGGAACCTGTCTGGATATTTTTGCCCAGGCAATTCGTGCAGGATATTCTGACCATTCAACGTCAGGAGGACGAGGGGAATTTGAAAAATTTGACATTGTTACACGTTGGGATAAAGAACTGTATCTGGAAGCATTAAGGGAACTGGCATGGAGGTAACTATGGCACTACATATTGATTATTCAATGGAAGAACTTATCCCCATTGTAGCGGAACTTACTTCTGAGTATTCCGGTTACGAACATTCATCCATCACCTATGAGAAAGCACAAATGTTAATGGAGGGCGTTCTATACTGTATCAACGAATGTGCAAATCCAAATGAGCATACACTTCAGACCCAAAATCTTTCTGCTGAAGAAATGTATACACTGGGGCGAAAAATCGTTGAACATAAAGTAAAAGAACTGCATAAAATTTACAATGAACTCATTGTGGATTTTGAAGATTACGGCTCTGAGTGCTTAAACGACACCATCCGTAAGGGAATTCCCATGTTTTTATCGCGATATGATGTAAAATATGCGCCGCAGGAAACATTGCTCACGCTGGATTACCCTGTCCTTAAAGATTTAAGCACATTGTCCGGGATTGACAAAGTGTCAGCGTATCTGAAATGCGTTGTTCTTGAGCAGCAATTTCTCCAAAACTTTGACAGGGCATACATCCTGAATATCCTGGAGTCGCATCCTGGGGATTATCGGGTAATGATAGAAAACATCTGTGACATCGTGTTGCAAAGCATGATTTTACATTTTGCACTGGAAAAAACACCCGGCTCTAATGATTTCACGAAAGAAGACCTGGAAACTGCACAAAGCATTTTTTCCAAAAATCAGGAAACACTGGAACGCTACATCTCGCAAATTTTAGAAATGATGATAGAACATTACTATAGCGGCAATGTGAAATTACTGAATTATTTAAAATGTCATATTCCTGATTTAGCCGTACGAATTCCATATATTTTACAGAATATAAGCAAATCATGACATATCGGAAACCGGATAAGTTATCCATGTCCCACAAGGATTGCTTATCCAGGTTTCCTTTAAATTTCCGTTCCCCAGTATACTCCTGATAACTTTTGTGATATGCTACTCCGTGCTTTTCTTATAAAGATATCTTAGAAAACACAACGCTACCGCAGAAACAATCGGCAGCAACCAAAGATTCAATCCAGTCCATACCGTGTCAAATAACAATTGCGTCATAACCATTCTCCTTCATATTATATTTCGAAAAAACAAGCACAACATGCCCCTGTAACTAAAATCCCTTTACCAGTGATTGATACTGTTTCACCAATTTCAGCCAGTCTTTCCTCGCCTCACTTATAACTTTAAATTCCTGATATGCACCATCCGTGCTTACAAGCCTTATTGACAGCGAGCCCTGACCCAACATCGTTGTAAATTTCTTCAATTTCGATTTCTGCAAATCTGAGGAAGTCGATACGGTTGCGTATCCTTTCATACTTCCCAAATAATAATATCCTGAACTATCACGGGAATTCTTTCCATACGTATGTTTCATTGGCAAATCCAGCCTTCTGTTCGAAGTACGCATTTTAAATTTGCTGCAATATAGGGATGTACTGTTATATACGGAAAATTCATGCAACTCCCCATAAAATCTTAACCGTAATTCTGAGTTATTGTTGCTCTTCTTCACCAATTCTATATATGGATACATTTTTGTAATAAGACCATATCCCTCATTTGTAACCAGTGAACTATCCGATTGTCCTCCATAAGACGCAGCATATAGCCTGCATTTTCTCCCCACGTCAATCGTTTTAAATTTAAAATATTTACTCTTTCTTGCCATTGATTTTAGTTTTTTTGCCGCTTTTGTGTCATTCCCCCAAAAAACACAACCTGCGATCACGAATAACGCCGCCAACAGACTAACTTTTAATTTTTTATAATCATCCTCCCTTGCCCGATTTGGAACACTTTATCTTCTGTATCTTGTCCATATATTCTACCACAAAGTTTACCCGAACTCAAGATTTACACCCCTCTGTCTGCCTATAGATTCCCCCAATTTTCTCCTTTTGAGGGGTGTTGTTTTGCAGGAAAACTGTTAAAATAAATGTATCACATACGGAGGTATTTCACATGAATCAACTTACTACAGGCAGATTTATTGCACAGAAACGAAAGGAAAAAAATCTTACGCAGGAACAACTGGCAGAGAAACTTGGCGTTTCAAACAAAACCGTCTCAAAATGGGAAACAGGAAAATGTATGCCCGATTACAGTATCGTAAAACACTTATGTCAGGAACTGGAAATTTCAATTGCCGAATTGATGGACGGAGAGACAAAAGAAAGTGGTAATACCGGCACTTTTAACGAACAGCAGATGATTGCCATGCTTGAGCGCATACAGCGTCTGGAAAAGCAGAAACATTCTTTATTGGGCATAGTTCTCATCACTATGGGAATTGCGCTGTTCGCAGTTTCACTGACGTTTTCTGGTACAGCTTTCCGAGATTTTATATCGGGTTTGATGCTGGGGCTGTCCATTGGAGAAATGCTGATCGGGGTCTTTCTGATAGGTCGTTCCTTCCGTAAACAATAAAAAACAGTCCCCTTGTTCTATGCCTCATCCGCCTCATACTCTATCCCTTCACATAACACCTCTCTGTCTGGCATCTGGGAAACATCATCCTCATTTTTCCCAGTTTCATTTGGCAAGTCGGTGGGCTTGGAAATCTCCAGGCTCATGGTAGTTTCCATCCCGCCGACGCTCATCGTCACCACCAGCGCCCTGGAACCATCCGGTTTTACAATGATGTCCGTATCCGTCTTTGCCTTTTCTATCTCCTTATTCCCCTGTTTCATCTTATCGTAAATATCTTCTATCGATATTTGCTTTGAAGGAGTTACTTTTTCCAATACGTTTTTGTTCTCTGTTTTTTCTAAATAGCTTTTTCCCGGTACGCTTTTGCGGCTTTTTGCTCCATAATCTCTCAGGTAACCTGTAGCTCCCAATCCTTTCACGTCCATAGTTCTGTCCTTTCCTGCAACAGCATTGTTACACCAAACTTATCCTCTTCTATTTACATTATTACTTCATATATCGACTAACACAAAAAATTTTCCACTGCAATAACGCCAATGGTCAACTTAATTATGTAAACGAATATTTTTCACTCCATCATCAGCATAACGCAAAGGCAAAACTCCCCATCCTTTAACACGATATCTATGTCGCCGGCATATTTCCCTGCCACCCTGCGGATATTGGGCAGACCGTATCCATGGCCGTTTGCCTCTTCTTTCAATGTAAGCGGAAGTCCGCTTTCCGTATTCCATTGCAGATTTCCGCTAAAGCTGTTACAGATTTCGATGATACAGGCATTATTCCTTCGATAGGAAATGATGGATATCCGTTTCCCTTTTCCGGTATTTTCTATCGCATTCTGCAATGCATTGTTGAGGACTACACTGACATCAAAGACGTCAATATTCGCATCCACAGGATAATGAAATCCAGACTCAAATAAAATCCCCCTTTTTTCTGCCTCCTTTGCAAACTCCTGCAAGATTACATTCGTAATAGGATTCCCGGTTTCGAATCCGCCTGTCACCTGTGCAAGCTCGGTCTTCAGACAATCACTGTAGATTTTCGCTTCTTCCGCCTGATTTCCCTGATAAAGTCTTTCCAGTGTGAGGATATGGTTTGTCATATCATGTTTCATGCTGCGGATATTCTGATAAAGGCCTTCCACCTGCCCCATGTGCTGCCTGAGACTGCCAATCTGCGCACCAAGAATCTTTGCCTGCTGATTCTCCTCCTGCTTTGCCTTAATATTCTGATACAACATGATTACCACAATAATTGTAATGGACGAGACCACACAATATAACAGCATCAAACTGTCATATGTTCCCTCCATACCCCCTGTTCTCAACGCATAAAATACACGGTAATACCGCATAATTTCAAATCCTATGACACCCATGAGCGAAGGAAACGCCAGCATCACTACTTCCTTTTTCTCCATTTCCTTTGCCTTGTCCACATAAATCCTGACCACCTGCCAGGTTCCAACGGAGGTAAACACAACTTCCATAACCAGATCAAACAGGCACATGATGATATACAAGCCAAAAGCCATCTGTTCATGGCTCCTCATAAAATTCGTTTTCAGTGCCGAATAGTATAGATAATCATAAAGAATTTCTGCCATCGACGCCGCAAAGCAGTTAAGGGAGAAAAACGTTGTCACAAGAAAAAATTTCTGCCTGTAATTTCTCCTATCCATCCAGCAGATGACAAGGAACATCGCAAGGCTTGCCATACCATAAATGACATAAAAATCCATAGAAATCTGTAGTGTATAACACAAGAGCACTGTCAAAAAATATGCCGTGCCACCGCATGCAGCAATCCTGTTCTTTCCTGATTGGAATTCTTTCGCTTTCTCACAGAAACAAACGCCATTCGTCATAAGCGGTGAAATCATAAAAGGTTTCACAAACCGATAAAGGCAAAATCCTCTGGCAAACGCATCTGCTATCGGCAACAGATAACTTACCGCATCAACAATTCCATGAATTTCCGCCTGCTCCATTGCTGTTTCCTATCCCTTTCCCTTTCTCTGATTAAACCGTAAATAACACTTGACAAAATCCTGGTAGTTTTGTTTTGCCATAAGCGCCTGTCCCTTTTTCAGGTAAATCGTTGCAGCGTCATATTTTTGGACAAAATGAAAATTGATAAGATACCCTCTATGGGGACGGTAAAAGTCCTCCCCCGCTTTCTTCTCCAGCTCCTTCATCTTCCCATAGTATTCGATATCCGCATCCACTGTGTGAATGATTATTTTGCGATTATATATTTCCGCATATACAATTTCCTCTATAGGGATCGTAATATGTTCTCCCTTTACGGTTACCAGCAGCGGATTTCTTTCTTTTTTCATGTCCGTATGCTCCGTTTCCCTCTCCTCATACTGCCGGACAGCATTTTGCAGGACTTCCTGAAATTTCGCATCCTCAAATGGCTTAACCAGATAATGAAACGCCCTCACATCAAAAGACTGAAATACATAATCTTGCGTTACCGTCACAAAAATCAGGATCATTTGCTGATTCTGTTTCCGGAGCTTGCGGGCAGTCTCCATTCCATCCATTTCCGGCATCTGAATATCAAGAAACAGGATGTCCGGAAACTGTAAGGCATCCAATACTGCCTGCCCGGAATCATATGATACCACCTCTCCCATCGGGTAAAGTTTCTTTACTTTTTCAATCATCATATCCCGGATTTCTTTCTGGTCGTCACATACGCCTATCTGCACAGTTTCACCTCCCGAAAACATAATATATCAGGCAAAATCCGCTCAGAAGAAACTAATCTCCGTTTCCTCCAAGCGGATTTATTTTAACTTAAATTCCTGGTCCAGGCGACGCATCATCCCCTGGTCCTCTCTATATCTATAATGCTCTCCACCTGGCGCAATTTTTCCACCAGACTGTTGAGCTCATCTTTTCCTTTGGTACGAAAAGCAAGCGTAATCGTTGCAATTCCCTGCTTGCTCGTGGAAGAATGTACAGAGTCAATATCTATCTGATGTTCCGTGAGAACTTTCGTGACGTCAACCAAAAGACCAGTACGATTATTCCCATACATCTTAATCTCTGCCATGTAACACCGCTCGTCGCTCTCCTGCGTCTGCCATTCCGCATCAAGCAAGCGTTCCCTGTCCAGCTCTGAGAGATTGACGATATTAATACAGTCTGTGCGGTGAATCGAAATTCCTCTTCCCCGTGTGACAAATCCGACAATCTCATCTCCAGGCACCGGTGCGCAACAACGGGAAAAACGCACAGCCATATCGTCAATTCCCCTTACAAGGATCCCACTCTTAGCACGCAGTCTGCCGTCCTTTTCCCGGTTTCCACCAGACGTCGTACCGCTCATGCCGCCATTCTCGACAATTTTCAAAATATCTTCATCTGTAACGGCAATCGGATGGTCTCCCTGATAATACTCCAGCATCTTGTTGATAATCTGCCCTTCCTTGAGGCCTCCATGTCCTATGGCAGCCAGAACAGATTCCCAATCGCGAAAACCGTATTTGCGCATAATGCGGCTCTGATAAGAAAGCTGGTTGATATCCGACCAATTAATCCCCTTTGACTTACAATACTGTGCCAGCAATTCTTTCCCTTTGGAAATATTCTCTTCCTTAAATTCGCTGCGGAACCACTGGTTAATTTTATTCTTAGCCTGCGTACTCTTGACAATGTTGAGCCAGTCACGACTTGGACCCCTGGAATTCTGAGACGTCAAAACCTCAATTCTGTCTCCATTCTGGATTACATAATCAATATTGACAAGCTTGCCGTTGACCTTTGCGCCAATCATCTTATTACCCACAGCCGAATGGATGCTATAGGCAAAATCAATGGAAGTCGAACCCTTCGGCAGATTTTTCACATCACCCGACGGCGTAAAACAGAACACGGTATCGGAAAACAAATCCAAATCACTCTTGAGAAGGCTCATAAACTCCCGGTTGTCCGACATATCTTTCTGCCATTCCAGAATCTGTCTCAACCAGCTTAATTTTGCTTCCTCCTGCGTCTTCTCTTCCATCTTATTACCGCTGGCCGCTTCCTTATACTTCCAATGCGCGGCAATGCCATACTCTGCCGTACGGTGCATCTCATACGTACGTATCTGTATCTCAAAAGGCTGCCCGGTTGGCCCAATCAGCGTCGTGTGCAGAGACTGGTACATATTGGGCTTAGGCATTGCAATATAATCTTTAAATCTTCCTGGAATTGGTTTATACATTTCATGAATCACACCGAGGGCTGCATAACAGTCCTTGACTGATTTCACAATGATACGGATTGCAAATAAATCAAAAATCTGGTCCAGCGTCTTATCCTGATTTACCATTTTCTTATAGATACTGAAGAAATGTTTCGCGCGTCCATCAATGGACGCCATAATTCCCGCCTTGGAAATGTGTTGTTTTACCTCTTCTACGAGCTGCTCCACATATTCCTCACGCGTTGTTTTCCTGAGCGCAATCTTCTCCACCAAATCATAGTAGGCTTCCGGCTCAAGATATTTTAAAGAGAGGTCGTCTAATTCTATCTTAACCTTGGAAATACCGAGACGTTGTGCAATGGGAGCGTAAATATCCATCGTTTCCCTTGCTTTCTCCCTCTGTTTCTCCGGTTTCATATATTTGAGCGTCCGCATATTATGAAGGCGGTCCGCCAGTTTAATCAAAATCACACGGATATCCTTCGCCATAGCAAGAAACATCTTACGCATGTTCTCCGCCTGGACTTCCACCTTATCCGCTTCATAGGGCAATTGTCCCAATTTGGTAACCCCGTCTACCAAAAGCGCTACTTCCTCACTGAACTCTCTGGCAATTTCTTCCTCCGTCATGACCGTGTCCTCTACAACATCATGAAGGATTCCTGCCACAATGGTCTCCTTATCCAGTTCCAAATCGGCAAGGATGATTGCCACGCACAGTGGATGGATGATATAGGCCTCCCCTGATTTGCGCACCTGTCCCTTATGCGCCTCGTCTGCAATCTTATATGCTTTTTCAATCAACGAAATATCTGTGGAAGGATGATACCGTCTTACATTTGCAATCAGCTCATCATACAGGCTCCCGGGACTCACAAATTCCTTGGTAGGCGTTATGCGGTCTCCCAGCTCTTCCAATTCCTGCTGTTCTTCCAATCCCATATTCATCTTCTCTTCCATAAGCATTCACCACCCTGCTTGCAATCGCTCTCGTAATTGTAGGTAAACTACATTATAGATAAAAATTGTGGAAAATGCAATATTTTTTTTGCGTATGCTAGAATTGGATCTCATATCTTTGCAACAGTTCTCCCTGCACCTCCATTTCCTCCTTCCAGACAAAACCAAGATTTTCCGCCAGATGAATGGAAATCCGGTTATCTTTATGTATGAGGCACTGCACCTGTGCAAACCCCGTATTCTCCTTCGCAAATGCAAGAATTGCCCGGCAAAGCTCGGTGGCATAACCTTGATTCTGATATTCCTCTCCAATCACATAGCCCATCTCCAGAGCGGGCTGCCCATGGAGGTTCAGATTATTCAACCCCGCCCTGCCAATGAGCCGTCCCCCCTTCTTATCTACGGCAAGCCACATTCCATAACCATAGAAACGATATACATTTTTGATATATGCCTGCGTGTATTCCTCTTCCTTCTTACGCTCATATAGTCCTTCCATATGCCGCGTAATACTCTCGCCCTGATACAACTGAAACAAATCATCCAAATCGTCCAGCGTCATCTCGCGCAGAAAACACCGTCTCGTCTCAATAACCGTCCAGGGAATCTCATGTTTGCGCTGGTATGCATGTTCCAGAAACAGGAAATCAACCTCCTCAAAACTCTCCACCAGCACTCCAACCCCGGAAAATTTCTGCCCCGGAATCCTCGGGTTGACGTAGCCAAGAACCGCCACATCCATTCCATCTGCAATGGAAAGAACACGATCCGTTGCTGTAAGCAGCAGGCAATCCTCCGGCGCAAGCCGGCAGAGCTCCAGCACTACCTGCAATTTCTCCGGACAGTCCGCCCCAAACATATCCAGATTGACAATCTGCACGTCATGTCGGTAAAGATTATCCAGAAGTTCTGTAAGCCCATCTTCCATGACAAAGCGCTCCGCATCTTTCTCCTGTGCAATATTCAATTCCTGTAAAGAAATAATCAATCCGCGAAATTTCATCTATATATCCTCCATATAACCATTCCTCATCCAGGTTGACAACAAGCAGGAGCGCAAATCTTGCTAATCTCCTGACAACAATTCTTTCGGCACAATCTTCTTAATCCTGACAGACAAAAGACATGCAATCGCAAAGGCAAGCAGGACAAGTCCCGCGCCCGAAACGGTAATCAGGCCAACCGGAATGGCAAAGGAACATTTCACAACCCCCACTCCACTTAAAAACAATGCAATCAAAGGATTGATAATCGCACAGTTTCCGGCAATGCCAACAACCGTAGAAAGCACAACCGCCGGCATAAAACTAAGCGCAGTCTGCAAGACCAGCTGTCTTGTGGTAAAACCGAATGCTTTGAGAATTCCATACTCCTGTTTTTTGCGATTAAGCATGGTTCGAACCAGCAGATACAACACAAACGCAATCACAATCACGCTCATAATCAGGATTCCGGTCACTATGATTGTCATAATGGAGATATAAACGGAAACACCGCTTTTCACTGTCGCCCGGGCATTTATGGTTGCATTCACCTCATTACCAAACATCTCTTTCACTTCTTCGTTAAACTTATCAATATCCACATTGTCCCTGAAATTCAAATAATAACTTACATTCTGCAACTCGCCAATCCGTTCATAACCCTCCCTTGTAAGCAGACAGTCCTTGCCAAGCTGGTTGCTGATTTGCGTAAAACCTGAAATCATATATTTTTCTTCGTTTCCACCTGCTATAATACTCATTTCATCCCCGATGTCAAGCCCCTGTTCCTTCGCATACTTTGCTGCAATTACAATCTCATTGTCAAACTTCGGAGCCCGCCCTTCGAAAACAACATCCTGATTACTGGTCTTGGAAAAATCATCACACATCATTGCCAAAAGTTCCAAACCGCCTTCGTGGATGACATTTTCATAATGATAGATATAATAATTTTCCACACGTGCATCCTTATCCATCTCCTCACAAAATTCCTCTTCTTTGCCCAGGTTAACATTGATGCAGCTGTCTGAAGTCTCTCCCACAATCAGATTCACCATCGGTTCCGAATCAACCAGCATATTTTCAATCAGTACGCCGGAAAACACAACGACAAGGGAAAGGACAAGCATGGTGATTCCTATAATAATATTTTGTTTCATTCCTGAAAATGTCGTTTTCAACGCAAGCGCTGCGTTAAGGGGTACCCTCGACTTCGCAAGCGGAATGTGGTTGCGCTTAAAATTATGCGTCTGAATTCCCTGGCGCAGCGCAACCATCGGCTCTACCCTTTTCATCCTGCGGGATGACAGGCAGACAACCACTGCAACCGCCCCACACAAAACCGCGAAGGTAAGCAAAAGCGGCAGCGGCAAAAACCGTGTCTGGTAAGGGATGCCGGTCTGCGATGCCAACATTGCATTCACATACGGGAACATCATATAAGACCCCCCTGTACCTACAACGGCTGCCAGCAGCGAAAAACCCAGAAATTGCAGCATAAGGGAATTTACAAGCTGCCTGCTGATATAGCCAATCGCTTTCAGAGAGCCGAGATTTTTCATATTTTCTGCAATATAATTCATGATATTTGAGGATATCACCACCAGCGCAATCAAAAGCACAAGAAACGCCATCATACTTATAATTCCGGAACAGATAGACGCCGCCACATAGCGGGACTGGCGCACCAGCAAATAAGTGTTGCTTAAAATACGTGCATCCGGATACCTGCCGGAGAGCGCATCTTTCAACCAGGCCTCATAATTCTGACTCTCCATTTTATCATGGATACGGACACAGCACATGGTAGCATTTTGCGCATATTCCAGCTTTGCCAGTTCCTGGTATTTATCGTCCGTCAAAATGATCTCTGTCATGGCGCAATTATGGGAGCCGACCATAATACTGTTAAAAAAGCCGCAGACCTTATAGGGAATCTTATTGCCCGCAATCGTGATGTCTATCGTTTTCCCGATCCTGATATCCTCCGATTGATACAACAAGGGCAGATAAACACCGCTCTTACCCTCTCCCTCTTCCGTGATTTCTACCCTGCCAATCGAGCGGGATAACGCCTCCTCTTTCTCACTGATGACAAAATCATGATTCATCTCCCCACCGTTATATAAAAAAGAACCCGGCATATTCAAAGCATCACCCAGATCAAACTCATTCGTCTGCTGATTCTTTCCCAGCTCCCGCGTCAGAAAATCATGCATTTCCTCACTGTCGTCATCCACCACAAGCGTAACGTGCTGTGCATGAAGTCTATCATGATACCGCTCAAAGTTCCGATGATAGTCCATGGACAACATGAGCCACAAATTCAGCATGAGCGCAGCAAGGAACACGAGTATAAATATTGTCACCATCTGACCCCTGCCTCTACGCAGGTTTGCGCGTGTAAGAAGTATGCTCTTTCTCATATTACCACCCCATTTCATTCAGAAACTTTGAGAGTTTCTCATGTCTGGCACGGTCATCATGCACATACTTCCCCAAATCGCACTCTCCTAAAATCGCGCCGTCTTTCAGGTAAAGAATACGATTGCCGCGCCGCGCCGAACGCATATCATGTGTAACCATCACAACGCTCTGCCCCTGTTCATTAAAAGCGGTAAGCGTATCAAGGACGTCCGCCCCGGTTTTGGAGTTTAACGCTCCCGTCGGCTCATCTGCAAATAGAATCTGCGGTTCATTGATTAATGCCCGCACAATGCCTACGCGCTGCGCCTCCCCACCAGAAATCTGCGTAGGAAATTTTTTCTGCGTCTCTCCGGAAATCCCCACTGCCTGAAATAATTCTTCCGCGCGTCTTACAAGACTCTTTTTATCCTTATTCACAAGCAGTCCCGCCGCCAGAACATTATCCATCACGCTCATCCCATCAATCAGATAAATCTGCTGAAATACAAACCCGCAGTGTTCACGCCGAAACATTGCAAGTCTGTCTGAATTCAAATCAGAAATGTTTTTTTCTCCAAAAGTAATCGTGCCAAGCGTCGGCGTATCCATTCCGGAAAGCGCATACAAAAGCGTAGACTTCCCCGCGCCGCTTGCTCCCATAATAACGGTAAAATCGCCCGCATAAAGCTGCAAATCAATATTTTTGAGAACGTGTTGCAAATTCCCTCCACTGGAAAAGGATTTGCTTAACTTGTCAGTTTGTAACAAAACTTTTTTCATAAGTTCAACCTCCCTGTATAATTGGTAGCGACACGCGACGCTTTGCGTCACCTGTCAAGTCGTCGGAAGGCATTCAAGAAATGCTCTGCATTTGCCTTCCTCCTTCACGTTCCATTCTACGTTTGCAAACCTTAAATGTCTTTAGGCAACCCTTAACAATTCCTTAAATCAGCTCCCGCTTAACGCAATCCTCACCACCACTTTTAACCCATTTGAACCGTTCGCAATCCCCAATTCCCCATGCATTTCCTTCATAAAGCAATCCGAAATATAAAGCCCCAGACCCGCACCTTCAATCTCCTTCGCATTTCCTGCACGTTTAAATTTTTCTTTCAAAAGAGGCAGCTCTTCTGCTCCAACACCACCGCCATAATCCTCAATAACAACTCTGAGAGCCTTTTCCTCACGAAACACCGCGATGTCTATTTTCGTATTGGCATATTTATAGGAATTCGCAAAGATATTGTCAAACACCTGCTGCAGACGCAACCTGTCTGCATACAAAAGACAATCCGGAATATCCGGGAGTGCGGCATAATGCAGATAATCGGCATTTTCCAACAGCTCTCCCAACTCTGTGCTCTCCATATCCGCAGGAACAACGGTAAGCTCATGTAATTCCTCTAACGCAGATGTAAATAAATTTGTGACCAGAATATTAATCTGGTCTGCTTTGTGGCTAATCTGTATATAATTATTCCTGATTTTTTCGTCATCCGTACAGGCAGCTCCCAGCTCCGAGGCCGCCTTAATACTGGCAACCGGCGTCTTGATATCATGAGAAAGCCTGGCTACCAGCTCCTTTTTATCCGCATTCGCCTTCGCTTCGGCAATCTGCGCTTTTTTCAGCTCAAATCGCATGATGTCAAAACTCTCGGTAAACGCACCAAAAAGATTCTGCCTGTCCATTGTAAGCGGAATATCGAAATTTCCGCCTGCAATGCGCATGGCAAAACCTTTTAGTTTTTGAAACGGTCTGATTATGGCATAATCCAGATAAATACTATATCCCAGACAGATACCGCATTGTAAAAATATAGCCGCCGCCAGCAGAAGTATTGTCCTTTTCCTTTGAGCCTGTACTCGCGCGAGACTGTCATTATATAAAATTATTTTACCAACAGTCTTTCCATCGATTTCGATATCCAGAATCGTATCCCTATGGGCAATTGCTGCATGAATGCTCTCGCTCAGACCTTCTCTGGTTCGAAATACAACCGTTCCATCATGATCCAGCAAAACATAATCCAGTCCTGTCTGATTCTCGTGACTTTCCATGTCCTCCCAGTCATTACACACAGACTGTACCGTTTCATTCACCAAAACATTGTCCTGTCCATTGTCCGATACCTGGTTTGCATAGACAATGAGCGCCGCAATTTCCGCAGCAAGGATAAGAAACACGGTAATTCGAAATACATACCTTCTCATGATGACCCTCCGACAAACTTGTAACCGTCTCCCCAGACCGTAATAATATATTCCGGGTTCCCCGGCTCACGCTCAATCGCCTCACGTATCTTACGGATATGCACGTTCAAAGTTCCATCTCCCGTAAATTTATCCTCCCATATCTTTTCAAATAACTCCTGTTTGGATACCGTGCGGTTTTTGTTCTGTATCAGATAAGCGAGCAGTTTAAATTCCAAAGACGTCAGTTTGACAGATTTTTCTTCCACCCGCACCTCTCTTGCATGCAAATTCACCGTAAGCCTTCCGTCTGTATACGATAAATTCCCACTCTGCCCATAACGTTTCAGCACTACCTTTACCTTCGCCAAAAGAACGCTTAACGAATACGGTTTCTGCACATAATCATCCCCTCCAATATTGAGGGCGATAATTTTATCGTCATCACTTGAGCGCGCGGAGATGAACAAAATCGGGATCTCCGTCCTTTCACGCAACTCCTTACAAAGTTCAAATCCGCTGCTATCGCCGAGATTGATATCGAGCAGTAATAATTCCGCCGTGTGTTCCCTGAAGAATTCGCGGCATTCTGCGGCGGTATACACAACCGCCGTGTTCACGCCAAACAGGTTAAAATATTCCGCTGTGCTGTCTGCAAGCAATTTCTCATCATCAATTATCAGACATTGATACTGCATTCGTTTCCTCCACTATGGGCAGGTCCATGTTCCGTCCACTTTCCTTATCTGTCAAATGAAATCTCCACGCTGCCGACGCCGCAGTCAATCTGCATCTTCTTATCTGCGCCGTTATTTATGTTCTTGGACGTTCCAAGCCCTGCATAACTCTCGTCGCCGATTGTGACTTCCCCCACATTGCTCATAATATCATAGTCGTAATCACTTTCCCTGCCGACTGCCGTAGCGTCTATGGAGCCGACGCCGCAATCAATCTTAATATCATCGGCCGTCATCTGATCAACGTCAAGCTTACCGACTCCGGCAATAAGAAACAGTTCCGGCGCCTCAATTTCACTAAAATCTATCTCTCCTGCGCTTATATCCGCTGTCAACGTCTCTAACGCCGTTAATTTTGACTCCACGTCACATTCGCCCGCGTTCACTGTAATATTTATTTTCTCTGCTGTCAACGGCATATCAACAGAAATTTCTCCTGCGTCCTGCCTGAGCAGAATTTCCTTCAGCATATGGGGGTCCTCTCCCATCCCTCTCGGAATCGCAATTGTAATCCTGGTACTGTCATTGTTCCTGCTATGTCTGCTGCCGGTCTCACGGATATTCAGTTCCATACCATCCTTATATGCCTCTACCACACGACGATGATTCTTCTTACGGTATTCGATCTTCACCCAGATTTCATCCGAACTCTCCACATTTTCCTCAATATACACAGAGCCATAATAAACATCCAGATTAAGACTGTCCACCCTGGAATCCCCCGCATCTCCCATGCAGGGAAATGTATATTCATCCGTATCTGCACTGTCCCAGTCACCGCCGTTGTATTTCCAGTTTACGCCGCCATCCCAGATCCAATTCCCCACTTTGCCAATCGGACCAAAGGCATACTCTCCATTCTCCACATTCTCCCGAAAATCATTATAGTTGAATCCAAGGCACAGGCTGACTGTACCGAAGATGCTTCCCAGTATCACGCATACCAATACCACTATCAATGCAATTTTTGTAAAATTCTTCATTATGCCTGCTCCTTTCCCGGAAATACTCTCCGCCACAATTTACGTATCAGCTCACATAGCCAGGGAACGCCTTTCCCGCAAATCCATACGCAGAAAATTGTTATCAGAATTGCAAAACCTAATACAAACATGGACGCTCCAAGCATCCCAAACCCGACTGCCACGCTCCCGACTGCAAGCTGACCGATTCCTACGCCGAACAGCACGCCGCCGCAAACATAGAGTGAAAAAGCCGTGACCACAAATGCGACTGCCAGACCGAATACCGTACCTAATATGCTAAGTAAAATGCTGCCCCAGATCGGACTCGTCAACACGGCAGCAATTGTAATCACCACAATCTTTATCACACGGTCTTCCTCACGGCTCCTGCCTTTGCCATAATTCCCACTGGCTCCCTGTTGATAATTACCGTTTGTTCCCTGCTGATAATTTCCATTTGTTCCCTGATAATAGTTTCCGTTTGTTCCCTGCTGATAGCTCCCATTCATTCCCTGCTGATAATTCCCAGACTCTGCCGTCTTCTGGCTCAGTTCCTGTTTGCTGTTCCCAAACCTTCCGTCTTCAAATCCATGTTCGGTATAGACGCCAGCCTCATTTCCCTGTTCCATTTTCAAATCGGCCTTGATCGTAGCCGCCACCTTTTCCGGGGATTCGAGTTCCCGCAATATTCGCTCCTCATTTTCCTCCCCCGCGTCCTCAAAATAACTTCGATAGTAAGATAACGCTTCCTGTTTCTCTTCCTCTGATATGTCTGCCAGCAGCGTCTCCAACTGCCACATAAATTCCTTTCTTCTCATGCCAGCTCTCCTCCCGAAAATAACATTGTAATTTTAGAAGAATACGTTTCCCATTCCGTCTGATACAGGTTCAATTGTGCATTGCCCCTGTCCGTAATCTTATAATATCTGCGGTTCCTCCCACCGCATTCCATATCATAGACCTCCAGGCATCCATCCTTCTGCAACCTTCTAAGCACCGGATACAGTGTGGATTCTGACACTTCAATTGCCTGCCGGACGTCCTGGGTAATCTTGTAACCATATGTGCCCTCTTTCTCCTTGCTCACGACCGCAAGAACAATGGCGTCCAAAAGAGCCGCACCTGTGTTAAATACCATTCCATCACTCCCTTAGCATTATATTATATTATTTATATTACTATTTTATGTTTAATACTATACATCATATAATATTATTTGTCAACAAGTAATTTAGTAAACTGATGTCATTCTCCATAATAAACCCCCCAAACTATGTAATTTTACCTTACATCAGTTTGGAGGGTTACACAAACTTCAGGATAGTCCCCGTTTACTCATATTCTCATTTTATAGTTTCATCTTATATTCATCCCCGGATACCTGATATTTGACATGAAAACTCCTGATCCCTTCCAGTCCATGCCTGTATTTATAATCCATAAGCATATAGATATCATCCCTTAACTCCTCATATCTTGCATTCGTATCCTGAGAATTAATTAACCCGCACATTTTATCCGGCAATCCTGTAATCTTGCCGTTTTTATCCACTACGATATCCCCACTGGAGTACCTTCCATTTGTTGCCTTACGGATAAACTGCTCCACTTTATGATACCCATCCAACAACCTGTATTGTTCATTGGAAATATTCGATGCCTGTAAATACTTTTCCCACAAGCCATCGGCAAAGTGTTGCGTAAGCATATCCTCCAATTTCTTCTTTTCTTCTTCTGATATTTGCCCTGTGACAGTTATATTGCCAGACGCATCCATATCAATTTCCCATAATCCGGCTGGCAGTTCCATTCCCTCTTTCTCCGCTGTCTCCTTTATCTCTTTGTAAAATCCATTCTGAATGTAATTCTCTGCCTCTGCCTGTTCGTAGTCCGCCAAATTGGCATATATCTTTAGATAAGCCATCTCTTTTCTATCCAGCTGCTCTCCATTTTTCAGTCTGTCCAGCAGCTCTTCCACAGTGGCGGTTCCTGAATATCTTTCATTTTCCGGTAACGCTGCATACTGTATGTCATGTAAGCGGTCAAGCTGCTCTTGGTATGACCCATAATATTTCTGCCCTGTTTCATCCTTGCTTTTTGTTTCTGTAATTCTTATGCGGTAATTCTGATCTTCACTTACAGACATCCCATTTGTACGTTCTATCCGAATGGTATACTGCGAGGCAGCGCCATCCCAATCCGGCACCGTAAGTTTTTTGTTACCATTCCCATCATCTTCTGCCATCCCAACCTGATTTCCACAGGAATCATATAATATCAGATTACAACTGTTATCTTCGCTCTCTAAATAAATGGTTACTTCCGAAGATATCCCCATCCAGGAATATATGTTTTTCTGCTGATAAGAAAAGGAATAGTAATCTACATCATCTCCAGAATCTATCGTTCCTTCCAGATAGCTTTCTTCATTTTGCAGCAAAATTCCCAAATCATAGGTACTATAGTAGCAATCCGACAAATCATTATACTTTGTATGCTGGCGATAACTGTCATTTCTATTTGTCTCTGCGTCTTCCACCAGGATAGTCTTCTGACTTAATTCCTTCATTGGCGACGCAAAATATTTATCCGTGTTTGCTGCATAATAATTTTTACCAGTAGCTAATTCACTTTCCATGTTATGTACATAATACATCCTCTGACCTTCCTTTCTGCTCCTACTGAAATTATTTCGGATGATTATGACATTCTTTCAAGTGATAAGCCACAACGTTTCCCGCTATTCGCGAAGTTGAGAACCAATAATCTGCAACACCAGTTCTATGATATCTTCCCCATCATTCTCCCTACAAACTCTCTTGCATCGGCTAAGTCCTCCTCATTGGGATGAAACAACGCCTCGTCAAAATTGTGCAGCATCCGCTTACGACATGCCTCCTGTCTTGGGTCTTCCATGGGAATCTCATAACTCTCCCGAACCTGCATCGGCATCTTTCCCTGACATAAAAAGATGCCAAGGTATTCACAGTCATCCGGAATCCACACATTCACTTTTTGCTCAATACTCCGGTAATACTCCGCGCTGTTTCCCATGCCGCAGGTGCCAAACAGGGCAATCTTCTTACCGTGCAGCTCAGACATCGCATCTATGATCGACATTTCACAAGTTCCCCGGTTGACCCAGAAACCGATAAAATAAATATCTGCATCTTTGCCCTTATACTCCTCTATGCTCTGCATATCCTTGGACATCCCCGGCAGCGCACTGAAAATCTCAGTGGCTATCTTCTTGGTATTTCCGGTTTTACTGGAATACAACACCATATAATCCATTCTGTTCACCCACTCCATCTATGTTACATGTATGGTCCCCTGCCACAATAAAGTCCATTGCCTCCACAGCAAAGCCCGCTGCCTCCGCAGCAAAGATTCAGCAACATGTTTGCCAGGCATAACTTCAGGCAAAAACTCCCGCTGCCCCCGGCCGGACTCCCGTAGCTCTGCCGCTGACCATAATACCAGCTCCCTCCGTTTTGGAGCCTGGCGTATAACTGTCGATACTGCTGATTCCCTGGCTCCATGAACATTGCACGCTGCGCGGACTCCATCGCCGCCACATTATTTCCCATTCCGGAATTGGCAATCGCATTTAAATAATACCAGTGCGCATTCCGGTTATTCATGCTGTTCAATACATTTAATGCCTCACGGTAATAACCGTTGCGAATATAGTTCTCCGCCGCCTGTCTGTGCGTACTCTCGGAATCCTGGGCCCTGTTTTGTCTGGGCTGTTCATACCCGAATCCACCGAAAAAATCTCCAAAATCCCAGTATGTACCGCCGCCCGTCTGTCCATGTCCGGAATCCCCAAAGCCAGCAGACGTTCCGTGTTCTTTCTCATACATAATCTGCTGGTACGCCTGCTGAATCTCTTTAAATTTCTCCTCTGCCTGCTCCTTATTGGGATTATTGATATTAGCGTCCGGATGATATTTCCGGCTCAGAGAACGATATGCTTTTTTGATTTCTTCGTCCGTGGCGCCTCTCGTTAATCCAAGCGCCGCATATGGATCATACATGCTGGTTTCCTTCCCGTCTGCGCTTTACAAGCTCGTACCTGCACCACACGCCGGAGTACAGGATATTGCGTAAAATTTCTGTATTCTCTACAATAGGCAGCCGTTCAAACGCACGTGAACACTCTGCCATCATCATACTGAGAATCTTCTCTGTACGTTGCAAAAAGTCTGCCTCTTTATATTCATGCGCAAACACATTGTAATTTCCTGTCTTCGCGTCTTTCTCTACATCTTCACAGGCATCCATCAAATAAATAAATTTGCCGAGGAAAAATCCCATCCTGCGCAAATCGTGCTCCCATTCATCCTTACAGTACACGAAAATCTCCGCCATAATCTCACCGAAATACCCGGACGCCTCATCCACATCCCGGCTCTTTTCTTTCTCACAGCGGCGAATCTGCCCCATCTTCTCCCGTATCAGGCGTTCCTTCTCTGGGTAGGTCTGCGCCGCCTTCCGAAACTTCCCACGCAAGGACTGCGCCATGGCTTTCTTCGTAATTTTCCGCTCATCCTCCCAGTCATCCAGACATTTATAATAGGATAACAAAATATTCATATCCGCCGCATATTGCGAGAATACATTGGCTCTCACAGGATGCCGCTCAAACGGATGCGCCACGCATCTCCTTTCATCCAGCGCTGTCTTTGGCTCATAAAGGCTGGTGAGCAGCAGAATAACGAACGTCATATCATAACTCAACGTCATCTGTCCCGTTCTGCCATATCCGTCTCTTAGCGTCTTACAGAGACCGCAGTAATAAGATTGATACAAATCAAAATCCTTAAATTTCATTTCCGGTTTATTCACAATAATATATCCAAACATAGATATTATTTTAATCTTTCTCAAGATAATTGCAATTAAAAAACCGAAAAAATTCTATGAAAAAAATATAAACTGTATCGCAACTATTCAGAACCCCCTGGAAACTGCAAGTCAGATCGTCCAAATTCATTTGGAAACCCGGTTATGTCATACACTTTTCCAGACGCGCCAGCCATAATTCCGCACTGGCGTCACTCGGCATCCGCAAATCCCCGCGCGGAGACACCGCCACGGTTCCGACTTTTGGTCCATCCGGCAGGCAGGAACGTTTAAACTGCTGGCTGAAAAACCGTCGGATAAATGTCTTCTCCCATTTTAGAATAATCTCCGGCGTATATTTCGTCTTATCCAAGCCATCTTTGCCACAAAACGCATACACGGCCAGACGGAAAATCTTCTCCGGTCCGAACCCGAAACGCAGCATATGATAGAGGAAGAAATCGTGTAACTCATACGGTCCCACCAGATCTTCCGTTTTCTGTGAAATTTTCCCATCCTCCGGCGGTAACAGCTCCGGACTTACCGGAGTATCCAGAACATCCAGAAGAACCTCTGCAAGCTCATTATTTCCACAGGTATCTGCATAATAGCGTACCAGATGGCGGACAAGTGTCTTCGGCACAGACGCGTTGACCCCATACATGGACATATGGTCTCCGTTATAAGTCGCCCAGCCAAGCGCAAGCTCGGACATATCGCCCGTGCCAATTACCATGCCATTCTTCTGGTTGGCAATATCCATCAAGATCTGCGTCCGCTCTCTCGCCTGTCCGTTCTCATAAGTTACGTCATGATTGCTCTCCTCCTGCCCGATATCACGAAAATGTACCCGCACTGCCTCGCTGATATTCACTTCACTTAAATCTGCTCCCAGGCATCGAACCAAATGAACCGCATTGTCATACGTCCGGTCAGTCGTGCCAAATCCTGGCATGGTAACCGCACAGATGCCCTTGCGGTCAAGTCCCAGCAGATCAAAAGCCCGTACCGTTACAAGCAGGGCAAGCGTGGAATCCAGACCACCGGAAATTCCCACAACCGCACATTGACAATTCGTGTGCTCCAGCCGTTTTTTCAAGCCCATGGATTGAATCAGTAAAATCTCTTCACAGCGTTTCCTGCGTTCTTCTGCTTTTCCCGGCACAAAAGGCGTCGGGTTTATAAAACGCGTAAGCTCTGTCTTCTCCTTTTTCAGATGAAACATAATCTCCTGATAATCACCCTTGTCTACCTGGAACGTCGTCATCCTTCTGCGCTGCCCGCCAAGCTTTTGAATATCGAGTTCGGCATAGATGGACTGATTCTGAAAACGCTTTGCCTCTGCCAGCATAATTCCATTTTCTGCAATCATGTTATGCGCAGAATACACAACGTCCTGTGTGGACTCCCCATCTCCCGCACTTGCATACACATAAGCGCAGATTAAACGCGCAGACTGCCCTTCCACCAGATTTTTCCGATAACAGTCCTTTCCCGTCAACTCATTGCTTGCCGAGAGATTTACAATCAGATTTGCTCCGGCAAGCGCATGTGAAATACTGGGCGGCTGGGGCGACCAGATATCCTCGCAGATTTCCGCGCCAATCTTTAATTCCGGCATGCTGTCCGGACAAAACAGCAGATGTCCGCCCATGAGGACGCGGATGTTATTATTTAAAATCACATCCACCGATTCCTTCATTCCCTCGGCAAAATACCGCGTTTCATAAAATTCATTATAAGCAGGGATACACTGTTTGGGAACCAAACCCAGAATTACACCATTGGAAAGAGCCGCTGCCACATTGTAGAGTTTCCCACGGTAAGCAATCGGAAGACCCACAAATACCAGCATATTTTTCCCTGCCGTATCTTTCGCAATCTGAATTAAAACCTCCTGCGCTTCCTCCAGCAACGGCTCCTGAAAAAACAAATCTCCGCACGTGTAGCCCGTAATACAGAGTTCCGGAAATACTACCACCACGGCTCTTTCTTTCTCAGCCTCCTCAATTTTCTCCATGATTTTCTTTCTGTTATATTCCGGGTCGGCAACCCGAATCTTCGGGGTTACTGCCGCCACTTTAATAAAACCATCCTTCACTGCTCAGTTCCTCTCTATCCCATTAAATTTATTTCAATCTCTATTTTCCTTTCAAAATCTCTCCAAGCTCCTGCGGGGTGAACACATAATGCCTGTCGCAGAACTGGCAGTTGACTTCAATGGACTCACCTGCATCAATCATTTCCTGAATATCTTTCTTTCCAATGCTTGCAATCGCACGCGTCACACGCTCTTTGGAACAGTTGCAGAAATACTGTACCGGAACTCTTTGTGAAACCTCTACGCCAAATTCCCCTAACATCTGCTCCAGCATTGCCTCCGGCGTTATCCCCTGTTTCAGTAAATCTGTGACAGACGTCACCTCGGCAACCTTCTTTTCCAGGGTCGAAATCACTTTCTCATCGGTATATGGCATCAACTGAACGATAAATCCCCCAGCCTGCGCAACCGTATTGTCCCGATTCATGAGGACGCCAAGCCCGACCGCAGATGGCACCTGCTCAGATGTTGCAAAATAGTAAGTTAAATCCTCAGCAATCTCAGAAGTCTGCAAGGCAACCTGTCCCACATAAGGCTCCTTCAGCCCCATATCCTTGATGACGCTTAAAATTCCCAATCCCAATGCGCCGGAAACGTCCAGTTTGCCTTTGGCGTTTGGCGGCAGCATGACATCCGGCGCCTGCGGATAGCCTTTGACATTTCCCCTGCTGTCTGCGGTAACCGTCATCCCCTTTGCCGCTCCCTGGCATTTAATCTGCAAGGTCAGAAGATCTTTTTCTCCCTTCATCATACAACCCATCATAACGCCCCCGGTCAATAACCTGCCAAGCGCAGCCGTAATCACCGGACTGGTATTGTGATAACTTCTCGCCTGTTCCACCAGATCCCGCGACGTCACCGCAAATGCCCGAATCTGATTGTTCGCCGCCGTTGCTCTTACCATATAGTCTCTGTATTCACCCATAACTTATCCTGCCTTTTAAGATTTATCGTTTTCTTATTATTCTAATTGCTTTTCCGTCCTGCTTTGCTATTTTCCCCGCTCCCGCGCTATCACATACATCCGCTCGCTGTCCGCTCTCACCGGCTCTCTGGTAAATGCATCGTAACAAGCTATAAACTCCATGCCAGCCTCTTCCAGAAGACTCTGCACCTTGTGCAGTTCATATCCCCTCTGCACGTGCGTTTCCTCATATTTTCGGTACAAATCCTGCGATTCCCGTATAAACAGCGTCAAATCATACTGATTCGTCTGCGTCCCTTCGTCATAATAATTTTCCCAGATGAAACTTCCCTCTTCACGGTTCTCACAGATGGTATTCTCTCCTAAGATTTCCCTGTATTTGTACAGAGTATTCATATCAAAAATAAATACTCCGCCAGGATCCAGATAATTGTTCACCAGACGAAATACCGTCAGCAGCTCTTCCTCTTCCAGAATATAATTGAGCGAGTCACAGACGCACACCACTGCTTTCACCGTGCCATACAATTCAAATTCCCGCATATCCTGAAGAAGATATAAAATATCAGGCTGTTCCTTTCCGCCGTCCGCTCCCTCGTCTCCTGCCTGATTCCATTCCATTTCCCTTGCAATCTGCAGCATTTCTTCGGAAGAGTCCACGCCAATCATATCGTAGCCTTCCTGTGCCAAAAGCCGCGTCATCCTGCCCGTGCCGCAGCCCAGCTCCAACACAAGTCCCTCAGATACCTGATACTCCTGTAACAGTCCAATCAGATAACGGCTCCATTCCTGATACGGCACATCGTCCATAAATAAATCATAAACCTCTGCAAATCCGGTATACGCTTCCATGTTCTTCCTCCATATTCCAATTAATACTATCAACTTTACATGGAAAAATCAAGAAGGTTGCCGGGAAAGTTTTTTCTATTGAAAATCCCCGCGCATATATGATACTATAACAAGGCAGGAAACCATTACCTAAAAGGAGCTCTCTATGACCGAAAATTACGACAATTATATTTCCAGACACATCCGCAAAGCTTACCTGCGGAGACTGGTTTCGCCTATTATATATCTGCTTATCCTGATTATCCTGTGGATTCTCTTTCCACTGCATGACATCCTATTGCCGCAGCATCTGGACAATCCCGGTAATCTCGCCGCCTACAGCAATGCGCATTTTTCTTATGTAGATGCGAACCTCGAAAACCTGTACTTTACCGGTTATACAAACACTTCCTTTGGACAGACCAACGGATATTATTATTATACAATGTGGGACGGACAGTGCATAATTGTCCTGCTTTCTCCCCACACCTGCGAGGAGGGTCTGCCTGAAATTGACTCGGTTCAGATTCGCGGGCGTGTCCTGAAAGGAAATGCCATGTATGACGCTTTACTGGACAAACTGTCCCAGGATCTGAACTGGACAAAGGACGGCATTTCCGGGAAAGTCAGCGGATACTTTATCAGCGAACCAGCGTTTAAGCTCTTCCGAAGCAGTCTTTTGATGGGCATTTACTTTGCAACCGGCGCTTACACTGTCATTCGTCTGCTGCTCTATATCCTTTATATCTATTTCCCGATATTCTCACCCACCTGCCGCCAGCTGGGACGTTTCGGGAAACCTTCTGTGCTGCTTGCACAGGCGGAAGAGGAGCTCGCCACCCTGCCTCAGCTTGCCACGGAGGATATGTTTATCACGGAACACTATTTCATTGTGCTTGCAAGCTACGGCGTTGCTGTCGTACCAATTGCGGAAATCATCTGGATTTATAAATATTCCACTTTACACAAAATCCTCTGGCACCATTTCAGCATTTCCTATACACTGCATATTACCGCAAATAAGCACTTGTACATTCAATGTCCGAAAAATATGAAGTCCGACATTGACGGTATCATTGACTATCTGTCGGAGGCAAATCATGATATTTTAGTTGGATTTAACGAAGAAAATCGCCTGAAAATAAAGAACAAAACCGTTCAAACACAAGAAAATACGGGCGCCAGGGAATAACCCCCGGCGCCCGCTCTATTTAAGAAAACAATCCCTTAAAGAAATCCGCAATCTTGCCAAAGAAATTCGCAATCTTACTGAAAAATCCTCCAGCATCAATATTGGAAAGCTTATCGTACAGATCCTGCGCCTGTTTCGTAATAGAATCTATGTCAAGATCCAACTGTCCGATCTTCTTGAGCAAACCAACAATCTGATTCACCTCATCCTCAGAAAGAGAAACCTCAAACTTCTCACATGCTTCGTTGATTGCCGCACGAATCTCACTTTCATCACTTAAATCTCTTGAGAGTATCTCCTGTTTCAGATAAGCAATCAACTCCTCTGCTTTTTCTGAATCACCCACTGCACTTGCCAAATCTCCGGTAAGAACCAGCTCATTTAACGCTGTGTCCATACTTTCCTCAGTAACCGCCTCTCCGGTCATACTGGAATATGCCTTCATGGCTCCCACCAAAGCTGCTGTTCCTGAAATGGGCGTAGGTCCCGCAACAATAATATCCGCATCGGTAATTCCTGCTGTAATCAATGCATTTTTATACATTCCAATCGTACAATAGGAAATATTCTTAGTAGAAATGTTGATGCCGTGTCCCTGTTCTCTCTTCACAATAAGTACCGAGGAAAGCGAGCGTGAACCAATCTTATCCGCTGCTACATAATTTCCCAGATATTGATGCTCCTCCTCGTTGGTGATATAAATCACATCGTAATCGGCAAGTTCCGCCGGGTTGATTCCCAAAAGCCCCAGCACGACCGCCTGCTGCTCTGCCGATAGATTCGCGCCCAGTGCAAGGAACGGCTTATCCTCCTTGGTGATGGGCTCAGTAACCTCACCCTTTTGTCCAGCTGCATCTAAATCCGTTGCGCTCTGATCTGACTGCGGCGCCGTCTCGTCTGACGCTGCATCCGGTTCTGACTGCGGCTCGGTCTCATCTGACGCTGCATCCGGCTCTGTCTGCGGCTCTGTCTCATCTGACGCTGCATCCGGCTCTGTCTGCGGTGCTGTCTCATCCGATGTCGCGCCTGGTCCCATCTGTGGTGTACCCTCATCTGCTCCATCCGATGCAGCATCCGGTTCCGGCTGCTGCATTGGCTCCGACTCATCCAAACCTGTCTCTTGCGTCGGCTCCGCCGCAACAACATTCGCAGTCGGTAAAGTCATAACCGCGCACGCCAGCAGCAATGCTATCCACTTTTTCACATTCTTTTTCATAGTTTCCTCCATTTCTGTACAATATTGTACCATATGATGATTTGGGGCAAAATGACTGCCCATGTGCCTACGAATTGTTACACATTTCATCCTCCCTCAATTCTATGATATGGAACATCCATCCATAAATGTCTTCATAAACCATTTCCCTGTCCAGCTCGTTTAATATTTCATGGCGGTCTGAGGGATACAGTTTCATTGCGGCATCTGTAATCCCCGCCTGCCTGTACGTCTCATATGCCGTCTTCACACCTGCGCCGTAATTGCCCACCGGATCCTCCTCACCGGAGACGAAAAACAACGGAAGATTTTTGGGAATCGCATCAATATGCTCTGGTTTATTAATGTAATGTATGGTATCAAACAAATTGTAAAAACCATTTAACGTAAACTGAAACGAACAGCGCGGATCTTTTGCATAGGCGTCTGCTATTTCCTTATCTTTCGTCAGCCAGGAACCGGAATCCTCTTCTGCAAATTTCTTATTGTTCCCTGCAAATACCTGTTTATCGACAAATTTACTGCGGTAATTCCAGCCGCGAAACAATGCGACAATTTTACAGACTGCTTTTCCCATTTTTACGGTTCCATTCGCCTGTGTACCGGTTCCCATAATGATGGCGCCGGACAACCCTTTTCCATATTTGGATAAATATTTGCGCAAAAGGAAAGAACCCATGCTGTGGCCCAGCATAAAATAGGGAAGTTGCGGATATTCCTTCTGCATTTTCCTGCGGAGCTGATGCAAGTCCTCCACTACGAGATCACTGCCCTTCTCCGGTGCAAAATATCCCCAGAATTCCTGTGAAGTTACGGACTCCCCGTGCCCCAGATGGTCGTTGCCGACAACCAGAAATCCTTTCTCCGTCAAATAAGCTACAAACGCCTCGTAGCGTTCCACATATTCTACCATACCGTGGCTGATTTGTAAAACACCCCGGATATTTCCCTGTTCCGGTTCCCATCTTACCGCATGAATCTGTGTCTTCCCATCTGCGGATAAAAATCCAAATATGCTTTTTTTCATTCTATCACCCCTGTATATTCTTTATAAGATTCTTCGCCTGCTGCGCTGTCTGACGCAGATCATCAAAGGATTCTCTCTGTTGTATGAAATCCTGATTGGCTTTCTCTGCTTTTTCCGATACGTCCTCGCAGCACGTCCGCATCTTCTCATCTTCAAATGTCTTCTCCATTTCATCCTGAAGCTCTGTAATCGGAAGTTTCAGCACTTCCTCACCCACAAACATACAAGCTTTCCTTGCATTCAGCAATCCGGCATACTGCTGTTTCATTCGTTCTTCCGCTTTTTCAATTTCTCCCTTTGACTTCTGCCATTTCATTCCCACAAGCTGCATCTGTTGTGCCAGGGTTGACGTCGCCTGCTGATACTTTCCGGACAATTCACGAACTTCCTCCGCTGCCTCCACGAATTTCTTGCCGCCTTCTCCCATTCTTCCTGCCTCAACGGCTGCATTCAGGGAAATCACGCCCATCTGCTTTCCAAGCTCTACCACGTCATCCAGCATATTGCGCATCTCATCCATTCCATGGCTCAGCTCCGCAGTGATGGGTGCGACGACTTTCGTCAAATCAATCGGCTCTTTGTCCTCCGTCTGTCCTGCCTCTGTCCAGGACTCCCGCTGTTCTGCCCGAAGTTTCTCCTGTTTGCCGGCAATTTCCTCTACCTGCTGCAATAACTTCTGATTGCGCTCCCCCTGTCGCTCGGATTCGTTGGAAATGGCGCCAGCCGCAGACGTTACCTGTTTCAATTGACGCTCTAACTCCCGCTGCTGCCTTTCCATTTCTGAAAGTTTCTGCTCCGCATTTATCCATATCAGGCTCATCTCGCCCAGCATATGCTCTGTCTGCGCTAACGCAGCCTGACATGCCGCAAGCTCCTGCTCCTTTTCTTTTATTTCCTGTTTTCGATTTGCTATTCCAAACATGGCTTTTTCCTCTCTTATTTCTCTATAACGATTGTCAGCAATAATTTTTTACAACAATCTGAATATTTTCTCTCCCATTGTACGAATTGATTTCCGGATAATATACAAAAGAAACGATTATCCCGCCGCGCTTACCATCCATTGCCTGCATAAGCGCATAGTTTCCATATTTCTCCTCCAGGTAATTGAGAAAAACTTCCGTCTCTCCAAAATACACTGCCGGAATGACCTGCGAACCTGCACTCTTTACCTGCATTTTACATACATTCCGGTTCTTCCCCAGAATCCGTATGGACAAAATCTCTATCTCCTTATCGGCAAATACCGGTTTCTCGTTAGACTTTCCAAAAGGCTCAAGGATATTCAATTCCAGAATCAGCTCTTTGGATATGTAGGCAAGCGGCATGGGCACGTCTATGACAATTTTCCCTCGTAAATCCTCTTCTGTCAATGTCGTATTTTCATTTAACGCCCGTCGAAACGCTTCCACGTGTTCCTGCGGCAGGGACAATCCCGCCGCCATCGGATGACCGCCGTATTTGGTAAACAGTTCCCGGCACTTTGTCATTTCCTCATACATGGAATATTCATCAATCGAACGACCCGAGCCTTTGACCCCATCTTCACTCTTTGTCAACACGAATACCGGACGGTTGTACTTCTCACGAATCCGCCCTGCAATAATTCCTGCAAGGCTCTCATGGCAATCCGGTAAATAAAGAACCAGTACCTTATCTGCTGTCGCCATCTGCTCCACCAGCTCGATTGCCTGCTGCACCCCCTGCTCGGTCAACTCCTTGCGACTGGCATTCAGGTCATACAAATCGCCCGCATATTCCGCTGCGCGCTGCGCGTCTTCTGCCAGCAGCATTTCAAGCGCACGCTTTGCCGTGTCCAGACGCCCGCTGGCATTCAGGCAGGGTCCGAGCACAAAACCTATATGATATGCCTTTATCGTCCCGGGTGGAATCTGATTCCTCGCCGCCAACGCGCGCATCCCATAATTTTTCGTCTGATTCAGGGCCTTCAGTCCTTCCTTTACCAGAATCCGGTTCTCATCCTGCAAATCCATCACGTCGCCAACCGTAGCGAATGCTACATTTTCCAGATAAATAAACGCGTCTTCCGCAGGAAATCCCAGACTCCGGTATAAAACCTGTATCAGCTTAAAGGCAACCGCCGCTCCGCATAGTTTCTTAAATGGATAGGGACAATCCGGCTGTTTAGGGTTTACCACGGCATCCGCCGGCGGCACCCTGTAAACTCTTTTGCCGTCTTCCTCCTCGTAGGGCACCTCATGGTGGTCTGTAATAATTACCGTCATGCCAAGCTCTTTTGCCAGTGCAATCTCCTGATATGCCGCAATCCCATTGTCACAGGTCAACAGCGTATCAACCCCGTCCTCTTTTGCCTGTCGAACCAGCCGCTCATTGACGCCGTAGCCGTCTGCAATTCTGTCCGGAATCACATAATCCACATTTGCCCTGCAATGGCTCAGAGCAGAATACAGAAGATAGACTGACTGTATGCCATCAATATCGTAATCTCCCAATATCCGAATCCGTTTCTTTTCTTTTATCTTCCGCCGTAATAATTCCGCTGCCACTTTACTATCCTTCATCTGCGCCGGATCGTGCAAATCTTCCCTCGTGCCGTGAAGGTACCTGTCTATGTCCTCATCGCCTACAACTTCGCGATTACGGATGATTCTGGCGGTTACCTGATCGATGTCGAAACGTTTCGCTATGCCCTGGAAATCCGCCCGTTTGGCAGCTATTACCCATTTCTTCTGCACCATTCGTCCCTCCCTGAAAGCATCATAGCAAAATATGATGACTTTTTCAAGAAATTATGCTAAAATGCCGTTAGTGATGAACACACATACAAATTTCAGGAAAGAGAGTTTGAGAACCATGAACCCTTTAGCATTAGTTGAAACATTAAAAAACCATACCGTTTATATACAAACACATAATTTTCCCGACCCGGACGCCATTGCCAGCGCTTTCGGCCTTCAGAATTTTCTATCCTGCCACGGTATCCCCGCTACACTTTGTTACGACGGAAAAATTGATCGCTTAAGTGTGAAAAAGATGCTGGAAAGTTTTGACATCACAATGTATTCCAAAAACGACGTCCCGGATATGACGGAAAATGATTATATCGTACTCGTGGATTCACAGAAAAAAAACAGCAATGTCACGGATTTAATTGGAGATGAAGTAGCATGTATTGACCACCATCCCATTTTCTTTCCCTACCAGTACCTTTATCAGGATATCCGCCCCGTAGGTTCCTGCGCCTGTCTTATCGCTTCTTATTTTCAGAGCACAGGCACGCCCATCGAGCCCAAATGTGCGGCTGCGCTTGCCTACGGTATCAAAATGGACACGGCTGATTTTACTCGTGGATGCACTGCCTTAGATACGGAAATGTTCTCTTATCTGTTTGAACATGCCGATTGGAACCTGGTTTCGGGAATGTATCACAATACCATGGAATTTGACGACCTCCAGGCATATGGAGCCGCTATTCAGAATATACAGATTTTTGACCGGACAGGCTTTGCCTATATCCCGTTCAACTGCGCGCCTGCATTGATTGCAATTATCTCAGATTTCATCCTTTCTTTGGATGTGGTAGACGTGGCTATCATCTATGCATTGCAGACAGACGGCATCCGTTTCTCCATCCGAAGCGAGGTAAAAGGCATACATGCCGGCACTCTCGTTACACGGGTACTGCAGCCCTTCGGAGATGGCGGCGGACATCCTTCCATGGCAGGCGGTATGATCCCATCCGGCAACTTACCCTTATTGGGCGAAGACATTCACACCACCATCCAGGACGCCTTCATGGAGGTCATTACAGATATGGAACACAAAGTTTCAATGGAATCCGCCAAACAATTTCCTGCTGTTTGACTGGATGTTGAAACAAAAACAAAGCGCCGAACCAGGACTTTCTTTCCAGTCCCGTTTTGGCGCTTTTGTTATTATAATTCACAATTGTTTACTGTTCTTGGGAATGGAACCACATCACGGATATTCGTCATTCCGGTCAGATACATCACGCAACGCTCAAAACCAAGCCCAAAACCAGCGTGCTTTGCCGTGCCGTATTTACGTAAATCCAGATAGAAGTCATAATCCTCTTTGTTCAGTCCCAATTCCTCCATTCTCTGGCACAACTTGTCGTAATCATCCTCCCTCTGGCTGCCTCCGATAATCTCTCCGATTCCCGGCACCAGACAATCTACCGCCGCAACGGTCTTACCATCCGGATTCAGTTTCATATAAAATGCTTTGATTTCCTTAGGATAATCTGTTACAAACACCGGACGCTTGAATACTTCCTCGGTCAGATACCGCTCGTGTTCGGTCTGCAAATCTGCGCCCCAGGAAACCTTATATTCAAACTTATCATTATTCTTCTGAAGAATTTCAATTGCCTCGGTATAAGTCACATGCGCAAACTCGGATTCTGCCACATGTTTCAGCCTTTCCAAAAGTCCTTTGTCCACAAAATTATTGAAAAACTGCATTTCTTCCGGCGCATGCTCCAGCACATAATTGATGATATATTTCAACATACTCTCCGCCAGAACCATATCGTCCTTCAAATCCGCAAACGCAATTTCAGGCTCTATCATCCAGAATTCCGCTGCATGTCTCGTGGTATTGGAATTCTCAGCACGGAAAGTCGGTCCAAACGTATAAATATTCTTAAACGCCATCGCGTATGTCTCGCCATTCAACTGTCCACTCACCGTCAGGTTCGTAGGCTTGTTAAAGAAATCCTGTGAAAAGTCCACAGCGCCATCATCGTCCCTCGGGATATCGTTCAAATCAAGCGTCGTCACCTGAAACATCTCCCCGGCCCCTTCGCAGTCACTACCGGTAATAATCGGCGTATGCACATAGACAAAATCCCTTTCCTGGAAAAATTTATGAATGGCATACGCAATCAGGGAACGTACACGAAATACAGCCTCAAAGGTATTGGTACGCGGCCGCAGATGTGAAATCGTCCGCAGATATTCAAAGCTATGCCGTTTCTTCTGTAACGGATAATCCGGTGTCGATTTTCCTTCAATCACAACTTCGTCCGCTTGGATTTCAAACGGTTGCTTTGCCTGAGGTGTTGCTACCAGTTTCCCGGTCACGATAATGGCAGCTCCCACATTGAGCTTATCCACCTCAGCGAAATTAGATAATTTATCATGATACACCACCTGCAGCGGTTCAAAAAATGTTCCGTCATTTACCACGATAAATCCAAAATTCTTAGAGCCGCGGATGCTCCGCACCCATCCGCCAATACTAACTTCCTTTTCCAGATATTCTTCTTTTTTGCGATATAAATCTCTGATATTTGTTAATTCCATAACTTCTCTCCTTATCTTTTACTCCGCAGCGCCGTCTTGGCTATCTGCATCCGCTCCGGCTGTGTTGCTGCTGTCATAGGTAATCTTTGCATTTTCAATGAGATAATTCAGTGTCTTATCACTGATATATGCATTCTTGACATAATCCTCACCATACTGTTCCAGCAAAGCGTCTTCATTCTCAAATCCAAAATCTGATATTACATCCTTCTTATAAGCAGTATATCCTTCCTCATCCGCCTCAATCTTCTCTTTCTTCGCAATCGCCTCCAGGATAAACTGGTTGGTCAGGCTTTCCTCAATATACTGATGCACCTGATCATTAAACTGTTCCTCCGTCATGCCCATGCTGCCCAGGTAGTCTGCAAGTTCCATATTATAACTGTTCTTAATATTCTGCACATACTGATCCTTATACTCCTGAATCCTCTGGTCTAACAGACCATCTGGCAGTGTCACGGTACAGCTCTCATGCAGCTGTTTAAAAATCGCATTCTCGGTATCTGTCTGCTTATTCGTCTCATTGTTGCTCTCTAACTGTTTCCTGGTACCTTCAATCATCTCGTCCACAGTCTTATAGCCATCGTTTACAAAATTGTTCGCCACAAATTCGTCCGTCATGGTATCATACGTCATATACACTTCATTGACAATCTTGTTGATCTTAACATTGAACACAACCGCCTGTCCTGCCAGTTCTTCATTGCCATAATCTTCCGGAAATGTCAGATCCAGTTTCACATCCTCGCCGACTTTCTTGCCAATCAGCCCATCCTCAAATCCGTCAATAAAGCTGTTAGAGCCAATTTCCAGATTTGAGCCCTGTGCTGTTCCGCCCTCAAATGCCACGCCGTCCTTAATCCCTTCGTAGTCGATATTGACAACATCGCCCTCTTCTACCGTGGTCTTGTCGGTGTCCTCATAGGACGGATAGGATGCCAGCGTACTTTCAATCGTGCTCTTGAGGCTTTCTTCCGTAACCTCATAGCTGCCAAGCGAAACCTCCAATCCCATATATTCTCCAAGCTGCACGCAGTTCTCTACGTCATATGTGGTTGCACCTGCCTGTTCGCTGGAATCATCCGTACTCTCCGCCGCATCCGTTCCTTTACTGGTGTTTCCTTTCCCGCCGCAGCCTCCAATCAATGAAATTGCACATACTGTGGCCAATAATACTGCCATTTTTTTCTTCATATAATTATTTACCTTTCTTTCAGAATATTGCGTTGCCATTCTAACAATAATTAAGAATATCATATTTTTGTCCAATTGGAAAGGGCTGAGGCATACAAATCACAAATAAATCACAATCTTTGCAAATGGCGTAACACAAACCCTGCCATCCCGGTTTCGTCCACGGTTGCAGTCTCATGCCCGGATATGATATACTTCTGTAAAAACAAGTGAAAGGAGCTCTTCCCATCATGAATACAGAGCATCTGCCCCTGTTGACCGATTTATATGAATTGACAATGATGCAGGGATACTTTAAGACAGATAACCACAGCGTTGTGGTATTTGACGCCTTCTACCGCACAAATCCGGACAACGGTGGATATGCCATCTGTGCAGGACTTGCGCAGATTATCGATTATATCAAACATTTGAAATTTGACGCTTCCGATATCTCTTATCTCAAATCCCTGGGGATTTTTGAAGATGACTTTTTAGAATATTTAAGAACGTTCCAATTCTCTGGTGACATCTACGCAATCCCGGAAGGCACAGTAATTTTCCCCAGAGAACCCCTGATTAAGGTCATCGCCCCCATTATGGAGGCACAGCTTGTTGAGACCGCTATTTTAAACATTCTAAATCATCAGTGCCTGATTGCCACCAAAGCTGCACGCGTCTGCTATGCGGCCGGAAACGACGGCGTCATGGAGTTCGGACTGCGCCGCGCACAGGGACCGGACGCCGGGATTTACGGCGCCAGGGCCGCTGTCATCGGTGGTTGCTGCGGCACTTCAAACGTACTCTGCGGAAAACTTTTTGATGTACCGGTAAAAGGTACGCACGCCCACAGCTGGATCATGAGTTTTCCGGATGAATACACAGCGTTCAAGACGTATGCCAGCTATTATCCTTCTGCCTGCATCCTGCTTGTGGACACTTACGACACCTTAAAATCCGGCGTTCCAAATGCAATCCGGGTATTTAAAGAAATGCGTGCGCAGAACATTCCACTTAAAAACTATGGTATCCGCATGGACAGCGGAGACCTTGCATATCTCTCCAAACAGGCGCGGAAAATGCTGGATGAGGCTGGTTTTACAGATGCTGTCATCTCTGCGTCCAACGATTTGGACGAGTATCTGATTGAAAACCTCAAAGCACAGGGGGCGATGATTACTTCCTGGGGTGTTGGAACGAATCTGATTACATCCAAAAACACCCCCGCATTCGGAGGCGTATACAAACTTGCAGCCGTTCAAAATGAACAGGGAGAATTCGTGCCCAAGATTAAACTGTCGGAAAACTCTGAGAAGGTGACAAATCCGGGCAATAAGACGATCTACCGGATATATGAAAAAAGTTCAGGCAAAATCAAAGCCGATCTGATTTGCCTGGAAGATGAGACGTTCGACTGTGAGAAAAATCTGCGCATTTTTGATCCACTGGAAACATGGAAATATACGAATCTGGCGGGCGGCACTTACACAATGCGCCGCCTTCCGGTGCAGATTTTTGACAAGGGGCAGTGCATCTACGAATCCCCCAGCGTCATGGAAATCCAAAAATACTGCGAGCTGGAAAAGGCTACGCTCTGGAATGAAACGAGACGCTTTGCCAATCCCAGTAAGGTATATGTAGATTTATCAGACAGCCTGTTTGAGATGAAACGAAATATTTTAAGAGAACATTCCGCGGAACATCATCAAACCTGAGTATTCAGACGCAGGCACTTAAACCGTGTACTCAAATGACACCATGCCGCCACAAGAGCACTGACAATCAACACCATATAGAAATTCAATCCACGTGTAACGCACATGGACGCTGTCAGGCTCGCCCCGGTAAACACCTGGGAAAACGCCGTCTTGTACATCATCTCTGTGATTCCTTGCGCACCGGGCAGCGGCAGCATGTCTACCGCAATATAGATGGCCGCCTGCAAACTCATTACTGTAAGCGCGTCGGTTCCCGCAAGACCGAGCCCCCTGTAAATCAGCCAGGTCAGGAAAAATACACTGCACCGCTGTACCACCGTAAATGCAATCACAACATAAATCTTACTCTTATTTTTGAGAAAAAACAGAACTGCCTCGTGATACTGGTCTGCCATCTCAATCAATTTTTTTGTCCGCTCACCGGAATTTTTCAAAATCCGTAGTTTCTTTAACAGCTTTTCTCCTCCTATGACTATCCCCTTAAAACACCGGGGACTGACCATGATAAAGAGAAGGACCACCACCAGCAGCGTATTCAAAAACAATCCCAGATAATAGAGATACAAATATCCTTTGAGATAATCTTTCAATGGTCCATAATAAAAGATTAAGATTCCGATTCCCATGACAACTAATACAAACTTATAGATAACTGCTACTGTCATCAACACGACCGAACTATCTGAAACCTTGTGACCTTCTTTCTGCATATAGTAAAGCTGCATGGGCTGTCCACCTGTTGCAGAAGGCGTGATGCCTGAAAAGAAAAATCCCACAAAAGAATATTTGACGCAGGTGGCTGCACTCGTTTTGTAGTTCAATGCACGCAACAGATAACAAATCATGAACCCTTCCGCAGACACAAAGAAGAATGCCGTTGCGGCAGCTGCACATAAATAAATTGGATGCAGCGTTCGCACAGTTCCTATAACCTCCTCCATATCATTTCCCTTGAAAATAACATAAAATGTCAATCCTGCCAGCAAAATAAAAATAATTGCGCTGATTAAATTCTTACGATTCATAAGTAAACTCCATTCACTGCAAAAGATAACTTCCGCCACATCTGACGGAACATATTTCTTCGTTTTACCGGATAGCAGCCATTCAGTCTGTTAAATGTCTGCAGCGTACCTTCATAAATCATTCTGGTTTGCTCCAACTCATAAAAATCCCTCGGGGTTACCAATGAGAAATGCTTATCAAAAAGTGCAATTCCATTCTCCTGCAAAATATTTGCTGTAAACGATGAACAAGTGTAATGATTCTTCTGGTAAAACGGTATGTTTAATAATATCATGGGAAGCCCTAAGATACAATAATGATATTGAAATCTTTTTTCATAACATTCCCTAAGCTGTCTGGCAATCCCCATTTTCTGTTCTTTCGTACATTCCAGACTGAGAACCTTATACAGTGCCGTCGGGAACTGTCTTTCAATCTTTTCCGTATCCTCTTTTTCAAATCCTGCAAATATGGGAATCGCCGGATTTCTCCTGCCTACGCTGTATGCCTCCCGCAGCTCTTCATCGAGGGAAAGCACCACATGTATGTAATTGATTCCGGTTACCCGGCGGATTATGGATGCAAAAATTCCCGGCGTATCCACCAATGCCAAATATATATTTTCCATTCTGTCTTCCTCTCCTGTCCTTCTTTCGTTCCCTGCGAGCCAGTATCACGCTCCAACTAACTGCACTTCACTTCCTGAATACGCTGTGCTAGTTAAACTGATACAGCTTTCTTGCCATACGGTAGCCTGCAAGCGTAAAAATATCTCCCAGACGCCCCGGCAAATACGTAAACCCGCTGATTGTCCGCCATTTCAATGACTGGTACAGCTTCTGATCATGATATTTAACAAAATTCCAGAGCATTTCCCGCTTTTTTAAAGCCTCCGGCGTTCCAATCAGCAGCAAATGAATGGAGGAAATCGCCATCATAATGGATATGTTTCGAATCAGATAATTGGTCAATTTCGGATTACCTTCGCTTAACTCCTCCAAATCCGTACACGTTGACACAATCTTTGTCACCCGTATCTGCTGGTCAATGCGGTTCATCAGCACCTTCTCATTGACAGACTGGTCTTCCCTTCCCAGAAAATAATGGTACAAATCCAGATTCAAATAGCATAGCGTTTTCACATACGGCAACGGCTGGCAGGAAAAAATATTGTCTACATAAAAGGTGTGTTTCGGCAGTTTCACGCCCGATTCACGCAGCACTTCCGTGCGGTAAAACAGGGAATGCATAATCAGATATTGCGACGGCTGAAAATGACGGACTGCATTCCAGCCGCAGACCTCATTTTCTTTTAATATATTTTTGTAACTCATTCGTTTCTTTTTATTCTCATTGGCATGGTCGTACAGATAATTGCAGATGATTAAATCCACGGTAATATCCTTCTTCTCCCATTCCTGTATTTTCTTTAGAAGTTTCTGCAACTCCTTTTCATCAAGCCAGTCGTCTGAGTCCACGACTTTAAAATATTTTCCGGTCGCCAGCGCGAGTCCGGCATTGACGCCTGCACCATGTCCGCCATTCTCCTGATGAACAACCCGTACAATCTCCGGATAATTTCTTGCGTAATTATCTGCAATCTCCCCTGTCCGATCCGTAGAGCCATCATCTACGATAATGATTTCTGCCCGCTCGTCTGCTGACAGCAAAGTATCAATGCAATGCTCCATATAATCTTCAGAATTGTAGCAGGGTACTGTAAATGTAATATCTTTCATACGTTTCCTCTCCTGTATTTTAATCTCCTATTTTATTTAACGAAAATATTCTTGCGTTTTCTTCATAAATTTTCTTAAGATTTCATTAATAGTGTGATTTTGACGTTCAAATATGTAAATCACCAGGGTAAACAGGCATCGCAAGCCTTATTTTCTGACCTGATAACAGTCTATCTCATATTTCTTAAAACTTCCCTGTGTTTACCTTACAATAATCTTACAAAATTGTAATGTAGAATACTATAGGAAATATATAACAGATACACCCCCGGAAGGCTATACTTCCGAGGGTGTATTTTGAGGAGTATTTTTAGATTTTAGCTGCTTTCAAACACTGTTATAAGGTAATAACCGCTACTGCACAGGGCATCCTTCCATCCACAATATCAAATGTTACATTCTCATACCCTGCATCTTTAAAAAATTTCTGATATGAATTCATGTCAAATTGTCTCTTGAAATTTACTCCGGCAAGCTCAAACAGACGCACCGCCTTTTTATTGACTCCTTTGGACGCATTAATATAAGTCGGAATGATAATCTTACCACCCGGCTTGCATACTCTTTCCAGCTCTTTGATTGCAGCAAACGGTTCTTCCAGCAAGTGTATCACATTCCCCGCTACCACCTTATCAAATCTGTTATCACGGCACTTTAAATGCGTCATATCCGCACGCTTTATTCTTATATTATTAAATTTCCGACACTTCTTTGACGTCTGTTTCAACATTCCTATGGAAAAATCTGTCGCAAATAATTGTTTGCACGCAGGCGCAAGATATCTGCTGATAGCTCCTGTACCACAGGCGCACTCCAGCACGATGTCATCTTGTTCTATTTCTTTCGCTATCCTCGGCCCAAGACCACGATATGCCTTACCATTGTATATCGTTTCTACAAGTTCATAAATCCCAGATACCTTATCCCAAAACATATCTCTTTTCCTTTCAAATCAAAATCCAGTGATCTTTACATATCTTCTACGCAAATATAAGTTGTTGCTAATTTCATAGTGACCTCCTTATTCTGACGTATCACATATTTCCATCCTGCTATGACACTCTATTTCCAGGGACGCTTTTTCCCCGCCCAGCCCTTCTCTTTCCAATAAACCACATCTGCTTCATTCCATCCATATTTCTGCATTACTCTCATAATATTAAAAAATATTTTTGTCTTTAAAGACGGTCTGGCATGTCCCTGCTTTCTTACTATTTTATGCGCCAACTTGTGGATTTTATTTTCAATTGCCTGTTTCTTTTTGGCACTAACTTTTTCCCAGCAGGTCTCCATCACGGCAACACCATATTTGTGTATTTTGGCAATCCCCCAGAAGAACATACTATGAGCCATATCTTTATTTGTGCTTCCCAGTCCTGCCCCGGCCGCGGTAGAAATGCAGACAGCCTGTTTGGAAAACATCTTTTCCTCCGGGCGATGCACCATCCAACGCCAGCCATAATGATCCAAAAACGCTTTCATGGACCCCGTCACATGGTAAACATAGACAGGACTTGCCAATATGATTACATCCGCATCATCCATTGCCTTTGTGATTGGCAATAATTTGTCAAAATGCGGACACAATTTTTCGGATTTCTCAAAGCAAAGTGTACAGCCGATACAAAATTCTCCAAAATCCCTCGGCAGAAAAAACTCCGTAATCTCGCCATTTATCTTCTCCGCCAGCATTCTTGCAATGTGGCAGGTGGAGCCTTCATGGCTCTGTCCATGGATAATGACTATTTTCATTATGTGGTCTCCTTAATTATTCCAATTTCTGTTCAAATCCTGTTCTTCAGCATTTTTATCTAATGTCAATAAAAAAATATCTTCTTTTGCCCAATCATCGCACACATCAAAATACGATTGTCCTTTTCTCTTCTTATAAATCCGATAAGGTCTATCTTCAGAATTATCATATATATGGCATATATCACAAACAGAAACTACCTCATGCACCAATTCCAATGCCTTGTCATAACGACTTATTATCTTATCTTTTGGAACATCATGGCCGCCAGCCTCCACTCGTGCCTTAACACGAAAGACATTAATCATTGGGTCAGCAGTAAGGATATAAAAACAACGAATAAAATACCCTTTTTTCTTAATTTCATCTGCATTGATATAATCCATTGCCGGTTTCAATAAATTCGTAAACGTACTTTTGCCGGAACCATTCGGTCCGGCAAAAACTACAATTTCAGGATTTCTTTGCAATCCGCTCACTATAACGTCCCTTTCTCAACCGCTTTCCAACTTCGGTTTCTGTTCCATCGCTATTGCGCTTTACAATGACCTGTTTCTTCCTGTCATAAACAATAACCGGTGCATCCAGTACCTTCAGTCTTTTTATTTCAAGTTCTACTGCCGCATTGGCACGCTTCATAACCTGCTTATCCGTAATATTATCCATGTTCATTCATGATACCACCCTTCACAAATTCGTCAGTTCATACTTAATATTCCATTAGCCCTCCATTAACATCTACGACAAAGTCAAACCCCTTCATCGTATTAAAAATATTTCCTTCACTGTATATCTTTCTTTCATGATATGATATTGCTTTGTAAAATCCTATTAATTATACCTCCACCCCTACCACATGTAAAGTGTTTTAAAATAATATCATTATAACCTATTTTTCATCATTCATAATTCCAGTTTCATATAAATCGAACTCTCCATCGGACTGTCATTATAACTTTCAATCTCATAAAACCCAAATTTCCGATACATATGCAACGCACTCTTCAAAAAAGGCAAGGTATCCAACAGCATATATTGATAGCCAATTTCTTTTGCATCCTCTATAACCTGGCAAATAAGTATATTCCCTATCTGCCTTCCCCTGAATTGAGGTCTCACGTATAACCGTTTCATTTCGCAGTTGATTTCATCAATCTTTTTCAGTCCGATGCATCCCGCTAATTCTTCATCACAATACGCCAAATATAACCGCCCCTCTGGCATACCATATTTTTCATGCAGATTTTTCAATTCATCATCATAATGTTGTATCGCAAGATACTGTGAAAACGCGGAATCTCCTTCCACTAACATATTTGTATATTCAGAAAAAAGTTCACACACTTCTTTCTGGAAATTATATGCTGGTATCAATTTTACAGACATCATTACTCCTCCAAAAATTTCACCACTTCCATCTCCACACAATTCCACGTCTCCCCCATGCATTGATAACTCTCGGTAGTTTCCAAATCAACCTCCTCAAAACCACAGGAATGATAACAGCATATAGCTGCCAGATTATTCTCAAATACCCCCAATGATACTTTGTCTGCCCTTACAAAATCAAATGCATACCGCAAAGCCAGGGAAACCAGCTCTTTTCCATATCCCTTCCCACGTTTTTTATCATCAACAATCACAAACCCCAGACGGACTTCGTCAAAACTGTCGTTGTCAGGAAATCGCAAGGTAAAATGTCCGACAATGCCGGTATCATCAAAAGCTGTCATGCCAAAGATACGTCCGTTATCTCTGTCCCTGTCATAATAAGCGTTCATATCATCCGCGGTAATCGGGTATTTGTCATAGCGGTCTGCGCTCCATTGGCGAAACGCAAATTCATCACCCAACCATTTTGTGATTGACTGCGCATCACAGGATTTATATGGTCTTAATCTTAACATCAAAATTCCCCCATCCCTGTCAACATGCAAATTTTCCATCTCACGCTCTGTCCGATAGAATAAATCAGACCATTTTCACTATTCGGTTATCAATTGAAACCTACTACCTTTTGTGAAATCTTATATGCCGCTACAGAAATTCTTCTTCCGCCTTTGCCTGGCAAATTCATCGTCTGACCCATAATTCCCTTTCTGAGATGCCAGAACAGGCGCAAATCATAGTTCTTTAAATATTTCCAGAGTTCCCGTTTCTTCTCCAGATTCTCCTGAGTACCAGAACGAATCAGCATAATGGTAGATACCACGGTAATAATTTCCAGATAATTAAACATATATTTCCGCAGCTTGCGATTTGTCAGTTTCCACAAATCTACCGACTCCACCATAAGTTTATTCACACGTATCTGCTGGTCAATCCGTCCAATCATTACTTTTTCATTGACCGACTGATCGTCCCTGCCTATAAAATAACGATAAAAATCAACGTTGAGATAGTACATATTTTTGACATGGGGCAACGGCACATACACAAAAATATTATCCACATAGAAGGTATGTTTGGGCAGCTCCAGTCCGCATTCCCGCAAAAGCTGCGTACGATAAATCACGGAATGCATCAGTATGTACTGCCCTTTCCGAAAATGTTTCGCCTCATTCCATCCAAACATTTGATTCTCAGGCAAGGTTCCGGTATACTTCATGACTTTTTTATGTTTCGCGCCTTCTTTTTCGTATACAAAGTTGCTAATCAGCATATCCAGCACACGACTGCCACCAGATAATTCCCGCAACGTGTCCAGCACTTTACGGTATGACTCTTCGTCCACCCAATCGTCACTGTCCACCACTTTAAAATAAAGCCCGGCAGCATTGCGGATTCCGGCATTTACTGCCTCTCCATGTCCACCGTTCTCCTGATGGATTGCTTTTACTATATCAGGATAATTTTCTGCGTAACGGTCTGCAATCTCCGCTGTCCGGTCTTTCGAACCATCATCCACAATCAATATTTCCACATCTTCGCCGCCAACCAGCAAAGATTCAATACAGTGTTCCATGTAATCCTGTGAATTATAGCATGGAATCGCTATTGATAGTAATTTCATATCTTCCTCCATTCTGTAACCAATGTAAAACCTCTTTTCATTATACACATTTTACAGAAAATCGCAAATTGTATTCCCCGTAAGTTTTTACCATTTCAAATTTGTTCACATTTTCTTTACACAATTCTCATATAATAAACATACTAACGTCACATTTTATGGATATACTAACCATACATTAAAAAGTTTTATCAAGGTATCCTCACTTTTTATATAAATCTTTTTCATATGAAGGTCAGTGTGTAATGCACTGACCTCTCCTTCTCTTTACAGGTATAGCCTTCCATAATCTACAGAAATTTCTCATTTCCCAGACGAATGTTCATGTATTTCGTATACGCGCCAAATGCCGCCGGAATCGGATAATGTTCCTCCGATTCTTTTATCTCCACAAAAAGCATATCGCTTTTATTTTCCGCAAGCTCATCCACACGAACCACATACCCGGTCATATGCCATTCCACATGAGAAAAAATATGTTTTGCAGGTTCTAATTTCTGAATCCGCAACGGCCTTAATTTTTGTTGTTTGACCCAGGACAACGCCTCTTCTTCCGACAAATGCCCGGCAATATTGGGAAATTCATACATTCCTGCCAGCAATCCTCTCTGCGGTCTCTTATGCAGCACAACTTTCTCTCCATCCCGAATGATAAATACTGTCTTATCCTCGATTTTCCTGGGCTTTGCCTTGCTCTTGACCGGAAGTTCCTGCCAGCAGCCCAGCCGATTTGCCTCGCAAAATGCATTCCAGGGACATTTTTGACACTGCGGTTCCCCATTGGGTACGCAGACTGTAGCCCCCAGCTCCATCAACGCCTGGTTAAACGCACTTGCCGCATCCGCTGGCATGATTTTCTGCAGCGACTCCTCCACTCTGGTACGCACCGACTGTTTCATGATATCAGAATTATCTGCGGTCACCCGCGCGATAACACGCAAGACATTGCCATCTACTGCCGGAACCGGAATCTGGTAGGCAATCGAGGCAATCGCTCCCGCCGTATAATGCCCGATTCCCTTTAATTTCAAAAGTTCTGCGTAATCCGCCGGCAACTGCCCCTGATATTCTTCCATAACTGTCCGCGCCGCTGTCTGCATGTTTCGCACACGGTTGTAATATCCAAGTCCCTCCCACAATTTGAGCAGGCGTTCCTCCTCACACTCTGCCAAATCACGAATGGTCGGCAACGCCTCCGTAAAGCGTTGGAAATAAGGCTTAACAGCCTCCACCCGTGTCTGTTGCAGCATGATTTCCGATACCCACACCCGGTACGGCGTCGGCTCCTCTCTCCATGGCAGGACTCTTGCATTCCCGCCAAACCACGCTAACAACGGCTCTACAATGATTTCCAACGGAAAACTTTCTAACATGACAATCCTCTTTTCTTATCTATTATTTCTCAGCCGATTGCTCCTGCAATCTTCCTTTGGAAAACTCCAGGCATTTTTCCTTGATTTGCTGGCGCTGACCAATTTCAAGCTTGGAAAAAATATTCGACAGATGTTTCTTCACCGTAGTTTCCGAAATGAACAATCTTTCTGCAATCTGTGCATTGGTTTCATTTTGCGTGACATGAAACGCAATTTCCACTTCCCGTTTTGTAAGTCCCAATTCTTGCAGGCAGTTTCGGTAATCGACCGGCGTCTGCAAAACACTCGAAGGCATATTATCGACAGACGCTGCCTTATCACGATATCCGTCATACGTTATTTTCTCCGCACTCTTTGAATCCTGTAAAATGATCCAGATACAGAAACCGTAAAGAATCGGGCGACAGGAGACAGCAGCTGTCTGCATGGCACTAACTTCTCCTCCCGCAAGATTCATATTCAAAAACAACAGTACAAACGTCTGTAAAATTCCAGCCCAGATTGCATTTTGCCCTATCCTTGCCTGCTCCCTCACAAAAAAACACTTTACTCTGGAAATAAACTTCTTCTTGCCAGTTTCCGATAATTTCTGTTCCTCCTTGATGTCACTTTGCTCTCGCAAAGAAGGCAACAGTAACAGGACCGTTCCAAACAACACCAGCAAAAACTGGCGCAGGTCAAACAAAAGGCGTAAATCAAATTTCAGGAATACTGCCATCAATATAAGATATAACAAAATCCCTATGCTTTTTTTCATTCTTCGTTCTCCATAAACTCTATCATCTTCCGTTCAAGCCTTGCCTCTATCGGCAACAACACAATTGCAATCACAAAAGCATACAAAAGCGAACAAACCGCCACACCCAGACCTGCGGTCAGCTGCGCGAGCTCATCGCGAAAGAAAGACAATACCTGAATGACCCCGAACAAGGTGCCTACCGCGCCTGCACACAATGTACTCCTGATAAAATAAGAAACTGCCTGTTTGGCACGTTTCAACTCAGAAAGGCTGCTCGCCTGTTTCTTTCCGAGCGTCAGCTTAAACGCAAGATTAAAATCTTTCAGCATTCCCATGGACGCCATAACCGGAATTACGATAATTACAACAAGCAGCAGGGAATATACGTCAATACATGACCCCAGAGAATTCATCATCCCCATCTCACTCATTGTCCCCATCAATACCACGGATAAAATCACTCCCAATATCGCCAGTAAATACATGTTCCATCCTCCTTTTCTCCAACTATATTTTTCAGCGCTATATATTATATAGAAGTCTCCCCTACCGGAACTTCTATGACTTTTATAGCAAAAATTACGGCAACTGTCTATACTCCCCTGGTAGTATTTGCAGTAGTAACGGGCGTATTGCTGAAAAGCCGCCTATGTGTTATCATTTCTTTTGCAAATATCATAACATAAATGACACTGAAATTGGAAATAAAGTGAAATCAGGTAAAAATTGGCTCAACCAGTGGTTGAATTGTCCGACTCAACCAGTGGTTTGTATAAAAAATTTACGATCCGTTGTATGATAGAAACGAAAGGAGAATGCAAAATGAATCAAGCAGAAATTGGAAAATTTATTGCCAAATGCCGGAAAGACAAAAAATTAACGCAGGCGCAGCTGGCAGACAAACTGAACATTACCGACAGGGCTGTATCTAAATGGGAAACAGGCAAAAGTATGCCCGACTCCTCTATCATGCTGGAACTTTGTCAAATACTGGGAATCTCCGTAAACGAGCTGTTGAGCGCTGAAACGGTTGACCAGGAAAACTATGAAAGGAAGGCAGATGAAAATTTAATTGCCTTAAAAAGAAAGGACGAAAATCATATGACAAAAAATATATTATTTTCAACTCTCTTCTCTGCCACACTCGTAATCGCGATTATGGTATGTCTTATTTGTAATATAGCAATATCCGGTGCATTGACATGGGCACTGATTCCAATCAGCTCCATTGTTTTTGCATGGGTTATCTCTTTCCCTGTCATCGTCTCAGGGAAGAAGGGAATCCTGATAAGCCTGATATCCCTGAGTATTTTTATTATTCCCTATTTATACCTGCTGAGTCGTTTCACCAAAACAGAACAGGTATTTACCATCGGTTCGGCGATGGCTGTAATTTCCGTCGCTTTCCTGTGGATCATCGCCGGCATTTTCAGCCGTATTGGGAAGTCAAGAAAGTTTCTCGCTTTCGGAATAACCTTCCTGTGCGCCATTGGGTTTTTGATTCTTGTCAATGCCATATTGTTTAAGATGATAGACGAACCATTGTTTGATATATGGGATATACTCACCGCATGTCTGTTACTGGTATTGGCTTTCGTTTCCTTTTTCTGTGACCATAAATATTCACACTGATACATGGCAGTATAGCGTTATATATATTTCTTGACTATCCCATATGCCTATATTAAAATCATTCTTAGCTCCAAAAGAATGGCAGCGAACGGCGATACCGGGGTGTAAAGGGGTATGACAATTCATACAGTCATTTACCAACTTACACAAAGGAGAAATTTCATGTACGCATTAGAGACTTTGAAAGAAAAATATCTTTTATATTGCCAGACCCAGAAGGAACTCAACACCAAAACCTTAAAGGCATACCGCATCGACCTCACGCAGTTTATTACATTTTCAGCCGCCTTTGATAACCCATTTTCCAAAGAAAACTTAAGCTCCTATCTGGCGATGCTCCATGGAACATATCAGCCCAAAACTACCAAACGCAAAATTGCCAGCCTCAAAGCGTTTTTTCATTATCTTGAATATGAAGAACTATTAGAGAACAACCCTTTTAATAAAATCTGCATTTCTTTTCGAGAACCGCAACGCCTTCCCAAAACCATTCCTGCCAATACGATTCAGGTCTTTTTAAACACCATCTATCATGAATCCCGACAGGAAACCACACCTGCCAAAAGAAAATCCATCCTGCGGGACATCGCCGTCATTGAACTGCTGTTTGCCACCGGAGTCCGCATTTCCGAGCTTTGCAGTTTGAAATATCAGGATATTGACATGGAAAACCATTCCCTGCTCATCTGGGGAAAAGGCGCAAAAGAGCGTATTATACAAATCGGCAATCCGGACGTCATTCTGGCGCTTTCTTCCTACATAGAATCTTTTCAAATTGAAATCCATCAGAGTGGATGGCTGTTTGTCAACCGCCTGGGTAACCGTCTGTCTGAGCAGTCTGTCCGCCTTATGATTAACAAATATGTAAAGCTGGCAGATATTCCCATGCACATCACCCCGCATATGTTCCGCCATTCCTTCGCCACGCTCCTCTTAGAGGCCGATGTGGATATCCGCTATATCCAGAAAATGCTTGGACATAGCTCCATTACAACCACAGAAATTTACACCAGCGTTTCCATGCACAAACAGAAGGCAATTCTAACAGAGAAACATCCACGAAACGAAATGAAGGTGAATGGGGGATAGAAATTTTGTCCCTCATTCACTTTCCAATTTTTAGTTTGAAAAGCATTTTACTATACATTTATGTCCATTTACTATTTTTGTATCTATGTCTTTTCAAAAATGACTGAACATTCTATTCCAGAATATTTAATCAAAATCTTCCCCACAGTTAGGACAACAATGATAACCCCACCAGCCTCCCAGGGGATATATGCGATGGCAAAGCGGACAACGCATTTTCAAATGCATAAAAATTGCTGCCAGAGCCAACATACCAGCCCCAATCAGACACATGAGAGCACTAAGCGCAAAAGGAATCCCTTCCCCATCTGAATCATAAAGTCCTGCTCCAAACCCGATCAGGCAAATGCCGCCACAAAGCAGGAGTATAAAAATACGTTGTTTTTTATTATGGTTATATGACATATTTATCCGCTCCTTCATCATCTTCCAATATCCTGACAATCATATGCTAAACTGACAAAAGCCATACAGCCCCCCACCTCTATTCTTATAAATTGGTACCATTTACATAGAAAATATAACCATTTTCCTTATATGGCGAACCTCTGCATTTCTTCCATAAAAGATTTTAGTCCTCTCAAATGAACCGCTTCCTCATCCGGTTCCAACATCTCAAACATGTTGATTGCCGCTTTATATAACGTGCGCCATTGTTCTATGGATGCCTCTTTTCTCATATTGTTCACCTGTTTTGTCTGTGGTTGGGTTAAGGTTTGTTTCTGTTTTCATAAAATCATATCTGAGTAGGTTTTGTCAATTTTGTTGGATCCATTTACATTCTATATTTAAAACAGATGGCGGCATTCCAATAAACTGGATATCAAATTTCAAACTTGGCTCTACTATATCTTTTGCACTGTGTATTCTAAATCCTAACTGCCATCCATTATCTAGATACATTTCAACCGTATTTTCACTACCTGGCTTGAAATCCAAATCTATCATCCTTGTCGGCAATTCCACAACAGGTACTTTAATGGCAGACACCTTTGATTTGCTCGGTTTATTTAATGTTTCATGCATATTAAATGTATGTATCAGGGTAAGTCGCTTACTATCCCTGCTTACGATCTTATAATAGTCCTCAATCCCGACAAGATATTCTATCATCTTATGTGGCAATGTTTTGTCTTTTTTATATGCTCTCTTAACCTCATCTATGAAAGCCTGTAATAATGGAACATACACCGTTCGCTTTTTATCTCCTACTTCCGACCATTTGATGCCATCCTGCTTTTGTTCTCTCAACATATTAAAAATCGGATTCACAGCATTCCAATATTCGGTACTACAGGGAATTTCAAACCATTCTTCTCCAAAATCCAATTTATGGCTAAGCCTACTATGTTTTACTGCATCATGATTGTGTTTAATGCTCAGACCAATTTCCCATTTAATATCAGGTCTTTTTATTATGATGTCCCTTACATCCCCTTGAATCCCCGCACTATCTTTCTGAAATTCTAATGTTAATTCATCTCCATCATTTTCATCCAGTTTTGGTTCCATTTCCAGCACAATGCCAACTGCTGCACTAGCAGATGCCAAAAAAGTTTCCTGCGTCTCATCATCCATAATCAGCCATGCTTTTTCATTTGCCTCCAAACAGGAATTTGGAATAATGCATGTCTTTCTTGATTTATGCAATGCCATATATAACGTTTTTATCCACGCATACTCATAGGCACGTCCCTGATTATTACTCTTTGCACTCATCTTCCTCTTATTAACCTCCCTCGCATCAATGACCTCGTTGTCTATTTCAACCTCTGCCCCATTACCCTCAAGGTATTTTTTTATCGCATATGCTATCTCGTATGCAAGATTAACAGGAACCGCGTTACCAATCATTTTATACGCTGTATTTGTCTCCTCATAAATAAACTTAAAATCATCTGGAAATCCCTGCACCCTAGCAACCTCTCTGACGGTCATCCTCCTATATAGATGCTCCTTTCCGGGAACAAACCGACAATCATTAGCCGCAACTTTAATCATTTTAGGAGCCTGCGGATGCAGCTGGCATTGCCTGCCGGAAGCCTGTACGGTATACGCTTGCTCATCCCATGATTTCACCCTGTTTCTGCTCATAAATATAGGCGAATAGGCGCCTGTAAAATATTCATTGTTATTGATTGCATCTGGATTGTGGTGATTTTTCGGTCCCGCTGGCACAGCAGTCTCTTGCAAGTCCCATATAATATCTCTCAATGTAATTTTTTTACTATCGTCCTTTGTAGAACCTCGGGGAAATCCAAAATCTATGTTCAAATCTTTTCGGAACCCAATATAAAATACACGTTTTCTTTCCTCTGCAACCCCATAGTCTTTGGCATTAACCATTGTAAACGACACATCATACCCAGCATCGCCAAATAATTGTAATATATTTTGCACAGCTTCCGAATGTCTATTAGCCAACATGCCACTTACATTTTCAGCCAGAAAAAATTTAGGCTGGAATTCCTTCAATATCCTTATATAATCGAAAAACAACTGTCCCCGTGAATCTTTGATGCCTTTCAGGGAACCGGCCTCAGACCAGGACTGACACGGCGGTCCACCTATTATTCCATCTACCGCTCCATTAATATACTGCTCAATATCTTCTTTTCTTACATTCCTGATATCTCCCTCAATAAGGTGAGTAGTCGGATGATTTTCCTTAAATGTTGCCCATATAGTCTTATCAAATTCATTTGCAACAGGTATTTCAAACCCTGCCCTCTCAAAGCCTAAATCAAGTCCTCCGCATCCGCTAAATAAACTTATTACTTTCATTGTCTTCTCTGTCGATACCATATCCATCATCCTCTCTGATGCCTGATGGAACTATGTTAACATAATTTTCCTAAAATAGCTATGGGAATTGAGGAAAATGATGTTATTTCCATACGTAATAATTTTTTACGCAAAAAATACTACGTTTAAAATATTAAGATATATCCAAAACCTATTTCACAAAAAGAATAACAATGGATAATCAAGAGTTATCTGTACATGAAAGGGGATTTTTACAAAATGATAAACAGGAAATTAGTTTTAGTAACTGACAAAAATGAAAAAATCGATGTACATCAATTTCTGGAGAACATTACAAATTACAAAAATGATATTATATTTCCAATGAAATATGGATATAACTCTCCCGATTCTAAGAGTATTATACCTGGAATATGTGAAGGCGCTGATTTAAAGTATGTGGGCGCTGATGATTATGCTCATATGATATGCAATGATAAATACATTGCAAAATTATTTGCAGCGGAATTTGATATAAAAACTGCGCCTAGTATTTTGTTTCGGACTCCAGAGGATTTTGTTTCTGTAAAAAAACAATTAGAATTATTAAAACCTCCGTTTGTAATTAAACCAAACTTTGGCGGGGGATCCACCGGCATATCTGAGAAAAATGTATGCTTACAATATAATGATGCCGCAGATTTAATAATTAAATTATATTCTTTTCATAAGATGCCTATATTAGTCGAAGAATATATTCCCGGTGAGGAAGTTGAACTTATCCTTGTAGGAACCAAAAATAAAATCGTATTCAGTCAGGAAGTGCAGTTAATCATGGAGCAGAAAGACCATTTTAATAGAGAAATATGGGGTTATGAAACCAAAAAAATTGATGACTCAAATATAGATTTTAGAATAAGTTCACTTATTCAGCAAAGCGATATAAAAAAAATACATAATTTATTCAGAGCCTTTGATAAAATCGAATTTATGCGTGTCGATGGACGGATGTGTCAGGGGCAATTTCATTTAATAGAATTGTCTCCGGATTGTTATTTAGGAGATGATTGTGCATTTTATTATGCATTTAACCATCAGGGCTACACGCTCTCCCAAATGTTTGAATATTTAATACTCAACAGCTTAAATCATTATCAATTGTAAATTCCCAATACCCCAAAAAGTCTACCCTAAAAGGGAATTGTGTGTAAAAATATTGGCTCTCCGCAAGATGAATCATTCCCGATGCTATTTCTTTAGTGGATTCTCGTGTATTTGGAGAATTCACTAGAGATAAAATCTGTTTATAATAGAAAACCTTTTTATCATTATCATGTTTGAATACGGAATAGAAAAAATATAAATTCTGATATATTATATGCAGCAATTCCTCATACTTAAAATCTTGGTAATGGCTTGTTTCAATATTTTCAGCAATCTTTTTAGATTTTTCAAAATCTTTTACAAGGCAATAATAAACCAGCAAATTTGCGCTTACAATTAATTTTTCATATCTGCTTACTGAAAGAAGCAATGCATTTTTTAGATTTTTTTCTGTTATCTCAGAGAAACTATTTTCTAAAATCTGTAACGTGGAATTGTTGTTTAAGATATAGCATAGTGACAATTCCCTTTTGTCCAAAGATAACGCATTGTTTAAATGTCGCCTTGCTAATTCAATATTGCCCGTATATGCATGAATCATAGACAGCGAAATGTATACAGATGCCATATCATGATATTTTTTTTGATTTTCAAAAATCTTTAAGGCTGCTAAATAATATTTATTACATTCATCTGTACTATCACAGAGCTCGGCAAAATTTCTCAATAAAAAAGCATATTCCGTATATTCTTGGTAGGAACTATTAGTAATCAAAGTTTTACCATAAGCTTTTGTCTGAAATGTAGGAAAAAGTTTTGTTTTTAAATATAATAAACAGATTTCACATATTAACCGTAAACGGCTGTTTTTCGGCGTTTTGTCAATCAACTCCACCAAACTATCGTGCGCTTCACTGCTCTCCTTCAAAGATAATATTTGGGCTTGCAGGGCTATATGGTATATATTTCCTTCATCAAATATTAAATTTAAATTTTTCTGGGCTTCCTCTGCCATTTTCTTATTCAAGCATATTTCAGTTAGCATTATTGTCAAATAGTAACTTCCAAGGAAACCTTGTGAACTTATGGTCAGCAAATTTTTCCTAAAATATTCCAGTTTTTGGATAATCAAATCGGGATATTTCATATTCAAAATAAATTGTTTGACCCTATTAAGCAAAGTAAGCAATTCTTGGTCTGAAAATTTTAAATATAAAGACAATAAATGTTCCACGGCAATAGGCAGAACCTCTAATCTGCAATTATAATAATCTTTTAATGTTTTATAAGCACAATATAAAATTGGATTAGCAATATGATGCCGCATAATATCTATTATGGAATCATGTCTGATTTTTATGAAATCTTTATCCATAAGTAAGATCTTTTTTTCACACAGTATATGAATTAAATTTTTTAATTCCGTAAAATCAGTTATAATTTTTTCAGGAGATTCAATAACTGACATAGTTGCTAACTCTTCATATAACAACGGATAATCATTAAGAAAGATTATATATAATAGGTATTTTTCACTTTTCGATAAACTTTTAAGTTTAACGTCAATATTACTTGAATTAAAAGAATTTTTTTCGTTAGCTAAAATGATTTCCATTAAATTTCCTTCACTTTTATCGTATAATTCTCTTAATTTTTCTTCATCTATGCGTATATCCTTAGGAGCTAATTGTTTAGCAATTATAAAATCCATTTTTTCAACTTTATAACAATATATCTGAGTATTTAATTCTTTTAATTCTTTATAGAAATTCTCATAGTGAACATCATTGTCCTTGGTAAGCGTATATTCGAAAATAAATGTTTGATGCTTAGATTCACAAATTATTTCTTTGAGTATTTCTAATGATTGAGTATCTATATTTTGAATATTTTCAATATCCAGTATCATATTCGTTGTGCTTAATAAATATGATATATATTCTTTTTTTCTTATAATGGATTCCTCTTCTTCTGGTTCGGCTAATAAATGATTTTCATTTATTCCTATTTGACTTTTTATTACATTTTTTATAACTCTGAATATATTTTTAAAATTTGCGGCTCCCTGTTGCATAGGTGAAGGAACGTTGTCAAACATTTTTGATTTAGCATACTTAACAACCACTTTATATAAAGCGTTAAAATATTGTTGATTTTCTATCGTATCTATCGAGCTTTTGCTAACCCTTACGGAAACTATAGCATCCTGCAGCAATGCACTTTGAGATAATTTTTCAACTAAACCACTCTTGCCCACGCCACTTATTCCAGTTAATAAAATTATTTTATTACTGAGAGTATACGAATTGATCATTTCTATAACATTTGAAGTATCGGTCTCCCTATCTAGCAATTGTGTATTCATTTTCGTTTCCTCTATTGTGGGTTAATGGTAAGTTAGCAACAAAATAAAAATAGTATTTTTTAATAAAAAAATCAGAATTTCATGTTTTTTATATATGGATAACTCTTGATTATCCATTGTTATTCTTTTT
>CAJTSB010000016.1:0-10233 GCA_910578825.1 uncultured Lachnospiraceae bacterium | reverse complement strand
TCATTTTGTAAAAATACCCTTTCATGTACAGATAACTCTTGATTATCCTCTATACATCTTAAGCTCTGTATTTTTATTTATAGTACCACATCCATCTGCCAAATTTCCCTATTTTTCCCTAAATCTTAGCAAAATCTTAGCGCTCACATAAATAACAAAAGAGATTGTTCCGTTCGCATAAATTTCTCAAACCTTACCTCACATACAATCCCGCCAGACGCATCTCTTCATCATAGGACAAGCGGTATGTTACGGTTATATTCTCATAGACAACCGTAACCTCTCCCACTGCAAGGTGTGTATTTCCCTGTACAATCTCTGTCATATAGACTGTTCCAAATTGCTGCCTCTCTCCCCAATCGCCAGATAGCTGCCCTTTTACCTTATCCATTTCCTGCTTATTGATATACGGTTTCATCTGAGAAATGGCATTTTCCTGCAAAGCCTCATATGCCTCTGCATCCAAAAGCTCTACCGTTTTTTTCATGGCCGTTTCAACCTGGATTTCATCAAAATACTCGCTCTGTTCTATCGCATAGCCCCGGGGCAGCATCCAGCAGGCGAATGCAACCAGCAGGAGCAATACTGCTACAATGGGAATTACAATCTTTAACACTTTATTCCTGCGAAACTTCTTCCGCTCATTCTGAGAAATACTTTCATTAAACCCATCGGCCATTTCCTGTACCGTTCCCATCTGGGAAATAATTTCTTCAAGCCCTTCCCCCTGCTCCAAACGCATATGGAGGTCTGTCAAAAGCTGTCTTTTAATCTCTTTTTTCCGTTTCCCACCGCATTTTATCTTCCTTACAACAGCATTTACATATTGATCTGCATTCATAATTTAATCCTCCATTATCTTCGATATGCCGATGGAAATGCGTCTCCAGACAGCCTCGATTTCTTCCAATGCCTGACGCCCCGCTCCGGTAATCTCATAATATTTCCTCGCAACCTGTTTCCCCATTGCCTCACTCCACTTTCCCACTATCAGCCCATCATCCTCCAAACGATACAAAATCGGATACAGCGTACCGTCCTTTAGCAGAAATACTTCCCCACTCTTTTCCTTCATCTCCTGTATAATCTGATAGCCATACTTGGTTTCCGAGGCAAGTAGCTTTAGGACAATCATATCCAGGACACCTTTTTTCATCTGCCTTTCGTATTTGTCATTCATAATTTACCTCTTTACTTTATATTACTTTGTATTACTATGTATATTATAATAATAGATAAATGACATGTCAAGAACAGACAATAGTAAATTTATCAGTACCATTGTAAATCCCTTAATATTGTACATACATGACCCCTCTTCGACAGAAATCGTGAGCCCACACCCGTCATCCTGCATCTCATCTGCATAATATCCACCATAACATTCTGTACAAAATCATATGCAACAATCTCATAATTGAATTGTGAACCCCAAAAAAGAATGATATAATGCAAAGTAACCACGAGGAGGTAAATATCATGACACCCATTTTTCATTATCATTCGCCTTTAGGCGGCATTACCGTTTCAGGCAACGGAAACAAAATAACGGGATTATGGTTTGACGGTCAGAAATATTTCGGTGACACGCTGCCGAGATATTATGAAGAAAAGATTTTACCTGTTTTTGAGGAAACAAAAAAATGGCTTGATATTTATTTTAGTGGCAAAGCCCCGGATTTTACGCCGCCACTTGAAATGCAGGCAACACCCTTCCGCAAGGCTGTATGCGAAATCATGCTTACCATCCCATTCGGCCAGACAATGACATATGGCGAAATTGCAAACATTATCGCAAAGCAAAGAGGTATTGCCAAAATGTCTGCCCAGGCAGTTGGCGGCGCCGTTGGACATAACCCCATTTCTATTATCATTCCCTGCCACAGAGTTATCGGAGCAAATGGTAATTTGACAGGCTATGGAGGAGGGATCGAGAAAAAGATTCAGCTTCTCACCTTGGAAAAAACAGATATGTCAGGACTCTTTGTGCCAAAGAAAGGAACCGCATTGTGATGAAACCTTTAAACTTTACACTCTGGCACAATTTTTCCTATGCGCTTTCAGTTTTTTCATTGCCCAATCATAATGACTTGCAGTAACGCTGACAAAATAAGAGCCCAGCGTACTTTTGCCTACCCATTTATAAACGCCTTTCGAAAACAATTCTTCATTCGAAAAAGTTTTTGCCAGTTTTATCACATCATTATGAGATTTCTCAAGCATATTTTTTGCGTCCTCTAAAGATGTGGTCTGATGTTTTTTCCAAAATTCCACATTCATATCTCCATAGGTTTTCCAATTATAAGGCAATGGAATAAACGGTTTATTATCACCATTCTGGTTTGTATTTACCCAATTTAGTAAAAGCTGATGCCATTCATAAAGATGGATGAATATATCACGAAGGTTTTTATCCCTTTTCCAATGGGCTTCTTTCTTTTTTTCATCGCTTGAAAAATCAAAAGAAGTTGACAACTCCTTATCCGTCAATCCAGAAATAAGAGTGAGTAGCTTTTCATAATTCATAGTCGCTGCTGTTAATAAGTCTGTCTTTGTTCTTGGTCTACCCATATTCATTTTCCTTTCTTTAATACTGCGCATCTATTTTGCAATATTTTATTACTGTTTCGAGATATCTCTAACCTTGTATCTCAGAAATCATACCATATATATACTGACAACCTGTGTCAACGTTTATGCACCCCGAGCATCTTATTATGGTCATACGTGCGTTTCAAAGGATATATTTCTCATAAATTTTCTTTGCCTGTTCGGCTATAATTTCTCTCAGGTATGCAGGCTCTATGATATCTACCTGTGTTCCAAATGATAACAAATACCCTATTAGCCATTCATCCTCCGGCATTTCAGCAGATACAATTATATCTCCGTTTTCTTCTTTGGTTACCCACGTATTATCGAATTCATCATAAACGCGATATGACATGTTTTGTGAAAAACGCAGTACGATCGTATTGTAGTCTCGCTCCAACGTCTCCTCCACCTCTGGAAATGAATTTTTGCAAAAACCGTCTGCAAGAACCTCCAAATCCATAATCCGTGTCAGCTTAAAAATACGGTAATCCTGTTTTTCTGTACAATATGCCTTTAAGTACCACGACATTGATTTATACGACATTTTTAACGGATGGACAATTCTTTCTCTAATCGTTCCACAGGAATTTGCATAGGTTATTCTAACGCATTTTTGATGAATTACCGCCGATTTGAGCAATTCAAATTTCTCATTGTCAGTTCCTTTATTTCCCCATCTGGAAAAATCTACTTCAAGCCAATCCTCCGAGCTAAGATTAAATATTGCAGAAAGTTTTTGCAATGTTTGGCTGTCGCTAATATTCTGCGTAATGTTTATGCTCTGTATGGCCATAAGAATTTCCTGCTTTTCTTCCTCTGACAGTACCGCTTTATCCAAAACAAAATCATCCATCAAATGTATGCCACCGTTTCGACCTGTTTCTGTATAAACAGGAATGCCTGCCCCGCTTAAGGCATCAATATCTCTATAAATAGTTCTTACAGAAACTTCAAATCTTTCTGCTAATTCCGGGGCCGTAGCCTGTCCTTTATCAAGTAAATAATACATGATTTTAAATAATCTGCTTTCCTTCACTGTGGGTTCCTCCCTGACACCATAATAGCCTTCAAAACCTGACATGCTATGTCAGTATTTATTATTGTCCTATATTTTTATATTATCTCACATTTTCATATTGATTGACATTGAAAACACAGGGGATTGTTTGAAACCATGCAATGGTACAATATGTATCAGTCAGAGGAACATTTAGAGGCGACGCAAGGTATGGTGTATGTTTTTTTCCAGGTTCTTGACGCCTACGATTTGAATGAAGGGCAAAAAGTGCATATTGTGCGTATGTTTCGGGGATTTCTGCAGGGCTTTTTGTCTATTGAAATCCACAGCGGATACGAATAGCTTTGATTTTGCACTGAAAACGAGTCTGAATGGCATTCACGATTTACAGGGAGGGAAAGCAAAATGAAACAGTTTCTGAGAAAGATCAGCCCATTTAATAATTGTGCCGATATACCCGTTGCACTATTCATTATCAAGAAAATACTTGCCTTTTGGGTTTGTTACATAGCGGGTTTATTCCTGGCTGAAAAAATCCTTTGCAGGGGAATTGTTTTACACACGCTCAAAGAGAAAACCCCACTTATGACGGCGATAATTATAAGTACCATCCTGTTTATTTTACCGCATTGGTCATCTTTATTTGAGCCATCCGATAAAAAACTTTACACACTGGATTATTAGGAATATCCCTGCAGCGGATAAAATTGTGAGCGCCATTCCATCAGGGAAAACATTAATATGTTGGTATTTTGAATAAATTTTATGACTTTGTTGAAAATTTTTTAAAAATGTTTCTTGCGCTAATGGCAATCATAAGCGATACAACACCCGAAAACAAAACAACAACATATTCACGTCCCTTGCAAATCTCAAACAAGACACCATAGAATGCATTGCCCAATGGCTGTGCACACATGGAAACGGTAAGAATGACTGCAATCACCTTTCCAATTAAGTTTTGCGGCGTTTCTTTTTGGATAAAGGACATCATCTGCACAGCAAAGACTGTTGAAAACACCATAATACCAAAACAGCATACGGTTATGACAATATAGTTTATCATTCCCGAGGAAAACAATATTAATGCAGTGCCAATAGGAAACACGCATACCGTACAAGCGATTACCAAATTGCCCGATTTATGAATCGCCAGTTTATTTGCAAAAATGCCTGCACCAATACCACCTGCTAATCCACCTGCCGCCAATGCCCCCTCTGCAAACCCATAAAGCCTGTTTGCATATGAAGGCTCTAAATCTAATACCTCTGTTACCAGATATGGCAATGCAACTATTATCATTGCTGCCAGGAACAGATTAATCCCACAGACTACAAGAAGCGCTTTTCCGATCACAGGTTTTTCTTTTCGAATAAAGCGGACACTCTCTGCAAAATCAGCTCTGGCTATCTTCCATATGCCTCCATCTGAAACCTGTTTCCGAAAAGGTATTTTAATGAACATCTCCATAACTGCTGACATGATAAAACATATCATGCAAACCCACAACACCGGCTCTAATCCATATGCACTATATAAAACACCTCCAAGCACAGGACCTATCAAAGATGCTAATGAGCTAATTGTATTGATAATAGAGTTTGCCTTCATAAGATTATCCTGATTGATAAGTGCAGGAACGCTTGCTTGCACGGATGGCTGATATGCACCCGCAATGCCATATAGAAGCATCAACGTAACCGTCAGAAGGAGAATGAGGTTCACCCAATTCATGAGCAGGGAAAAGGCTAAGATAATTGCCGCCGTAAAGAAATCCAATATTACCATAATATTCCTTTTATTTACCCTGTCTGCAACAATACCGCCTACAGGCGACAGCAGAATGGCAGGAATAAAAGCACATGCAGTAACAGTTCCATAAAGCGCCGACGAGCCTGTCAAATTTAATAAATATAACGGCAACGCAAATCTTATTGTCGCATTGCCAAACAAAGAGATAATTTGACCGATGACAACTAACGTAAAATCTTTTGAAAATAGTTTTTGGTTCATTCTTCAAACCTCCATTTTTTCTATTCCATTTGCCAAAATATGATATGTAACACAAGCAATTACAACAGAAACTACACTCATTGTCAAGATTACCCAGACAATATTGCCTGGAGATATTGTAATACAATTAGCAAAAACACATACCATAAGCAAAGAACATACAATTGTTACAACTACTGAGCGTTTTTTCCATCCAAAAGCAGTAGAAATAATGCCTGTAGCAGAGGATAAAATTCCCATTAAAAAACTGGAAATCAAAACTATAAAGATAAAATGCTCCGTGTTCATTTGTGGCATAACTCTAAAAATATGTGCTGAAATATACATAATACCTATAACCAGCGTATTACTGATAAATGCAAAAACAGTTGTAATGCTACTGACAACCAAACATTTTGTTCCCAGCACTGCCTTTCGATTGACAGGATAACTTAATAGAACTACTGCATTTGTTCCACAATATTCTTTGACAATCACTTTTGCAGCAATAACTGCTGACAAAATACTAAAGCATGAAAATGCTAAAGCCGTTGTGAGTGCCAATAATCCATTCCAATCTGCAAACAACTCTGCATCCCCAGAGCCAGCGCTTTCTCCGGTTTCCATTATAAAAATAAAAAGAAACAAAATGCCAATTGACAATAAGCTTGCAAATATCCCCAAAATTGCCCATAAATAAGTGGATAACCGTATTTTCATCAATTCAAGTTTGTATAAATTCATATCCATTCCCTCCTCATAAGACCTATTACATAATCCTCAAGATTTTCAACTGGGGATCTCTGTTCATCATTGGTAACAAATTCACAAACATTTTTCTCTTTGTTCGTATCGCCGCGTGAAACACAGCAGATCAATTCCTGTATGATACAGCCACCGGATAGGACACCAATTCTATCCGCTGTATGCTTAATTTCTCCGATAATGTGGCTTGACAACAGGATTGACATCCCCTCGTTTGTCAGCTTTTTCATCAGCCCACGCATTTGGGCAATCGCAACAGGGTCAAGACCATTAAGAGGCTCATCCAAAATTAACAGTTTTGGACGGTGAATAATCGCCCTTGCCAGTCCAAGCCTTTGTTTCATGCCAAGAGAATACTCCGAAATCGGTTTCTCATCTACCCTTTCAAGTCCAACCAATTGTAATATCTCTGGTATATCCGCCTTTTTCTGCATATAACGTAAGTGCATGGATAAAAGTTCCTTTGCGTTTAAGTGTTCATAGAAAACCGGATTCTCTATTACACTTCCAATATCTGATAAATATACTGTATTATTGCTCACTTCCCTTCCCAAAACATAAATACTCCCTCCGTCAATTTTCTGTAATCCAAGTATCATCTTCATGAGGGTTGTTTTTCCTGCTCCATTGGCACCTAAAAGTCCATATATCTCCCCCTCATTAATTTTAAAGCTGCAACGATTTAAAACTTGCATTAATCCATAGCTTTTTTCAACAGAATTTACATCCACAATCGTCTCCATAATTCCTCCTTATAATACCGCGCGACGGTATGTATTTGTTTTAAAAATTATCTGCCCATTTCATAGGGCAGATTCCTACTTGCTATTTTGATAAATAGACGCCAACTCTTGCAATCTCTCTAACATTTCACTATCTATAATATCCAGCCCAAAGCCTTGCAACATCTGGCTGAATACCATAAACTTACGGCTAGATTCCTCTTCAGAGCTGTCAAATATCATTGGATTCATCCAGACATTTGCCGCAAGCAAAATCAATTCTGCCAATTGTTCCGGATAATCTGTTTTAATGGAACCGTCTGAAATACCCTGCTTAATTATCGGCAAAACATAATTTGGTGCAACATTATCTATGGTGTCATGCAAAAGACTGAAAAGAAGTTTTGGGTTTTTGTGAAAATCCGGAGCCACTGTAAAAATTTCGTTCTGCACTGGCCGATTGATGGATTCCCTGAAAATTGTTTTCAGCTTTTCCTTGCCACTAAGGTCAGAACGGTCACGAATAACTGTTAGCATCTGATTAGATTCAGCCGTCATTCTGTCTGTCACAGCAACTAAAATATCCTCCTTTGACTTAAAATGATGATAGATAGCACCTTTGCTAAGACCGCCCAAATGATTAATAATGTCCTGAATGGACGTATGCTCATACCCCTTTTCCATAAATAAGCGGTATGCAACATCCAATATTAAATTAACGGTTTCCTCCGGATGCTTATTTCTTGCCATCGATTCCTCGTCTCCCAAACATACTTTTAGTATGTATCTACATTATCATACCAATAGTATGTTTGTCAAGTGGTGAAATTTTAGCTCCCTCTTCACTCCCACTAAACCATCTCCCCAGCTCATATAAAAGCCATAGAGGAGAGATATAATTCAGAATAACAACCGTGTTGTTAAGAAGTGAATTTTCTATCTTATTATTTAATCAACTCACCTAGTAGGTAGTTGTCTTTGTGTTAATATGAAACCATAAATAATCAGAGGATTCAAGCATAAAATTGTTTGCACATAGTTTATTATTAACAAGTCCTTATTTTTCAACACAATCTTTCCATTTTTTATATACTAAATTCAAAATATCATCCAGGGCTTTTATATCAAGTTCAGGAGAACCTTGCCTAACTCTTGTGGGTATTGGCGATTCCCACAATATTTCCTCCTCCGTAATATTGCTGACATTAAAAATAGTTTCTGGATAAAAACTTAGAAATCCCTTCGATTTTCCCTCCATATTCTTAACACGATCATGCATAATCCCGCAGCCCCTGCCTTTCCCATCATACCAAAATATTACCAAAACATCTTTACCCATTATATCTATGCCCTTGTGTGCATACCGGTATTTTCCCTCACAATTTTTAGGCAGTTCGTAAGCTAAAAACCTCCTAAATTCATCTTCTGTTTCAAAGCCATCCTTATTCGGATCTTTACTGGTTGTAAGAATTCTAATTTCCTTTATGTCGTATTTTTCAAACATAATAACCCCTCTTTTCGTTTTATTTTTAATTGTGAGAAGACTGTGCATATCTGAGGTTCATACGGATTTATGGGACATATTACATCTTTTTCATAACAAATATCCTTTGATATTTTATCACGTAAGAATGTTCATTTCCATAGTTTCACGCCATCAAATCAGAAAAATTATTTAAAACTTCTATTCCTGTTGCTATAGGATGTTATATAAATCAAGACATCTATATTAAGCATCTATGGAAAAAGGATAATTTAAAGTTATCCGTTAGTTTTTGGTGAAATAATTGAATGGATAATCCACTGTTATCCGTCAGAACGGATATCATCGAATGGATAATTTATGGTGGTTTGTTGGATTTCATAGAAGAGGTAATAGTTATATATAATTATTTGTCTAACTATAATTACGGTTGAATTAATTATGTAGGGGAAAATATCATGAGAAAAAAAAATCGCGTGCTTTTCTTTAAACCTATAATAGACTGGATATTAGGACATTGTTATACGCTACTTCTACTTACTTTGATAGGAATAACATTTGTTCTACTTCTTCTTTTCAAAAATAATATTATATTTCTTTTAAATGGTCACAATATTATTTTATCATCATTTCAAGAAGATATTCTTTCAGGACTCATTGTTACTGCAATTCCATCATTATTAACAGGAATCTGTTATTTAATAAGGAGAAATTCTAAAAATGCCAGATGGATTAAGAGAAAGACATATAATATATGTACTTATATATATAAAAATATACACATTCCCAGAGTATTAAAAAATTGTATCTCAAATATAGTTAATTTATTTTATTTTCATAACAGAGAGACTATACAAACACAGCAATCTGTGGTGAATGATATTTTAAATTCATTAAGTAATACAACAATGTCTCAAAAGCGTGTATATTGGATTGAAGGTAGTTCATACAGTGGAAAGACAACAACTATTTTAAATTTGCTAATAGATCTGATTTCAAAGGCAGAATACAACCAACTTTTTCAAAAGCTAGATGGTAATATTGTTTATTTCGATTTAAGTAAATCAGATATGTCTTTAGAAAAACTAATAAAAGAATATGAAGTGGAAAGATTTAGTAATTGTCTGATAATCCTTGATAATTTGCATAAGCTTTCAGGAAGAACCTGCCTTAGTATATTGGAAAAGATAGTTTTACATAATCATGCATTTGCTATAATTATACTATTACGCTATCCAGAAGAATTTTTATCGGAAAATGATAGAGTAAATGAACTTAAAACAATCATTATGGAAAATGGTACTGAATATGCATTGGCTCCATTGGAACTTCATGATTTTATAATTCGTCAAGAAGAACAATTTATGATGTTTTGCCAGAACTTTTTCCCTTTAGAACAGGTGCTTGAATTTCCAGAAATAGCAATTCATCTATATTCGTTATATTGGAAAAAAGATTTAGATGTATTTAATTTGCTTCCAAAAATACAGTCATTTTTAGGACAAAATAATACAATATGTACAATAAGTTCTGAGCTTCAAGCAATCATTGCATGTAGTCTATTTACTGGTGGTTTTAATTTTAGAGTATTAGTAAAATGTCTTCCGCAGATATCAGAAACAAAATGCAGGAGACTCATGAACGAATTAACTAAAAT
>CAJTSB010000015.1:1684-68070 GCA_910578825.1 uncultured Lachnospiraceae bacterium | reverse complement strand
AGACTGTAAATCTGTTGGCAACGCCTTCGAAGGTTCGAATCCTTCTCCATCCATTAGGATAAATGTGTAGGGAAAAACCAAAACGGTTCGAAACCTTTTTCTTCTTGAAGGATAATAAAGAATAGAGAAATCAAAACGGTTTGAATCCTTCTCCATCCATTTATCTTTATTATTATATTATCGCGGGATGGAGCAGTCTGGAAGCTCGTCGGGCTCATAACCCGAAGGTCATAGGTTCAAATCCTGTTCCCGCAACTCATATTTGACTGCCCAGTTAGCTCAGTTGGTAGAGCAGAGGACTGAAAATCCTCGTGTCTCTGGTTCGATTCCGGAACTGGGCATTTGTAATAATTTTATGGGATATTAGCTCAGTTGGTAGAGCACTTGACTTTTAATCAAGTTGTCCGGGGTTCGAATCCCCGATGTCTCATTGTTTCAATTAGTGGGAATCCTTGATTTTCAAGGGTTCCCATTGTTTTGTATTGAAAAGAGTTTTGATTACACTTGATTATACTTTCGGGATGTTAGCCTGATTACATTTTTATCCGATAGCATTCCCGGAGTTCTCTTTTCGCTGCCATGTCCTTAATGGAATGAAAGTGCCTTTTCAAACGATTCCTGCATCTGCTTTATGTTGGTTTCCCCACAGTCTATGAGGATGCTCACATAGGGCTTCCTTAATATCCGTCTTGGTGTGCTCCACAATCTTATGCCCTCTGACTGTTCCCGACTGATTAGTTGCACATTTTGCTCATAGATATCATTGATTATGCTGCAAGTTCCAAAGCCTCATAATACTGCCTGCGTTTGAAAATGAGAGGAAGACCGCCAGTGCGGAGCATATCCTCCGGTTGTTCCAGTAACTGATAAAGTTCCGCCAAATAACTACCTTTCTTTCTTCTACTGTCATTTCTTCTGTATTGTAGCGAGTATATAGAGGTTCTGTCTTTATCCGTGCCCACATGCTTTTTTTGACAGGCAGTTTTTACACCGCCTGTAATGCTATCAGTTTTTTATAACAACAAAAAGTTAGCATCTTACAAGAACGCTTACATGACCATAAGGTTCGACGGCAAGAGCAATTAGTCTAAGCTGGCTAAAGTTTTCGACAGGGCTATGGTACGCAGAGTACAGAGTATCATTTCCAGTGCGAATGCGGTAAGGAATGGAGCAATACGACAGTGTTTACAAGTTATCAAATTTGTGAGGTAAGCATTCGGAAGAGATGAGGGAAAAGGATTACGAAGATGCTGGTTATAAAACTTGGTCAGTAGCCAGCTATTCCAACTAAATATTACAGCAGAATATATCACCGCTCGGGTAAGCATTTATATTGTCATGGTGGCTGTGGCATGGTTGAAATATGTAGCGGGGTTAGTAGTCTGGATCAATAATTGAAATGAACTTTCCAGAATCGTAAGGGTTCCCTTTCTTATAGTTCCGTTTCTTTCTGCGCCATTGGCAGCGTAAAAATGAATTCTGTTCCCACGCCTTCTGTGCTGATGACGTTGATGTTCTCATTGTGGGAGGAAATAATTTCTTTTACAATTGCAAGCCCCAGTCCTGTGCCGCGTTTGTCCTTGCCACGTGATAAATCCGTTTTGTAGAACCGTTCCCAGATTTTCTTGATGCTGTCTTTGGGAATTCCGATTCCGGTGTCTTTGACAGAAATAAAAACTTTTTCATTTTTTTCTGTAGTCTCGATGGTGATGGAGGATTCCGGGTGGCTGAATTTAATGGCGTTGTCAATCAGGTTGTAAAGCACCTGTTGAATTTTGCTCATATCTGCAGAAACGATGCAGGTCTGTCCAGTCAAAATCAGCTCAAAAGAAATTTTCTTTTCTTTACAGGTACCTTCGAAAGACTGAACCACCATCTTGATGGTATGGTTGATATCGAAATCACCGATATCCATCATTGAGCCTTTGACGCCGTATTTATTTAATTCCAGCATGCTATGGGTAAGTTTATTCAGGCGCTCTGTTTCAAATAAAATAATATTCAGATATTTGTCCTGTCCTTCATGTGGAATAGTGCCGTCCATGATGGCTTCAATATACCCCTTGATGGAGGTGAGAGGCGAACGGAAATCATGGGACACATTGGCAATAAATTTTCGCTGGTCTTCTTCCAGTGTGGAAAGTTCCGTCGCCATATAGTTGATGGAGTTAGCCAGATAGCCCATTTCATCGTTGGTATGAATGTCTATTTTTGTATCAAAGTTCCCGCTGGAATAGTCTTTTGCTGCGCGGGTCATTTTCCGTATGGGAATGTAGATAATAAATGTAAACAGGATTAACACAATAAACGCACAGAGAAAAATAAGGGCGAGCGTTATGTATGAGATATTTAAAAGCCCGTCCTTGTAGGCGGTCAGTTCGGATAGCGGCTTGTGAATCAATACATATCCGCGGACTTTGTAACCGATGGTTATGGGGGAAAATACGGATAGTGTATTTTCGGAAAACATATCAAAGAATGTTCCTTCCTGATAATATTTCGTACCAAAAGAAGAGATGTCAAAATTCTGTATGGTTTCATCGTTCGCGGAATCTGGCCGGCTGTTTATCAGGATATGTCCGTTGCGGTCAACCACCCAGATATCTGTATCAAAATAAGTTGCAACCGCCTTAAAATGTGATTCCACATCATTTAAAGTCATCGTTCCACGATAATAGTTTGAGGCATAGTTTCCTGCAAGAAGATTGGTTTCCCGATACAGACTGGAAATCGTCTGTTTCTTTAGATAATTTAAAGTAAGGTGGGAGGTAAGTGTGGAAACCGTTATAAAACCGAGGATTCCAAAAAGTACATATCCCAGTAAAAATTTTAAGTATAGGGTGCGTTTCACGATTTCACCTCAAATTTATAGCCGATACCCCAGACGGTGGCAAGGCTCCATGACTTGTGATCTTTGATTTTCTCGCGCAGGCGTTTTACATGGACGTCAACCGTGCGCGTGTCTCCAATGTATTCATAGCCCCAGATATGGTCTAAAAGCTGTTCTCTGGTAAAGACCTGATTGGGAGAGGAGGCAAGAAAATACAAAAGCTCCAGTTCCTTGGGCGGCATATCAATGCGTGTGCCCTGGTAAATGACGGAATAGTTGCTTTGGTTGATAGTAAGGTCAGGATATTCCACACATTTGATGTGTGGGGCAGTGGTTTCCTGTTTGGCTGGCTGATAGCGCCGGAGTACCGCCTTTACGCGGGCCACCAGTTCCTTAGAGTCAAAAGGTTTCATGATATAGTCGTCTGCCCCCAGTTCCAGTCCCAGCACTTTGTCAAAAATCTCTCCTTTCGCCGAGAGCATTATAATGGGGATGTTGGATTTGGCGCGGATTTCCCGGCAGACCTGATAACCGTCGATGCCTGGCAACATCAAATCAAGCAGGATCAGGTTGGGGGCGTATTGCTCATATACCTGTAACGCCTCCTCGCCGTCATGCACCATCTGTGTGTCGTAACATTCCTTTGTCAGGTAAAGGGATATCAGTTCTGCAATATTTACATCATCATCTACGATAAGGATTTTCTGTTTTGAAACCATTGAGCCCTCCTTTATATTTTAAGAAAAAGTTGCGATTGTAACGCCGGAGTCTCCTTCTCCGAATTCACCAAGGCGAAAAGATTCCACATATTTCAATCGTTTCAGGTGATTGTGGACTGCCTTGCGCAACGCGCCGGTGCCCTTGCCGTGAACAATGCGCACGGAAGGCATATGGGCGAGGTAGGCGTCATCGAGGTATTTATCCAGTAATACAATGGCTTCGTCCGTTGTCTTGCCAATCAGGTTGATTTCTGTGGAAATGGAAGAAGATTTTGCCATTTTTAGTTTTCCAGCTCCCGTGGATTTCTTGCCATTGCTGTAAGCAGGCGTATCTTCCAGTAGTACCAGATCTCGGATGTTTACCAGGGAACGGAGAATTCCCATCTGTACATACAAATCCCCCTTGTCATTCGGGAGCGTATGAACAGTGCCCTTGAGGTTCATACTGAGCACCTTTACGGAATCGCCAATACGAAGATTTTTGGGTATCTTGTGATTCGTTGACCGTTCTTTTGTTTTGGCAGTCATATTTTTTTCCAGACCGCTCATTTTATCACGAAGCTTGCTGCGCTCCTGCTCCATTTCTTTGACGTTTGCAGTCGCCTGTCCATATTTGTGGAAATTCTTAATCGTCTTGTCCGCAACCTCTTTTGCTTCCCGAAGAATGGCATGTGCTTCCTCGTTTGCCTGGCGGATAATTTGATCACGCTGGCTTTCCAGACGTTCCTGTTTTTCCAGAAGTTTCTTCTTCGATTGTTCAATTTCCTGGCGGTAATGCTCTGCCTCCAGACGCTCCTGTTCGATGGTGACGCGGCTGGTTTCCAGATCGGCAATCAAATCTTCAAAACTCTCTTCCTGCTGTGAGATACGTCCCTTTGCATCTTCGATGATGTCTGCGGGAAGTCCGATTTTGCCGGAAATGGCAAACGCATTACTTTTACCAGGAATGCCGATTAAAAGCCGATAAGTCGGGCTTAACGTCTCCACAGAAAATTCGCAGCTTGCATTTTCCACACCTGGCGTGGAAAGAGCGAACACCTTTAGCTCGCTGTAGTGTGTTGTTGCCATCGTGCGAATGCCATAATCGTGCAGTCTTGATAAGATGGAAATGGCAAGCGCGGCGCCCTCGGTGGGGTCTGTTCCGGCGCAGAGTTCGTCAAATAATACCAGCGAATGTTCATCCGCATGTTTTAATATAGAAACAATATTTGTCATATGGGAAGAAAAGGTACTGAGACTTTGCTCAATACTTTGCTCGTCGCCAATGTCTGCAAATACATTCGTGAATATGGAAAGTTCGGAGCGGTCATTTGCAGGGATATGCAGTCCTGCCTGCCCCATCAGTGTAAACAGTCCCACCGTTTTCAATGACACAGTTTTACCACCGGTGTTCGGACCTGTGACAATCAGCAAATCAAATTCGTCACCGAGACGAACGTCAATGGGGACTACCGTGTGGCTGTCAAGCAGCGGATGGCGTCCTTTGCGGATGCGGATACGATGATCGGTATTAAACACCGGAGCCGTGCCATTGTATTGTTTGGCAAGAGAGCCTTTTGCAAATATAAAATCCAATTCGGTCAGAGTTTCATAATTGTTCTGGAGAGCAGGGATATGCTCGGCTGCCTGGCTGCTTAATTCAGCAAGGATTTTTTCGATTTCCTCCTGCTCTTTCAGATAGAGCTCTTTTAAATCGTTGTTCAGTTTTACTACTGCCATTGGCTCTATAAATAAGGTGGAGCCGGTAGAGGATTGGTCGTGAATCATGCCGGGTACCTGGCCCTTTGCTTCTGCCTTGACAGGCAGACAGTAGCGTCCGTTGCGCATCGTGACAACGTTATCCTGCAAATGATTTTTGGTATCAGAATTGTTTAGCATCGTATTCATTTGACTGCGGATTTTTTCGTTGATATTGCGGATGGAACGGCGGATATTTTTTAAGTTTGCAGATGCATCGTCGGCAATCTCATCTTCTGAGAGAATGCATCGTCGTATTTCATTTAAAAGCGGCGTTAGCGGTTCTATTTTTGCAAACAGTTCGTCCAGAGAATCTGTATTTGCGTCCTCACGTTCACTACGTGCGTATGCTTTTGCGCGCCTGGCAACTTCCAGTAACGAGGCGGTTCGCAGCAATTCTTCGATACTCATTGTGCCGCCAATTTCCAGGCGTTTTAAAGAGGCCCCGATATTGTGTGTTCCAGAGAATGTAAGGGAGCCTTTCTGGAAAATTCTTGTCAGTGCATCGCTGGTCTGCTGCTGTGCGATACGAATATGCGCAAGGTCCGTGGAGGGCTTTAAGTGTTTGCAAAGCTCTCTTCCGGAGGCGCAGGTGGCGTGCTCGCAGAGAAGGTCGATGATTTTATTATATTCTAAAGTTTGTAATGTTTTTTTGTTCATGAAAATGTTCCTTTCCTTTCGCTCAAGGAATTCCTAAGGGAACCTCCCAGCTGCGCAGGGTCCCGTCCAACTAAGCAGGGTCCCTCCTTAGGTCAGTAAAGGTTGTAGTCCCCGGAAGAAGACCTAAGGAATCCTCCCAGCTGCACAGGGTCCCTCCTTAGGTCAAAGTATACCTTATTAAGAAAAATCTTGCAACACAAAGGGGAAAAACGTATAATAAGAAGTGACAGTTCAGCTAGCCCGAATATATCGAGGGATGAATTGTTACTTAGGAAGGAAAGGTATTTTGAGCATAAACGCATTTTATGATAAATTCATCAGGAGGGCGGTTATGAAACAACAGGACCAGGGTGAGCAGGAATTTGCCTTTATCAAAGAAAAAATTAAGGACAAACCCATCAATAGACGGCGGCTGTTGCTCAGGACAGTTTATAATCTTTTATGTGCAGTATTATTTGGTGTAACGGCATGTTTTGTATTTGTCTTTTTCAGGCCTTATTTTGAAGAGTGGTTATATCCGGAAAAAGGGGTTACCATTACAATTCCAAAAGATAACGTTCCACAGGAGTTGGAACCGGCGCCGAAGAAAGAAGAGGAAAAGGAGCCGGAGCCAGAAAAATCGGAAAGCCAGACCGTTGTGGTTCGGGAGCAACTGGAACCGGAAGATTATCAGGAATTGCAGAATAAATTATATGCTATTGGACAGCGTGCGAATAAATCTATGGTAACGGTTACGGGGGTGACCAGCGGCATGGATTGGTTTAATACGCCTTATGAGAGCGAGAACAGTTCTGCCGGTATTATTATAGCCAATAATGGACAGGAACTTTTGATTTTAACGGAGAAAAAGATTATTGACAATGCCGAGGCGATTCACATTACATTTATTGACCAGACAGAGGCATCGGCCTCACTGAAAAAATATGATGGTAACACAGGAATAGCGGTAATCGCAGTTCCACTGAGTGAAATTCCGGAAGAGACAATGAATGAAATCAGTGTGGCGGTTTTGGGAAATTCTTACGCGATTACACAGGGAACTTCTGTAATAGCGATAGGAAGTCCGCTGGGAGCAAATTATTCTATTTTGTGCGGAACTATCATTTCTTCTCAGAACACGGTTTCTACAATAGATACAAACTACACAATTTTTACAACAGATATTATAGGAAGTGAAAATGGCAGCGGTGTGCTGATTAATCTTGATGGAGAAGTAATTGGTCTGGTATTGCAGGATTATAGTAACCAGAATAACCGCAATACGGTTACAGCGTTATCCATTTCGGAGTTGAAACAAATAATTGAAGATTTGTCCAATAACCGGGATATCCCATATGTGGGACTTCGTATCAGTACGGTAACAAATGAAATAGCACAGGAATACGGAATTCCTCAGGGCGTATATATTAAGTCTGTGGAACTGGATTCCCCGGCTATGGCGGCAGGTTTGCAGGAGGCAGACGTTATCACAGCGATCAATGGAGAAGAAATTATCAATGTCGTTCAGTATTATCAGAATATATACGAGAGACAGTCGGAAGACGTTGTTACCATTTCCATAAAGCGACAAAACGGAGAGGGTTATGTAGATCTGGAATGCAATGTGACCGTTGGAATTTTACAATAAGAAGGAGTAAAGAGATGAAATATATTGAAAACCTGCGCGAAGGGGAGCGTGTCGGAGAGATTTATCTGTGTAAGAGCAGGCAGGCGGCGCTCACGAAAGCGGGAAAACCTTATGAAAATTTGCTTTTGCAGGATAAGACGGGTACGCTGGATGCCAAAATCTGGGACCCAAATTCGCAGGGGATTGAGGAATTTGATTCGCTGGATTATATTGACGTCATGGGAGACGTCACCAGCTTTCAGGGAGCTTTGCAGTTAAATGTCAAACGTGTCCGTAAGGTGCGTGAAGGCGAATATAATCCTGCGGATTATTTGCCGGTGAGCGAGAAAGACATTGACGAAATGTACGAGGAACTTGCCAGATTTATTCAAAATATGAAGAATCCCTATCTACAGAAATTGTGCGCCTCATTTTTTCTGGAAGATGAAGAATTTGCCAACCGTTTCAAGTTCCACAGCGCAGCTAAGAGTGTGCATCATGGCTTTGTGGGCGGTCTGCTGGAACATACGCTTGGCGTGGCAAAATTATGTGATTGCTATACGAAAATGTATCCGATTCTTCACCATGACCTTCTGCTTACGGCGGCAATTTTCCATGATATCGGGAAATTGCAGGAGTTGTCGGTATTTCCCGAGAATGATTATACGGATGAGGGGCAGCTTTTGGGACATATTGTGATTGGTTCGGAAATGGTTGGAGCAAGGATTCAGACGATTCCAGATTTTCCGGTAAAACTTGCAAATGAATTGAAACACTGTATTTTGGCGCACCATGGCGAGCTGGAATTTGGCTCTCCGAAAAAGCCTGCGCTTGCAGAGGCGGTTGCACTTAATTTTGCCGATAATACCGACGCCAGGATGCAGACCATGAAGGAGGCTTTGGCTGCCGCAAATGGGAATACCGGCTGGCTGGGTTACAATCGGCTGTTTGAGTCTAATATCCGAAAGACAAGTGAGGAGTAAGATGATAGCATCTGCAGCCAACAGATACTGCGGGTGAAATTTATGAAGAAGAAGTGAGGAATGAAATGTTTCAGAAAAATATGGAACTGGAACTGCAGATTGAAGATATGGGCGTGGACGGCGAAGGAATCGGCAAATCAGACGGCGTGGCATTTTTTGTAAAAGACGCTGTGGTCGGTGATAAAGTCCGGATTAAAATTATAAAAATAAAAAAACGATATGGATACGGACGGCTGTTGCAGGTGCTTGAGCCGTCGCCATACCGTGTCCAGCCTTTGTGTAAATCGTATCGCAAATGCGGAGGGTGTCAGGTACAGGCGCTGGATTATGCACAGCAGTTGAAATATAAAGAAAAGAAGGTTTGGGACAGCCTAAGCCGTATTGGTGGATTTGACCTTAATCAAAAAAAGGAACATGAAGAACAGGGCATCCTTTTTCATCCGATTATCGGTATGGAGGAGCCTTTTTTCTATCGCAATAAGGCGCAGTTTCCAATTGGAACGGATAAAGACGGAAAGATTGTGACAGGGTTTTATGCAGCCAGGAGTCATCAAATTATTCCCAATCGAAAATGCTTTCTGGGTGTTGACATCAATGAGAAGATACTGGATATCGTAATTTCTTTTATGGAGGAGTATCGCATTGCGGCTTATGATGAGGTCAGCGGAAAGGGGCTGGTTCGCCACGTGCTGATACGCTATGGATTTACCACCAAAGAGATTATGGTTTGCCTGGTAATTAATGGCAGAACTCTTCCATATGCAGACAAGCTGGTGGAACGTTTGCGCATGCTTGCGGGAATGACGAGTATTGTCCTGAATATTAATCAGAAAAATACCAATGTCATTCTGGGAGAAGAGGTTGTCTGTCTGTGGGGACAGGCATATATCACGGATTATATCGGTGGTGTGAAATATCAGATTTCGCCCTTGTCGTTTTATCAGGTAAATCCCGTCCAAACAAAGAAACTGTATGAGACAGCTTTGAATTATGCAGGTCTGACCGGAGAGGAGACGGTCTGGGATCTTTATTGCGGCATCGGAACAATCTCATTGTTTCTGGCCCGGAAAGCGAAACATGTCTATGGCGTGGAGATTGTGGAGGCGGCCATTGCGGATGCGAAAAATAATGCAAAAATAAACGGCATTGATAACGTGACTTTTCTGGTGGGAAAGGCGGAGGAAGTTCTGCCGGAATATTATGATAAGGGTGTGCAGCATCCGGAAGTGATCGTAGTAGATCCGCCCCGAAAGGGCTGTGATGAGAAGTGCCTGGAAACGATTTTGAAAATGAAGCCGGAGCGCGTGGTGTATGTGAGCTGTAATCCGGCGACGCTTGCAAGGGATTTGAAATATTTGTGTGAAGGGGCGTATGAGGTGACAGAGGTGCAGCCGGTGGATATGTTTCCGCAGAGTGTGCATGTGGAGAGCGTATGTCTACTACATCGGAAGGATTCGTGAAAATCCTTGATTTTAGGCACTTTGAGAGGTTTTTTAGCTTTTCAAAAAGTGACCGGAAAACGTATAAAAAGGCGATTTCCGATGGTGTAAACGTCTCCGTGGTTCTTGATATGGTATCACGGAACACATCGAAGTAAAGTTCATAATTCATCAAAAACTGTATTATTCAAATAGAGAAAAAAGTATGGGAGACCGTTCATTTTCAAGGCTTTGAGGATGGGCGGTCTTTTTTAGTTTCTATATTAGTTTATTGGAAATGAGAGGTGGTGATGGATATGGCAGGGAAAAAGCAGGATAATTCTTCAATCGTTCAAGAAGAGGGTGTTGGAAGTAAGCAGAATACATTTGATGGAAAAATCCAATATTTGTCCTTAAATCAGTTGGCAGACTTCAAAAATCATCCGTTTAAAGTGGAAATGAATACGGAATTATTTGAACTGATGCAGAGTATTGAAAAAGAGGGTGTTCTGGTGCCGCTGCTTGCAAGGCCGAATCCAGCAGGGCAGGGATATGAGCTGATAGCGGGACACCGAAGAAAGGCAGCCAGTAAATGGGCAGGGGTGGATAAAGTTCCTGTTATGGTTGTGGAATTGGATGATAACCAGGCGGTAATCGCAATGGTTGACAGCAACCTGCAGAGGGAGCATATCAAGCCCAGTGAAAAGGCGTTTGCCTACCGGATGAAATTAGAGGCAATGAAACAGCAGGGGAAAAGGACGGATTTAACTTCCTGCCAAGTTGGCAAAAAGTCAGAGAATCCAACCGTGGAGCTTGCAGGACTGGAAACTTTTATATCTGAAAGCGGTGAATGGGGATTGCGAAATACAAATGAAACGGGAAAAGTAGATTCTAATAGGGAACTGGCAAAGCAGGTGGGAGAAAGCCAGCGGCAGGTTAACAGGTACATTCGCCTGACATACCTCATTCCTAAGATATTAGACTGGGTTGACGAGGGTAAAATAGCATTCACTGTTGCAGTGGAATTATCCTATCTGAATGAGGAGCAGCAGTATGAGCTCCATGCCGTGATGGATATAGAACAGTGTACGCCATCCCTGTCACAGGCAAACAGGCTGAAACGCATGAGCCAGTCTGGGAAGTTGGACATGGATGCAATCTATCTGGTGCTGGAAGAAGAAAAACCAAACCAGAGGGAACAGATAAGGATTCGCTCTGACAGATTGAATCCATATTTCCCAAAGGATTATACGGACAAGCAGAAGATTGAACTGATAGAAACACTTGTTAAGGAATGGCATCGGGAACAGATGCAGGTAAAAAGCAGATAAGGAGCTGGTTATATGAAAAGGAGGACATTCAAAATGGATAACAAAATAGAAGTGATTGGGGTAGACCACGGCTGGTCCGGGATGAAAACGGTACATGAGGTATTTACATCAGGCTGTAAGGAAATCAGCACGGAGCCGGCATTTGCAGAAAACGTTTTGGAGTTTGCCGGGAAGTATTACAAGATTGGCAGCAGGCGTCTTGAGGTAAAGGACACAAAGGTAACGGATGAAAATTATTATATGCTGACATTGGCAGCGGTGGCAAAGGAATTGAAAATCAGGGGCAGAAAGACAGCCCATGTGCTGCTGGCGGTTGGGCTGCCGCTGACAAGGTTCGGGGACGAGAAAAAAGATTTCGTTTCTTACCTGTTGAAGAAAAAGGAAGTCTCATTTGCCTTTGAGAAAGAGAGGTACCATATTTTCATTGACAATGTCTGCGTTTACCCGCAATGCTATGCGGCAGTGGTTGACCGCATTGACAGATTCCCGGAGAAACAGCTTGCAGTGGATATTGGTTCCTGGACAGTGGACATTATGCCAATTGTCAACGGCCTGCCGGATGAATCGGCATGTGTGACGCAGCCACATGGGATTATCACCTGCATCCAGCAGATTAACAAGGAGTGTGTGAGGCAGCTGAATGCGGAGGTGGACGAGTATGACATTCAGAAAGTCATGGTAAGCGGCGGGGGAGACCTGCCGGAGAAGTACCGGAAGATTATCATTAAGGAAATCCGTGGCTACTGCCGGCAGATTTACCACAGCCTCCGGGAGCTTGGCTATAACATGGACCTCACGCAGATAATCTTTGTGGGCGGTGGCGCCGGGGTGATGAAACGTTTTGGCGGCCTGGAGCAGAAGAACATCCAGTATATTGAGGATGTGAAAGCAAACGCAAGGGGATATGAGCTGCTTGGGAACACATATCTGGCACAGTCGCAGAAACGCAGGTTTGGATAGGGGGGATTGCAATGGCTTATGGGGACCTGTTCCGCAATTTCACGATACGTTTTTCCATGACAAAAAGAGAGCATGTCCAGCTGCTGGAAAAGTTTGAGGATGATAAACTGAATGGCGGGAGGGCAAAGAACCAGGTGGTCATGGACGCGCTGAAAATGTATTATGACGCACAGGAGGCGGGGAATGGGAATGGGCTGCCGGAAGAAATGACGCCTGCCTATTTTGAAAAGAGGCTGTCCGAGGTGAAAGAGGATATAAAGACAGAAGTAATCCATGAGGTTGTCCGCATCGTTTTAGGGAATGCAGTGGCAGGGCAGCCGGTTATGGCGCATCTTCCCGGCGGGGAGCCGGAGGCAGAAGATACAGAAGATATGGAAGAAGATGGGGCGGCAGGCATTAGCGGGATGCCGGACGTCATGGATAAGATAATGGCATGGAGTGAGGATTAGGAGGGATTTATGGAAAGAAATAATAGTTCTGCCTTTATCCGTGGCAGGATGGCAATGGAATAAGGGAAAGCCCGGTATGCGGACCGGCTTTACGGGTTGAAAAGGCACGCTGAAATATGCGTGCTTTTTTTCTGCACAAATGCCGGGGATATGCCCGGCGTCTGTGCCGGCAGGGAATATCCGCAGGGAACAGAATACCAGATATGAATGGAGGACGTATATGACAAAAAAGAGATGGAAAAGGGTTATGGCTCTTATAATGGCTCTTGTCCTGACAGTGGGCGCTGCCATCCCCACTGCCGTTTATGCCAATGCAGATGGAACAGATGCAGATGCGGCAGTGGACATTGACGGGGACATCCAGGCAGACATGGAGCCGGAACCTGCACTTTACGACGAAACGGCGGGGACAGAAGTGGAGTCTGCAGAGATTGTGGAGCCGGCTGAGGAAGAAAGCAGGGAATCCGGCGGCAGGCAGCAGGAAAAAGAAGACGGAGACAGCGGGGAGGAGGAGCCTGCCCTCAATGAGGAGGAAACTGCCCCAACAGAGGATGGGAAAGTGGTTCCACTGTCAGATGGGGAACCGGAAATGTTTAGCGCGGGGGACACAATGACAATCCAGACGGCCTCTGCCCCGGTGTTAATGGCAGCAGGCGCCCCGGACAGCATGGCGGTGTCATGCAGCGGTTACGCAAAATACTGCGGACACAGCATGGGTATTAAGTATATTTCAGAACCCGGGGCTTACAACAGCCATCTGGTTTACTGTCTGGAGCTGAGCAAGAATACCACGGATGGGGCTGTGGGCGCCTCCGGTGCGGGCAGCAGCATCAAGCCGGAAATCACGTTCTGCATGGTAAACGGTGCCAGGATGCTGAATGGGCTCTGTTACAACAGCAGGTATTCCGAGGGTTCTGCCCCGGCTGATTACTTCATTACCGGTGCGGCAATCCATGTGCTGAATGGGGAAGTAAAGCTGGGCTATTACAACGATGGCAGCGGCGTCTATAATAAAATAGCAGCCCTTGTGTCGGATGCGGAAAATTATAACCGGGACGAGTATGACGAGGCAACCGGGACTACAAAGTCCATCGCTTATGCGATTTCCCCAAAGAAAACGGAGTGGCAGGACATGGGGGACGGTCTGTACAGGTCAAAGGAGAAGTTTGTCCGCACCAAAACGGGGAGCATTACCAATGTTTCCTATAAAATCACGGGGCAGCCGGACGGCCTGACCGTAGGAGAGCTGAAAACAGACGCCAGTGAGATTGAGGACGATTCTGATTTGAAGAAGTATGACATCTGCGTGGCACAGACGGATGCGAGCCAGCCGTCTTCCAACTTTTACCTGTACTGCAATGAGGAGGCAATGGAAAAGATTGTCGCGGCAGACAGTACCATCAAGCTGACGGCGACCGCAAAGTCAAAGGAGCATGGCGGGAGGAAATGGACGCCGACGGTGGTATCGCAGCAGAAAATCACCTTTCTGGAGGAGTTTGAGCCAGGGACTGTGACTGCAAGCGTGAAAGTGACTTCCAAATTTAAGGAGGGAAGTTTTGAACTCCGTAAGACGAACGTATATAACGGCAGGCCGGTACCGGGGGCAGCCTATTACCTGTATGAGGATGCGGAGTGTACGGACCTGCTGTGCAAACTCGGGAGGACAAACGCAGATGGCCAGGCACTTTCAGGGAAGGAGACGCTGACACAGGGCACCTATTACCTGAAGGAAGTCAGGGCGGCTCCGGGATATTTGAAAGATGAAACGGTCTACCCGGTGGGGCTGGAGTATTTTACCCTTTATGACAGTGATGGGAAAGTAACCCAGAAAGGGAAAACCATGCCGGTTGTGGAATACCCTGACACGGTGGGCGTCATGGTAAAAAAGACGGATTCGGAATCGAAAAATGTTGTGAAAGGAGCCGGGTTTGCCGTGTTCACCGATGCCGGATGCACGAAACGTGTTTCCGTGGGCGGGGACGGCAAGGCGGAGGTGCCGGTGTTCTATTATGATGAGGACTTAGGCATGGCTGCCTCCCAAAAGTTTGTGAAAACGCAGGACAAATATTATGTGAAAGAGGTTGTCATCCCGGATGGGTACCGGGATGACGGAAAGGTGTGGGAAGTGAGGCCGGACTATGGGGAGATTTCTGATTTCCGTGCGGAAAACACGCCAATCCGATGCGACGTGTCAGCGAAAAAGGAGGACAGGGAGACCGGGGAGGAGCCCCAGGGGGATGCAGAACTGTCAGGGGCAACCTATGGGCTGTATGCGGCGGAGACCATCACTTACCCGGACGGCAGGGGGACCGTAACCTATGCGGGGGATGACGACATTACCAGCACACAGGGGACGGATTTTGCGTCAACAGGCATCCCGGCAGAGAAAGGCGCGCTGCTTGCAACGGTAAAGACAGGGGAGCAGGCGGAATTTAACTTCGGCAACCTGTACTTCGGCAGCTATTATATCCGTGAGATAGAGCCGAGCGAGGGGTACCTGCTTGACGGGACCATTTACCCGGTCAATTTCCGAGGGGCGCAGGAAATCCACCAGGATATTTCCCTCAATACAGCCGTAATTGAAACGGCAAAGAAACAGGCATTTGAAATTATCAAGGTATCCACTGATGGCGCAAGCACGGAGACAGATTATGTAAAAGGCGCAGAATTTACCGTAAAACTGCAGTCGGATATTGACAAGAACGGGTGGGACAATGCAAAAACCCATGACGTGCTTGTGACGGACGAAAAGGGATGCGCGCTTTCCAAAGAGCTGCCTTATGGGACGTATCTGGTAAGGGAAACAAAGACGCCGGAGGATTTATATAAAACAAAGGATTTCACTGTGACGGTTACGGAGGATTCCAGGGAGCCGCAGCAGTGGAGGGTGTTCAATGACGCGCCTTTCAAAGCCTATATCCGCATTGTGAAAAAGGATGCGGAAAATGGGAACACGGTGCTGATTCCCGGCGTGACCTTTAAGATTAAAAATATGGATACCGGGGAGTATGTGGAGCAGAAATTGGGGGATAAGAAAATCAGTGAGTTTGCCACGGATGAGATGGGAACCGTAACCACGCCTCTGCAGCTGGGCTATGGGAATTATGTGGTGGAAGAAATTACGGCGCCGGAGGGATATGTCATTGCAGATGAGGGTTTCCCTCTGGAAGTTACCACGGATGGGGCATTGAAAGTCGTGGAGGATATAGACGGCGCTCCGGTCATTGAGGCAGTCATTGAAAACCAGCCCGTCAAGGGCAGCATTTCCATTGAAAAGTCAGGGGAAGTGCCGGTCTCCGTGGCATACGATACCATTATTGACCGTATCCTCAGTACAGTTACAGGCAAAAACAGGAGCGTGGATTTCAATTACGAGGAACAGCCGCTTGCCGGTGCAGTATTCAATGTCATTGCAGCGGAGGATATTTATACCCCGGACCGCCAGACGGATGAAGATGGGAACCGCATATTGGAAATGGTAAACGGCATTCCGGCAGGCAAGGGGGCAGTTGTAGCGACGCTTACCACGGATGAAAATGGGGAGGCTTTCCTTGACAGCCTTCCGCTTGGGAAATACCTGGTGGCAGAGGTGCAGCCGCCGTCAGGGTTTGCCATCTGCGGGGAACCAAAGGAGGTTACACTTTCCTATGCAGACGAGCATACGGAAGTAGTTTTCGGGGAGGCAGGGTTCGTCAATGCGAGGGTAAGGCCAGAGCTGTCGCTGATGAAAACGGACGGCGTAACCGCCTGCCCGGTAGCCGGCGCTGTTTATGGCATTTATGCGAAAGAGGAGATTGTGAGCGTATCCAGGGAAGTCCTTGTAAAAGCGGATGGCCTTGTGGACACGGCTGTAACGGATGAAAATGGGAAAGCAGAATTTGAGGCTGACCTGCCGCTGGGGCTGTACTATGTGAAAGAAGTGGAATCCCCGGCGGGGTATCTGCTGGATGAAACGGCATATGACGTGGATTTTTCCTACACACAGGAAATGGCAGCCACACCGGCCGTGGCAAAGCAGTTGGAAGTGAAAGACACGCCGATAATTGTGGAGGTGTCCAAAACGGACATTACGACAGGGAAAGAGCTGCCGGGGGCAACGCTGGAGGTCACCAATTCCAATGGGGATGTATATGCCTCATGGAAAACGGATGGAAAGCCGTACCGTTTAGAGGCAATCCCGGCGGGAAAGTATACCCTGCGTGAGACAGCGGCGCCGTACGGCTATCTGATTGCCAATGAAGTAGATTTTACTGTGGGGGAGACAGGGAAGATTCAGAAAGTCTTCATGTCCGATGAAAGGGTAAAAGGAAAAATCATTGTCTGCAAAACCTGCAGCCAGTCGGGAAAGCCGTTGGAGGGCGTCATGTTTGAACTCCGCAACAAGGAGGGGAGGAAACTGGACACGCTGGTGACGGACAAGACAGGCTGTGCAGAGACGGGGCTTTTGGACATCTGCACTTATCATAAGGATGGCAGCTTTGGTGAGGACATTCCGTATTATATCGTGGAGACAAAAGCTGCGGCGGGGTATATCCTTGACAGTACCCCGCATAAGATATTACTGCAATACGATGACAGTGTGGCGGAGACAGTGGTTTATATGCTGAAACTGAAGAATAAGCCGGACAGGCCAGGGCTGCCGCAGACAGGTGGGAACTACCATCCGTGGATGTCTGCCGCATTGGGCGGTATGTGCATTGCCGGCGGCGTGCTGTATGAAAGGAAACGCAGGAAGAAAAGAAGATAGCAGACTGTCAGTATGATTTTGGGAGAGGGGCCGGTCCGGTTTCTCTCCTTTTTTAAGCAAGGAGAATGATTGTTATGATGGATTATGAAGTATTCAAAAGCATTGTAAAAGGGAAGTTTTTAAGTTATATGCCGCCCGAATACAGGGATGCGGCTGTAGATATAAGGCCGGTACAGAAAGTGAACCGAACGCTGGATTCCCTGACGGTGTATAAAGGGAAAGATACGCAGATAGCCCCAACTATTTATATCAATGACATGTATAGGCATTACCGGGAATGCGGCAGCCTTGATGTCGTGCTGTGGGCTGCGGCAGAAGGATATGCTATGGGATTGGAAAATTTAAAAGACCATGCACTAAATATTGACATTGGGCATTTGAAGGACAATGTCGTCATGTGCCTTGTGAATACAGAGCAGAACAGGGAGTTTCTGGCAGGGGTTCCGAGCAGGGAATTCCATGATTTGTCGGTTATCTACCGTTGGGGTGTTGAAGCCATACCCGGTGGGGCAGGCAGCATAACCGTTTCAAATGAGATTGCAGAAATGGCCGGCATGACAGAGGAGGAACTGTTCCGGCATGCCTCTGAAAATACCAGAAGAATCAGCCCGGTCAGTATTATGCCCATGCGGGAGCTTATGCTTGAACTGCTGCCTGATGAAATGAAAAGCATGTTCATGCAGGAAAGCAGTCATGCAGAGGGCAGATGGGTTATCACTAATGAAAGCAGAATCAATGGGGCTGTATCCATGCTGTTTGAGGAGAACCTGCACCAGCTTGCTGAACAGGTAGGCGATAATCTTCTGCTCCTGCCATCGTCTGTCCATGAGGTGATTGCTGTTCCAGCAGGAATGGCAGAGGGAGATCCGTCTGAACTTGCGGAACTGGTGCATGGCATAAACATGGATATGGTGGAACTGGAGGAGCGTTTATCAAACAGTGTCTACTGTTATGACAAAGATGCAAGGACTATCGTGCTGGCTGTGGAATCACCGGAAAAAAGACTGGATGGCAGAGAGGCAGAGCTGTCGCTGATTCAGGAGGACAGAGGGCAGAGATAGGAGAGGCATATGGATGGAAATCAGGCAAGGGATATTTCAGAGAAAGAGCTTGCAGGGCTGCTGGAATCCATGCTGGAAAATGTGGTAGTCACGGTAATCTTTGGGGAGGAGGAAAGAGATGGGGATAAAGGGCAGTTTTGAACTGGAAGTTGTGTCTGTTCGGCTGGTTCAGGAGGCCTCTATCATGTCAAAAACGAAAATCCGCACTTCCGAGGATATTATCAATCTGGTGGGAAAGGAATTGTGCAGCATGGACCGGGAAGTTATGTGTGTCATTAACCTGAAAACGGACCAGACGCCAATTAACTGTCACTTTGCCAGTGTCGGCGGGCTGGATTATGCAATAGCACATCCGCGAGAACTGTTGAAGGCAGGCATCCTTTCAAATGCAGCAAGGATGATTTTATGCCATAACCACCCTTCGGGAAATCTCCTGCCGTCAAAGGAGGATGTGAGGCTGACAGACCGGATGCAGCAGGTGTGTGAATTAGTAGGGATTCCACTGCTGGACCATGTAATTGTGGGAGGGGATAACAGCCGGTATTTCAGTTTCAATGAAAAAGGGTTGGTAAAAAATCCGTGTATGCAGTACCGCTCCGATTACCGTCAGATAGAGTGGGACAGTCCGGCAAAAGCGGCAGAGGGAGGAGTGAGAAGATGAGGTTTACAGCGGATGAGCTGGCTCTTGCCAAACAGGTTGACCTGTGCAAAGTGGCGGAACACTTGGGATATACCGTGAAAAGGATTGGGAATTACCACACATTAAAGGAAATGGATTCCGTCCGCATTTATCACAGGAGCCACTGGTGTCGTTTCTCAAGGCGGTATGACAAGGGGGAAAACGGTGGCAGCCAGATTGATTTCCTGCGGGTGTTTGCAGGCATGGATGTGAAAGAGGCGGTGTTCTGGCTGCTGGATTTTGCGGGATACTGGAGGGAGGAAAGCGAGAGGGGCATTCGGAACATTGCCCCGGATAGAGGGAAAGAGGAACGCCCAAAGCCTTTCATATTGCCGGAGCCTGCGGGCAGCAACGCTTATCTGTACCGTTATCTGGAGCATGAACGCGGGATTGCACGGCCGGTCATTGACTTTTTTGTGAGAAAAGGGATTCTGTATGAGGCGAAGAATTACCACAACATTGTCTTTGTAGGAACAGATGGGAAAGGTGTGCCAAAGTTTGCCAGTATGCGGGGCGTCTTTGACAGGGATGGGAAAGGCTTTAAGTGTGACGTGGCGGGAAACGACAAACGGTACGGTTTCCATTTCCACTGCCAGGGCAGCAGGGAAGTCATTGTATTTGAGGCAGCAATCGACCTGATGAGCCATATCACGATGTTCCCGGCGTACAGGGCAAGCATGGTGGCGCTTGGGATGCTGGCGGATGCCCCGCTGGAAACATTCCTTGCACAGCACCCGGAGGTAGAAAGAATTAAATTCTGCCTGGACAATGATGGGCCGGGCAGGAAAGCGGCGGAAACACTGCAGCAGAAGTATGGGGAAAAGGGGTATGCGGCTGAGATTTTTCTGCCTCCGGAACCGTATAAAGACTTCAACCAGTGGAATGTGGGACTGAAAAAATCAGAGGAACAGGAAGAAATCCGGGAAACGGAAAAAGTGATGTAGGAATGGTGTAGTTATGCAGATTTTTGATGTAGGAATGGTGTAGAAAATGCAAAAAATGGTGTAGGAATGATGTAGTTTTTTCGGACAGCCTTTTTTTGATGGTGTAGGAATGGTGTAGTTTTGCAGATTTTTGGTGTAGGAATGGTGTAGAAAATGAAGAAAATGGTGTAGGAATGGTGTAGATTTTTTGTTTATCCGTATATTATCAGGGTTTTAGGGAGTGTGTCCCTAACCAGAAAGCCGAACCTGCGGGCGGCTTGCATTTTGTGACACAAAATGCGTATCTGGCGAAAACTTTGGGAGTGAAAGCGGGCCAAAGTTTTCAGGGCAGGAGTGGACCGGCAGCGGATGAAAACAGACAGGTAAGGAAATGAAAACAGGAGGTGCAAGGGAGCATGGGAGTGCTGGGAGTAAACACGCCCGGTGAGCTGGTGATGTGGCTTTATCTGGCGGAATCAGAGGTCAGCATGGAACAGGGTGAGGCAGAAATTATTCTGGATTATTTGAAAGAGCATAACATGGCATTGGCTGTATGCAGTCGGGAATTGATGGTAAGAGATATGGGAGAGGAACCATCGGAATATCAGCCTTATTCCATAGATGATGCCATCCACGATGTCTGTGAGTGGAATCTGGAGCTGATAGATGAGATAGAGGAGGCCATGAAAAACCCGGACAGCCAGGAGGACTATAACCGGTTCAGCGACGCACTTGATGTCCTGAAACAGCAGGAAGAAGTGCTGGACGGCCTGTACAGCCAGACGAAATATGAGCAGATTGCAGTGGAATGTGCATTGCAGGCGATTATTGCCGCACTTGGAAGTGTGCCGGAGGGAGTACAGGAAAAACTGGATGCATACAGACAGTGCAGCCCGGGGCAGACAGAAAAAATAGCAGGGATGGAAGAAGGAAATAGGCAGGAAACAGGGCAGCAGGAAAGGATAAGGTAGATGGCAAAGGAAGTTGTAAAGCATTTCCGCCTGACTGCCCATGATGCGGAGGTTTTTTCGGATAAGGCGAAAGATGCGGGGATGAAGGAATCTGAGTATTTCCGACTGCTGATAACGCAGGAGCCAAACGACTACCCAGAAGTGAGGCAGGGGCTGAAAGCCCTTATCAATGAAGTGAACAGGATTGGCGTCAACATCAATGAGATTGTCCACAACAATAATTCGGGGCTGTACCGGGAGTCAGATAAAATTCGTCTGGTTGCCTATATGCGGAAACTGAATGAGGGGATGGAAAGCGTGGTGGCGGCTCTTGGCCATCACTAAGATTTTAACCATCAATGACAGCGGCTTGAAGTCTGCGGGGAAACATCTGGAGCAGGCGGTTTCCTACATCCTTGACAGGGGGAAAACGCAGGGCGGCAGGCTGGTGACGGGAGTCAACTGCCTGCCGGAGAAAGCCTATGAACAGATGGCGGAGACAAAACAGAAGTATGGGAAGACGGGTAAGAGACAGGGCTACCACCTCATCATTTCCTTTGAGGCGGGTGAGGTCAGTCCGGACACTGCTTTTGAGATTGTCCGGCGGTTTGTGGAGGAATATCTGGGGCAGGAGTACGAGGCGATCCTCGCTGTCCATGACAATACCGCCCATGTCCACGGGCATATCATATTCAACAGCGTGAATTACCTGGACGGCAGGAAATACCGTTATGAAAAAGGAGACTGGGCAAAAAGGATACAGCCCATCACAAACCGGCTTTGTGAGGAATATGGGCTTTCCACCATAGAGATAGAGGAACACGGCAGGAAACGCAATCAGAGGTATAAGGACTGGAATGAGTTCCGGGATGGAAAATTCATCTGGCGGGAAATGATACAGAGGGATGTGGATGCCTGCGTCATGCAGGCGGAATCCTTTGAGGAGTTTCTTGGCTTTATGGCGGAAAAGGGCTATGACGTCAGGCAGAATAAATATCTGGCGGTCCGGCCTAAGGGGATGCAGCGGTTCTGCCGGTGCAAATCTATGGGAGAAAATTATACGGAGGACAGGATATGGGAGAGAATCCGGCAGGAAAGCTTTGAGACTTATGCAAAAAGGGAGCGTGGGGAAGAATCCCATGCCATAGAACCCCCGGAGGATGAATTTTTGCGCAGGACAAAACTGACAGGCATACAGAAAACCTATTATGCAAGGATATGCCGCCTGCGCCATCTGGAACGGCTGCCTTACAGCAAGGCATGGGAATACCGGGAGGAAATCCGTAAAATGCAGGAAGTCCATGAGAAATACCTGTTCCTTGTAAAGAATGGAATCCATTCCCTTGCGGAGTTAATTGCAGCCAGGGAGAACCTTGAGGAAAAAGTGGCAGAGTGCAAAAAAGAGAGGCGCAGGCTGTACCGGGAGAAAAAGCAGATGGAGCCGTTGTTTTCTGTAGCAGATAAGATGGCGGAATTAGCCCCGGCGGAAGAAAGCTATCAGGCAGGGGATGATTTTTTTGCAAAGGAGCACCTGCGGTATCAGGCATTGGAGGGACAGCTGCAGAGCCAGGGATATTCACTGGAAGAAACAGAAATCCTCCGCAATAGATATAAGGACAGAGGCAGCGGCATTTACCAGAGGCAGAGGGAAATCAGCCGGAGGTTAAAAATGTCAGGGGAAATGATAGAGGAATTTACTGACAGTCTGGAACGGGCAAGGGACAGGCAGACGGAAAAAACAAAACAGGATTTAAGCAGGGACAGCCGGAGCAAGGAATGACTTACTGCAGGCTGTTATTTTTATTCTATAGGAAAGACCTTGTTACGCTAAAGCGTGAAAGTGTCTTCCTATAGAATAAAAAACAATATGCGCACTCGCACAAGAGGAAATATGCCGCTAAAGCGGCTGTGCTCGGCGCAGCAAAATGTTCAAGCCTCCATGAGTGAGGGGTTAGGGGAGCTCCAGTGGGCTTGAACACTTTATTCTAGGTTAAATGGAGGCAATGGCGATGGCAGAAATAACTTTTTTTGCGGCGGAGTGCATGGAGTTCCCGGAAAGGCTTGGGGAGCTGCGTGAAAACCTGACGCTACCGGAGGCAGTGAATGTGTATATGACGATTTGTGAAAGGAACGGCTCATACGGGCCGGGAATCGGTTTTGTGCTCCGGGATGAGAGCATCCCCGATTATTCCGGCATTAAATGGCCGTTTTATCAGGGCAGGGAGATTGCACAGGACAGTATCGACTTAATTCCGGCATACCGGGAACACCCATTGGTAAAACAGGCAGTGGAGGATATGAAAGCATATCTGGAAAAGTCAGGGAGGGAAAGAAAGGAGGAACGCAGCATGGAACGGTCTCAGGGAGCAGGGAGATGACAGAAAACTTATCCATGCGGCAGGGAAGATTCCATAGAAGAATCTCCAAATGAATATTAGTGTGACTATAAAAACAGGAAAGAGAGGCAGGATATGGAAACAAGGAGACCGGAGAACGTGCAGATTGCATCTGTTATTGTGGAGCTTAAGGACAGGGGCTGCAGGGATGACGTGCTCAAACTTGCAAAAGAGGATTTGGAGCTTGGCTATCCAAAGGAGCTGGTTGCCATGTATGCAGAGGCAGGATGGCAGATGGACCGCTGCAGGAAGTTTTCCTCCATCATGCGGGCAAACAGTGATGGGGAACTGCTGCGGCTGTTGGCAGAGGGAGGATTTAACCCTTACCAGATGCAGCTGCTTGCAAATTATTATGATAAAGGCGTGGCGGTGGCGCAGCTGTCAGATGTGGGTTCCAAAGGGCTGACTGCCTATGACATGGAGCAGGCGTTGAAACTGGTATACCAGGCAAACCGTGAGGCAGGGGCGGCACAGGGAAAAGAGAGCCCGGAAACAGAAATGCCGCAGGAGCAGGATGTTTCTAAGACCGAAGAACTCTGCCAGCGAGAAAAGGAGCTGGAGGAGCAGCAGGAAATCAATAATAAGCAGGCGTCAGAAAATGCAAAGCTCCGCACAAAGGTAGAAAGCCTGGAAAAGCAGGTCAGGGAACTGGAACAGGAGAAAGCAGGCTATGACAGTGAAAAGCGTTCCATTTTAGAGGAGCGGGACCGCATTTACCGGAAGAACCAGATACTTCTTGAGGAAAAAGAGCAGCTGATTGCAGACCTTGAGGAAGTCCAGAAAGAAAAGGATGGGCTGGAACAGAGCCTGAAAGGGAAAGAGGATAAAGAAATGGTACAGGCAGCTAAAAGCAGCAGGGATATGGGAAATCATGATTTTGTTGCTGCCATAAAGGGCAGGAATGGGGAGACACGTCTTGTCCCGATGGAGAGGATGTCACGCAGAAAGCCGGAGGGAATCCGGGCGTTTGCGGAAAAGATTTTCGGAAAGGGCAGGCAGGGCTCCGGGTTGATAAAGCAGCTTACCGGGAAAGGGCTGAACCCTGCACAGATGGAACAGGTCAGGATGGCAATACAGGCAGGCCTTACAGAGCAGGAAGTGGGTGACCTGATTGACAGCGGTTTCAGTGCGGAGGAAATGGCACAGGCGGTCGAGATTGTAGTGGCGGAAAAAGCGTACCAGTAAGGAGGCAAATATGTCAGAGATAGCAGATGCAGTACAGATTATCCGTGTCACTTATGATGGGATAGAAATAGCCATGAAGATGGGGAGCGCTGGGGTTCGCTCCATGCAGAAAGCACTGGACTTGATTGTGGCAATGCTAGAGCATGAGAAAGAAATGGGCAGGACGAACCTGAAAGGGCTGCTGGCAAAAGGCGGCGACATACAGGTGCTTTCTTTTGCAGATGAGGATTTGAAGAAGTTCCGGAAACTGGCAAAGAAATATGGGATTCTGTATTCAGAGATGCCGGATGCAGGCAGGAATGACGGGCTTACGGAAGTGATGTTCCATTCCGAGGCGGCGCCGAGGATACGGATGATGTCACAGAAACTGCAGGACGGCAGGGTATTCAACATGGATGAATATTTAAAGAGCGGCAATGAGGAAAAGCTGAACCAGTTACTCAAGTATCTGGAGAATGAAAAAAACGGGAAATCCCCACGGAAACTCCATGCGGATGAGTCAGTCCGGGCGGATAATGCCATTGACGGGCTGATACAGAAAGTAGGCCGTTATGCGGTGGAGAAAAAGTCGGTCAGCGTGGAGGCGGTAAAGGCAGACCTGCAGGTGGGGGCAGACGAGGCAGAAAGGGCAATCGGGCAGCTTGCCAAAATCGGTGTCCTTGACAGGGCCGACAATGCAGGCAATTACCGTGTCATGATGGAGCGGGAGGCATTTGACAGACGGATTAGGCGGTATCAGGAACTGAATAACCGCATGAGGCAGATAACCGCCTCGAAGAACACGTCGCTGTTGGACATTACCATCTCGAAAAAGCTGATTGCACAGGAAAATGAGCATGCCGTAAAGACAAGGGTGCCGGGGATGTATGGGCAGAATGAGGGGTATGTCTGGATAGACAAGGCAGACATTATGGAAATCCACAATGGGAAGACGCTGCTTACCTATCTGGATAAGAACAGGGAATACAAGATTTACTCTGTGGATAACCGGGTACTCCGCACCATCAAGGGTGAGGAACTTTACAGCGGGCATTATGACCGGGTGGAGGCGGCAGTAAGGCAGCGGTATAAGGCAACAAAAGCACAGCCGGCAAAAACCGTGGAGAGAACAAGGAGGAGGTAAAGATGCAGACAACAAAAAAGAGACCAAATATCATTATGATTGTGCTTGGTGCCTTTGCCTCTGCCTTTCTTGGCTATCTGGCAGCGGGTGCATGGAGGGATGGGATAGAGTTTCATGAGTTCTTGGAACGGTTTACCATTGTATGCTCCTATCCCCTGCATGATTATTATAATGAGTTTACTTTCCGCATGATTGGCTATGCACTGCTGGTGTATGCCGTTATCATCGTCATGTATTATACAAGCCAGAGGAATTTCATGCCGGGGAAAGAATACGGCACTTCCAGACTGGCGGATACAAAGCAGGTCAACCGTGTTTTAGCGGATAAGGATGAGGGCAGGAACCGCATACTGAGCCAGAATGTCCGCATGAGCCTTGACACAAGGCATACCAAACTTAATAACAATGTCCTTATTATCGGCGGTTCCGGTGCAGGAAAGACATTCTATGAGGTAAAGCCAAACCTTATGCAGTTAAATACCTCATTTATCGCAACAGATCCGAAAGGGGAGCTGCTCCGCAGCGAGGGTGAAATGCTGAAGAATAATGGTTACAACGTGAAGGTCATCAATCTTTTGGAGATGGCAAAATCGGACTGTTACAATCCCTTTGCCTATATCCGGGAGGAAACGGATGTGGTAAAGCTGATAACGAATATCATGAGCAATACAACCCCGAAAGGCGCGAGTCCCTCAGATCCGTTTTGGGAGAAAGCAGAGGGATTATTTTTACAGGCGCTTTTCTATTATGTGTGGCTGGAGGAAAAGCCGTCAAAACGGAATTTTGCCTCGGTGCTGAAACTCATGGAGGAGGCGGAAGTCACGGAAAAGGGTAAGCCTTCCATGCTGGACACCAGAATGAAGTTCCTGGAGGCAACAAGCCCATTAAAAGAAAACCATCCTGCTGTCAAACAGTACAACAAGTGTATGCGCGGTGCGGGCGATACCGTCCGTTCCATTATTATCAGTGCCAACTCCCGTCTGGCAACGTTGGAGAATAAACAGGTCCTCCGTATGCTTTCAAGGGACGAGCTGAACCTTGCGGAGCTGGGGATTGGCGTCAATGGGGATGGAAAGACGAAAACGGCATTATTCTGTGTGATACCGGATTCGGATAAGTCCTATAACTATATTATCGGAATGCTCTACACACAGATATTTCAGGAACTGTATTATCAGGCAGATTTTAACTGTGGGGGCAGGCTGCCGGTGCATGTTACTTTTATGCTGGATGAGTTCAGCAATGTGGCTCTGCCGGATGATTACTGTTCCCTGTTGTCCACCATGCGCAGCAGGGAGATTTCCAGTGTGATTATCATCCAGAACCTTGCACAGATTAAAGCGCTGTTCAAGGACACTTGGGAGACAATTCCGGGGAATTGTGACAGCCTGGTTTATCTTGGCGGCAATGAGCAGAGCACCCATGAGTACATCTCAAAGCTGTTAGGAAAGGCGACCATTGATAAAAAATCAAGCGGGGAAACCAGAGGCCGACAGGGGAGTTCCTCAAGGAATTATGACGTCCTCGGCAGGGAGATTATGACACCCGATGAAGTAAGGAAGATGGATAACAAAAAATGTCTTATCTTTATCCGTGGGTTCGATCCGATACTGGATAATAAATATAATCCGTTCGGGCATCCGGTATTTGCCCAGACCGCAGACGGGGAGGGGGAGCCTTATGAGCATGAGCCAGCGGCAGAGGGGGAGAGTGCGGAACCGGGATTTACCATTCTGAACCAGAAATCCCTTGCTTACTATGAGGGGCTGAAAGAAAAAGGGGAGCCGGTTTATATTGACACAATCCCTTATGAAGAATTTATGCTGCTTGGGCAGGTGGAAATGGAAAAACGGTTTACAGATTTGGAAGGGCAGGAGCAGCGGGAGAGCCTTAATGAAGATATGCAGCTGGAATATGCCTTTGACGTGGAAGAAGATACACCGGATTTGTCAGCGGAGGATGCGGCAATACCGGAATCCTTTGCAGCAGGGGATACAGGAGCAGCGGATTCCATTTCTTACCGTATGTTCCACTGGAAATTTACCGTGGAGCAGAAAGAGGAAGTAAAGCGGGCAATGGCTGTCCGTGTGCCAAAGGATGTGATACTGTCTTATTTCTACCCGGAAACTTCGGTGGTGAAGATGATGGAGATACGCAGGAAATATGAATAAATTTGATTGGTGGTTGTGTATGAGTTCGTGTGCGTGTTAAAATAAAGTCAAAGCTGAAAAATGGCAGATAAAATATGAACTGTATTTATGTAGAAAATATGGGATTTTGCGATTGTGAATGTAGAAAGAGGAAAAAGAATGAATTTCTTATGGGTTGCATTAGGCGGTGCAGTTGGCGCAATGGGAAGATACGCGATAAGTTTAATTCCCTCAAAAACCACATTTCCGGTTCTTACACTGGTTACAAATATAATAGGGGCGGTTTTAATTGGGTTTGTGGTTGGGATTGTCAGCACACGGGAAGATATATCACAAAACAGTGTTCTGTTCTGGAAAACCGGAATTTGCGGTGGATTTACTACATTTTCCACGTTTTCATTAGAGGCATATAGGTTATTTGAAGATAGACTTTATATGCAGGGAACCTTATATGCTGCTTTAAGTGTGGTATGCTGTATCTTGGGAGTTTTCTGTGGCGAAAAACTGGCATTGTTATTGCGGTAAGGGATAGTTCATTCAAGAAAAGTATAGAGGAGAGAAAAATGCAAAAACAAAAAAGTCAACCGGTACAGATAAAATAATAGGTTATGAAATTTGACATCAGCCATTCAGGTTGGTGTCTTTTTTTATGACATTGGAAAGGGGGAGATTACTGCATTAGCGTACCGGGGAAAGCCCGGTTTCCTTTAATAACGGGAGGATTCCCGATGAAATATAAGAACAGATATGGATGGACTTGTTTCATCAGACGGAGATAAAAGCTGTGGATGGAAGAAGTCTGTCCATATTTTTATCTCCGTATTTTTATGAAAAGGAGAGAGCAAAGATGAGAAACAACACAAGTAAGAAGAAACAAAACAACATTGGCGGTTTCTGCAAAAGGGTTCTGGTTCCGTCTTTTGCCGGCGCGGCATATGCCGTGTCGCAGATGACAGCAACGGTTTTTGCGGCAGGAGGCGATACCAGTGCCGTTACAAAGCCGCTTGACAATTTAAAGACGTTAGTGATTGCAGTGATTGGGGCGGTGGGCATCATTATCCTTGCAAAAAATGTGATGGAATTTGCACAGGCATACCAACAGCAGGATTCTTCTACCATGAACTCTGCACTGAAAGGGATTGTGGCAGGCGCAATGATGGCGGGGATTTCCTCAGTGCTGACATTCTTGGGCTTTTAGGAAAGGTGGAAACGAGGTGACTTGAAATGGACATTTTTAAGCTGGGGGACAAGATACTGGCACTTTTGGAGGCAGTGTTTGGGTTTTGGAATAACCAGATTTCCCTTATCTTTGACCTGTTGGGGCAGTCGCCCGATGCGTTTAAGGGAGGGGGGCCGTGGAATGTCATAGCCGGCATTGAGCCTATATTTGTGGCTGTTGGTTCTTCCCTTGTGGTGCTGTTTTTCGTGATAGGGTTCTGTTCGGAGAGCATTGACATCAGGGAGGAAATGAGGTTTGAGGCAATCCTGCGTATGCTGATCCGGCTTGGGCTGGCGGAGTATATGGTGGCAAACAACGTAACGATTATGAAAGCCGCATTTACTTCCATCGGCGGTCTGGTTGGGCTGCTCAGTGCGGGCAATACCACAGAGCTGAAAATTGCAGAGGAGCAGGCGCAGGTTATTGAAAATTTAGGGTTTGGGGAAAGCCTGATTATGCTGATACTGGCGGCGCTGCTGTCGCTGATTGTGATAATCTGCGGTTTTTTCCTGCTCTATACGGTGTATTTCCGTTTCCTGAAATTGCTGGTTATCGTGCCGATTGGTTCGATAGCTTACGCTACCATGAGTGGGAACCGGATGGTGTCACACACGGCGGTCACTTACAGCAAATATTTCCTGTCAGTGGCATTTGAGGCAGTTACGATGGCGCTGGCGATTATCGTCTGCAATGCCTTTATCAATGCGGGGCTGCCATCTTTTACGGGGGATTATTCGGATTGGGCAAAAACCCTGATTTATCTGTGCGAGATGACGTTTACGATTGCACTTACGGTAGGAAGTGTGAAAGGAGCCCAGAGCCTTACCGGCAAGGTATTGGGGCTTTAAGAAAGGGGATAAGATGAACGAATTAAAAATAAGGCCTCTTACGGAGGAAGAAAGGAAATATACCTATACACAGGGTATGCAGCTCGAAGGGCAGACTGGAACTATAGGTTTCCTGTATGGGGAGCTTGACAGCAGCGGAAAAGATTTTTCCACTGCATGGACGGACCGGTGGGAGAAATACAAAACAGATGTGTTTAAGACGGAACTGGACGGAGTGGTTGGCGCCCTGCGTTCAGGGGAGCATGGGCTTTTGCAGAGCCGCACTGCTATGAGGGACTATGTGCGTGAACACCCGGAAAGCATTTTCGGGGCCGGGAACATGACGGTAGCCGGTTTTCGTGTGGACAGGGGGGAACACGCTTTTCTGATACGTTGCAATCTGAGGCCGGAAAAGGATACTTTTTTCTGTTACTGCTATGTTTCAGAGTTTCTGGACAGGCATATGGCAAATGCACGCCCGGGCATCCGTTTTGTCGATCCGCATTATCAGGAGCTGTTCTGTGTACCGGATGGCGGGAGGATAATCATAACGGAACCGGATGGAGAGCAGAGGGAAAAAATTTGTCGGTTTGTGGATGAATATCATACGGAAGTTTCCGGCTGGATTTTCCATATCTGTGAGTTTGCTGAGAGAATGGAACAGAACAGAAATTCCTATGAACCGGTGCAGGAAAAAGGCATGGGAAAGGAACAGCCGGGAAAAGCAAGGTAAGTAATGGTATTTGCAAGAAAGGAGAATAAATTTTGAAAATCAATACAATTTCATCGGAAGATTTACGCAGCATGGAGAATAAGGAGGGACTTATTTTGCAAGGCTGCGGCGGGGAACTAAAAGAGTGGGTGGATGGAATCAACCAGATGCTTACGGAAGAAGGAATTTTACTGGATGGGACAGAATTTCAGGAAGTGTCGGCATTTGAACATGATGGGCTGCCCTGTATTTTATATCCTTTTGAGGATGTAAAGCTGGATATGGGGAAATTCGCCATATGGCGGTTACAGACATATGAGAACTTTGGCGGCACATGGCTGTCTGACTATGTGCCGAACCGTCTGGGCGGCTTTGCAGACAGGCCTGTGGAAAAGCCGGACTGTGCCCTGATTGGGGAGGACAGCAACATCTTTAACCTGGCGGGGGTTGCTGCCAGTACGTTAAGGGAGCATGGGCTGAAAGAGCAGGCAGAGGAACTGAAAGAACGTGTCTGTTCTTCCGGCAGTTATCATGAGGCGCTCCATATCATTGGCGAGTATGTCAATATCACATCCAAAGATGAATGGGAGTTTGGGGACGCAGAGAGGGAACAGGAGCCTGTGCGGCAGGAACCGGGGAAGTCAAGGTAAAAAGCCGTCAGGAAAGGAGAAGAAAACAGTGGTAATAGAGATTAATAAAAATATTGACAACTACAAGGAGTCCGTGGTGCTGGGACTGACTGCAAGACAGCTTGTGTACTCTGTCTTATCTGTAGCTGTGGGAGGCGGGATTGTGCTGCTTTTGTACCAATATGTGGGGCTGACGGTCAGCGCCTATATAGCAATCCCGGTGGTTGCACCAATCGCCATGACGGGCTTTTATTCTTATCATGGGATGACGTTTATGGAAATGATGAAATTAAAGCTGCACTTTGCCTTTGCAAACCGCACCTACACCTATGTATCTACGGAGGGGGAGCAGGCAGTACAGAAGTTGCGGCTGGAGGAAGAAACAAAGAATAAGGCAGGAAAGAAAAGCAGTACAGGAAAGAAAGGGGATACCGGCAGAGGCGGCTTTGCAGCAGTTCGGAAAAAGATATTCCGTATGTTTTTTGCAGTGGTATTATTATTTGTTTTATTTGTAGTATTGGCAGTCTGGTATAAGTACAGACAGTAAAAAGAATAAGTAACAATCAGGGCATTTTCCGCTGTATGGGAGATGCCCTTTTTGTATGGAAAGGGAAAAGAAATATATGCAGGATTTAACACACGTCAGCCTGTTTACCGGCATTGGCGGGCTTGACCTTGCGGCGGAGGCGGCGGGGTTTACCACTGTTGCACAGTGTGAATGGGCTGATTTTCAGAATGGGATATTGGAAAAATACTGGAAAGATGTGCCTAGATTTAAGGACATCAGGGATTTGAATAAGGAGGAGTTTTATGCGAGGACAAACGAACGAAGTGTCACACTCATCTCAGGGGGATTCCCCTGCCAGCCGTTTTCCTTTGCCGGGAAACGCAGAGGCTTTGAGGATGACCGTTACCTCTGGCCGGAAATGCTTAGAGTCATCAAAGAGCTTTCCCCCGCTTGGGTGCTTGGAGAAAATGTTGCTGGGTTCCTCAATATGGGGCTCGAACAGACGGTTTCTGATTTGGAAGGAGCAGGCTATGAAGTCCGGGCTTTCGTACTACCTGCTCTCGCCGTCGGCGCGTGGCATGAGAGGAAACGGGTATTCATTGCCGGACACCTGGCCGACGCCGGTGGCGGCCATTGGGAAGATGGATGTTTCCACTGCCCTCATTGGCAGGATGAAGAAAACGGGGACATTAAAGAAGCTCAACTCAACGGGGACGCTCTGGAACCCCAACCTGCAGATGCGGGTATTCTGTACCCCGGAGGTAATGGAGCAGATGGGGACCGGATTCCACGAACCGGAGACGGAGGAGCAGAGGGGACTTTTTACGGAAGTTACGGAACTTTCCATGAAACAGCACAAACTCAACCCGGAATGGGTGGAATGGCTGATGGGATTCCCGATTGGATGGACGGACACAGGATGTGGAAAAAAGAGCCGGAGGGTGTAAGCCGCATTACGAGACCTTACCCACTGTGGGGCAGCCGTATGTTTTCGCTTGGGAATGCGGTGGTGCCGCAGCAGGCCTATCCGATACTGAAGTGCATTGCGGATATTGAGACGGGCAGGTGCAGGTCTTTCTGTCCAGAGAAGAAATAGTAGAAAGGAAAACAGTGCAGATGGGGAGCCGGCAGGGGGGTGCCGGCTTTCCCTATTGCATGGGAATGGAGGCAGACATGGGAATTTTTTCAGATGGATTCAAAGAGCTTAAAAAGGCAGATGTGCCCCTTTATAAGACGCCGAGATCCATACAGGAGACAATAGAGATACTGTCGGTGGCTGAGAACGGCATTTTTGAGGTTGCAAAAAACCGTTATTCAAAGAGTTACCGTTTTATGGACATTAATTACACGACTGCCAATGAGGGAGAACAGGAAAGTATTTTTGAGAGGTACTGCAAATTCCTCAACTCACTGGACTGTAATTTTAAGGTTACCATAAACAACAGGAATAAGGACATGGCCAATTTGCGGGAGATGGTGCTGCTGCCATACCGCCAGGATGGGTTTGACCGGTTCCGTAAAATTTACAATGACATCATAGAGGACAAAATCCGTGAGGGCAGGCAGGGGATAGAGCAGGAACGGTATCTGACGCTTACGGTTGAGAGGAAGAATTTTGAGGAGGCAAAGGCGCAGTTTGCCACGCTGGAGGCTGTACTGCACAAGGCTTTTGGGGAACTTGGGGCAGAGATAGAGCCGCTTTCCGGAAATGAGAGGTTAAAGGTGCTGCATGATTTTTACCATCTCGGCAGGGAGGACGGTTTTGACTTTGACATCCGGCGGGCAAAAAAGGTTGGCTCGGATTTCCGCAATGATTTGTGCAACGGGATGCTGAAATACTTCCCGGAGCATATCGAAGACGAGGGCAAGTTTGTAAGGGCACTGTTCATTAAAAAATATCCCAGCAGCTTATCCGACCGTTTCCTTAATGAAATTACGTCACTGCCTGTCCATTCCATTGTGAGCATTGACGTTGTGCCGGTGCCGAAAGATTTGACGACAAAGATACTGCAGAAAAAATATCTCGGCATTGAGAGCGACATTATCAGGCAGCAGCGAGTAAGGAACAAAAACAATGACTTTTCCTCGGAAATTTCCTATGCAAAGCGCATGGAGAAAAAAGACATTGAGGAAATCATGGATGACGTGAGGGAAAACGACCAGTGCCTGTTTTATGCGGCAGTCAGCATAATTCTTGTGGCAGAGAGCAGGGAGGAACTGGAGAGCGTGACGGAGACGGTGGAGACCATTGGGAAACGCCATTCGGTTATCATCGACACCCACTACCTGAAACAGAGGGAGGCGTTAAATACCGCACTTCCTATTGGGGTAAGGCAGGTGGAGACCATGCGCACCATGCTGACGCAGTCCCTTGCGGCATTGCTGCCTTTCAACGTACAGGAATTAAATGATGCCGGGGGCAACTATTACGGCATTAACCAGATAAGTAAGAATATTAACGTGGGGAACCGGAAGACGCTGATAAATGGCAATGGGTTCATTTTCGGCGTGCCGGGCTCCGGCAAGTCCTTTTTTGCAAAGCAGGAGATGGGCAGCGTGTTCTTAAATACGGATGATGACGTGATAGTCATAGATCCGATGAATGAATATTTTGACATTGCGGCGACTTACGGCGGTGCGGTTGTGAACCTGTCAGCATATACGAAAAATTTTGTCAACCCGCTGGAGGCAGATATGGCACACACCAATGAGAAAGGGCTGCGGGAGGTCATTGCTGACAAGTCGGAATTTATGCTTTCCCTCTGCGACCAGTTGTTAGGCAACGTCCTGAACCAGAAACACCATTCCATCATTGACCGCTGTGTCCGCAGCCTTTATATGGCGGCATGGAAACAGCAGAGGGTTCCAGTCATGTCAGATTTTTATCGGATTCTCAAGGCACAGGAAGAAATGGAGGCGCAGGAGCTGGCACTTTCCCTTGAATTATTCGTGGAGGGTTCCCTTAACATCTTCAACCACCACACGAACGTGGATGTGGACAGCCGTTTTACGGTGTACGGCATACAGGATTTGGGGAGCCAGCTTGCGCCGGTGGCAATGCTTGTGATGATGGAGGCGATTCAGCAGAGGATTTTAGACAACGCAAAGCGGGGCAGGGCAACGTGGCTGTATATTGACGAATGCCATGTGCTGCTTGGCAGTGAGTACAGTGCAAAGTATTTACAGCAGCTGTGGAAAAAGGTCAGAAAGCAGGGCGGCCTCTGTACCGGAATCAGCCAGAACGTGTCGGATTTGTTACAGAATTATATCGCCACTACTTTGTTATCCAACAGTGAGTTTGTGGTGCTGTTAAAGCAGTCCAATGTGGACAGTGCAAAGCTGGCGGAGGCCATAGGCGTGTCGGATGCGCAGCTGCGTTTTGTCAGCAATTCATCAAGCGGAACGGGACTGTTAAAGTGCGGCAGTGTTGTCATTCCTTTTGACAACAGGATAAGCAAGGAGACGGATTTGTACCGTCTGTATAACACGAACCTCCATGAGAAGATAGCGGAGGGGGCATTGCAGGATAGTGGGAGTGTTGGATTTGGAGATATGCCGGAATCAGAGGCAGAGCCGACAGACGCTTTTATACCGGAGCAGGGAACAGAACCGGCAGAGAGTTTTATGCCGCAATGGGATATGCTGCAACTGGCAGCAGAGGAAATCGGAATGGCAGGAAATATCTTTCAGCCGGACAACAGGGATGTATCTGGGGAGGATAATGCGCCAATGAAAATATATGAGCCAAAGCACCGCAGGACAGAAAGCCGGCAGTTTTTTTCAGGGCCGCAGAAGACGGAAAAAGCGGGCAATGGCTGGATGATATATGGTTAGGTTTTGCCGGAGAAAATGGCAGACAGAATAATGGGATGTTTTGACAGGAGGGAACGCTGGAAACAGCGTTCTTTCTGCCTATCCCGGCAGGGAAAAGGAGGTTAGGGAGGATTGAAAATCAGGAAAGTGGATGACAAACCGATGGTTATCCACACAAAGAGAAAGCCCCGTCTGCATACAGGTAAAAAGGCAGTAACCGGGAAAAAGGCGGAAAATACTTCTGCCGCCGTAAAAGGAAGAAAGCCGCATATTGGCATTAGGGATAAATATACGGAGTCCGGGAGATCGGTCAAGGTCCGTAACCAGAGTTTGAAAACTATGGCGGCAGCAGGGGCAAGGGCAGGGGCAGGACAGATAGAGGGCGGCGAGGAGATAAAGGAAAGCCTTGATTTGGCGGCGGCAGCAGCAGCCCCGGCAGCGGATATCACTTCCGGGGCGGGAAAGCTGTACCGCAGGAAAAAAACTGAAAATAAAGAGAAGAAAGAGGAGAAAAAACGTGTCCGCACGGACAGAAGTGAGTCAGGGCTTTCCAGCCATGCCAGGGAAAGGGGCAGTAAAGGAAAAGACAGAAATGGGAGAAAGCACAGTGGAAAAAAAGACAGTGCAAAGAAGAAAACCGGAAAAGGTTCTTCGGTCAATGGCGCTGTCAAAGGGCGTATGGTTGACACCTTTCTGGATGCCTTCCGGACAGAGAGGCAGGAGCAGAAAGATTTGATAACTTCCACAAAGTCAGCAGCAAAGGCGGCTGTCCTGCTGCTTGCAAAACAGGCAGCGGCGGCGCTTACTCCATTACTTCTTGCCGTGTTTTTTGTGGCTGCTGTTGCGGGAATTATTGTGGCTGCCATACTGGCGGCAATTTATAATTTACCGATTGCTGTTTTCTTTCCGCTGCCGGACACCGGGTATGACAATCCCCGGACCGTGTTAAGCGAGTATTACCGGGATTTTAACAGCCAGGTTATCTCACAGGAGGAGCAGGGCTATGTTATCACTTACCGGAACAGTGAGGATGGCGTTCCTATATCGAATTTTAATGATACCCTTATGGTATATATGGTAAAGTACGGAACCGGGCAGGCGGCCTATGTCATGGATGATGAGGGGAAGAAACATTTAAAGGAAGTTTTTGACGAGATGAATTACTGTGACAGTTCCAACAGCAAAACGCAGATTTCGGCAGGTGCGTCATTGGGGCAAGTGGTGACGACGGGCTATTGCAACTGTTCCCTCTGCTGCGGGAAATGGGCAGGCGGGCATACTGCCTCCGGCACTGTGCCAAAGGCAGGCCATACGCTGGCGGTGGATGCACACAGCCCCAAAGTGCCGATGGGGACAGAAATTGTAATGAATGGGAAGACTTACAAGGTGGAAGATACAGGGAACTTTGCCCGGGATGGCATAGATTTTGACATTTATTTTGACAGCCATGCAGCGGCTTTGGCATGGGGGAGGCGGAAAGTGGAGGCGTTTCTGGCAGAGGGAGACGAGAACACCGTGGAAGTTACGGTGTCCGGCACGCTGGTACACAACCTGACTTATGAAGATTACCTTGCACTGGATAAATTAACGGAGGAACAAAAGGGCTGGCTGGAATCCATGATGGATGATGAAATGCAGGACAGCGTTCCGGCAGGCGCAGGGGGACAGACGGCCGCTGGACTTGCCATGACAAAGATAGGCTGCCGGTACAGCCAGGACAAGCGTTATCAGGAGGGGTATTACGACTGCAGTTCCCTTGTGCAGAGACTATATAAGGAGGCAGGCATCGACCTTCCGGCGACAGCGGCAGAGCAGGGGAAATACTGTTATGTCAATGCCATGATTATCAATAAAAAGGAGCTGGAGCCGGGGGACTTGATATTTTATTCCTATGAGGAGAATGGGGAGTTTCGCAATATCTCCCATGTGGCGGTTTATGTGGGGGATGGGAAGATGGTCCATGCAGCCAGTTCGTCCAGAGGCGTGGTGCTTGATCCGTTACGGACAAATAAAGTTGTATTTTATGCCAGGCCGTACTAGCAGGTTCAGCATTTTTTGAAAGGAGAGGTAAATGAGAATACAGGATATGGTTCTTGTGATAGCGAATATCAAGGGCAGCGAAAAAAATATGCTGATGACACTGAAAGAATATAAGGAGGAGTACCTTTTTGTGCCTGCTTTATCAAGGGAGGAGTCGGCACAGACGTTAAAGGAGCTGTTTGACACAAAGTTATCAGCACCAGGAGAAGGCTGGGCGGAGCATTATATTACCGCAAACAAAAGCTTTTATGCGAAGTTCTGCAGCGGCAGTGATGAACTGCAGTGTTTTCTCTGCGGAAGTTACAATGACGATAAGGAGTTCCAGTTTGACAGGGAAGAAAGCAGCCAGGAGTGCATGAGGGCATTGGAGGAATATAACCTTGATGTAAACGGTGGAATGAAGGGCTGTATGTTCCATTATGAACAGGAAGAACATGAGTTTAAGCAGGGGGAAGTCCTGCATAACTTCAATGGAACGGATTATAAAGTGATGGAGCGCTACAGCAAAAATAACCTCCTGATGATGAATATGGCATCAGGGCAGTTTCTGGTGGCGGTTGGCGTGCAGTGTTATTCACGTTATCCTTATGCCGGGGAGTATACAAAGGAAAACGCAGAGACCGGCATTGAGTGGGGGCATGGGGTATACCTTTCTGCCACGCCGTCGGAAATTGACTTTGTGGGGCTTAGGTCAGAATATTGTGAGCCGTACCATCAGAAAGGGGACAGCTTTCCAATAGAAATCCGCGAGGTATTGTCGAGGGTGGAAAACATTGAGGCGGAAACGCTTGGGGATGCCATTGACAAGGCAATGGAGCTTTATAAAAATTCAGAGGTAGTCCTTGATGCAGAGGATTTTAAGGATGTTTCTTATCTTCCAGCAAAAGCAGGGGGCAGATAGGGGGCGTATATGGGAGTAGAATATATGGCTCGCCAGATATATCAGGATGTGGTTTCCAGGGTGACGCAGACTGAGGCGGACTGGAAGGCAGTCTGCCGTCTGGCAGGGCGGATATATCGGTATGAGTTTGACAATGTGCTTATGGTGTATGCACAGAGGCCGTCTGCCACGCTGGTTGCGGATTATGATACATGGAAAAAGGTACGCCGCCATGTGAAACGGGACAGTAAAGGAATTGCCATCTTTCCATCGAGGATATTAAAGCCGGGGATGCGTTATGTGTTTGACATTGGCGATACCGGAGGGAAAAACGTAAAGCTGGCGTGGGATTTGGAGGGGGAAAACCTGCCGGATTTGCTGTCGGCACTCCGGAAACGGGGAGAAATTGCGGAAGTATTAGGAACAGACAGGAAAAGCTGGCTAAAGCAGCTGAAAGCCTTTACAAAGCAAGAAGTGCGCGGTATTCTAAAAGAGGACTTCGGTAAGCAGCTTGCCGAGGCCGCCATGCTTGCAGGACGTGAGATAACTGGCGGAGAGAATGAAACGCCAGAGCTTACCGCACAGAAATTGATTTTTAACAGCATTTTCTATGCGGTGGGGACAAGATGCGGATTTGACTTAAGCAGCGAAGAACAGGACTTAGGTGCAATAGTTAATGTGAAAGATGAGGGCAGCATTAGCGTACTTGGTACTCTGGTAAGTGACGTATCCTGTACCGTTCTTCGGAATATTGGCCGTGAAATAATGGGTATTGAACAGGGAAGAAAGCGGGCTGCATATCTGCAGCAGAATCTTTCCGGAAAAGGAGGCAGGAATGGCACTAGCAATCAGTTACCACGAGGGGACAGACGGGATGCTGTACCCGGACATCAAAGCAGCGGAACAGACGGAAACAGGGACGTTAGGGAAGTTCGGAATCATGGCGATGGAATATTTGGAGGAAAATTACCCGCAGAGATACCGGAGCCTGATACGGTTCGGCAACCTCTACCCAAAACTGAAAGAAGTGGAGGAGGAGGCAGGCCGGATGTTGGAAAGTCTCATGGAGAAGTATCTGGAAAGCCACAGGCCGGAGAATCCGGAATCCACAATGGAGATGTTACGCATCCGGAAACAGGGGATGATGGAGGCAGAGGAGATTATCCGTCACGACCTGATAAACAGGTTTCATTAGAAACGCAGGAAGAATTAGACAGGGAGCAGGATGACTTAAATTCATTTGGTACGGAAAGGGAGGCCGTTTTCAGACAGGCTTCTCTTTTTGATTATAAAGAAACAGGGATTGACAGCTATGCGATTCCTGACGAGGCAGACCAAATGGGAGTGCCGGATGCCGTGCGTTTTGAGCAACGGCAAAAAATAAATAACTATCATGTCGCTTATGAAGATTCGGAGGGAAAAGAGAAAAAAGAACCAGTTTCGGAGTCTGCTGACACCAGAGAAAAAGAACAGGTTCCGGCAGCAGAAACTGAAAATATAATGCTGCCACAGCCCCATAATTATGTCATTGACATTCACAAACAGGAGACCGGCGGGGAAAAGGCACGCTATAAGTGGAACGTGGATGCCATAAAAACATTAAAGCAGATAGAGACAGAAAACGGGCACGCCACGCCGGAGGAGCAGGAAATCCTTGCCAGGTATGCCGGGTGGGGCGGCACGTCACAGGCATTTGATGAAAAAAGCGAAAGCTGGCGGAAAGAATATGCGGAGTTGAAGGAACTCCTTACCCCAGAGGAATACCGGGAGGCAAGGGCAACGGTCACGACTGCTTTCTACACACCGCCTGCGGTAGCTGCTGCCGTTGGAGAGGCGCTGGTGCAGTTTGGCTTTGCCGGAGGAAATGTGCTGGAGCCCTCTGTAGGGACAGGGCATTTCTTTGGGACCATGCCGGAGCAGCTATGGGGCAGCAGACTTTTTGGCGTGGAGAAAGACAGCATCAGCGGCAGGATTGCAAAACTTCTGTACCCGGGGGCAGATATACAGATAAAAGGGTTTGAGGAAACAGACTTCCCGGACAACTTTTTTGACGTTGTGGTGGGGAATGTCCCATTCGGGGATTTTAAGGTCTACGACAGGAAGTACAATGCAGAGAATTTCAAAATCCACGACTACTTTGTGGCAAAGTCCATAGACAAAGTACGTCCGGGCGGCATTGTTGCCGTGATTACCACGAAAGGGACAATGGATAAGAAAAACAGCAGTGTCCGTAAATATCTGGCGCAGCGTGCGGAACTTGCCGGGGCGGTCAGGCTGCCGAACAGCGCTTTCAAGGCAGAGGCAGGGACGGAAGTCACCAGTGATATTTTGTTTTTCCAGAAAAGGGAACGGAAAATATCGGCGGAGCCGGGCTGGGTTCACCTCGGCATGACGGAAAATGGAGTGCCTGTCAATTCGTATTTCGTGGAACACCCGGAGATGATGTTAGGCCGCATGGAGTATGATACCGGCAGGTATGGCAGTGATGCGGGATATACAGTATGTGTCAATGACAGGGAAGATTTTGACCTGTATGGGGCATTGCAGCAGGCGGTAAGCCGCCTTTTGGTGCAGATGCCGGATTATGAAATCTTACAGGAGGGGGAACCGGAGGAGAGCATACCGGCTGATCCGGATGTAAAGAATTACACCTACACGTTTGTGGATGGGGCACTGTATTACCGGAAAGATTCACGGATGCACCGGCAGGAAGTGGGAAATACCGTGTTTGGACGCATAAGGGGAATGGATAAACTGCGGAAATGCACCAGACACCTGATAGACATCCAGTTAAACGGGTGCAGTGAGAAGGAACTGAAGGCAGCACAGGGGGAATTAAATTCTATATATGACAGCTTTACAAAAAAATACGGTTATATCACTTCACAGGGTAATTCGAGAGCCTTCCGGGACGACGAGGATTACCCTCTTTTATGTTCACTGGAAATGGTGGATGCGGAGAATGGCACTGTTACCAAAGCGGATATGTTTACGAAACAGACCATACGGGCAAGGAGGGAAATGGACCATGCAGAGACAGCGGTGGAGGCCCTCAACCTTTCCATATGTGAGTACAACGGAGTCAACCTTCCGTATATGCTGCAGATTTATGAGCCGGACATCAGCGGATATGCAGAAAAACTCAGGGAAAGGCAGAAAGATATGCAGGAAGAAATTACCCTTTCTGTGGCTGACGGAGGGGAATTAAAGAGGGAAAAACTGATTGAGGAGCTGAAAGGCGTTATCTTCCTGAATCCGCAGAAATACTTTCCGCATGATAAAAACCAGGGGTGGGAGACAGCGGGTGAGTACCTGTCCGGCAATGTCAGGGACAAGCTGCGTGTGGCAAAAGCGGCAGCAGGCGAACATCCGGAACTGTTCGGGGACAATGTGGCGGCGCTGGAGCAGGTGCAGCCGAAAGAACTGGATGCCGGGGAGATAGACGTGAGGATTGGCACGACATGGATTGAGCCGGAGGACTATGAGAAATTCCTTTATGAAACGCTGCATACGCCGGAGCGTGCGAGGGCGCGTCGCTCTGCCTATTCTGCCACCGGGATACAGGTGCAGCTGAATAAATTCCAGATGGAATGGTTTGTTGAAAATAAATCTTTGGATAAAACTTCCGTGGCAGCGACCAAAACCTACGGCACGTCAAGGATGGATGCCTACACGATTTTTGAGAATACACTGAACCTGCGCACCGTCACGGTCCGTGACCGCATAGAGGACGGAGGGGGGAAATACCATTATGAAACGAACCAGAAAGAGACCATGCTGGCAAGGGAAAAACAGAACCAGTTAAAAGAGGCGTTCCGGGACTGGATATTTGCAGAGCCAGAACGGAGGAATAAATATGTCGGTTATTATAATGAGACTTTTAACAATGTAAGGCTGCGGGAGTATGACGGCAGCCATTTACAGTTTCCCGGCATGAACCCGGATATCCGGCTAAAGCCGCACCAGAGGAATGCCATTGCAAGGATTCTGATGGGAGGGAACACCCTGCTTGCACATTGTGTGGGTGCGGGGAAATCTTTTGAGATGATGGCGGCGTGCATGGAACAGAAACGTCTGGGGCTTTCTAACAAGACGGTCATGGTAGTGCCAAAGCCGCTGATCGGGCAGACTGCCAGTGAGTTCCTGCGCCTTTATCCCTCTGCAAACATTCTGGTGGCTGCAGAGAGGGACTTTGAGAAACACAGGAGAAAGCAGTTTATCTCCCGCATTGCCACCGGGGACTATGACTGCATCATCATGTCACATTCGCAGTTCGAGCGGATTCCGGTGTCAAAGGAAAGGAGGGAAATGCTTTTAAACCGCCAGATAGACGACATCAGTTTTGCCATTGCGGAAATGAAGGAGCGCAACCAGGAACAGTGGACTGTCAAGCAGATGGAGGGGCATAAGAAAAGGCTGGAGGAGCAGCTGCAGGAAATGGCGGACGAGATAAGGAAAGACGACCTCATAACCTTTGAGGAACTTGGCATTGACTCCATCATGGTGGACGAAGCGCATATTTTTAAGAATCTCGCCGTATTTTCAAAAATGAACGTGTCGGGGATAACCGGCAGCGGCAGCCAGAGGGCAATGGACATGTACCTCAAGTGCCAGTATGTCAATGAGATAAACGGCGGGAGGGGGATTGTCTTTGCCACGGGGACGCCAATCAGCAATACTATGTGTGAGATGTACGTCATGCAGCAGTTTCTACAGAAAGACACATTAGAGCAGCTTGGGATTTACCATTTTGACAGCTGGGCGGCTAACTTCGGGGAGCAGACAACGGCACTGGAACTGACTGTTGAGGGCAGCGGGTTCCGGTTCAAGACGAGGTTTAATAAGTTTACCAATCTGCCGGAACTGATGAACATTTTCCGGGAGGCAGCGGACATCCAGACAAGGGACATGCTGGACCTTGACGCCCCGGAACTGCGGGGCGGGAAATATATCATCGTGGAGAGCGAGCCGGACTGGTATGTGAGGCAGGTCATGGAAACTTTTGTCCAGCGGGCGGAGGCAATCCGTAATGGGAAAGTCAATCCGAAAGTTGATAATTTTCTTAAAATTACCCATGAGGCAAGGCTGTTAGGCACAGACGCAAGGCTTTTAACCCCGGATGCACCGGGGAGCGTGGATGGCAAGTTAAATAAAGTGGTGGAAAACGTGCTATATGAATACCGTAAGGCGGAAAGTGAGGGGAAAATAGGCACACAGCTTATTTTTTCGGATATTGGCACGCCGAAACGTTCATGGAGCCGGGATATGTTAAGCACACCGTGGCACGAAATAGGAAGTTTTGATGTGTATAATTATATCAAGACGGAACTGGTAAAACAGGGCATCCCGGCGGAGGAAATTGCATTTATACACGATTCCAAAACAGACGCACAGAGGGATGTCCTGTTCCGTGAAATGCGTTCCGGTATAAAAAAGGTGCTGATTGGCTCTACGGACAAATGCGGCACCGGAGTCAACGTGCAGACGTATCTTGTGGCAATGCACCATTGCGACTGCCCATGGAAACCCTCAAGCATAGAACAGCGTGAGGGCAGGGGTCTGAGGCAGGGCAATGAGAATGATGAGGTTGCCGTGTACCGCTATGTGACAAAGGGGACCTTTGACGCATACAGTTGGGCGCTGGTCGAAAACAAGCAGCGTTTTATCTCACAGGTAATGACAGGGAAATCCATCTCAAGGACCTGTGAGGATATTGACGAGGCAGTCCTCTCCTATGCGGAGATAAAGGCTGTGGCTACCGGGAATCCGATGATAAAAGAAAAAATGCAGACAGACAATGACGTGCAGCGTCTGAAAATGCTGAAAGCAGCGTATGACAGCCAGCACTATGCCATGCAGGACGGTTTTATGGTAAAGTTCCCGAAACTGATTGCAGAGGCAGAGGAAAAACTGAAACGCGTCCATGAAGATGTCAGGGAGCGGGACAAATGCCTGATGGCAGAAACGGATTTTTCCATTAAAGTGGGGGGAATTACGTTTACGGAGAGGGTAGACGGCGGAACTGCTTTCCTGTCTGCCGCCAGTAAATGCAAGGCAGGCACGAAGACGGAAGTGGCAAAGTACAAAGGCTTTTTGGTCCTTGTGGAAAAGAATTTCATGGGGGAGGATTGTCTGGTGATGCGGGGGAGGATGGAATACAGGGCGGACATGTCCACTTCCCCGGTAGGCTGCATGACAAAGATTGAAAACCTTTTTAACGGGATGCAGGCAGCCGTTGGCTTTCTTGAGGAAAAGCTGGAAAAATACCGCCTTGACATGGAGCAGGCGAAACTGGAATATGAAAAGCCGTTCCAATATGAGGCGGAACTGAAAGCAAAGCTGGCAAGGCAGTTTGAGCTAAATAACCTGCTGGATTTGGAGAACCAGGCGTCCAAAGAGGAAGAACAGGAACCGGAAGTCAGCCGTGCGGCGGAACCGTCACATGGGTATGGGAAAGAAAGGGAGGGGAACCGTTGATAAGTAAAAAAACAATAACATTTATCCTGGTTGGGATAGCCATAGCGGCTGTCCCTTTTTTTCAGCGGATGCAGGAGCAGCAGAGGGCAGGCTGGTATATCAATCAGATTGAGGAGGATGGAAATGAGGAGAGTGAAAAAACCGGCAGTTATAAAAAGGAGGTTTCCCCACATCTGGCGGAGGAGGCAGCCGGGATTGTGGAGATACCGGACCTGAACATCAGGTATCCGGTATTTGAGGGGACCGGCACAGCGCAGTTAAATGAGGGGATTGGGCATATGGAAAGCACTGAGCCTTTATGTGGAAAAGGCAACTGCGTCCTTGCCGGGCATAACGGCAGCAGGCGCGGGACTTTTTTTACAGGCCTCGGAAGTATCAGGATGGGGGCAGAGGTAAAGCTGACAACGAAAGCAGGGCTGACGCACCGTTATACAGTGGAGGAAATGCGGGTGGTAAACCCTTATGAGGAATGGGTAACGGCAGAAAGCGATACGGAAGTGCTTACCCTGTTCACCTGTGCAGAGCATGGCACAAGGAGGTTTGCCTGCAAATGTGTCCCGGTTAAGGATTATTTCCATGAAAGGGAGAATGCCGGCAGCGAACAGAAGTAACCAGTAAATTACAGCAGGGCAAAAGCCGGCACAGCCGGCCATGCAGAAATGGAGGATTTTATGAAGTATGAGATTACCGTAGGAGAAGTGCAGGCACAGAACAGCAGCGTAAAAGGCTATGCCTCAGTGGTATTCGGGGACAGTTTCAAGGTCAGCAATATTGCGATTCTGGCGGACAGGAATAATCGGTTGTATATTTCCATGCCGCATTACAAGAACCAGGATAAGAAAAAGAAAGACATCTGCTATCCGACCACAAAAAGTTTTCATGGGGAGCTGGAGGCAAATATTTTGCTTTCACTGGAGAACCTGCAGCAGACGGGGCAGAAGAAATACCTTGTGGGGGATGGGCAGGACATGGAGCTGCCTTTTACGGTGGCGGTCACGCCTTTTGAAAAGGAAAACAGCAGTATCCGGGGGCTTGCCCGCATTTATCTGGACGAATGTTTTGCTGTCAGCAATATCAGCCTTATTATGGGGAAAAATGGGATGTTTGTGTCCATGCCTTCTTACAAGACAAACCAGATAGGTGAGAATAACAAAGAAGTATACCGGGACATCTGCTATCCGGTTACCGGGGAGTTCCGTGAGAAAGTAAATAATATGCTGACGGCTGCTTATGAAAGGGCGGTGGCAAAAGTGCAGGAGAACGTATTGGCACAGGCGGATGGGTTTGTGCCGACACAGGATTTCCCGGATATGGGTTTGCCTGCTAGATAATAAAGATTTAGGAAATGATTTGCCGGAGCCGGGGATAGCTGTTGCTTTCTCTGGTTTCGGCATAGTGGAAAGAAACACTGATTTTGCAGACTTGGTGATAATACGGCTTTTATGACTGCGGTTCATATCCAGTGCAACACATATTGAAATATAACGGTCAGGAAATCCAAAAATGTTTGTGTAAAAACGTAACTTTTGTATTTAAAATACGATATATTAATTAAGAACGGTTTTAAAAGATTGGCCGATTATTTTAACAAAAGAAATAGATAAAAGGGGAATAAGTAATGAATGATGCCTACATAATTGATTTGTTTTGGAACAGAGATGAAAATGCAATAAGGATAGTGGATGAGAAGTATAACTCTTTTTGTTATTCCATTGCATGGAAAATCCTCACAAACCGGGAGGATTCAGAAGAATGCGTGAATGACACATGGTTTGCGGCATGGAGGCATATCCCGCCCAAGAGGCCTTCAAAGCTGGCTGCTTTTTTAGGTAAGATTACGCGTGGGTTTGCAATAGATACATTGAGGAAAAAATATGCAGTGAAACGGATGGATATGCACATTGTGGAAATAAAGGAAGAAGTGGAAGATTTAAATGCGGCGGTAATCCATAACTTTGAGGAACATATTGAGGAAGAAGAATTAATAGGGATTATAAATGGCTTTCTGGCGGGGCTGTCAGAACGGGACAGGGATATTTTTGTCCAGCGGTATTGGGGAATGGAACCATTGAAGAATATTGCGGCAAGGCATCGGGTATCGGAGGGGGCGGTAAAGCAGAATCTGCTGCGCAACAAGAAGAAATTAAGAAAATTATTGGAAAAAGAGGGACGCTTATGAAAGAAGATGGATTTGAATTTTTGGAGCTTTTTGGGAAGATTGATGAAGAATATATTTATCAGGCGCTGCAGCCTTGGAAAGGACAGACGAGAAGATATGTAATGTACCACATGGGAAAAAAGGTTGCCTGTCTTTTCATCATTATGCTGCTTGGTTTCTGTATGGTGTTCCATAATCAGGTCTATGCAGCCATAAGCAGGTTTACGACGATGATGGGAGAGATTTTAGGGCTGTCAGATGACCTGACGCCCTATACGGATATTATCAATACAACCCAGAGACAGGATGGGACAGGAATAACTTTGAAGGAAGTCATCTGGACGGGAAACAGCCTTCTTGCATCTGTCCATGTGGAGGGGGCAGATGACGGTGCAGGCATAAGCGCAGGGGAAAGCATCGAAATCAATGGGGAAGAAAAGGAATGTGATTCTACAAAAGTATACAGCAGGGAAGATATTGAAGGAACAGGCGGCGATTATGTTGTCGAATGGGATTATGGCAGCAGCTTACAGATAACCGGGAAAGTAAATATTAAGATGGAAATTGTGCTGCACAGGCATATGGAGGATTTTGAAGGGCAGGCGTTTGTATTTGCATTTTCAGCATCAGAAGAAGAATTGCAGAAGAACACACTGCGTATGGAGCTGAACCGGAAAATAGAGACAGGAGATATAGAGGCTGTTGTCAAAGAAATGTCATTAAACAGCGTGGCAGGCAGCATTCAGGTTGAATGTGGGGAACTTCCTCTGGAAGAAAAGCAGTATTATTTTAAAATTACGGATATGGATGGAAAAGATTTCCTTTACTATTTAGTAAATATACAGAATGGGGTATATACGTTTCAGAATGACGGTGAGCCGCCGTCTATGGGGAATGAATGGCTGGATGTCCAAATGTACGCCCTGCCCTTTGAATGGGAAGAAGGTACAGGGGATTCAGATTCTACCGGTGAACAGTTAAGCGAAGTTTTCCAAGTGGACAATGGGAAAATGGAGCCGGTAGGACAAAAATTCAGGGTTGCAATAAAAAACAGCATATCAATGAAGTAATGGAATGCTGTGGGTTTATCCGTTATAGGAAAATGAAATTAGGGCTGTCAATACAGAAAATATGTGTATTGACAGCCGATTTATATTTAGGGCAATTATAGAAATTTTTAATTAAATTGAAAAAAAGCGTAACTTAAAAAAGAAAAATACGATTATTCATATAGATGGCAAATTTTTCAAAGCGGCGCGTGCCGGTACACATAAGGAATGTCTTCTGGCGAGATGGCAGGTGGCACGAGGTGTCGCGTGCCGAACCGCATTATAAGGAGGGGAGGGAGGAAACATTATCAGCCATTGAAAATTAGTATACCATGAATTGCTCCGCGGTGACATGGTAACTTATGCGCACTTCGGCGCGTAAAATATCTAACAATATTTTACCTTACAGGTGTAAAAATCATGAAAAGAAAGGAATGGTAAACAATGAAATTTAGAAAAATTATATTGTCTTTATTAACAGCAGCTTTGATGGGAACAGCAGCAATGCCTGCATATGCAGCAGATATATCCGCTGGGGAATATTCAGGTAGAGAATATAGCGAAGATTGTGCCGCAGAAGATGAAGTGGCAGTAGAAGAATATATGGAGGAAGGAGATGAGGTGGCAGTAGAAGAATATATGCAGGAAGAAGATGAAGTGGCAGTAGAACAGATGGGATATGTGGCAGATAAAAGCGAGCAGGAGATGTCAGCAGAAACTAGGAACGCGATGCAGGATAACAGTATGGCATTGATATTAAAAGAGACTAAATCAATGAAGTTAGTTTCTTCTAAAGTTTATGACATAGATAATGAAGTTGCAGCTGAAGTAAATGACTACGAGTCACGTTCCGTTTCAAAAAAAGCAGCTCCAATAGTCAGCACTGTAGAACATAGCCGTACATTCAGGATTTACAGAAAAAAGGATAATGCGACATATGTGCAGTGGGTGTTAAGAGGGGTATTTGAGTATAATGGAAAAACAAGCCGCTGCAAGGATACAAGCATGAGGTGCTATAATAATGCACCTGGAACTTACCAAGTTACATCAAGAACAAGTTATAAATCGGGAATGTATGCAGTAGGGAATTGCCGGGCAGTCAATAAGAAAACAGGAAAAGCCTACGCAAAAATGCTTAGGTTTGGAGTAACGGCAGCGGGAAAAGTGGTAAATAGGTAAAAAGCATAGATTCTGGTAGAGAAATAAGATGAAAGAGAGGATGTCATGAATAAAATATTAAAAAGAATTGGAATGTTTGTTATAAGTGGTGTTATTGCGGTAAGTGCATCCGTTATGCCAACAATGGCAGCACACAAGGAAACAGACATGGTAACTTATGATGGGAGAAGTTTTAAAAAAGATATACTATCACAAGAAACAGTTGAGTGGATTGAGTGGTATGAGGGATTATCGGATGAAAATAAGGATATGGTAAGCTATGAGCCTTTGGAATTTTCCCCCAAATTACTGATTCGCTCAAGTTCGACAGATACAGTAGATGCCCTTGGACAGGAAGAAGATTCTACTGGTATAATGTCTAGGGCAGCATCTCTACTTCCAACCAGTGGGTATGAGCCTTCCTATAATCCCAAATACTGGAACAAAGATGGTAATATCCGTCGGGCAAATTGTTACGCTTATGCAATGGATGTACTAAAAAGAACAGAAGGCAAATTGCAGTCTGGCAGGGAAACAATATAAATCATTAACAAAGACTTCTATTATTACTGCGGTAAAAGCGGATGGACCTTTTTTGGGAAGTGGTCGTTCGATTAGAGCGGCAAATCGTACTGAAAAACCCGGAAAAAATGAGTACAAAGTAGCCTTAGTCATTGCGCCTAAAAAGGATTATCATTGGTATATACAGAATAAGAATGGTTATTGGTCACATAAGCCTGGTTTTGGAAAAGCCACTAATTTGGATGCAAGTAATAAAAAAATTAAAGATCCAAAATCATGTAATAGGAATTACGGTTCTCTGAATTATTCCACATGGTGTGGATATTATATCGTTAAGTATACGGGAAAGTAATATGGAGAAAAGAAACAAGAGAAAACATATTATTGCAGTGTCAGTATCAGCATTTTCTTTAGGTATGATAATTCTTTTTATTACAATACCATCAAGAATGTATGTTGATTTTGTAATTGCTGTAAAAGGAAAAGAAAATATTACATGGGACGATTTCTCCAGGTTTCCCCATACTGATATTGGAAGTGGGCGATATGTATATGAGTATGATTTAGTAGGAGGTTCTCATTTATATCTGAATGGTTCTGAATTAAAATCACAGCCAGAGAGTATTTATATCATTAACAGATATGGGACAAAAACTCTTATAAAGAGTGATATGGATAGAAATTTGAATTGAAGAAAGAATTTAAAAAGCTGGTAATAGGATTTAGAGGGGGCATTCTTCTGAACCTGGGGGATGCCCTTCCTTTACTTTGCTAGGAGGAGACAAGCCTGTTAGCCGAAAGAGTGGATAATGAAAAATACACAGACGCAAGCAGGAAAAATGGTAAGTAAAAGAACATAAATTTTCATGGGAAAATCAACTAAAAAAATTAAATTTAAGGAGTATGAATGAATATGAAACTAAAGAAAAAAGATTTTTAGGTGTTTTATCAATGGTTATCTGCCTTTCGTTATTAGGCAATATTCCGACATATGCGGCTGGAAAGACAGTAGAGGCTTTTAAAAACAATACTTATGAAGGAACGTCTGATTGCAAAAAATTTGTTAATGGTATAAAGCAACAGGTTCCTTCTTACAAAAGTACGTTAAAACAGAAAACAGGGATTTCTCTAAAGAGTTTTAAAGGAAAAACAAAAGCAATAAAATATTGGGCAAGTCATGGGAGTTCAACCGGTCGGTTATGGGGTTCTGCAAGCGGCGTGGATTTTAATATCCATGATATTGCAAATTTCAAATGGTCAGGGAAAAATTTGGAATTTGTTTTTTTGGCTGCCTGCTACCAATTGTCAGGAGATAAAAATCGTGGGAAATATGCAAATGCCATGATAGGAAATAAAGCGGTAAGAGTGATTTGCGGTTACCATGAAAAAGCTCCTGGAGCGGGAACAAATAAAGATGGGGCAGTGGTAGATAATTTTATGTCATATGCTAAAACTGGCGAGTCAGTCAAAAGTTCATGGATTCTTGCGAATAAAAAATATGGAAATAACAACTATCTGGTTTTAACCCATAAAGGGAATGTACAATATTCCAGATTTGAAGGATTTCCGGGAAATACATATTCCCGCCCTGGAGCCGGTTCAACTACAATCCTCCGCTTTTCGTCTGCAAAACCAAATGGAGTGACACAGCCGAGAAATTTATCAGCAAATTTAAAACTTGGCGGAGAAACAGATGGTATAGATATTGCAATACCGAATTATGCAATCAAGGCTACAGATGTTGATGTCAGTGTGAAAGGAGATATGGACGTAACGGTCTTATCTGATGATGGCGGAACAACAACTTTAAATGGAGAGGTAAAGGACCAGGGTGTGGAAATCACAGCAGATGAGGCAGAAGATAAATCCGCTGAATGGATAAATCAGGCATTTGAAGGCGTAAATTTTACAGATTTTAATAATGGTAACTTAGAATTACGGGAGATTGTAGCGGCTGAGGTGGATTTGGATGGCAATTCTCAGAATGAAGTGGAAGAAACAGTGGCATATGACGTAACATATGAGTACACATTTGACGGTATTCCGGTAAAGGGCGATTTTTACAGTGCAATTGTAGATGATACAGGCGTTGTTTCAAGCATGGTAAACCATAATGAATATGAGATTATTCCGTCTCAAAGAACAGTGCAATTGTCTTTAGAAGATGCGTTAAAAGCGCTGGAAAATGAGGTGAAAGGCAGCGGGGGATTGAGGATATCGACATTTGCTGCAGAGGATGCTGTAATGCCAGAGGCATTGGATGTTAATGTTGCGTTTTGTGATAGTGATAATGATGGAATATTTGAACCGTCCTATATTTTTGATTTAACAGACGGCAGTTCCTATCAGGTCAACAGCATGACAGGTGAATGTTTAAGTAATGATTAGAGTATTTATGGAGGATAGATATGAAGGTGCAAAAAAAAGCTCTGGTTTTAGTGGTTCTTTTTATTCTGAGTGTTTCCATATATGCGTGTGGGAAGGATAATCCGTCTTTGCAGCAGGAAGATTTAAAAATGATAAGTCCTGCGAAAGAAAATGAGGAAGGCAGGCAGGAAGATTTAATAGAAAAAGAAGACGGGAAAGACAAACAGGAAGATTTGGCAGAGAAAGAGGGAGATAAAGAAGGCAGCCAGAAACAGCCGGTGGGAGATATACCGGAATTTTTAGAAAACTACTTTGAATTTGGAACATATTCAAAAAAGATAAGAATCCCAAATGCGGACAATATGGAATATGTTGCCATTACGGAGGAAAACCGGATAGAAATACCGGAATGCAATGTACTTTCAATCCTTTTCAATACTCTTTATAATGACATTGTTTTGTATGAAGGTTCCCCCGAAGAAATTAAGGATTTCTTCGGGGAAATCCAAAAATTAGAGTTTCAGAAGGAAAAAGAATATGTGGATACTTTGCCGTTAAATGCAGACTGTGTATTTGAGGCGGACAGTATCATGGTAAATGGGCATAGCAATTACATAAGAATACACATTAGAAGTTTTAGTGACGGTATGCATTATTTTGATATTCATCAGGAAAATCAGGAAGTTATTTATGCATCTGCAAAATCAGAATCTCTGTTGGACATGGTAAAGACGATGGCAGGATTAAAAAGCATAGATATAAACAAATCTGAAGGAATTGAAAAATTAGAGGCATTTATAGATAATGTATGGCAGCCGCTTGATGAAGAAAAAAAAGAGCTGTTCCAATTTATCATCAAAGAAAAGGTGGAAAAGATAAAGAATTATTCCGGTGGGTGTCCTTTCGAATATAAGTTAAAAGCAACTTTGCATGATGGTGAAACAGTAGATATTTATTATGCATCGGATAGCTGTGGCGCATTGGTAATCGGGGATTCTACTTATGAAGTAGAATTAGCGCCGGAAGAAGGGGAAGAATTTAAATATAGGAATCAGTTGGCAGATTTTTTTGGAAAACCGTAAATCAATTTGTTTATCAGTTTTCTCTCGTTCAATCTTGGAAAACCAGCCATGAAAATTTAGAAGAAGTATTTTATATGTATCATTTTCAAATAGCAGGCTGACTTATGAAAAGGGGTGCGGTATAATTAAAGCAAATAAAGAGAGCATGATATTTTTATCATATCATTGATTCATAAGGGGGAAGATGCTATGAGAAGAAAACATATGGTTATTATTATCTTTGCATTGGCAATTATGCTGTTACTGCCCGGCATGACGGCAGAGGCAAAAGCAAATCCTAAATTGGCGGCAAAGACAAAGGTTATGAAAACAGGGCAGACTTATCGGCTGGAATTAAAAGGTGTGTCCCGCAAAGCGAAAGTGAAATGGAAAACTGATAAGAAATCAGTGGTTTCCATCGCAAAGAAAAAAGGAAACATTGTTACCCTCAAAGCAAGGAAAAAGGGAACGGCAGTGGTTACGGCCACATATAAGAAAAAGAAATATAAGTGCAGAATTACGGTCAGGGAAAAGAAAAAGCAGGCAGCAGACAATCCGGTATTAAACAGCAGCAATGTGACACTGCATTATCTTCCTGAGGAATATAAAGATTACATAACCTATGACCGCAGCCATATGAGGGAATACCGTTTCTGGGTGTCCGGGACAAAGAAAGAAGTAAGGGAATGGAAGATAACCGGTAAGAATGCAGATTATTTCAGCATTACAGAGTATGGGCTGCTACGAATAGATTGGGAGCCGGCTTACATTGAGCCGTGTGTAAAGGCAACGGTAACCGCTGTCCTTGAGGATGGGAGAAAACTGACAGCGGCAGTAAGGGCATATTCCGAGCTGAATATATACATAGATACGATATTTACGGATTTTGAGAAACAGTATATTACTCTCTCCATGACAGAAAAGGAAAAAGCAGAAAAGGCGGCATGGTATATCAGCATAACTTCTGATTATGAATTATATAACAGTAATTGGTTTGACATATTTATCAAAGGGAAAGGGGACTGTTATGCAAGCCGTTATGCTGTGCAGTATATGTGCAGCCATATGGGAATCAAAGCCCTTGTCTGTAGGAATTATGATGCGCATGGGCAGACGCTGGTTTTTGCGGATGGGAAGTTTTATATGGTAATTACAGGCTATAACGAGCCAAAACCGCGGAGTTATACAATGTATGAAATCAGCGGGGAGGCATTGAATAAGGTGGCAGAGGAGAATCTGATAGATTTGAATTATTTTTATTGACGGCAGATTTTAATAAGGTCGATAAAAGAGAGCCAGAATGAATAAAGGGGATATTCCAAATAATGTTGCATTGGAATATCCCTTTTTATCGTAAAGTGAATGCAGCTGAGAAAAATTATTTATCGTATCTTAGGCTTTTCAGCATTGCTTTTATGTTCCCAAAGCCGGAAGAATTGGAATGTTCTATCACAGCGGAAAGGTATTCTTCATATTCCTTTTCGGTAAGGATATCCAGATTTTTTAAATTTAGTATGCCGAGAGCCACAGGCATAAAACCCGGATTTTTCTTTTCCCACAAATTTAAAAAGGTTTTATTATCAGCGATGGCATTGACTGTAATAGAAAACCTCTGACCATCTGGGGATTTGACAAATAAAGTGTCAGCCTCATTGCAGAGATATATATCAAAAAACAGTGAATTGTGTCTGTTAAAAATTTCAAATAGCCAGTTTTTCAATCCATCTTTATCCATAATCTTTTTCATTTGTTTCATACCGTTTTCTGGCATACTATGAACGTATTTGGAAGTTTCGGATTGGAATTTCCGGCATTCTTCCTCTGTTATAATTTCCCAATCTAATAGTTTGAGTAAAGCAATTTCCATATACACAGAATGCGGATTTCCCCTATACCATTGTAATAAGACTTGCTCGTCATCACTTAAATCTTCATAATATAAAGTTTTTGTTCCATTTCTTTCCATAATAGAATGTTCCTTTCTGGAATAGTATAAAAGATATTATAAAACATAATATATTTATAATATTTTAGCACAATATAAAATATATTACAATAAAAAATAAGAGGTGATAAAAATGTTTAGTCTAAAAAGGGAATATACAGAATATGAGAACAAATCATTGCGATTGCCTAGTGTTTTAATAGAAAGGGTTCAAGCATTGGCGAACGAAAATGAAATGTCGTTTAATAAAGTTGTCATCCGCTGTATTGAATATGCGCTGGAAAATAGTGAAAACAATGTCAGATAGATTCCAATCTGTTTGTTGTTATAAAAATAATATAAATTATATTATGAAATACAATATAAAAGTAACATTTTATCATACTGTATTTTACATTACAATAGAAAATAAGAGGTGATAAAAATGTTTAAGCTAAAAAGGGAATATACAGAATATGAGAACAAATCATTAAGATTACCGAAAGATTTAATAGAAAAGGTGCAGGCATTGGCAAATGAAAATCAAATGTCATTTAATAAAGTAGTTATTCAGTGTATTGAATATGCATTGGGAAATATGGAACGTAACGTGGATAATCAAGAAAAATAGAGGCAATAAATTTATAAGGTTTGATGAAATAATGAATTAGTAATTAAGGGATATTCTAACAAAATGTGTTGGAACATCCCTTTTCTATCATGGTATTTTTTAGAATCCACACTGATTATCAAATATTCCGTATATATAAGTCTTTTATGTAGATTGTGGGGAAGTAGTATGGGTGCATAAAAATAGAGAAAGATGCTTTGAGGCGCTTTCTCTTATCTAACAATCATCATCTATAAACTCAACTACATTATCTGCCGTACATTCTAAAATCCTGCATAATTTTTCAAGCGTATTCATGGTGATTGATTTATTACGTTTTAAATTTGTAATTGTGTATGGGCTGAAATTGTGCTTATGTATAAGGCTGTATGTCGTAACATGACGTTCCTGCATGGTTTTCCATAATGGTTCATACGAAATCATAACATTTTCTCTTTCTGTTTTTTATTTTATTATCATTCAAACGAAAGCACTTGTATATTAACAAATATTTGTCTACAACAAAGGATTCCGTATACCAGGGATTTCCGTAGTGAAAATGAGCATAAATATATAAAAACAGAGAAAGATGCTTTCCGGCTCTTTCTCTTGATTAACAACCATCGTCTATAAATTCAACTATATTATCTGCTGTGCAGTTTAAAATTCTGCATAATTTTTCAAGTGTATTCATGGTGATTGACTTATTGCGTTTCAAGTTGGTAATGGTATATGGACTGAAATTGTGCTTGTATATAAGGGTATACGTTGTGACGTTTCGCTCCTGCATTGTTTTCCATAGTGGTTCATATGAAATCATAACATTTCTCTTTCTGCTTTTTATTTTATTATCATTCAAATGAAAGTGCTTGCATATTAACAAATATTTGTCTATAATGGATTTAGATATTAACAAAAATATGTCTATAAAATACTGGAAAGGGAAAACGAATCGTTATGGACGTGGATGAATTAAAAAATTTATTGTTTGAAATGCTAGAGGGGAATGGAGAGTTGTTTTCCGACCTGTCACTGGATGATGAAACGGACACTATATTTATCAAATCTGTTGATGGGGAAAGGTTTATTGTCACTGTTAGTCCTGTGACAGCGGATGAAACGCTCATAGAGCTGTGGGCAAAAAAGAATCCGGAATTGATGTCTCTTGCCCTCGGAGTATTAAATATGAGGGATTTAGGAGCTTTTACAGAGGAGGAAGCTGACAAATATTTATCGGAAATTTTAGAACGTGCCGATAATTCTATTGTTGAGGATTTGGCTAAGCTTAGGAATGATGGATAAAAAGTGGTTTATTTGTATAATAATTTAGGAAAAAGAGGAATTGGCAGTTTGTCAGTTCCTTTTTTATTGCTTTATTGTAGCGGAATAGGACTTGTCATGGTTCTTTTTATGTTGTATTGAACCTGTTATGAAAGCATGGGATTTTGCTCTTTATAGACATATAAAAATCAAAATACTATAATGGTATCTGGCAGGAAGATAGTTGTATATGATTAAGTATTGCAGAAAGAGGGATGAAAATGATGACGAGTTATGAAGAATATTTGAACATGGAACTTAACCTTACTTTTGAGGGTATGCGGTTATGTGTGCAGAGTGTCTGAATCCTGACAGAAAAGAAAAATCGGAGCGTAATTCAGGCAGAACATTCTAAATGTAAAGTGTTTTTCTCATTTTGCATCTTCATTCTGGGACATTTTTTCTAAGTCTGTCCAGTTCCAATGTTTATGAATTAACCTATAGAATCTACTTAGACAGCCTGGCCTAGCATTAGGCTGCTTTGCCAAACATTGTGGTAATCTCACCCAAAATCATTAAAATTCCCACTCAATCCTTAGTTTTATACAGTATACCTTTCTATGCTGTGAACTATGAAGGAATATGGCAGCAAAATGCGCTTGTCTGTTCCTGCAAAATGAGGGGATAGTTATTGAGAGAGGGATAGGGTTATATCGACCGAAACAGAATAAGAAGCAATACAAAAAGACCATAGTCCCATTCCGGACTGTGGTTTTTTTGTATTGGGCAAATCAGATTTTACGGTGCCGTTCTCCGACAGCCTCCTGATTTTTTACTCGGAAAAAAACAGGAAAGTAAGAAAATCAGGAGGTCAGAATATGTATTATGATGTGCAGAAAAGCGCAGAAAGGATAAGGGATTTAAGGACAGGTAGCAACTTAACCCAGAGCGAGGCGGCAGAGAAGATGGGATTTTCCCTCAGCGGATACCGTAAGCTGGAGCAGGCACAGAACGGAGGAAGTATAGACAGTCTGATAATGGTAGCAGATTATTACCATATTTCCCTTGATTATCTGGTATATGGAGAGGAACGGGATTACATAACAAGTCTGTCCGAGGGTTTGACAGACAGCCAGAAACGGGTTGTCCGGGCTACCATAGCAAGCCTGATACAGAACATAAAAAAATTTTCGTAGAGGTAACCGCCACACGGTTACTAAGTAACCGAACTGTGGTCTCTGCTTTTAGGAGAAAAGGTTATACAATGGCATTACGAACTGAATAGGACAAGCACACATTCCGATATATTTTCGCTTTGCCTTGCGGCAGAGTGGCCGGAATCCATTTCGTGCCATGATAATCCTGCATGGTGTCCCACTGAGTTGTTTTTGCGGAAGAAATAAAGTTCTTCCTGGATAAGTTGGAGAGCATCCTGTTGCCCGTGAAGGATTGGAGCAGAGGTTACGGCCTACCAGAGCAGCGGCTGGGGGTAATGAATTATACGGACACCACGATTGCAGAAATAATCCTTTCGTGGGAGCGGCGACCTGCATATGAATCCGGATGGGCTGGTAGAAGTGCAGTGGGAACGGGCGAGGTTCCATGTGTGTAACCCGGCTGGGGGATGAGAGGAATGGCTGGCTGCGTATGCAGCCGGTTGTCCTCTGATATAAACGCTTTTGCCCCAAAGAAGAAACGGCAGAAATAAAAATACAGGACTTTATGGGGGCGGGAGCGTTTATATGGGAGGATAACATAGCCGGCAGAGTTTTCCCTTTATAGTATGGTAAAAAGCAGATATTTTGATTGGAGGTCATTTATGATGGGCTACGAAAAAAACCAAATAGTAAAAGGTATTTTGTTTATAAGCAGCATGAAGTGTCAGAAGAATGTGGAGCGGATGGCGGAGCAGATAACAGTGCAGTGTGCGGGGAGAAACATTCTTGTGGAAGATGTGGCGGTGGAGCATAACCTGATTGGAGATATGGATATGGACAGGCCGGTGATAAAGTCTGTCGTCAATGCCGTTGTAAACAGGGGTTATGAGGTTCTGGCGCTCCGTAACCAATATGATGTGACAGAGGATTATTCCGATTGGGAGAAATTTGTGGGCAGCATGGCGGATATGGGTGTGCAGGTGTATCTGGCAGATGCGGGTGAGTTTGCCGGCAGTGTTTATGGAGGGGAAAGTGGAGATTAAAAGAGGCGACATTATCATTGTGGATTTGGGACAGCATGAAACATCAGTCCAGTCGGGAATCCGGCCTTGTGTTGTTATGAGCAACGACATGGCAAACAGGCACAGCCCGGTTATCACGGTTGTCCCGCTTACTTCAAAGATACGGAAAAAACAGTATTTGCCAACTCATGTATTTTTGAACAGATATAGGAATAGCGGGTTGGAATGCCACAGCCTTGCCCTCTGCGAGCAGATTACTTCCGTTGCTTTTTCGGATGTTTTAGAGGTGGCAGGCAGGGTAAGTTGGAGAAAGATGGCTGAGATAGGCCATGCTGTTAAGGTACAGTGTGGATTGGCGGCATGAAAGTGGGTGTGACAGGTTGGATGCTTTAACTTTGGCAAAGAAGTTAGCGGTTCTTGCAAGGATATATGCGTTAGGATTATTAAATGAAGATGAATATACAAAAGCGAGAAACAGAATTATGCAGGAACACAATGTAGTAACATTTGAACAAGTATAAGATTTTGTGAAAGGCAGGAAAAAGAAATTTTTATCTGCCTTTCGTACATTAGTTAATATTTTCTTTTTGATATATAGTAAGGTCAGAAACAAGATAAGAGTTTGTTTCTGGTTTTACTATATATCAAAGGAAGGAGGAACAGGAATGGCAGGAGAAGTGGAAGTTATTAAAGCGGTAGAAGGAAACGGAATCAGACGCAGGAATATGGTTGGCAATGGCCTTTCGATTGAAAGAAAAAAAGTGGCGGCATATGTGCGGGTGAGTACCGATGGCGAAGAACAGTTACAGAGCTTTCAGTCACAGAAAACATATTATCAAGAGAAGATTTCCAAAGAAAAAGAGTGGGTAATGGTTGGCATCTATGCGGATGAAGCGATTACAGGAACTAAGACAGTCAAGAGAGACGGTTTCCTGAAAATGATTAACGACTGCATGGCAGGCATGATTGATGTTATCCTCACAAAATCCATATCCAGATTTTCCCGTAATCTGGTAGATACCCTTCAATATGTCCGTATGCTCAAAGAAAAGGGGATAGCGGTTATTTTTGAAAAAGAGAATATTAACACGCTTTCAATGGAAAGTGAGATGGCATTGGCATTGCTTTCCACCCTTGCTCAGAATGAAGTGGAATCGTTATCTGCAAATGTAAAAATGGGAATCAAAATGAAAATGAAACGTGGCGAAATGATGGGGTTCAATGGCTGCCTCGGTTATGATTACCATCCAGAGGATAAGAGCATTACTGTAAATCCGGGGGAGGCAGAGAGTGTTCGTGAAATATTCGATATGTATTTAAGAGGGTATGGTGCGCCGACAATAGCAAAGGAACTGACCAGGCTTGGCAGAAAGAACAAGAAAGGGGAAGTGAAATGGACAGAAAGCGGGATAAGGACGATTATCAATAATGAAAAGTATAAGGGAGACCTCCGGCTGGGAAAAACCTTTACGGTTGATCCGATTTCAAAGCGCAGGCTTGAAAATATGGGCGAAGAAGAACAGTATTATATCAAAGAACACCATGAGCCTATCGTTTCACCCGAAATATGGGATGCAGCACAGGAGATTAAAAAGAGCCGCTACCGCAAAAATGCAATGTCCATTGAGGGAACAAGAAAGAAGTACAGTAGGAAATTTGCTTTCAGCAGTATGTGTGAATGTGGATTTTGTGGAAAGTATCTAACGAGACGTGCCCATAATCAGACAACAACACAGACAAAGCCAGTATGGAAATGCAGGACTGCTACCAATTTTGGCATTGAGAACTGTCCGCACAGCAAGTCAATTGACGAGGCAATCATTGAAAATGCCTTCATTGAAATGTTTCATCTACTTGCAGACAACTTTGATGATGTTCTGGATTTGGTTATCCATTCTGTTGAGGAGACATTATCGAATGATGAAAGTGCCATTAAGTTGCAAAAGGTAAATAAAACTCTTGACTTGCTGGAATCAAAGAGAAAGAAATTGACCGATATGCTGTTAGATGATAAGATTACGAAAGAGGCATACGATGCAAAGTATAATGAATTGACACGAAAGATTAACCAGACAAAAGGGGAACGCTCGTTGTATTCTTCAAATGTAGAGGCACAAAAGCATGTCAGCCAGAGAATGAAAGAGATTCGTGCCTGTATTACAGAGGCAGATATGCTTGATAAATTCGACAGAGCAGTTTTCGAGAGCATTGTTGAAAAGGTGATTGTTGGTGATATGAATGAGGATGGAATAGTCGATCCATATAAGCTGACATTTGTGCTGAAAGGTATGGATGACAGGGTTGTACCGGATGCAAAAAGACGGTATAAAAATTTGAATAAGAAAATTGGTTAGCATAGCATTACCAAAAAGCAGAAAGGGTTATAAAAATGAACACTCAGAAAGGCTTTTTGGATAATACAGTGGATGATGGATTTGTAGTAGATGGGACAGAGGAATTGAACACTGAAATGTGTTCTTATATACAAAACGACATAGAAGAAATGTGTTCATCTATGCGTGACGACACATGTGGAATGTGTCGCAAGTATTCAAAGGAAACATATCTAGAGATGCTTTGTTTTCGGCAGTTTTATAAGCATTTTGTGTTTGCGGTAGATGGAGAGGGGAATCGGAATAAGAAGATGGAGAAGTATTTTGAGGTTTCGGCGGTGGTTAATGTGGGGTGTGGGGATACAAAAAATAGTTATTTTTGAAAATAGTTATATATTACAAGATTTGATATTTTGTTAATTTGAAATTATATTGTGTTGTTTTTGCATGAGGGTGGTTTTCAGATTTACATCCTAAGAGAAAAGCTGCCCTATGCAAAGACTTCTTTTATTCAGGTCGATATTTATTACAGAGCATTGCTGTTTGAATATTAATAGTTATTGTTATTTGGGAGGATAATATGCCATTAGAAAAAGGCGGTAGAGCGGACAAAAAGGGGAATCAATATGAAATAAATTGTATTATTTATGAGATTCTTAAAATTTTAGATGAAATAAATTATAGCATTGTTATAGAAGCGCTTGGTGTAAATGAAATAGGAACGGATATACTTGTAACGACTTTTGAAGGTATAAAAGAACATCAGCAGTGTAAAGCACGAAATGCCAGTAAAAAAAGTTGGGAAGTTTCTGATTTAAGAGCAAGAAATATATTGGGTGCATGGAAAGTGCAGTTGAACAGGGATGACGATAGGAGGGTTGCGTTAGTCAGTCCGATTGACTGTACTTTTTTGGTAGATTTAAATGATAGAGCAAATAATACAAGTGGCAATCCAGAAGATTTTTATGCAGTTCAGATTTTGGGAAGTGATAAGAAGTTTCAGAATTTTTATAAAAACTTTTGTACAGAAATGGATTTAAATTTTGAGGAGGACAGAGATGTATTAAAGAGTATAGATTACCTAAAAAAAATTACTTATAAACGGTTGTCAGAATATGAAATTCAAGAACGTATAAATCAAAGTATACGGTTCTTGTTTAGAAGTGAAAAAAATATGGTATATAATGCGTTGGTTTCTTTGATAGTTACAAAGGATATATTGGGAAAAGAAATAACACAATCTTTGCTATACGATTATTTTAAGATTCAGAAAATAGAGTTCCGGTTAAGAGATAATGATGATAGGATTGTTCCAAGAGTAAATGAAATTAATCAAGAATACAGAGAAAATTTCAAACCCTTGGAGGATGGATTAATAGAGAGAAAAGAATTTAGCAGATGTATAGAATTAATAGAAAATGAAAAATCATTTATTATTTGTGGAAACGCAGGATATGGAAAAAGTGGATGCACAGAAGCAATTTTAAATTACTGTGAAGGAAAGAGGATGCCATATATTTCTATAAAACTTGATAGGAGGATACCAAAAGGAAATTGTGAAAGGTGGGGGCAGGAGTTAGGTTTGCCAGGTTCAGCTGCCTATGCAATTCATTGTATTTCAAAGAATGAAAAGGCTGTCATTGTATTAGATCAGTTGGATGCTTTGAGGTGGACACAGGCAAATTCAAGCGAGGCAATTTCCGTATGCATGGAATTAATTAGGCAGGTAAAATATTTGAATCTTGAGCGAGAAAAGAAAATAATTATGGTATTTGTCTGCAGAACTTATGATTTAGAAAATGATAATAGTATTAATTCTTTATTTAAAAAAGAAGAAGCTGAAGATAGTGATTGGGAAGTTATTAATATAGAAAATTTTGATGAAGATACCGTCAAGAAAATTATTGGTGAGGCGTATAATAACTTATCGTTTAAACTGAAAATGTTATTAAGAATACCGAGTAATATTTATATTTGGCAACATTTAGATAAAGAAGAAGCATACAGCGATTGCCTAACTACAAGTCATCTAATTGAAAAGTGGTTTCATCAAATTTGCAGAAAAAGTATTACGGAGGGATTGCAGGAGAGAAGTGTTATTGAAACAACGTCTGTTATAGTGGATAAATTGGATAAAATAGGACGTTTGTATGTTCCGCAGAATATTTTAAATGTTGGGGAAGCTGGAATCGATTATCTAATTTCATCAGAAATTATTGCAAAGCAGAAAAATAAAATTGGGTTTGCACATCAATCTATTTTGGACTATTTCATATGTAAAAGAATGATGGAAAGGTATTTTGAGGATGAAAATGTTGAAAATATCATAGGGGAAAAGAGGATGCAAAATCCAGCAAGAAGATATCAAGTGCAGATGTTCTTACAGAATATATTGGAATATGATAGTGCAGATTTCATTAGGGCAGGAGAAGCAATCCTGCTTTCTGATAATATAAGATATTATGTGAAATTTGTTTTTTATGAAATTCTGGGACAAATTCTGGAACCAGATGAAAATGTAATTCAGTTTATAATAGCCAATTGTGAAAATGAGGTTTATGGACAATATTTATTGAATAATGTTATCTACTCTAAAAAACAGTATATTGCTGTTTTAAGGGACCAAGGCATATTAGATAAATGGTATCAGGACATAGACAGAAAAGAAAATGTTTTTAATTTGCTACAAAGCTTAAGTCCAGATTTATCTATGGAAGATATTACGTTTATTAAAAAATATATTTTGAAAAGTGAAGAAGATGATAAAAAATTCATTAGATGTTTTTGGCACGGTATTACAGAAGAAAGTGAAGACATGTTTGAGTTGAGGATGTTGTTATATGAGCATTATCCTGATTTGGCTCAAGAACTTTTTATAGATATAAAAGCTGTGATGGAACAATGTGAGATGCGTGCTATCAAACTTATTTCTTTTTGGATGAAACACAAAATTAGGAGTCAGGGTAAATACATCTATCGTTATGAAGAAGAATTGTTTGAAGAAGAAGCATCTTTTTTGATTAAGAATGGAGAATTTGTTCTTACGGAATTACTTCCCTATATTCCTAATACTGATTCAGAAGAGGTAAAATACAATGAATGGTCAGGAACATATTGGCATGAAAGAGGAATAGAGAGAGCTTGTGTAGAATTAGTGAAAAAGGCTAATGTTGCAATAATATCAAAAACACCAGAAAAATTCTGGGAGAATTATGAAAGATATATGGGAAAGGGATATCATGTATTTAATGAGATAATATTGCATAGTTTGAGTTATTTGCCGAGCAACTTTAGTAATCAGATTATACGTTATATTGGTAGTGATTTAGATAAGAATATTTTTGACTACACCAGTGGGGAAGAAGATGAGTTGGGGCTAGTAAAAAATGTTTTAAGAGTTCACGGGCGAAAATGCGAAAGGGAACAATTGCTTTGGATGGAAAGCGTGATTTATAAGTATGTTTCTCCAAGGGCAGTAAGATGGTATCAAAGAAGAATAGAGTGGAACAAATCAAAACAAAGTGAACGTGTGTATTGGAGTTTCTGGGGGGATTTACAATATGAATTATTATCATGTTTACCAGAAGAAAGGATTAGTAAGAAAAGTAAAGATTTGCTACAGGTGCTTAGCAGGAGATTTCATAAAGTTCAATCACGTTATTATAATAAAGATGGGCATTCAGGATGGGTAAGTTCGCCTGTTTCTGGAAAAAATATCAGTAAAAAACAGTGGCTTCAAATAATAACCAACAGCAAATTAAAAAATAGAAATCGTTTTAAAAGTGTTGAGGTAAAAGGAGGATTTATTGAGAGTTCTCTTAAAATGTATGTAGATGATTTTCGTTCGGCTGTAAAACAAGAACCACAGGCAATGATAAGACTTGTTTTAGAACATAAAGATAAAGTATTGCCTGCTTTTATAGATTCGCTATTTTTAGGAGTAGAGTTATCTGAGCATTTAAATGATATTGAACCTAAGACGATAGAAAAAATGTTTTATATATTTCCATGTGATTTGAAGACACATAGGGCATCTTATTTTTGTGGAATTATTGAGAAAATGAATTCGAATGTCTGGTCTGCGAAAGTGCTAAATCAATTGAAACATATTGCCTTGAAACATGAAAACCCTGCGTTAGAAAAACCAAATGTAACGAGCCCAGAAGATAAGGAAATGAAAAGCTGTCAGATGTTAAGCAGTAATGCCTTAAATTGTGTAAGGGGACAAGCGGCAAGAGCAATAGGGAATTTACTATGGGAAGATAAGATTTTATTTACAGAGTTTAGAGAAGTAATGGAAGGGCTGGCAGTTGATAAAAATCCTGCAGTACGTTTTGCTGCATTGTATGCTTTATGGCCCTCTTATAATATCGAACGGGAATGGGCAGAGGAAAAAATCATAAAAATTTATGAAGCTGATATACGGACTGCAAGTTTTTATGATTCTAAAAATATGTTTTTTCGTTTATATCCAAAATATAAAGAGCGAATTTTAAAAATCATTGAAAAGTGTTTTAATGATTTAGACAAAGAGCTTATAGAGGTAGGCGGACATGCTGTATGTGAATTTTATATACAATATGGGAAGTTTGACAACATTATGTTTCATGTTGAAACATTAACTGAAGAACAAATAAAGGCTATATTAGGTATGGCTATTCTGTATTTAGATATTGTTGATTATCGGGAATTGGCTAAAGCAATTATTCTCAGATTTATAAATAGTAATTTGGATTTAGAGTTTCCATTAATC
>CAJTSB010000015.1:0-1674 GCA_910578825.1 uncultured Lachnospiraceae bacterium | reverse complement strand
GAATATATTAATCTGAAAGATGATAAAAATTTCCTGCAGGAAATTGTGAGTTCAAAGGCAAGTAAAAAAATAGTAAGGTCATTTATTCATTATTTGGAGGAAAATGCGTTATCTATTGTTGATTATGCAGATATTATCATTAAATTATGTGAGAATATTTTGTGGATGGAAATGGATGAATTGAGGAATCAGTGGGGAGTAGAGGACGAAATATCAAAGTTGATTATTTCTCTATATGATGAAACAGCTAACTCCGGAAAAGAAACTGATAGGAAAACGGCTGAGAAATGTTTAGAATTATGGGATATTATGTTTGAAAGACAATTGGGTTCTGTAAGAGAGATTAGCAGAAAATTGATGGAAAGATAATTGCTTGAGATGGTAGCTGTTACATAGGTATGAGAAATTAAATTTTTGAAGGAGAGCAGCATATGGAGGATAATAAAAAAGAAGTTCAGAGTGAAATTATCATATACCAGACAGAGGATGGAAATACAAAAATAGATGTTAAATTTCAGGATGAAACGGTTTGGCTTACACAAGCTCAATTATGTGAATTATATCAAACCAGTAAATCCAATATCAGCGAGCATATTAAACATATATTTGAAGAGGGAGAATTGGAGGAGGATTCAGTTGTTCGGAAATTCCGAACAGCTGGCGCCGATGGTAAGAATTATAATATTACCCATTACAATCTTGATATGATAATCTCTCTTGGATACCGTGTGAAATCTTTAATCGCTACTCAATTTCGGCGTTGGGCGACGGAACGTCTGAAAGAATATATGATAAAAGGCTTTACGATGGATGATGAGCGATTAAAGAATCTGGGAGGGGGAAATTACTGGAAAGAGTTATTAGACCGTATACGGGATATTCGCTCATCGGAAAAAGTGATGTACCGGCAGGTGCTTGACCTTTACGCTACCAGTGTGGATTATAATCCCAAAAGCAGTGAATCCATCGCATTTTTTAAAATGGTTCAAAATAAGCTGCATTATGCAGCGCATGGGCATACGGCGGCAGAGGTAATATATGAACGTGCAGATGCAGAACAGCCGTTTATGGGACTTAAGAATTTTTTGGGTGATTTCCCGACGTTGAAAGATATTGGCATTGCAAAGAATTATTTAAATGAGGAAGAATTGAAAATTTTAAATAACATTGTGTCTGGATATTTTGATTTTGCAGAAATCCAAGCGATGCGTCACCATCCCATGTATATGTCTGATTATGTAGATCATCTTGATAATATATTGAAAACTACGGGAGAGAAATTATTAGAGGGCGCAGGAACAATCAGCCATGCACAGGCAATAGAAAAGGCAACAGAAGAATATAGAAAATATCAGGTTCAGAATGTATCGCCAGTTGAAGAAGAGTATTTAGAAAGTATTAAAAACATACATAGTACGGCAAAGAAAAAAGTGAAGAAGTAATTACATAGAATTGTGTTCCTATACGAGTGACGAGGCTGAAAAATTGTGTTTATATAGTAGCTTAGACACATGTAGAATGTGTCGCAAGCATTCAAAGGAAACCTATCTAGAGATGCTTTGTTTTAAGCAGTTTTGTAAGCATTTTGTGTTTGCAGAAGATGGTGACGGGAATCGGAAAAAGAGGGATGAGAAGTATTTTGGGGGGCTGTTGTGGTTGATGTGGGGGGGGTGG
>CAJTSB010000014.1 GCA_910578825.1 uncultured Lachnospiraceae bacterium | reverse complement strand
GGAGAAGATATTATATTGATTTTTTATGGTAAAATGAGATAATAATAGTACAAAAATAAGGTGCCAAGGCACCAAGGAAAGGGATGCATCATATGAAAAAAAGGTTTTTGTCTGGCATTCTGGCGTGTTTCTTGTTGTTGGGGACCGCCACTTTGATGCCAATGACAGCGTCAGCCGCGCCTGTGGGGCGGGCTGAACCAGAGGAGATTGTGCTTGAGAAGAGCACGCAGGGGAACCCGGTCGCCGGATTTGACGAGAATGGCGACCTTCTCTATGCAGGAGACCCGTCAATCCTGGTAGACAAAGATACGGTCTACCTGTACGTGGGACACGATGACCAGGGAAGCGCCGGCAGTTATAACATGCCGAACTATTTCTGTTATTCCACCAAGGATATGAAGAAGTGGGAATTTCGGGGCGAAATCATGAACATGAAGAAGGTTTCATGGGCGGATAATGTTTCCGCATGGGCTGCGCAGGTTATCAAATATCAGGATATGTATTATCTACTGTACTGTGCGGAGAAACCGGGAACAGGAAAATGCGTGGGAGCGGCAGTCTCAGAATCGGCAACGGGACCGTTTGTGGACAAGGGTATCTTAATCAGTCCGAACGATACGAGAGTGCAGGATTATGTATTGGAAGACGGCAAGACGGTTAAAGAGAAATATAATGCCAACAAACTTCATCCGGATTCTTTCGGATGGGAAGATATTGACCCTACCGCATGGATTGAGGAGGCAAAGTACAGCAAAGACGGTAAGGAGCATATCTATATGGGATGGGGAAATACTTATCCGTGGATGTGCGAACTTGAGATTGACGGTGAGGATGTCAGGGTCAAGGACCAGGATGGCGATGGCAAGATTACGCAGGGAATAGACAAAGATCTCTGGTATCAGGATATTTCCGGAATTCCGGAGATTGCGGCATGTGATAAGAATATGAACGACATGGTTACCTTTACGGAGGCGCCTTATCTTTACCGCAGACAGGACGCCGAGGGTAATTATTTCGGAGATTATTATCTGTTCTATGCGACTCACTGGCGTGAGGAGATGGGATATGCCAGATCTACTGATATCACCAGTAACAAGTGGACGCATGGCGGCGTAATCATGGAGCCTACGGCGACTTCGGATACGAACCATCCGGCTATATTTAATTTCCAGGGACATACCTATTTTGTTTATCACAATGGCTCGCTTGCAGCAGGAACAGGACAGCGGCGTGTGATCTGCGTGGAAGAGGTGTTCTTTGATGAGGATGGCTCTATTCAGTATATTCAGGAGACGTCTACGGGCCTTACCGGAATTGCAAGCCGGATTGAGGATTCCGAGGGTGTGCCGATTGCCCATGAAGCATTCAACAATAGCCGGGATGATGCGGAGTATTCCGTAGGTAAGAAGGGTTTAAATCCCAAAAAAGTGATAATGGATGCCAGTGCGGCCAAGGCGGACCGGATGTGGGAGATTGAGCCGGGCAAGGCGGATAAGGAGAATGAGTCCTATGTGACCATTGAGTCCTACAACAAGCCGGGAACCTACCTGCGGGCAGTACAGGATGGAGACAGTTATAAGGTAACGCTGGAACACGACGCCAATACCGTCAACGGCGAGAGTTCAAAGGCCGATAACAAGGGCATTACGGCAGAGTCTGACAGCATGACTTTCCGCACGTTGAAAGGATTCACCGGAGAGGGCGTTACTTTTGAGAGCGTGAAATACCCGGGATTTTATCTGACGTCTGAGGATGGGGCATTGATATTGAGCGATGGCACGGATGCACAGTCGTGTACGTTTCACGTATCCAACGGGCAACCGAAGATGTCCGATATATCTTCTGTGTCAGCGCAGAAGACGACGCGGACTTACCGGCAGGGATCACCGTTTAGTCTGGACGATGTCAGACTTGTTGTAAAATATGAGAATGGCACAACCAGAATTTTGAAAGACAGGTTTGCATTTAAACTGGATGCCTCTCTTATTAACACGGCGAAAGCGGGACAGCAGACGCTTAAGGTTACATACAATGAATATGGAAATACCTATACGAAGGAAATTCCGATTACCGTGCTTGCGAACCCGGCAGCTATTGCAAGGGGTGATGTAGATGCGGCAAAACCGCTCCCGGCGAAGAACACAAGCCTCACCATTGGCAACCTGAGCTATAAAATTACGAAGGTGGACGAGGAGAATACGGATGGAACAAACGGTGCGGTGACGGTGACTGGAATGAAGGGCAACAAGAGTTCCGTGAAGATACCGGATACGGTAGCGATTAATGGTTATAATTTTAAGGTCAATGCCATCGGTAGCAAGGCCTTCTCCAACAAGAAGAAACTTAAGACGATTACGATGGGCAGCAATGTAACCAGTATTGGCAAGAATGCAATTAAGGGCATTCATAAGAAGGCAACCATCAAAGTGAAAGCCGAGCGCTATAAGGCGGTTAAGAAACTGCTGAAAAGCAGTACCGGATACAAAAAGACAATGAAGATTAAGAAGGGAAAACAGACGTAATTGTCTGAGGAACCGGACGAAAACAATATATCCACATGGAAGGGAGAATTATCATGAGAGTAAAAAAGATAGTAAGCGGATTGCTTGCATGTGCTCTGGTAGCAACTACAGTATTTACCGGAAACGTTGCTACGGCAGATGCAGCTGGTCAGGAAGGACATAAGCTGGCGGTAGATTATGATTTCTCTAAGGAGGAAGAGGGCAAGATTAAAGACAAGTCAGGCAATAACAATGATGCGACTATTCAGGGTAAAACCAATGTTGCATTTGATGCGGAAAACGGTGTGATGGAGCTTAAAAATGCCAATGCATATGTGGAATTTCCGACGAGTATCATGGATAATCTGACGGATCAGGAGAAGTTTACGATTGAGACGAGATATGCCAGAAGCGCAACGACAGGCGTTCATTCCTGGTTATTCTGTTTGGGATCGAATCCACAGGGAACGGGAGCAAATTATATGTTTTATTGCCCCAGGTTTGATAATGGACCGGTAAGAGCGGGAATTAAGAATGCCAGTGTTGAGAAATTGTTCAGTACAGCTCGGATGTTGGAGGATGAGCAGTTCTATACCGTGGATCTGGTATTTGATGAGGGAACCATCAAACTCTATATTGATGGCGTGCCGATTCAGGATGCAGAAGGAAATACCAGTCTTGCGAGCGGTTATAGTATTGTAGATGACGTTATTGCGAAAGGTTGTAAAAATAATGTGCTTGGCTATATCGGAAAGTCTGTCTGGAGCGGTGATACAAACTTCAATGGCAAGATTTCATCTTTTAAGATTTATGATGGCGTTCTGACAGACGCTGAAGTTCAGGCGCCGTATCAGGAGAAATTTCAGACAGAATTTGAAAACGCCATGAAGGTGGAAAGCATACTCGGAAAAAATCAATCAGAGAGCGCTGTTAAATATGACCTGAATCTGCCGAAGACTCACGGAGATTTGCCGATTACCTGGACGTCCCAAAATGAGGCGGTTGTTACATCTGAGGGAAAGGTCATCAATCCGGCGAGGGATACGACGGTAACTCTGAAAGCCAGGACGGAATCGGGAACCCTGGTGGGAGAGAAAACATTTACCGTGATAGTGAAACCTGCGGATCGTTCCGGACTGAATGCGGCAGTTGCAAGGGTTACCGATGCACTGAACGGAGGATATTGCAACGAGGAATCCAAAAAAGATCTTCAGAAGGCGGCAGACAGTGCGGCAGCCGCAAAGAGTCAAACAGAAATTGACCGGGCAATCAGCGATATCAATAAGGCGCTGGCAAAAGCAGAGTTCTCCGCAGAGTATTTAGATCCCTTTGGAGCGTTGGCGGATGGTTTCAATCCGGCGCCGGCGTCATTGAATTTACTGCCGAAACAGATTTCATCTGTAAAAGTGAAAGATGTGCCGGCTTCCGTAAAAGGAACGGTGAAAATCAGCTATGAGTCTCAGGATACGGACGTTGCGGTCGTGGACGCCACTGGCAAAGTGACGGCTAAGAATGTAGGATATGCGATGGTTGTCACCAGAATAGAGGCAAAATATGACGGATACGCGCAGGAATATTATACGCTGGTTAAGGTTGATGTAAATCTTGGCAGCGTCAGAGCATCTGCCAATGCAGGTTCTCTGGCAAAAGGCAAGACGACAACCGTGAATCTGGTACTTCCTGGCGGCGTCAATGATAAGAACGCAGTGATTACATATCGTGCAACAGGAGCCGTTTCTGTCAATAAGTCTGGTAAGATTACCGCCAAATCGGCAGGAAACGGAAGAGTTTATGTCAAAGTGGCAATGGGTGGCAAGAGCATTACCAGGACGGTGGTCGTTAAAGTCGGCGACATTACCGGAGCAAGCACGGTAAAAGCCAAAAAATCCATCAAATTAAAAGTGACCGGAATTTCCGGCAAGGCAAAATGGTCTTTGGATAAAAAGGGTAAGAAACTGGCAAAGATATCTTCCAGCGGAAAACTGACGGCAAAGAAGGCTGGTAAAGTGAAAGTAACTGCAAAAGTTGGAAAAGTTACCATGACGAAGACGATTAAAATCAAGAAATAATCGGATATGACAGGAGGAAATCGTGATGAAACGTAGAATCATAAATACTTTGCTTGCCGTTTGTCTGACGACGGGGTTGGTGGTCGGCGCTGTGCCGACGACTGTCCTTGAGTCCAGGGCAGCGGTGAGCGCTGATACCATCAGGAGCAAATTGGTTATCCGGGAATCGAACGTCAATCAGCTTTTGACCGAGGATTTGGAACTTCCTGCCGAGATAAGCGGAGTAGATGGAGCACAGATTACATATAGTGTGCAGCCGAAGGACGAGAAATATGTGAAGGTAGAAGGCAACAAATTGAAGATTACAAGACCCCTTGCAGGCGAGAATGATTATAAATTTACGCTGAAAGCCACGGTGACGGTAGCGGATGGGATTGAAGGCGTAGAGAACGGCAAGGTTGAGAAACAATTTCCGTTGACCATTCGTGCGGGACTGTCTGATGATTCCTATGCCGGATATGTGTATGTGTGTTTTGCAGATAAAGACCCCGTCGGCAAAGGAAACCATCTTGATTACAGAGATGTGCAGCAAATTCATTTTTTCCTCAGTGAGGATGGTTTGAACTGGACGGCATTAAACGGCTGCAATCCGCTTTTTGAGGTGGGTATGGATTACGCGGATCTGATTGAAAAATATTCACCAACCAGTTATAATTATAAGGTAAAGGAAGATGCTGATATTGAACAGACAAAAACGGGCGACGCCTCCACGCTATTTCCCTTTGAGGGAGAAGACCAGGGCGTCCGCGACCCCTATCTCATTCGCGGGTGCAGAAAGAACAGCATAGATTCCAGTAAAGTATGGCTGCTTGCCACGGATTTGAATACGATGGCAGAAAAATACGGTGGTAACCGGACGAACAATGTGGTCGGTAACTGGGGAACCATGACGACAAGCCCATATGGCAGTACAAAACTTTTCATTTGGGAGACCGAGGACTGGGTACACTGGACAAGGCGTTATGTTGATGTGGGCACAGAGGTTGACGCATGTATGGCGTGGGCGCCGGAGGCAATTTATAACCCGGCGAAAGACAACTATCTCGTCTACTGGTCGGCACGTACGAATGTAGACGGCAGGACGAGAGACCGCCTGTACTGCAATGAAACGAAAGATTTTGTTACCTTTGGTCCAACAAAACTCTGTGAACAGGAGCCATTTTTTCAGAACTGGAAAAACAAAGTTCCGAATAAGGTTCACGATGGTTATGGAAATATCGACACTTCCCAGCTTTGGGTAGCAGATGAGGATGGGAATCCTTATGGCACGCTGTTTCGTTTGGTGAAGGATGAAACAAACAACCATATTGAGCTGATGAGTGCGGACACGGTGCTTGATCCTAAGTATGAGGGAGATGAGAACCAGGACGCTTATGATGCGACAGATCCTAAGAGAATCACACCATTTACCCTGGATGGAAAAGAGTATGCCGGGATGTCTGATTTTAGTGATTTGTCTGATAACAGGGATCTTAAGAGAGCGGAGATCGTCTGGAACTGGTTTAAGAATGAGTCTGTTGGAGACCATTTTGAGAAGATTTCCCAGAAAGAGATGGAGGGATACAGTGGCGCATACGAAGGAGCGACATTGTTCAAATTTATTGACCGCGATGAATGGTGCGTCATGATTGATAACTATGGTGATATGAGTATTCGCTATGAGCCTTATCTGACGACGGATTTATCAGAGCCTAACAGCATTAAGAAGGCGGCAGAGGGAACATTTGGGCGTACTGGCGGAGATGTTGGTACTCACGGCGGTATGATTCCGATTACCGTGGAGGAGTACAACACGCTGATAGATACCTATAACGCAGATGATACGGTGAATAACTGGCATGAAATTGATTATATTAAGGTAGATTCCAGAAGATTTGATACGAAACAAACGGAGCTGGAAAAGGCGATAGCAGGTAACGATTATACGGATAGCGTAAAAGCGCAGATGAAAACGATTTTGAGTCAGGGCAAGGAGGCTACGTCCAGCAAACGGTTAGACCAGCTGGAAAAACGTGCGGATAAGCTGTTGGCGAACAAGCGGATTAAGACGCCTGTAATGTATGCCTCTTCCGTAAGTTTTGAGGAGGAATCCGTGACAATCTGCACGAAGGCAGCCGATGGTTTGAAGACGACGGCAAAACTGAGCGCGGAAGCGGATCTTGACAAAGAGACTTCTAAAATAACCTATACCAGCAGCAATGGCAAGGTGGCAGCGGTAGATGCGAAGACAGGTCTTGTGACAGCAAAGGGTCAGGGCAATGCGGTAATCACAGCGCTTGCTCCCGGCGGAGCGAAAGCAACCTGTAAGGTGACTGTAAAAGGTATTCCGAATAAGGTGACAGTAAAGAAGAAATCCGTAAGTCTCAAGGTGAAGAAGACGTCCCAGATTAAGGCGAGCGTACCGAAAGGCACAACATGTTCCAAATTCAAATATAAGTCAAATAAGCCGAAGATCGCATCTGTCTCAGCAGATGGAAAGATTACGGCGAAGAAGAAAGGAACAGCAAAGATTACGGTAAAACCGTCAAGCAACAGTAAAGTGAAGGCAACCATTACCGTGAAAGTAAAATAGGCGCAAAACTGTGCCGGCAATTTATCCCCGGCGGACATTGTAAGATGTCTGCCGGGGGTTTTGAACATCCGAAAATGTTGAGAAAAGACGAAAGAGTTATTGGATAAAAAGGAGGACAAATATGCTGCAGACAGGAATAAAGGGATATCAGGAAATTATTGTAACCGAAGAGGACACGGCGAAAGCACATAAGAGCGGTACTTTGGAGGTGCTTGCAACACCCCGGATGGCGGCTTTGATGGAGGAGACGGCATGGAAGAGCGTAGCAGGGGAACTTGAGTCAGGCATGGGGACCGTAGGAATCCGCTTGGAATTGGATCATCTTGCCCCTACGCCTGTGGGTATGAAAGTATACTGTGAATCTATACTGGAAAAGGCAGATGGAAGAAAATTATCATTTACTGTTATAGCGAAAGATGAAAAGGGTGAAATCGGAAAGGCTGTCCATGAACGCTTTATTGTAGAGGAAGAAAAATTTCAAAATAAGGCAAATCAGAAAAAAAACTAGTAATTTTCTTGTTTTTCTGTTAGAATAGTAGTAATTATGTAGATATGAGAAAAGGAGCGTTGATTATGGCAGAATCTATGGAAGATTATAAAGAAGAGTTAGAAGCATCCTTCCGTGAGATTAAGGAAGGCGATATTATTTCAGGTGTCGTGCTCGGCGTAACAGAGGAAGAAGTAACATTGGATTTGAAATATTACACGCAGGGCGTCATCAAAGTGGAAGATTTGAGTAATGATCCGAATTTCCATGTGATGGAAGATGTACATCCGGGGGATGTCATCGAGGGCACGGTCGTCAAACTTGATGATGGACAAGGCAACATTCAGTTGTCTAAGAAAGAGGCCAATGATGTGCTTGCCTGGGAGAAGTTACATACATATTTTGAGGAGAAGACAGAGCTTTCCGTGAAGATAGCGGGAATCGTTCCCAGCGGTGTTGTTGCTTATGTGGAAGGAATTCGTGGTTTTATTCCGGCATCTCAGCTTGATTTGTCTTATGTGGAGGCTACCGAGGACTGGCTGGGACGTGAAGTGCAGGCAAGAGTGATTACCGTAGAGGAATCGAAAAAGAAACTGGTGCTCTCAGTAAAAGTTATTTTGAAGGAGAAGAGACAGGAAGAGCATGACCGCAAGGTTGCGCGGATGGTGCCTGGAACGGTGCTTGAGGGCACAGTGGAATCATTGATGCCTTATGGCGCTTTTGTGGATTTGGGCGATGGAATCAGTGGATTAGTGCATATTTCACAGATTTCCCAGAGGAGGATAGGCAAGCCTTCCGAGGTTTTGAGCACAGGTCAGAAAGTAAAAGTCAAGGTACTGAATACGAATGACAACAAGGTAAGTCTCAGCATGAAAGCATTGGAAGAGGAAATGGTAGACGTGGAGAAGACAGAACAGACCGAACAATATATTTCCAATGAAAATGCATCTACAAGCCTTGCAGATTTGTTAGCTGGTATAAAAATATAGAAAGGGAGTCATTTCATATGAGAGTAAACGCGATACAGGGTACGGACAGTACCGGAACTCAGACAACGACAACGGCGGTGCAGGGAGAGGATTTCTCTTCTTATCTGCAGACTACGGCGTCTCTGGAAGAGATTTTTGCGGAAGCGGCAGAGAAGTACAATGTACCGAAGAACCTGATTAAGGCGATTGCGAAAGCGGAATCTGATTTTAACCCCAATGCAACCTCTGGTGCGGGAGCGCAGGGAATTATGCAGTTAATGCCTGCGACAGCGCGGGAACTTGGTGTTACGGATTCTTACGACCCCTACCAGAATATTATGGGCGGAACGAAGTATATCAGTCAGATGCTGGAGAAGTACGATGGAAATGTAAGCCTTGCGCTTGCTGCGTACAATGCCGGAAGTAATAATGTAGCAAAGTATGGAGGCATTCCGCCATTTGAGGAGACGCAGAATTACGTGGTCAAGGTCACAGGGTATATGAACGGCGGCGTGGAGGTGCCGAATGCGTCCTATAATATCAATACAGACGGCAGTATGGCGGCAGCATCGGTACAGGAAGTGGAAGATACTTATTATCAGAGCATCCTGGAACAGCTTTTCTCCTATGAAGATTATCTGAAATTCATTGACATGTATATCAAGCTGCAACAGGCAGAGCAGGAAGAGGTAAAGGCAGAGCAGGAGAAGGAAGAAGACAAACAGAACGACTCATACTATGCATATCAGGGATTGCATTATACGCCTGTGGTGATGAATCTGCTGGGACAATAATTCGAATCAGGAGATGGAAATGGAAACAGTCAGGATAAAATATTTTACACAGGAGATTGACAAGCTTGCTTACATTGATGGCAAGTCGGATTGGATTGACTTGCGCGCCAGTGAGACGGTTGAGCTTAAGACAGGAGAGTTCAAACTGATTCCGCTGGGTGTGGCTATGCAGCTGCCGGCAGGGTATGAGGCTCATGTTGTGCCGAGAAGCTCTACGTTTAAGAACTATGGAATTCTGCAGGTGAATAGCTGCGGCGTTATAGATGGAAGTTACTGCGGCGATGAGGATATGTGGTATATGCCGGTGTATGCCACCAGAGACACGGTTATTCACAGGAACGACCGCATTTGTCAGTTCCGCATTATGGAGAACCAGCCCCATATCGTATTTGAAGAGACAGAAACGTTGGAAAATAAGAACCGGGGCGGTTTTGGAACGACCGGTGTGAAATAAGGAAAAGTAATTTGCAAGCATATAAAAGTACCAGATTCCTTTGCAGGAGTCTGGTACTTTTTGCAGACAGGATTTTCCTGTTCAAATGATAGATTAGTTTTTGCGGAGAACCAGATGCTGTGGAAGTCCGTTTACCATGAATGGCTGATAGTCTCCCTGGATCAATGGCTCAATATAGTTGATGAATTCATCGGTCACATAATTGCCTTCTTTATTCATCCAGTTGCGCGGAACTACTTTTTCATGATTGGCAATTCGATGTACATCGTAGATGCCGGCTGCACTCTGATAAGGATCATCGGAAATACGGTCGATAACAACCATCTTACCGGTGTCGCCTTCGTCTGCCGCTTTAACGGCAGCGCCGCCTACCATGAATGCCTCGTCGATGTCTACACGGGAAGCCATGTGTGACGCGCTTCTCTGAAGTGTAGAGAACTCAACGCTGCGGGTTTTGCAGCCAATCTCTGCACCCAGGAAACTTGCAAGATATGCGGCAGTTCCCTGCAGCTGTTTGTGACCGAAAGCGTCTACATACTCTCCGCCGCCTGACAGCTCGCATACATATCTTCCGTCGGCAAGCTTAATGCCTTCGGAAACAGCGATGACAATCGATTTCTTTTTCTCTAATAATCCTTTGACGGTCTGTAAGAATTTGTCGATGTCAAAGGTGGCCTCCGGCAGATAGATAGCGTCCGGTCCATCGCATTCTTCGGTCTTTGCGAGGGCGGTAGCGCCTGTCAGCCATCCGGCATTACGTCCCATAACTTCGATAATCGTGATCATTTCTTTGTTATAGGTAAGACCCAGGGCGTCACGGATAATCTCTTTGGTGGAAGCGGCGATATATTTTGCAGCGCTTCCGAATCCAGGCGTATGGTCGGTTAATGCCAGGTCATTGTCTATGGTCTTAGGTACGCCAAGGAATTTCTGGGAATGTCCTTTGACGATTGCATAGTCGGATAATTTCTTGATGGTATCCATGGAATCGTTTCCGCCGATATAGATAAAAGTCTCAATGTCCAGCTTGTCCATAATTTCGAAAAGCTTTTCGTAGATTTCCGGATTCTCGTGGATTTCCGGCAGTTTGTAACGGCAGGAGCCAAGGAAAGCGGAAGGGGTACGTTTTAACAGCTCAATGTCGATGTCCGAATGAATCTGGGTGGATAAATCCACATACTGTTCGTCCAATAAACCCTGTACGCCGTGCAGCATACCATATACTTTATCGAATCCTCTTTCTTTTGCGGTCTTATATACGCCCGCCAGACTCGAATTGATTACGGAAGTGGGGCCTCCTGACTGTCCTACAATAATGTTACGTTTCTTGCCCATGATAATAGGTCCTCCTCTAAATGTTTTTTTCTTATTATAACTAAAGTGTGTGGAATTTACAACCCGAATCATCAAAAATGCCGGAGTAGTAATTTGTTAATTTGCATAGAAGAAATGTGTAATTTTCGTTAAATTGACGAAGAATGGAGATGGTTATATTTATTCTGGGCGTTTGTAACAAGAATATGGATACGTTTTTGGTAGGTTGTCAGGTGGTATTATTGCAGGAAATTTGGTACTATATTTTTATAAATTTCTGCAAAGCAGAGTAATTACAGGAGGTAATTGGTAATATGGCGAGTTTATCATTGAAGAACATTTGTAAAGTATATCCAAACGGATTTGAGGCAGTTAAGGATTTTAATCTTGAGATTGAAGACAAGGAATTCATCATTTTCGTAGGTCCTTCCGGATGTGGAAAGTCCACAACCCTTCGTATGGTGGCAGGTCTGGAGGAAATCTCTTCCGGTGAGCTTACGATTGACGGCAAGCGCGTCAATGATGTGGAGCCGAAAGACAGAGATATTGCGATGGTATTCCAGAACTACGCATTATATCCGCATATGACCGTATTCGATAATATGGCGTTTGGTTTGAAACTGAGAAAGGTTCCGAAGGCAGAGATTAAGAAGAAAGTGGAAGAAGCTGCAAGAATTCTTGATTTGGATAAATTGTTAGACCGTAAGCCGAAGGCTTTGTCCGGTGGACAGAGACAGCGTGTGGCTATGGGACGTGCGATTGTGCGTGAGCCTAAGGTATTTTTGATGGATGAACCGCTGTCGAACCTGGATGCAAAATTGCGTGTGCAGATGCGTGCGGAAATTGCTTCCCTGCATCAGAGACTGGGCGCAACCATCATTTATGTAACGCATGACCAGGTAGAGGCAATGACACTGGGAACAAGAATCGTTGTTCTGAAGGACGGTATTATCCAGCAGGTAGATTCGCCGCAGAAATTGTACAATGAGCCGGATAATTTGTTCGTAGCCGGATTCATTGGTTCTCCGCAGATGAATTTCCTGGATGCAACCTGTAAAGTACAGGGCGACAGCGTTTCTCTGGTATTTGGCGAGAACAACATTGTATTGCCGGCTGCAAAAGGTAAGAAACTCATTGACGGCGGTTACAATGGCAAGACGGTGATCCTTGGTATTCGTCCGGATGATATTGATGATTCCAAAGCAGCATTGGATAATTTCAAGGACAGCACATTTAACACAAAGGTTACCGGATATGAGCTGCTTGGCTCCGAAGTATTGTTATATTATAATATCAACGGTTCCAACATGACGGCGAAGGTTGATTCCAGAACTACCGCACGCCTTGGAGATTCGATTAAACTTGCAATGGATGTTGAGAAAGTTCATGTGTTTGACAAAGAAACAGAATTGACAATTACCCATTAATTATTTTGTGAAATAGCAGGTGGCATAACAAAGGGAAAGAGAATGTTTCGCCTCAGGGCGGTGACATTCTCTTTTCTGAATATATCCTGAATGATATCCTGTCACAGGTATTTGGTATTGTAATTGTAAATCTAACAAACAACAAGAGAGGTATCCATGATATCAAATCATAAATTGCAAATTACTTTAGAGGAAATTAAGGAGATTTCAAGAGTTGAGCTCGAACTGTACAGCGACAGTGGAGAGATATTGGCGACAACCTGTGAATTCGGGGAGGACAGGAAGGAAGCAATCTGCAGTTTTGCAGATTCCATGGCGGAGAGCCAGTTGATTTCAGGTTGTCATTTTTTTAAGATCATGATTGAAAATGAGTTGGAATACGTTCTGTTAGTACATGCCGGTAATGAAGAGACTTATATGATTGGACGCCTTGCAGCTTGTCAGATTCGTAATCTTGTTTGCGCGTATCGGGAACAGACGGATCGGAACAGCTTTATTCAGAATATCGTGCTGGGTAATATGCTGGTGGTGGATATTTATAATAAGGCCAAGAAATTGCATATTGACGCGGCGCAGAGGGTGGTGTTTGTCATCGAGGTGTCCGGCAAAAATGACAGCATAGTGCTTGAGACAATAAAAAATCTTTTTGTGACTGCATCGAGAGATTTTGTGACGGAGGTAGATGAGAATTGCGTTGTCCTGGTGAAAGACGTCGGGGATATCGAATCTGAGGAAGAGTATGGAAAGATGGCGCGGACTCTGGTGGACAACCTTCACGCAGAAGCAATGGTCAAGGTGAGGGTAGGTTATGGCAATCGGGTAGATTTGCTGCCGGATATCACACGCTCATATCAGGAGGCAAAACTGGCGTTAGAAGTTGGACGTATTTTTTATATGGAGAAAGATACCGTTTTCTATGGAAACCTTGGGATTGGGCGTTTGATTTATCAGCTTCCGGTTAGTCTTTGTGAAATGTTCTTAAAGGAGATATTTGGAGAGAAAATACCGGATATTTATGATGAGGAGACCATGATAACGATCAATAAATTCTTTGAGAACAACCTGAATATTTCGGAGACGGCAAGACAGCTCTATGTACACCGCAATACGCTGGTTTATCGTCTGGAGCGTATTGAGAAAGCGTTGGGGCTTGATATCCGTACGTTTGAGGACGCCATGCTGTTTAAGATCGCACTGATGGTTATTTCTCATATGAATTATCAGAAGAGTTTGCATAAGAAAGATAAAGAAATCACATAAAAAGCCGATATTTACTATAGATACCGGGAAGTTTTGTGTGAAAAGGAGAGAGCTTATGAAGATAAATGGAATAGCGGGTACAGATACAGTTGTGAATACAAATAACAGAGAGCAGATACAGAACAAAGAAGACGCGTCACAAAAAGAGCAGCAGGGCAAGGCCAGAGTCAAAAATGGTGCAGTCAAAGGTTGTGAGCTGAATCTTGTGCAGGATTCCATTGCGGAGAAGAAGAAAAAGGCGATGGAAGACGCCATGCAGTTCATTAAGAATCAATATAAGTCGGATCAGAAGGTAGATGAGGTCTTAGAAGAGTGCCGCGATTCCATTAAGACAAGTAAAAAAGCAGCTGAGGAAGCAAATACAGCGTTACAGGATATCGAGAAACAGAAAGAAGAGTTGGGAGAATTGTATCCCGACAAGGAGAACGAAGAATATAAGACGCGTATTTCAGAGTTGAATCAGCAGGTCTCTCACTGGCAGAAACAGTATAAGGATGCCCATGATGTTATTGCAGCGGCTTCGAAAGGGGTTAAAGCAATTAAACAGGAGGTTCTCAAACATCATGGAATGATAGATGCAGATAAGGCGGCAGATAAGACATTGCAAGCAGCCAGCGACGAGATTATCGGAATGCTCAAGCAGGAAGCCATTGATAAGATTGATGAGGATATCGAGGACGTTGTAGAAGAGGCAAAGGAAGCCAAGGAAGAGCAGGTTAAGCAGGATGCTGAACGGGAAGCAGCGCGTGCCGAGCAGGAGAAGAAGGCAAAAGATGTCGAGGAAGATTTAGAAGAGCGTAAGAAGAGAGCGGCGAACAGTAAGCCGGTTCCGGACAGTATGGAAGTTCAGGAGCTGTTGGACGCACATCAGGAGGTTATTCGCAATACCCAGCAGATTTTGGATGAGCAGAAACTGTTACAGGAAGAGATAAAGGGAATTATTGTGGATTCTCAGTTATAATATGAGTTGTATGTAAGGAGGAAAGAAAGCTCTGTGTGGGCAAGCCACACAGGGCTTTTTAGAGGTAAAATGACAGAACATGAGGTTTGGGACTATTTAGGAGAAATAGCAAAGAGCGGTAGTATTCTGGGACTGCAAAGTATGAGGAATCTGATGAATGAGCTGGCTAATGTTCAGGATAATTTGCAGTTCATCCATGTGGCGGGCACAAATGGAAAGGGTTCGGTGTGCGCCATGGTATCATCGATTCTTCAGCAGGCCGGAATCCGCGTGGGCAGATACACTTCCCCGGCTGTCTTTGACCGCATGGAGCAGTACCAGGTAAATGGGGAGCCCATTTCCATTGATGAGTTTGTGACAGTGATTTCTGAGGTACGTGCGGCGTGTGAGCGCATGATTGCCAGAGGAATGGCACAGCCCACCGTGTTTGAGGTGGAGACAGCGGCAGCATTTCTCTATTTTTACCGCCGAAACTGTGAAGTTGTGGTTCTGGAGACCGGGATGGGTGGTGAGACGGACGCCACAAATATTATTGCAGCTTCGCGTGTGTGTGTGCTGACGTCCATCAGCATGGATCATATGAAATTTCTGGGCAGCGATTTGACACAGATTGCCCGCATCAAGGCTGGAATTATCAAGGAAGGTTCTCAGGTTGTGGCAATAAAGCCTCGGCAGGAAGAGATTCAGGGCGTGTTGGAGGATGTGTGCCGGGACAAACATGCAGTGTTAGTCTACAGTGATTGCGGTAAGGCAGATCAGGTACGATATTTTGCGGAGTCAAATAATATGCAGCAGGTTTTTCGTTATCCGCTGGGGGATTTCGGGGAAACATTGTTCCCGAAAACGGAAGATTATCTGCCGGGAAATGCGGATGAAATGGTACTCTCTCTGCTGGGGGATTATCAGATAGAAAATGCCGTCTGTGCGATAGAGACGGCAAAAGTATTGCAGAAAATTGGATTCCATATCAGTAAAGATAATGTTCGCCAAGGGCTTTTGCGGGCCAGTTGGGAGGGAAGATTTTCCATATTATGCAAACATCCGTTGTTTGTGATGGACGGTGCGCACAATGCCAATGCAGCGCAGAAATTATATGAAACGATAAAAAGGGGTTTTACAAATTACAAAATAATTTATATAATAGGGGTACTTGCAGATAAAGAGCATGAGGAAATGTTGAAAATGATGCTCCCGCTGGCATGTCAGGTATATACGGTTACACCGGATCATCCAAGGGCCATGAATGGACAGGCGTTGGCGTCTGAGGCGGGAAAGTACCATGGACAGGTGATGGATTGTCGGACCGTGGAAGAGGCGGTAAATCGGGCGCTTTCCGGGGCGGACGACAGTACCATGATACTTGCATTTGGCTCTTTGTCCTACTTGAGGGAACTGCGAGAAACCGTTAAGGAGAAAATAAAAGATGATAGATAAGGAAAAAATCAGGCAGGCAGTCACCCTTTTGCTGGAGGGGATTGGAGAGGAAAGCGGCAGAGAGGGGCTGCGGGAGACGCCGGACAGGATTGCCCGGATGTACGAGGAGCTTTTTGATGGAATGGGAAAGACGCCAGAGCAGTTCCTTGGCAAGACATTTGATACAGCAGGAAGTGGAATTGTGTTAGAAAAAGATATTGTCTTTTATTCTGTTTGTGAGCACCATTTGCTGCCTTTTTATGGGAAAGCACATGTTGCCTACCTGCCGGATGGGAAAGTTGTGGGCTTGAGCAAGCTGGCGCGGACGGTGGAAATCTATGCGCGCCGCCCGCAGATTCAGGAGCAGTTGACGGCACAGATTGCAGATGCGCTGATGATGTATCTGAAACCGAAAGGGGCTGTGGTGATGCTGGAGGCGGAGCATATGTGCATGACGATGCGCGGGGTGAAGAAACCCGGGACGCAGACGGTTACGATGGAGACAAGAGGTGCGTTTGCAGATGACAAAAGCCTTTTGGAACAGTTCTTTCAGATGATGGGACGCTAAAAGGCGGATTGGGAGTCTTAGACAGGAGAGTTGAAATATGCAGAAGAAAAATTCCGTGATGCAGATTGGCAATCGCACGTTTCATGTGGCGGAGAAAACCTATATTATGGGAATTTTAAATCTCACGCCGGATTCCTTTTCGGATGGCGGCAAATTTAATAACAGGGATGCAGCGTTGAAACAGGCGGAGAAGATGATAAATGAGGGGGCAGACCTGATTGATATCGGCGGGGAATCGACAAGACCTGGTTATCAGAAGATAACAGCGGAAGAGGAAATCGACAGGACGGCGTCGATAATTGAATTAATTAAAAATAGATTTGATATTCCGGTCTCGATTGATAGCTATAAGTCCAGGGTGGCGCTTGCGGCGCTGCAGGCAGGGGCGGATATGGTAAACGATATCTGGGGGCTGAAATACGATCCCTTGCTTGCAAAGGTGATTGCAGAGTCGGGGACGGCTTGTTGCCTGATGCATAACCGGGACAATATGCAATACCAAAATTTTATGGAGGATGTCAAATCAGACCTTAAGGAGACGATTGAAATTGCCAGAGATGCAGGAATTGCAGAAGATAAAATGATTCTTGACCCGGGCGTAGGGTTTGCAAAGACCTATGAGCATAATCTGGAGATTATCTGTAAATTGAAAGAGCTGGGGGAATTGGGATTTCCGGTTCTTCTTGGAACTTCGCGTAAATCTGTCATCGGTATTGCCCTGGACTTACCGGTAGAAGAACGGCTGGAGGGAACGTTAGTGACGACGATGTTTGGCCTGATGGCCGGGTGTGCATTTGTGCGTGTGCATGACGTCCTGCAAAATAAGCGTGTGGTTCAGATGGCGGAGGCAGTGCAGGAGGGATGGAGAGCGTGATAGCGATGAAAACGGATAAGATTCATATTAAAAATTTGGAAGTGTTTGGCAGGCATGGCGTGTTTCCGGAGGAGAATCGTCTGGGACAGAAATTTATCATCAATGCCGTTTTGTATGTATCTACGAGAGAGGCGGGATTAAGGGATGATTTAACAAAATCTGTTCACTATGGTGAAGTCTCGCATTTTATGACAAATTATATGACAGAGCATACGTTTCAGCTTATCGAGGCTGCGGCGGAGCAGATGGCGCGGGCAGTTCTGTTGCATTTTCCCAGAATGCAGGCAATCACGCTTGAGATATTAAAGCCGTGGGCGCCAATCGGACTTCCGTTGGAGGCTGTCTCCGTAGAGATTACGCGCAGCTGGCATCTCGCTTATATTGCAGTTGGTTCCAATCTGGGAGACCGGGAGAAGTATATCAGGCAGGGAATAGAATCACTGGATCGCCGGGAAGACTGTATTGTGCAGCGCAAATCCCAGCTTATCATCACAGAACCTTACGGTGTAAAGGAGCAGCCAGAGTTTTTGAACGGAATGCTGGAACTGCGCACGCTCCTGTCACCAGAAGAATTGTTGGATGTTCTTCACGAAGTGGAGCAGGAGGCAAATCGGGAGCGCGACATGCACTGGGGGCCCAGGACGCTGGATTTGGACATTATTTTCTATGATGATTGCATTGTGGACAGAGAAATTTTGCAGATACCGCACCCGGATATGCAGAATCGGGAATTCGTGCTGCAGCCGCTGGCGGAGCTGGCGCCTTATCTGCGACATCCCCTGAATGGGAAAACCGTGCGGCAGATGTTGGAGGAAATCTGAATTGGAAAGAGATGCGTATTTTGCATATGAAAAGAGAGAACATGGAATCTGCATCCTGCGTTGTTATAGCAGCAGCGGGAGCGTCGTCATACCAGAGGAACTGGATGGATGCGCTGTGACGGAGGTAAATGCCTATGCGTTTGCCACAGAGATGGAGGATGAGCCTATAAATAGCGGGGACTTGCCGTGTATCTGTGGAGATAAGCTGGAAGAATTGTATCTGCCGCAGACGATTCAGCGGCTGGGACGCTATATTTTTTATAATTGCCTGCAGTTTCGTAAGTTATCCTGTTACAGCAACCTGGCCTATATGGGAGCCGGGGCGTTTACCGGATGTGAAAACCTTTCCTGGCTGGATATGCATTGCCTGGATGGCAATTCCTGTTTGCGGGAACTTTTGCAGGATTTGAAACAGAAGGTGACGGTGGAGTTCTATGGAGCGCAGGGAGAAGTATTCTGCCGACTGGTTTATCCGGAATTTTTTGAGGAAGCGGTAGAAAATACACCGGCGAGAATTATTTCTACACAGACGCATGGAATGGGCATTCAATACCGCAATGCATTTCGCAATACGCAGGTGATTTTTGAAGAATATGACAGGCTTTTTATGACAGGAAAATATAATGTTGATTTGATAACTGCTATGGAGATAGCATTGGCAAGACTTAGATTTCCATATAATTTGGATATTTCAGAAAGCGCCCGGGCAGAATATGTAAACTGGCTGCGGGAACATTTGCAGGAAACAGTATGGTTTCTGATAGATCAGGAGAAGTCAGAGGAGTTGCGCTGGCTGGCGGAAAGTTTTGTGGATACTCCGACACAGATGGAAATGCTTTTGGAGGAGGCAAAACAGTCCGGGCAGCCGCAGATTGTCAGCTTGATGATGGATATAAAATATCGCAGATTTCCGGTGAAGAGAAAGAAATTCTGTTTGTAGATTTTATGTCTGGAACGCATATATGGGGCGATAAATGGGAAGGTTCCTTGCAGGAAAGAGATAGAGGGATGGACGTATGTTTGAGGAGCAAGTGCTGGAAAAAGTAGATATTTGTAAGGAAATATTGTCGGACTCCCGAAATGAATTGTATCTGAATATGCGTTTTTTGGATGTGGCGCTTTCCAGCCTGATTTTTGAGCCATCGATGGAATTGGGACGGACGGCGACAGATGGTATCGTGTTGAAATTTAACCCGGAATTTCTGATGGAGCAGTACCGTCTTAGCGGCACACAGGTAAACCGCTGTTATTTACACAGTATTCTCCATTGTCTGATGGGTCATGTGTGGAATCCCAGAGGAGCGGAGGATTTGCAGATATGGCATCTCTCCTGTGATATTGCGGTGGAATCAGTGATTGACAGTCTTCCATACCGCTGCCTGAGAAATCCATCCAAACCTTATCGGCGTGCTGTTTATCAGGGATTGGAGAAGAAGATGCCGGTGCTCAACGCGGAAGCAATTTTCTATCTGCTGAGAGAGTCGCAGCCGGATATCCGCGTGGTGGCGCGTCTGATACAGGAATTTACTGTGGATGAGCATTTTTTGTGGGAGCAGGAGGCAAAGACGCCGGATATGCCGATGGAACAGCAGAACCGATGGCAGGATATCCGGGATAAGATGGAGACGGAGCTGGAAACATTTTCCAAAGAGGCGGCAGAAGATTCGAAAGGATTGCGGGAACAGCTGCGCGTGGAAAATCGTGAGAGATATGATTATCGGACGTTTCTGAAGAAATTCTGCGTGCTGAAAGAGGAAATGCAGATAGATTTGGATAGTTTTGATTATATTTTCTACCATTATGGCATGGATTTATATGGAAACATGCCGTTGATTGAACATTTGGAGACCAAGGAAATGAACAAAATCGAAGATTTTGTGATTGTGATTGATACCTCCATGTCCTGTAAGGCATCGCTCGTGCAAAAATTTCTGGAGGAGACTTACAGCATCCTGAGTCAGTCCGAGTCCTTCTATCGCAGATTTTGTATTCACATTATCCAGTGTGATGAGCGGGTGCAGTCGGACGTTGTGATTGAGAATCGAAAGCAGCTGCAGCAATATATGGAAGATTTTCAGGTGCAGGGGATGGGAGGAACCGATTTTCGCCCGGCATTTACGTATGTTCATACATTGCTTGCGAAAAAAACCTTTCATAAATTACGGGGATTGATTTACTTTACGGATGGCTATGGGATATTTCCACTGAAAAAACCGCCATATGAAACAGCGTTTGTGTTTTTTCGCGAGGATTATCTGGATGTGGATGTGCCGCCCTGGGCGATGAAGTTAATTCTGGACGAGCGGGATTTGGGTGGTTTGGTTGATATTGTACGTTGAGTTTGGAGGCAGTCATGAATATAAAGAGAACCAGGGAAGAAATAAAAAATACGATTGAGGCGTATCTGCGAAGGGATGAGTATGGCATGTATGAGATCCCGACGGTTCGCCAGCGTCCGATTTTGCTGCTGGGTTCACCGGGAATTGGCAAGACGCAGATTGTGGAGCAGATTGCCAGGGAGTGTGAAATCGGGCTGGTGTCGTATACGATTACGCATCACACCAGGCAGAGTGCGATTGGGCTCCCGTTTATCTCCAAAAGGCGGTATGGCGACCAGGAGTTTGACGTAACGGAATATACGATGAGCGAGATTGTGGCGGCGATCTACGAGAAGATGGAGCAGACAGGACTATCAGAGGGGATTCTGTTTCTGGATGAGATTAACTGTGTCTCGGAGACGCTTGCGCCTGCGATGCTGCAGTTTTTGCAGTGCAAATCGTTTGGTAATCATAAGATTCCGCAGGGCTGGGTGATTGTTGCAGCGGGTAATCCCCCCGAGTATAACAAATCTGTGCGCGAATTTGATGTGGTTACGATGGACAGGGTAAAGAAAATTGAGGTGGAGCCGGATTTTGAAGTCTGGAAAGAGTATGCTTATCAGCAGGGATTGCATGGGGCGGTGGTTTCCTATCTGAATATCCGCAAGCAGAACTTCTATCAGATGGAGACGACGGTTGACGGCAGGAATTTTGCCACTCCCAGAGGATGGGAAGATTTATCGACGTTGATTCAGGTCTATGAGAAACTTGGCAGGACGGTGGATCGGGAGGTCGTGGTTCAGTACATTCAGTTTCCCAAGATTGCCAAAGATTTTGCAAATTATCTGGAGCTGTATGGGAAATACCGTACTGATTATCAGATTGAGGAGATTTTAAGGGGGAATCTGGATGAGATTCTTTTGAAAAAAGTTGCGCACGCTTCTTTCGATGAGCGTCTTGGCGTGCTCGGACTTTTAATTTCGAGGGTCAATGAGGTGTTGAAATCATCGGTACAGACCGAAAACTATATTGAGATGTTGTTTGCGGCGCTGACAGAGTATAAGGATTTGACAGGTACAGTCGAAGAAGGTCTGGACGGGCAGCAGTTGTTTTCCAATGTATATAATAAATTTAATTTAGAATATACAAATAGGAAAAAAGCAGAACTGGTAAGCCGTGAAGAGGATAGGATATATCAAAGGACACGGGAGGTCCTGGAGCGTTTCCAACAGGTATTGCGCATGGAAAGTATTCAGGCAAGTGATCAGGCTTTTGCAAGGATCAAAGGCTTATTTGAGCAGGAGCAGGAAACTTTTGAAAAAGACCAAAGAGAAGCGTTGCAGGTCGTAGAATATGTATTTGATTTTCTGGAGGGAGCGTTTGGCAACAGCCAGGAGATGGTGATGTTCCTTACCGAATTAAATTCCAATTCATACAGCGTCAGTTTTCTGCAGGAGTGTGAATGCGAGCGATATTTTCAGTATAATAAGGAGTTGCTTTTTGATGAGAAACGCAGGAACCTGTTGAGACGAATGTCATAAAAGGAGGCAAAAAATGTTAGACAGTTTAAAGAGTGGCTATGGAAATGGTTATTTCTCTCAGGCAGTTGCAGAGTACGCAAAGAAGATGAAACCGGAGATGAGAAAGGGCGCGCCCAAAACAATTGACGAGTTTACGGACAAAGAATGGGAGAATTTGTTAGATAAGGTAGATGACGCCATCGAGGAATACAAGGCAGACTTGAAAGAACGCGAGGGAGAGGCGCTGGAAAAGCAAAAGGAACAGCGTGAATCCTACATCCTGGGACAGGGTGAGGCAAAAGACAAACAGTTTGAAGAGCAGGTGTTGATGGACAATGGAAGTTTCCGTACGATGCGTTTCATGAAAATAGATCATGCGGGAACGAATGGCAATATGGACAGTGTGATAAAGCAGCCGGATATCGGGGATACCATTGACGATATGGTCAGCGATGAGATGATTCAGAAACTGTTGGGCAATGACAGGCGGGCGCCGTATTCTGCGATGGCAAATGAGAATGGCATAATTGAATATGAGGGCGTGATCTTCCAGTGTGATTATGAAAACAACCGGCTTTGTCTGGGAAATGTGTCAGATACCAGGGACTGTATTACGGTTGAGCTCGAAGGAGGCGGCGTTTTGATCTTTAACCGTGCGAACATTGATGACCTGGTTCGGGCGATTGACATGTTTTCTCCCGCGGATATTACCCGCATAATGCGTGCAATTGCTGAAGATGCGAAACTGAGGCAGATTCAGATGGAGATTGAGGATGAGACCAGCGGCGAAGAAGTGCTGGATAAGCCTGGAGACGAAGAGCAGATAAAGGCGACAGAGGTGTTTGAAGATGAAAACAGCATGGATGAGCCAAAGGAGGAACAGTAGGAAATGAATCCGAGAGACAGGATGAACAGTCCAATCTTTAAATCTTGGAATGTAATTTACCCCATCTTTATTTATTTTGTGGCGACAAACTTAAGCATGTCATTGTTTACGATGCTGGCGGTATTTCTGGGGGCGAACCCGGAAGAGCAGTATATGGCGCTTCAGACGGCGTCGGTAGCGGTGACAATCCCCTTTATTGCACATTATTTTCAGAAAGATAAAAACGAGCCCACGGTGTTCTGGGAGCATATGGAGATAGAAATCAAGAAGAAGTCCATGGCAAAGAGAGTGCTAAACGGCGTACTGATGTTTCTTTCCGGGGCTGCTGCAGGAGTGACTTTGAATAATTTGTTGATTTTAAGTGGTCTGGAGGAAATATCTGAGGGCTATCAACAGGTCAACCAGCAGTTTTTTGCGGGCGGCATTCTCTTCGAATTGCTGGGTGCATGTCTTTTGACTCCATTTTTGGAAGAGCTGCTTTACCGCGGCGTAGTGTATGGAAGGCTTTGTGATATGATGATACTCGACAATGAGGAAAAGACAGAGCGAGGGAAGAAACGCGAGCGCATCAGTCGCATTCTGGCGATTGTGATTTCTGCATTGTTGTTCGGGGTCATCCATATGAATCTGGTGCAGTTTATTTATGCGGGGATTCTGGGAATTCTTCTGGCGTGGTTTATGGAGAAGACGGGTCACTTCTATGGGGCTTTTCTGGCGCATATAGGCGCAAACCTTATGGCAGTGCTGCGAGTGGAAGCGCCGGCGTTTTCCTGGATGAAACCTGCAGATTCGAGGTTCTTTATTGTTACCGTTGTTCTGGCAGTTGTCAGCGTTTTGCTGATTGCGGTGATTCAGCTGTTCTCAATGGACAGAAGGGCAAAAGCGTAACGATGAGAGAGGAAACGCTTGCATTGCGGAAAATTATGATTTAATTGTGGGAAAGAAGGGTAGGACGAAATAGTATGGAATTTACAGGGGCAATTTTTGATATGGACGGCGTTCTCTTTGATACGGAGAAGGTCTACCAGCAGACCTGGCATGAGATTGCCGCGGAGCTTAAAGTGACGCTGGCAAACGGATTTCTGAGGGATATCTCCGGGAGCAGCGGGGCGCGTATGAACCAGGTAATTGAGACGTATTTTCAGGTTCCGGACGGGGCAGGCATTGCCCGGGAATGCATGAGCAGGGTGCGCGAGAAACTTTCTGTCCATGTTCCGATGAAAGAGGGCGTCCGTGAAATTCTGGAATTTTTTCGGCAGGAAGGGATGCCGGTTGCCGTTGCCAGCAGCAGCCTGTCGCAGCAAATAGAGACAAACCTGAAAAATGCCGGTATAGACGGCTTTTTTTCTGAGATTGTCAGTGGAACGGAAGTGGAACAAGGGAAACCTGCGCCGGATATTTTTCTGCGCGCGGCGGAGCGCATTGGCTGTAAGCCAGAGCAGTGCTTTGTATTTGAGGACAGTGAGAATGGCGTAAAGGCGGGGTATGCCGCAGGCTGTGCCACCATTATGGTTCCGGATTTGATTGCACCCTCGCCGCAGATTCAGCAGTATTGTACGAGGATTTGCAGGAGTCTTGTGGAGGCGCGGGTAGAAGTTTGCAGGATGATTGGGGAATAGGGGATCGGGAATACGATCTGTAAGGACAAAGAGCAGCATTTCTTTTGGGAAATGCTGCTTTTTCTATGGAATATTCATGTGTTTTGAATTGTATGAAATACAGATATTTATACCAGAAAACTTGCTTTGTTTTCAGATAATATTGTTTTAAAAAATAAAAAAATCATATTATCAGACAATTGGAAGAAAAATACTGTTTACAAGTGAAGAAAAAAGGTGTATATTATTTTTAAGAGCAACACTTTACCGTAGCAGAGCATATAACAGGGAGGATGATGGTATGCAGGAGACGAAACGAACAGCGATGGGAATGTATGACCCGGCGTTTGAGCATGATAATTGCGGAATCGGTGCAGTAGTAAATATCAAAGGCGTTAAGACGCATAAGACGGTGGAGAATGCCTTGAAGATTGTAGAGAATCTAAAGCACAGGGCAGGAAAAGACGCGGAAGGAAAAACCGGGGATGGAGTAGGTATCCTCTTGCAGATTTCCCATAAATTTTTCAGGAAAGCAGCACAGCAGGCGGGAATTATATTAGGCGATGAACGGGATTACGGAATCGGTATGTTCTTTTTTTCACAGGATGAACTGAAACGTAATCAGGCAAAGAAGATGTTTGAGGTGATTGTACAGAAGGAAGGCATGGAATTTCTGGGATGGCGTGAGGTTCCGATTGATCCTGATAAACTGGGACAGAAAGCGTTAGATTGTATGCCCTGTATTATGCAGGGATTTGTGAAACGTCCGCAGCATATAAGCAAGGGACTGGATTTTGACCGTAGACTGTATGTGGCGCGCCGGGTATTTGAGCAGTCGAACGACGATACCTATGTGGTTTCTCTTTCCAGCCGTACGATTGTATATAAGGGGATGTTTCTTGTGGAGCAGCTGAGGTTGTTTTTCGCAGATTTGCAGGATAAGGATTATGAATCTGCGATTGCGACCGTACATTCCAGATTTTCTACCAACACGAACCCGAGCTGGGAACGCGCGCATCCGAACCGGTTGATTGTACACAATGGAGAAATCAATACGATTCGCGGAAATGCAGATAAAATGCTGGCGCGTGAGGAGACCATGGAATCAGAACATCTGCGGGGAGAATTACAGAAGGTGCTGCCCGTGGTAAATGCAGAAGGGTCTGATTCTGCAAGGCTTGATAATACGCTTGAGTTCCTTGTGATGAGCGGTATGGAACTTCCGCTGGCGGTGATGATTACCATTCCGGAGCCGTGGGCAAACAATAATCTGATGAACCAGAAGAAGAAGGATTTCTATCAATACTATGCAACGATGATGGAGCCATGGGACGGTCCGGCGTCAATCCTGTTCAGCGATGGAGATATTCTGGGAGCAGTCCTCGACCGAAACGGTCTGCGCCCCTCGCGCTATTATATTACGGAGGACGATTATCTGATTTTATCTTCCGAGGTGGGCGTGTTGGAAATTCCGGCTACGAAGATTGTGTCAAAAGAACGTCTGCGCCCTGGAAAAATGCTTTTGGTGGATACGGTGCAGGGCAGGATTATTGACGACGAAGAGCTAAAAGAAAAGTATGCGGGCAGGCAGCCGTACGGGGAATGGCTCGACCGCAATCTGATTAATCTTGCGAATTTGAAGATTCCCAACCAGCGCGTGCCGGAATACAAGAAGGAGGAGCGGCAGAGGCTGCAAAAAACATTTGGTTACACGTACGAATCCTTAAAAGAAGCGATTCTTCCCATGGCGAAAAACGGTGAGGAGGCAACGGCGGCAATGGGAATCGATACACCGCTGGCAGCATTGGCGGGAGACCATCAGCCGTTATTCAACTATTTTAAGCAGAAATTTGCACAGGTCACCAACCCGCCGATTGACTCGATTCGTGAGGAAATTGTTACGAGCACCACAGTCTATATCGGGGAGGATGGAAACCTTCTGGAAGAAAGGCCGCTGAACTGTCAGGTATTGAAAGTGGATAATCCAATTCTGACAAATACGGATCTGATGAAAATAAAGTCCATGAAAGTGGAAGGGTTTCAGGTGGTGGAAATCCCCATTACCTACTATAAGAACACTAGTCTGGAAAAGGCGATTGAACGGCTGTTTGTGGAGGCGGATCGCGCGTATCGCGATGGGGCCAATATCCTGATTCTGTCCGACCGCAGCGTAGACGAGAACCATGTGCCGATTCCCTCGCTTTTGGCAGTATCTGCCTTGCAGCAGTATCTGATTAAGACTAAGAAACGCACGGCGCTTGCCATGATTCTGGAATCCGGCGAGCCGAGGGAAGTACATCATTTTGCAACGCTGCTTGGTTATGGCGCCTGCGCTATCAATCCCTATCTGGCACAGGATACGGTGAAACAGCTGATTGACGAGCATATGTTAGATAAAGATTACTATGCGGCAGTTGAAGATTACAACAACGCAATCCTTCACGGCATTGTAAAGATTGCGGCGAAGATGGGAATTTCTACGATTCAGTCTTATCAGGGGGCGAAAATCTTTGAGGCAATCGGCATCAGTGAAAATGTAATTAACAAATATTTTACGGACACGGTAAGCCGCATCGGCGGCATTACGTTAAAAGACATTGAGGAGGATGTGGATGCGCTTCATTCCAGCGCTTATGACCCGCTTGGCCTGGAGACCGATTTGACGTTAGAGAGCCGCGGACGCCATAAGATGCGAAGCGGGGCAGACAGCCATTTATACAATCCGGTGACTATCCATCTGCTCCAGGAATCCACGAAACGCGGCGATTATCAGTTGTTTAAACAGTATACGCAGGCAGCGGATCTGCAGGAAAGAGATGCCAATATCCGCGGTATGATGACCTTTAAATTCCCGAAAAAGGGAGTTTTGATTGAGGAAGTGGAGAGTGTAGATTCGATCGTCACGCGTTTTAAAACGGGGGCGATGTCTTATGGCTCCATTTCGCAGGAAGCGCATGAGACTCTGGCGATTGCGATGAACCGCCTCCATGGTAAATCCAACAGCGGCGAAGGTGGAGAGAGCCCGGAGCGTCTTGGGGCAGGCAGGGACGGCGTCAACCGCTGCTCGGCAATTAAGCAGGTGGCGTCCGGACGGTTCGGTGTGACCAGCCAGTATCTGGTCAGTGCGAAGGAGATTCAGATTAAGATGGCGCAGGGAGCCAAGCCGGGCGAGGGCGGACACCTGCCCGGACAGAAGGTGTATCCGTGGATTGCCAAAACGAGGCTTTCGACGCCGGGGGTGTCTCTGATTTCACCGCCGCCGCACCATGACATTTATTCGATTGAGGATTTGGAGCAGTTGATTTATGATTTGAAAAATTCCAACAGGGAGGCAAGGATTACTGTCAAACTTGTGTCCGAGGCAGGTGTGGGAACCGTTGCGGCAGGCGTGGCAAAGGCAGGCGCGCAGGTGGTATTGATTTCTGGTTATGACGGAGGAACCGGAGCGGCGCCTTCAAGTTCCATTCACAATGCCGGTCTTCCCTGGGAGCTGGGACTGTCAGAGACGCATCAGACTTTGATTTTAAACGGTCTGCGCAATAAGGTAAGGATTGAGACGGACGGCAAGTTGATGACCGGGCGTGATGTGGCGATTGCCGCTATGCTCGGCGCCGAGGAATTTGGCTTTGCGACGGCGCCGCTGGTAACGATGGGCTGTGTGATGATGCGCGTCTGCAACCTTGATACCTGTCCGGCAGGAATCGCCACCCAGAATCCCGAACTGCGCAAACGCTTTGCAGGAAAACCGGAATACGTCATCAATTTCATGCGTTTTATTGCGGAGGAACTGCGCGAATATATGGCGAAATTAGGAATCCGTACACTGGATGAGCTTGTGGGACGAAGCGATCTGCTAAAAGTACGCGAGGATTTAAGCGAGCGGGAAAAAGAGCTGGATTTATCTGCGATTTTGAACAACCCGTTTGCGGGACCGAAAGCGAAAGTTATTTTCGACCCCAAACAGGTCTATGACTTTGAATTGGAAAAAACCAAGGATGAGAAGGTGCTGTTGAAACAGTTGAAATCTGCGCTGGAACATGGGCAGAGGCGCAGTATAGATGTGGAGGTTACCAATACGGATCGTTCTTTCGGTACTATTTTCGGCTCCGAGATTACGAGGCGTTATGTAGATAGTCTGGATGAAGACACATTTATAATCAAATGCAGCGGTGCAGGAGGGCAGAGCTTTGGCGCTTTCATTCCCAGAGGTCTGACACTGGAGCTTGTCGGTGACAGCAACGATTATTTTGGCAAAGGTTTATCCGGTGGAAAACTTGTGGTATATCCGCCGACCGGAGCGAAATTTAAACAGGATGAAAATATTATTATTGGAAATGTTGCCCTTTACGGAGCTACCAGCGGAAAGGCGTTTATAAACGGCGTTGCCGGAGAACGTTTCTGCGTCCGTAATTCAGGTGCAAATGCGGTGGTAGAGGGCGTTGGCGATCATGGCTGCGAATATATGACCGGCGGTCGCGTGGTTGTTCTTGGAAAAACCGGGAAAAACTTTGCGGCGGGCATGAGCGGCGGCATTGTGTATGTCCTGGATGAAGAGAATGATTTGTATACGCGAATTAATAAGGAGATGGTATTTTCCAGGGAAATTACTTCGAAATATGATGTGATGGAGCTGAAAGACATGATTAAGGAACATGTGGCGTTGACAAATTCCCGAAAAGGGAAGGAGATTCTTGATGATTTCAGCAGCTATCTGCCGAAATTCAAGAAAATTGTGCCTTATGACTACAACCGTATGATGATGGCGATTGTACAGATGGAAGAAAAGGGACTCAGCTCGGAGCAGGCACAGATTGAGGCCTTCTATGCCATATGTCCGAAGGAGGGACCAGGCGCAGTTGGGAATATGCCTAAGGGTTCGCTGAACAGCCACTGACGTAAAAGGAGGAATTTATCATGGGAAAACCAACAGGATTTTTGGATTATAAAAGACAGACGGCAGAGGCGGTGACGCCAAAAGAGCGCATTGAGAATTTTAACGAATTCCACACCCCTCTGTCACAGGAAGAACAACGGAAACAGGGCGCGCGCTGTATGGCGTGCGGGGTTCCGTTCTGCCAGTCGGGCATGGACATTATGGGAATGACTTCCGGCTGTCCGTTGCACAATCTGGTGCCGGAATGGAATGACCTTGTATATACCGGAAACTGGGAACAGGCATATAACCGTTTGAAAAAGACGAATAACTTTCCGGAATTTACTGCCCGCGTATGTCCCGCGCTCTGTGAGGCGGCATGTACCTGCGGTCATTACGGGGACCCTGTTACGGTAAAAGAAAATGAGTTTGGAATTATTGAATATGCCTACGAACAGGGATTTGCCAGGGCGCGTCCGCCGAAGGTACGCACCGGAAAGAAGGTGGCGGTTATCGGTTCCGGTCCGGCAGGGATGGCAGCGGCAGACCAGCTCAACAAACGCGGGCATCAGGTGACCGTGTATGAGCGCGACGATCGCGCGGGGGGACTGCTCATGTACGGAATTCCCAACATGAAACTGGAAAAACACGTGATCGACCGGAAAGTGGAAATCATGAAAGAAGAGGGTGTGGAGTTTATCACCGGTGTCAATGTCGGAAAAGATATCAAGGCAGCAAAATTGTTAAAGGAATACGACAGGGTCATACTTGCCTGCGGGGCTAAAAATCCAAGAGATATCAAAGCGCCCGGCAGGGATGCCGAAGGTATTTATTTTGCAGTCGATTTCCTTGCGGCGACGACGAAGAGCCTTTTGGATTCTGATTTGAAAGATAAGAAATATATTTCCGCCAGGGGCAAAAAGGTTGTGATTATCGGCGGCGGAGATACCGGAAACGATTGTGTGGGAACCAGCATCCGACACGGCGCAGCCTCTGTGACACAGCTTGAGATGATGCCCAAGGCTCCGGATGAGCGCGCCGGGGATAATCCATGGCCGCAGTGGCCGAAGGTTTGCAAGACAGATTACGGCCAGGAAGAGGCGATTGCCATGTTTGGGCATGATCCGCGGATTTACCAGACCACAGTTAAGGAATTTCTCAAAGACAAAAATGGCAGGCTTTGCGGGCTCGTCACCGTGAAACTGGAGGGCAAGAAAGACGAGAAGACCGGACGTATGGCGATGACAGAAGTGCCGGGCAGCGAAAGCAGGATGGATGCGGATCTGGTTTTGATTGCAGCAGGATTTTTAGGAACGGAAAAATACATTGCCGACGCGTTCGGTGTTTCCCTGAATGAGCGTACGAATGTTAAGACGCAGACAGACTGTTATGAGACGGATGTAAAAAATGTCTTTGCCGCCGGAGATATGCACAGGGGGCAGTCCCTCGTCGTGTGGGCAATCCGTGAGGGACGGGAGGTCGCGCGTGAGGTGGATGCGAGCCTGATGGGATATACGAATCTGAGGGCATAAGGAGAATCAGCTGCTTTTCATATGCCATAATACTCTATTGACAAGATTATAAGACTGTGGTAGTCTATAAACATGAACAGACTACCGCAGTCTTATAATATGTACGGAGGAAGATGATATGGAAAAAGAGACAGCAAAATTATTTGATTCAGAGTTAAAAATCATGAGCGTTCTCTGGAATGAGGGGGATTTGCCTGCAAAGCGGATTGCGGAAAAACTGACCGCGGAGGTAGGCTGGAACAAGAATACTACATATACGCTGATTAAACGATGCATGAAGAAGGGAGCGATTGAGCGTCAGGAGCCGAATTTTATGTGTCATGCACTGATCGCAAAAGAAGAAGTGCAGGAAACGGAGACCAACGAACTGATTGATAAAGTTTATGACGGTTCTGCGGACAAACTGTTTGCCGCCTTGCTTGGCAGAAAGAAACTTTCCACAGATCAGGTTGAGAAACTGAGACAGATTGTCGGAGAATTGGAATGAAAGAGGTGAGACAATGGATTTACTGCAAATGAGCTTTTGCGGGGCGGTCATGATTCTGGTAGTTGCATTGATGCGGGTTGCAGCAATTGACAGGCTGCCAAAGAGGACCTTTCTCGTATTGTGGGGAATTATCATGCTGCGCCTTTTGGTTCCATTTGAGGTTCCGTCTGAATTCAGTGTTTATTCGCTTGCCAGGCGGGATTCTGTGAAGGAGTTGGTGGATGTTACTGCGGGAGAATATAGCTGGTTTGGTAATGGATGGGATGTTGGACGTACACAGGGTGATGTGGCATGGCAGGTGGTAACAGTCGACGGTAAGTCCGGGCAGTGGTCTGTAGACTCAGACAATGGGGCGGTCGGACAGAATTTTTCAAAAACCGGCAAAGGGACAGAGAGGCAGCAGATTGTAGGAAACGTTGTAATGGAAACCAGTCAGGGGGCTGCATCGGAAGAGTATATAATTATGAAACAGCCGGATACGTCGCGTGTTGGCTTTGCAGCCACGTTTCTGTCGGGTATGTGGAGTGTGTTGAGAGACAATATCTGGTTGGCAGTATGGGTCATGGGAGCTTTGTTTTGCGCCGTATTTTTTGTTGTAACTTATGTGCGTTGCCGCAGGGAATTTTCGATGTCTCTGCCTGTAGAAAATGAGTTTGTGGCGCAGTGGATGGAAATGCGCCTGTCGCAGAGAGAGCGGTTTTTTCATGGTTTTTGCCATAAAACGCAGGTAAGGGTATCAGACAGAGTGGATACGCCGCTTACCTATGGCGTGTTTTGTCCAGTCATTCTTCTTCCGAAGAAACTGGAATGGGAAGAGACCGGGCAGTTGGAATACATACTCTGGCATGAATACATGCATATATATCACTGTGATACGGTGATGAAATTACTGGCAGTTTTTGTGTGCTGCATCCACTGGTTCAATCCAATGGTCTGGTTGATGTATATCCTGCTCAACCGTGATGTTGAGCTTGCCTGTGACGAGAGTGTCGTTCGGCGTAAAGGTGTAAGTGAGAAATCTGTCTATGCAAATATTCTGATTAATATGGAGGCGGAAAGAAACCGGATAAGACCGTTGTGCAGTAATTTAAGCCTCAACGCAATTGAAAAGAGAATCCGTTCCATTATGGTGATTCGCAGATTTTCTATGGGCGCAGTTGCCATTGCGGTCGGGCTTGTGATGAGCGTAACGGTTGTATTTGCTACCTCTGCGGTTCCCGAAGCGGAAAAAAACATTTCATCTAATGCGGATATTACGGCAGAGGAATATGGAATGCTGAGTGTGCTGCGTTTTGATGGTTACGAGGATATGAGCGTTGCAGAATACCGGGATAGGGTATTGGTGGCAACTGCTGCAGATGAAGAACGGCAAATGCTGAATCGATTATTTTCAAATAAGAATCTATATGAAATGCGTAACAGTGACGAGATTGCCTCTTATCTCTTTTATGCCTTGCGGCCGCTGACTTCTCAGAGGTGGATAGAGACAGTGTTTAAAGGAAGTATTCTGCCAGAGGATATTGCCTTGCCGCAAAAAGAAGTACAGGGACTGGGATATCACATAACCATGTATGTGCAAAATGTAAACGATTTGTCCGTCGGCGAGTATGTTGATGCAATCCGCGGTGTGACAGATGGTCTTTCCCGGACTATGGCTGGAAAGTGTGAGGAAGAGTATGCGTCTGAGTCATATATGAAGACAGGGATACAACAGGCAGTGGATTCGTTACAGAAGGAATGGAGTAACTACAAGCTGCAGGTGGATATCGAATTCGAATACGAGTCCATCAACAGTCAGGAAGAGACGCATTCTAAGAAAGAGATAGAAGATTGGAAGAAACGTTATACGGATGTTTTGGTATATTATGCAGATACTGGAACGGAAAACAGTGAATATCTGCCAGGAACGGAAGAAGATTACCGAAAAATACTTTTGTTGCGTCAGCCGGGGTATCGTTATAAAGAAATGTCGGTGGCGGATTTTGACCGTGAACTTTTAGAATGGTCTGTTGAGAATTATCAAAGTTACGACAGGATCATGAACGACATATTACGGGAAGATATTCAGGTAGAGCTGTCGGAAGAAGAGAAATATTTCATTACCCATACCGTATATTTAGCGGCGCTATCAAACAGGGCGCAGGATTATGAGAATTCTGAACCTCTGGAACAGAGCATCTTGTTGTACCTGTATTTTAACAAAAAACCCCATGCCTCCCAAACAATGTATATATGGGATAGTATGGGCTGTCATGTCTCATATTATATTACGGACAAAGATACGGTGACCGTTGAGGAGAGGGATCAATGCATAGGCGCGATGATGGATGAGGTGGAACGTTTATGGGATGAAATGGACGCAGGAGATGTCCTTGAAATGAAACAGGGAGATTTTCAGTCTAAGGTGGTTAATTTGACCAAAAAATACAGCACTAAGGAGATAATACTATGGCCAATATGCTCAAGTTACTATTTGGGCTGGGGGATGATATAGAGATGGCAACAGGATACAGAGTTGACAAATATAATGAAGTAAAGGAGCAGGAATATGGCAAATTTAACATTGGAAAACGTAACGTATCAATACAAAAACACACAGAGAGCCGCGGTCTCGGATGTCTCCTGTAAGTTTGAGGCAGGGAATGTCTATACCATCATCGGTCCGTCTGGTTCCGGTAAATCTACGCTGCTTTCTCTGCTTGCAGGGCTTGATCTGCCCACAGACGGAGAGGTGGATTTTGACGGAGAAAACCTTGCAGGACTTGATTTGGACCGTTACCGCAGGGAAGGGATATCCATGATCTTTCAGGCATTTCATCTTTTCCCGTTGATGACCGTCGTTGAAAATGTCTGTTTCCCCATGGAGCTGCGCGGGGTATCGCCGAAGGAGGCAAAGCCGCGGGCACAGGAGCTGCTTGAGGGCGTAGGCATCACGAAGGAGCAGATGGAGCGTTTTCCATCGAAACTGTCTGGCGGGGAGCAGCAGCGCGTAGCGATTGCAAGAAGCCTTGCATCCAGTGCAAAAATTATGCTTGCCGATGAGCCGACCGGAAATCTTGACAGCGCAAACACGCAGAATATCATGGAAATTCTGTGCAGCCTTGCACATGACAAAGGGTACTGCGTCGTGATCGTAACACATGATATGGAGGTTGCTGAGATGGCGGACGTGCAGCTTCGGATGAGAGACGGAAAACTTCAGGCGTTGTAAGGACGTGACAGGAGAGAAAGGAGAAAATACCATGAAAAAATCCCTTGCATTTAAGACGCTTTTGCGCTCCCCCGTGAAGACATTGCTGACCTTCCTCTTAGTTGCAGCAGCCTCGTTTGCGTTATTTTCACGCGTCACGGATTATGTCATTACCAGCAGGGAGGCCGCGAGAGCACAGAGTATGTATCACGGCGTAGCAGCGCTTGATAACAGCGTGGAGCCGATCATTATGGATTATGAATACTTTGTACCGGATCCGAAACCATGGCCGACGGATGAGCAGCTTGAGGAATTCGCATCGCTGCCCGGCGTTACGCTGGCAGATATCAGGTACGTGACGGACGGACTGGTGGAAGACTACAGGCGCGTCTTAAGCGATGAAGATTCCTGGATGACCGCTAACTATGTTGTGGAAGGTACATATGACGGGTATGAGGAATATGATGGGGAGCAAGATTACAGTAAACTGTATCTGGTTTTTAAGGATGTAAAGGTCTATGCCGGCGACATTGACATCAGGAATGATGAGATGAAGGTATTAGTCCAGTTTGAGGGGGATATTGCCTGGAAGTTGAGCGAGAAATATTCGAGATCTTACTTTGACGCCCTGGAGAAGGGAAAGAGGTACTTAAGTTTTGGCAGCTACAGTGAGCGGACGGGAACGGCTTTTGAACTGGGAGAATATATGGCAGAGCATGATTGCCTGCGCATGGTTGACGGATTGGGAGACGACTATCTGGAGACGGAGGAATTCTCGTATTATAAAGGGCTGATAGAGTCTGTCAACCAGAGCATGATGACGTATGATATGGTGTATACCTCGGACATGCGCGCAATCCCATATGTCAATGAACATACGTTGCTTGTCTCTAAGGGACGTCCCCTGACGGCGGAGGATACCGATAGCTGCGTCGTGAGCGAGCTTTTTCTGGAGACGTACGGATTGTCTGTCGGCGATAAAATAAATGTAAAGCTTGGGGACAGGCATGCGTCTAGCGGTATACTTGGCACGCGCGCCCGGGATATAGGGGATATTGCGCAGTTTAATACTTCCGTGGAATTGGAAATCATAGGTGCGTATCGCTATAACAATGATGATAATGAACGGATGAATGATTTTGAATGGCGTTTTGGACCAGGAACAATTTTTTTACATCGTTCACTGTTGCCGGTGGAAATTCCCGAAGATTATGAAATTAGCATGGGACAGTTCAGTGTCTTTATTGAAGATCCAAATGATATAGAAAGCTTTTTGGAGAAGGCACAGCCGATGGCGGCAGATTTAAACCTGGCAATGCGTTTTTCCGATGGAGGCTGGGCCGGCATGAAGGACAGCATTGGCTCTGGCTCGCTGACTTCCTTATTGACGACGGTGTTGTATGTGCTTGGGGCAGCGCTTGCTTTGTTCCTTGCGGCGTACCTCTATATCGGCAGGAACCGAAAGTCCTATGCCATTATGCGGACTCTGGGGGTTCCCAGTAAGAAAGCCAGAAATTCGATTGTGACGCCGCTTATCGTTTTGTCGTTAGCAGCAGTGGCAGTTGGCGGTCTTACGGGACTCTTCTACACGTCCAGTACGGTAAGGAAGGCGCTTGAAGGTATGGCGGACAGCAATATGCCTGAGGGCGTGGGTTATGTTCCGGATGTGGCGGTTCCCATAGATGCAGTCATCCTCTGTCTGGTTTTGGAGCTGATGTTTATCTTCCTCTTGACGCTGTTTTTCGTGCAAAGGATGAAGAAAACACCGCCGCTGGAGCTCTTGCATGAAGAGGCAGGCGGCGCGATAAAAAAGGGAGGAATTTTCGCAAATTCCTTTACAGCTCCCAAACCAAGGATGGACATTGCGGATACTGCCCCTGTTCCGGCAGGGCTGAATCTGGCAAAACTTTCAGCGATAGAAACAATACCTGCGCGTGGGAAATACAATGCATTTCACCAGGTTATCACATACATCCTGCGCCATATGCGGCGCAGCATCGGTAAGACAGCGGTGTCATTGATCCTGACACTCGTGCTGGCGGCTGGGATTGGTACGTTTGTGATGGCAAAACTTGCATATCAGGATGCTTGCCGGGAGATGGAAGTAAAAGGCAGGGCAAATGAATTTGCGTCCACTTCCATTGCAGAATTGCTAAATTCAGATTTGGTGAAAGATGTTTATTATTATCGCCGTTTTGACGTGCGCATTAACGCGATCGGAGTCCGCAGCGCAATCACATTTACCAATAATCTGGATCGATATCTGATCAATGGCTGCAAGATTACTTATGCGCAAGGATATGACAGTGCATCTTTTGAGGAAACTGGAGGGGTGTGTCTGTTGGATAAGGAGCTTTTTGAGGAACTCGGTATCGCTCTGGGCGACACGATTACCATGATGTCGGATGATTTGTATAATTTTATGCCGCAGGTGTACGAAGAGGATCGGCTTGAGGCTGCAATTCAGCGGGCAGGAAAACCCTATAAGGTTGTGGGATTTCTGGAGACGGAGGATGAAGACCGGGGCGTCGGCGTTTTCACCGTGATAAACGATGCGGCGCAAAATCTTTATGGACAGCCGTTCCCGGTAAGCTACTGTGAATATACGCTGGCGGATAACCAAAAGCTTTCGGATCTGGAGAGCTCGCTGGATCAATGGAGAAAAGAAGGGATGCAGTATGCCCAGTTGGGATCATTTCGTGTTGATTCGGAACCTCTGAAAAATGCCAGACGTGTCCGTGATCTTCTGGAGTCGCTGTTCCCGATTGCCGTGGCTGCGGCTGTGCTGATCGGGCTGTTCGGTCCGGGGCTTGTCATCCTGCAATTGGCAAGAGAGGCAGCGTTTTTGCGGATTCTCGGCGTCACCAAAAAACGGGCAAGGTGCATACTGGTATTGGAGCAGATTTTCCTGTGTATTGTTGGCATTATTCTTGTGGCGCTTATCCTCGCAGTGTTTGGTTCAGGACTGTTTGTACGGGGCATGGAGACGCTTGCCATCTGTTGGCTTTTGTATTTCCTGGCATGTATTTGCGGGGCTTTGGCAGCGGCAATCCAGGTAACCAGATATAAAGTGCTGGAATTGCTGCAGGTAAAAGAGTAGGGGAACAATTCTTTGTAAATGTTTTCGCCGGCGGCAGATATCAATTGTTTTTCAGGTATTTGTAAAACGTATCTGCCGCCAGGCTTTTTCCCCGGCCTTTGTCGGAGACAAGCTGAATCTGGCGTCTGGGAACCGTGCAGTTAATCGGTATCTGTACGAGTCTGCCGGTTTCCAATAATGGCAGAGCCAGTTGTTTTGGCACAAAACCGATTCCAAGGTTATTTTCTATCAGTGGCAGCATCAGACCCGATGTTGCCACTTCCATATCAAGGCTGATATCTGTGTTATTTCTGAGAAAAAAATCATTGTACAGTTCATAAGTAGCAGTTCCCCGCGCCAGCCCAATCCAGGGGTGATTTTTCAGGTTCTTCAGTTCCAGGGGCATATGGCACAGGTCTTTGTATTCGGTTCCGCCGACCAGTATTTCACGAAAGTCCATCATTTTCTCGCAGCGGACGGATTTGGGCGTTTCAAATGGCGTTGTGATAAGCGCGAAATCAAGTTTTCCGCTGGAAAGCTGTTTTAAGGTCTCGTGTGTTGTGTGGTTATGAATGTTAATCTTGATAGCCGGATACGTCGTCTTAAACTCGTGTAAAATATCAAACAAAAACAGGTGCAGCGCTGTCTCTGTCGCTCCGATTTCCACCGTACCTTCTCCGGAGGAAGGCTGCCCGCAGATTTCCTCCTGGGCTTCGAGCAGGTGGCGGTAAGCAATTTCTACGTGTGAATAGAGCTGTTCTCCGGTTTCTGTGAGGCGGATGCCTCTCGGCTCACGTATGATAAGCCGGCAGTTTAGCTGTGTCTCCAGCAGTTTGATGATGCGGCTCACGTTGGGCTGGTTGCTTCCCAGTGCGGTGGCGGCTCTGGTAATGTTCCCGTATTTTGCGACGTAATAGAAAATCTTGTAGTATTCAAAATTAATATCCATATAATTTCTATATTTCTCCTATATATAATATATATTTTTCATATCTTATATTACGTATTATAATACACAACTGAAAATGTGTAAATCAGGAAAGGACGTTATGATTATGAACAGAGATTTGACGGTGGGAAAACCGCAGACGGTGCTGTGGAAGTTCTGTCTTCCGCTGTTTGGAAGCATTATTTTTCAGCAGCTTTATAATATTGCAGACAGTTTGGTGGCGGGTAAGTTCATCGGGGAAAATGCATTGGCGGCTGTGGGGAACAGCTATGAGATTACCCTGATATTCATTGCTTTTGCATTTGGCTGTAATATGGGGTGTTCCGTGATTGTCTCGCAAATGTTTGGTGCGAAGGATTATAAAGGGGTAAAGACGACGGTGACGACTGCCTGCATGTTCAGTGCGGCGCTCTGTGGAATACTGATGCTGACAGGTATTTTGGGTTGCGAGCCCTTATTGCAGTCTATCCATACGCCGGAGGAGCTGTTTGCAGATTCCAGCCTGTATCTGGAAATTTATGTGTGGGGACTGCCGTTCGTATTTTTCTACAATATTGCAACCGGAATTTTCTCTGCGCTGGGCGATTCCAGAACGCCGTTTTATTTTCTTGCTGCATCTTCCAGTGCGAATGTCGCAGTAGACATTTTGTTTGTAAAAGCATTTGGCATGGGCGTGTCGGGCGTTGCCTGGGCGACTTTTCTCTGTCAGGGCGTAAGCTGCCTGCTTGCTGTCCTCACAGTGTATGGGAGGCTCAGACAGATTCCGGTGCAGGAAAAACCGCCGTTATTTGACTGGGCAATACTGAAGAAAATCCTTGTGGTTGCCATTCCCAGTATTTTGCAGCAGAGTTTTATTTCCGTGGGAAACATCATGATTCAAAGCGTTATCAATGGATTTGGCGCCTCCGTCATAGCGGGATATTCTGCCGCTGTTAAGTTAAATAATCTGGTAATTACTTCATTTACCACGATCGGAAACGGGATTTCCAATTTTTCGGCGCAGAATCTTGGCGCGCGTAAATACGAGCGTATTCGGGAAGCCTTTCACGCGGGCTTAAAAATGGTATGGTGCCTGTGTATTCCGTTCTGTATACTGTATATTTTCTGTGGAAAATATCTGTTGCTTTTATTTATGGAGCAGGGCTCTGCCGCAGCAATGATGACGGGCAGGCAGTTTTTGTGGATCTTGTCTCCGTTTTATTTTGTAGTATCTGCAAAACTGGTGGCAGACGGAATTTTGCGCGGCGTAAGCGCGATGCGAAAATTCATGACGGCGACGTTTACCGATTTGATTCTGCGTGTCGTCCTGGCATTTGTTTTTTCCGCTGCGATGGGTTCTGCAATGGGCATCTGGTGCGCATGGCCGGTTGGATGGACCATTGCCATGGGCTGTTCCGTTGTCTTTTACCGCAGGGAGTACAGGAGATTGTCGGCCGATGTGTAAATCTTTTCCTGATTGTAAATATGCAAGAGCTATAGTATAATATTTTAAAATATTTGAGATAGGAGGGATGAACATATGAAAAAAAACATAACAAAGTTGTCGGCTTTTTTACTGGTTCTGCTGCTGGGGATAACCTCAATATCATTTCCCTGTCAGGCAAAACCCAAAACTACCGGGATGAACGTGCAATATCATACTCAGAAGGATATCCGCAAATTTGTGAAAAATCATAAATTTGATATCAACACTCAGGTAGACTATGCGAAAAAACCTTCCGTGAAATCGTCTTCGTACCGGGCGGGAGAATTAAAAAAATCTTCTCTGAATCAGGGATTAAAAGCCTTAAATACGATGCGTTACATAGCAGGGATACCTGCAAATGTCAAACTGGACAAAACCTACAACAAGAAATGCCAGGCTGCGGCATTGGTCAACGCTGCGAATCAGGAATTATCCCATTTTCCACGGAAACCGAATAAAATGTCGAATGCTCTGTATAAGCTGGGATTTGAGGGGGCGGGGTCCAGCAATCTGGCAATGACTTCATGGTCTGGCAATCTTGCCTATAATGTAGTCTGGCAGTGGATGGCAGATGACGACGTCAGTAATATTGACCGTGTCGGGCATAGACGCTGGATTTTAAATCCGGTCATGAAAAAAACGGGCTTTGGTTCTGTGAATAATTACGCCGCGATGTATGCATTCGACGGTAACTTTACGGATACGCAATATTACGGCGTGGCGTGGCCGGCGCAAAATATGCCGATAGAATATTTTTCTGACAGTATGCCGTGGAGCATCAGTATGGGAAAGCCGGTCAAAGAGTCAAAAGTAAAGGTCACGCTTACGCGTAAAAGAGGAAAAAAGACGAAAAAGTGGACGTTCAGCAGCAAGAAGTCAAACGGCTATTTTAATGTGGAAAACAGTTATTACGGACAACAGGGATGTATTATTTTTCGACCGAAAAATATAAGTTATCGCGCGGGGGATACCTTTAAGGTGAAGATTACCGGATTGGACGAGACGGTTTCCTATCAGGTGAAATTTTTTAAATTGTAAGACGGGCAGAAAAAATCGAATATGAATTTCGAAATCAAAAACAGTAATTTCTTAGAGATTACTGTTTTTGTTATATTCATACAAAGGGAAAAAGCCGGGATCAGACAAATTATGCTCAAAAAAATGCAATGTATTCTCACTAGGAAAAAAATAAGGAAGTTTTCTGGTAAACTGTTTTTATCTTATTATAAATGTTATCGAGCGAATTATGCGAGTGAAACTTTAATGGAGGAAACAGAGATGAACTTTCTGGACAGATTTAAAAAGATTGTGGACGAACAGCCGGATAAAGCAGCGATTGTTGATTTGGGCGGCGCGAGGAGTACGACGTATCAGGAGCTTGCATGTAGGAGCGGCCGGGTTGCGGCAAAGCTTTTGGAGATGGGAGATATAACCGGGCAGGCAGTGATAGTATGTATGGACAGGCGGATGGAATATGTGGCAGCGGAAATCGGAATCATGATGGCCGGGGCGGTTTATGTGCCGCTGCTTCCGGAATATCCGCCGGAGAGAATTGACTATATCCGGGAAGACTGCAAAGCAGTATGTACGATTGATGGTGAGTGGATGGAGGATATCGGGCGCTATGAGCCGATTGAGGAATATACAGTGGCGGACAGGGACAGAGCCATGATCATTTATACATCGGGTTCCACCGGTCGTCCCAAGGGAATTGTCCACAGCCATGGGAGCCTCTATATGGGAGCAATGAGGAATGTCGAAACCCTTGGTTTCGGGAAAGAGGAACGGCTGGCGGCCACTGCGCCGTTATCTTTTGTAGTGTTGGTGCTGGAGTATTATGCTATTTTAAGCAGCGGCGGCTGCGTCCATATGCTTTCCGAGGAGGTTCGCAGGGATGTGCGCCTGCTGGAGTCTTATTATGCAAAAAAGGAAATTACCTGCGGTTTTATCAGCCCGCAGATGCTGCGTTATTTTAAGAATCGTGGGAAAGCGCTGAAAAAGGTAATGACCGGAAGTGAGCGGGTATCCATGTTAAGTGGTGACGGTTATGTGCTGTACAATCTATATGGCTGCAGTGAGACAACGAGCATGGTATCAGCTTTTAAAGTAGAGGAACCAATGGAGAATACCCCGATTGGGAAGCCTGCGCAGGACGTGGAGATGTTTTTGCTGGATGAGCAGGGCAGGGAAGTTCCTGATGGCGAAGAGGGAGAAATTTGTGTTCTTGGCGTTCTTGGCGAATGTTATCTGAATATGGAAGAACAAACCGCCCGGACATTTGAGCTTAAGGAGGACGGAAAGGTTCTGCTGCATACGGGGGATATTGGAAAGAAACTGCCGGATGGGAATTTTATTTATGTAAATCGCAGGGATTGGATGGTAAAAATCAACGGACAGCGTGTGGAGACGGGAGAAATTGAGATTCGTATGTCGGCAGTTCCGGGAGTGAAAAATGCCGTAGTAAAAGCCTTTGAAGATGAAAACGGGCAGAATTACCTGTGTGGATTTTATGTGGCAGGAGAGGAGGTTGCGCCCGAGGATATCAGAGCCTGCCTGAGAGAGACGCTGCCGGATTACATGATTCCCCGTTTTCTGAAAAGAATGGAGGAGCTTCCGAAGAATGTAAACGGAAAGCTGGACAGGACGGCGCTTTTGCCACCGGGAATTTCTGAGTACAAAGGGGTGTACAGAGAGCCGGAAAATGAGATGCAGAAACGGATATGTGAAGCCTTTGAGGAAATCCTGCACTGTGGAAGAACTGGAATCGGCGATGACTTTTTCCAGTTGGGCGGGGATTCTATCAATGTGTTGAAACTGGTAGAATGTCTTGCGGATTTTTCCCTGACGCCGGGAATGGTCTTAAAGGGCAGAACGCCAGAGAAGATTGCTTTGCTGTTGCAGGAAGACCGGGAAATGGAAGGCGCCCGGGAGCGTACTGTGGAATGGGACAAAATACGGGAGTATAATGGGGAACGGAAGGAATGGTTACTTACGGATTCTCAGATGGGGGTCTATCTGGAGTGCGTTAGTGAACCGGAATGCACGATGTATAATATTCCCATGTGCTGTGAGCTGCCGGAGCATATGGACATGATCCGGTTTAAGGAGGCGGTAAAAAAGGCGGTTGCCATGCATCCCGCTTTCGGAGTGAAGATTGTGCAGAGAGAGGGAAGCCCCCTTATGGAACTGTGCCCGGAATTTTTAGATGCAACTGTGCAGGAGTGTACGGCCAGGGACATGAAAGCAGCAGAGAAAGGCTTTGTTCGTCCTTTTGTTATGGGGCAGGAGCCTTTATACCGCATGGCCTTATATCGTATGGCGGACGGCAGTGATAAAACCCGCAGATATTTTTTCTTTGACGTACACCACCTGATTTTTGACGGTACCTCGGTATGTGTATTTCTGGAAGAAATATCTACCTTTTACAAAGGCGAAGAGCCAAAGGAGGAGGAGATATCCCTGATGGATGTGTCCGTTTATGAGGAAACGGTGAAACAAACGCCGGAGTATCAGGCGGCCAGGGAATACTTTAAGTCTAAACTGGATGATGGGGAGATGGGGGAGACCCTGTTGAAAGATTACAGGATGAAATCGCCCGGCGCCAGTAGCAGCAGCGTGCGGATGTCTCTCAGCGAAGAGCTTTCTATTATGGCGGTGGAGCAGTTTACAAGGCAGAAGGGAATTTCAGAAAATACGCTGTTTCTGGGGGCTTTTGCCTATGCCCTTGGAAAGTATACAGGAGGAAACCGGAGTCTGTTCTGTACCGTCAACAATGGAAGGCATTGTACAGAGCTGGCGGAATCTGTGGGAATGTTTGTGCGGACGCTTCCCATATATCAGTCCTGGGAAGAAAGCATGGTCGTGGAGGAGTATTTACAGGGATTCCAGAAGAATTTTTATGAAACCATGGAACACGATGTGATATCTTTTGAAGAACTGGCAAGGGATTACGATATTGCTTCCGATATTTTGTTTGTTTATCAGGGAGAAATGCTGAAAGGATTGTCCCTGGATGGAAAAAGGTGTCCGGCGCAGCCTCTTTCAACCGGGCAGGTGCAGGCGGATATTTCCGTGATGGTAATGAAGGGGCAGGGCGGTTATGAGATTAGTTTAGATTACCGCAGGGATTTATACAGTGAAAAGACGGCAAGGGGCTTGTCAAGGATGCTGGTGCAGGTACTGCAGGGCATGATTTCCTGTCAGAGTTTGCATCAGATTTCTCTGGTTTCGGAATCCGACGTCCAGCTGCTGGATAGATTTCATGGACCGGAAGTTCCTTTTGAGAGGACAAAAACGGTTGTGGATCTGTTCCGGGAACAGGTCGGAAACAGACCGGATGACATTGCAGTTATTTATCTGGACAAAACTTATACCTATGCTCAGACAGATGAGATTACGGATCGTCTGGCCGCTTATATTGCGAGAATGGGCATTGGCAGGGAACAGACAGTGTCCGTGCTGATTCCGCGATGTGAGCATATGGTTCTGGCCTCTCTGGGAATCTTAAAAGCGGGGGCGGCATATCAGCCTCTGGATCCTACATACCCCAAAGAGCGGTTGTCTTTTATGATTCAGGATGCAGACGCACAACTCCTCATTGCCGAGGAAGAGCTTTTACATCTGGTAGAAGGATATCAGGGGAAGATTCTGCTGACAAAAGATATTCCTGAACTTCCGAAAGTGGAGAAAGATGAGATTCCCTGTCCGCCCAAACCGGAGGATTTGTTTATTCTTTTGTATACCTCAGGCTCCACCGGCGTGCCCAAAGGATGTATGTTGGAGCACCGGAATCTGATGGCGTTCTGCCAGTGGTACAGAGAATATTACGATCTGCAGCCGGAAGGCAGGGTGGCGGCTTATGCCAGCTATGGGTTTGACGCTCATATGATGGATATTTATCCGGCACTCACCGGCGGGGCGTCGGTATGTATTATAGATCAGTCCATTCGTCTGGATTTAAATGAGTTAAACAGGTATTTTGAGAAACAGAGAGTGACCCATGCCTTTATGACTACTCAGATTGGGCGGGCATTTGCCACAAGCGTACAGTGCGGAAATTTAAAGCATCTGTCCATGGGCGGAGAGGCGTTGACTCCTTTTGCGCCTGCCGGAGGCACAAAATATTATAATGTGTATGGACCTACGGAATGTACGATTTTATCCACTGCCTATTGTCTGGAACGCTATGAGGAAGAGTTTCCCATCGGCAAACCGCTCTCCAATATGAAACTGTATGTGGTGGACAGCTGCGGGAGAAGGGTTCCGGCAGGGGTTCCGGGAGAATTGTGGATCTCAGGATACCAGGTGTCCAGAGGCTATCTCAATCGACCGGAAAAGACGGCGGAATCATATTCTGAAAATCCCTTCTCTGATGCGGAAGGATACCGCAGGGCATATCACACAGGGGATATTGTGCGTTTCCTGCCGAATGGAAATATCCAGTTTATCGGACGCCGGGATGGACAGGTGAAGATTCGGGGGTTCCGTATTGAGCTTACCGAGGTGGAGGAAATCATACGGAAGTTCCCGGGAATTTCAGACGCAACGGTGGTTGCTTTTGATGAGCCAGGCGGCGGAAAGTATATTGCCGCTTATGTGGTAGCTGCGGTGCAGGTCGATGTGGAGGCGATGAATGCGTTTATTATGGAGAGCAAGCCGCCCTATATGGTTCCGGCCGTTACTATGCAGATTGACAAAATTCCCTTGAATCAGAATCAGAAGGTAGATAAAAAAGCCCTTCCCATGCCGCAACGAAAGAAAGAAGAACGCAAGGAGCCGGCAGGCCCCGTGCAGCAAAGGATTTTTGAATGCGTAGCGGAAGTCATTGGACACAGGGAATTTGGCGCGTCCACGGACATTTATCGGGCCGGACTTACCTCCATCGGCGCGGTGCGGCTAAACGCATTGCTTTCCAAAACTTTTGAAGGCGTGGTGGTGCGAAATAAGGATTTAAAGGAATATAATACGGTGGAAAAGCTGGAGGAACTTCTTCGGAATAGGGGAGAAGGGGAAACTTTTGAGATACAGGATGCTTACCCTCTGACCCAGACCCAGAATGGTATCTTTGTAGAGTGTGCCGCCAATCCGGGAAGCACGATCTACAATATTCCGTTTCTGTTTTGCCTGGATGAAAAGGTGGAACTGCCCAGGCTGAAAAAGGCGGCAGAGGAGGCAGTTGCCGCTCATCCTTATATCAAGACAACATTATTTATGGATGAAAAAGGTGATATCCGGCAGAAACGAAACGATAATGCGTCTTTTGAGGTAGAAATAAACAACCGACTGAACAGGGAAGAACTGGTGCGCCCGTATCAGCTTATGGAGGAAAGACTGTTCCGTATAGAGCTGTATGAGACGGAAGAGGGAAATTATCTGTTCCTGGATTTTCACCATATTATCAGTGACGGAACATCCTGCGGTATTTTTATCCGCGATATGAACGCGGCTTATGAAGGCAGGAAACTGACGGCGGAAAGCTTTTCCGGTTTCGAGGCGGCTTTAGTGGAGCAAAAAGCCTTGCAGGGAGAAGAGTATATCCGTGCCAGGGAATACTATGATTCTGTGTTTTCCGGCTGTGATACGGATTTCCTTCCTGCACGGGATAAGAATGAGACCGCATCGGTGGGATTGTACAGAAGGGATATCAGGGTGAATATGGATGCCCTTCGGGCGTTCTGTGAGGAAAAGCAGGTTACCATGAATACGCTGTTCACCGCTGCCTTTGGTTTCGTGACAGGACGGTATGTATATAAGGATGAGGCTGTGTTTACCACGATTTATAATGGAAGGAATGATTCACGGCTGGCTTCGGTCATCAGTATGTTGGTGAAAACCCTTCCTGTGTACTGTAATATTGACGGAGAGCAGGAAATCGACAGTTATCTGAAAGAAACCGGGGAGCAGCTTTTGAACAGTATGAATGCGGATATTTATTCTTTCGCAGAGATCAGTAGGGCATATGGAATTAAGGCGGATATTCTCTTTGCATTTCAGGGAGATGATTTCCAGTTTGAGGAGATTGCCGGGCAAAAAGCAATTTTGGAGGAGCTGCGTCTGGATACGGCGAAAGCGCCTCTGTCTGTAGATGTGGCGGTTAATAAAGATGAAATCTGTTACCAGGTCGAGTACCGCAGCGATATGTACGAGGAAAGCACCATTGCGGGACTGGTGGATAGTTTTGCCGTTGCAGTGGAGGAATTTTGTAATAAGAGGTTCTTAAAGGAAGTGTCCCTGTTAAGCGGCGAAGCCCGCCGGGAACTGGAAGGGTACAATGAAACGGACTATCCGGTGGAACAGGTAACGGCCAATGTCCTTTTTGAACGTCAGGTGGCGCTGCACCCGGACAAGACGGCTGTGATTGCGGACGGGGAAATGCGGACGTTCCGCGAACTGAATGAAAATGCCAACAAGATTGCCAACTACCTGCTGGACATGGGGCTGCACATGGAGCGGATGGTGGGCGTGATGATGCCCCGGACGGTGGATGTGTATGCCGTAAGGCAGGGAATCATGAAGGCTGGAGGGGCTTTTGTGCCCATTGATCCGGAATATCCGGATGAGCGAATTATTTATATACTGGAGGATTCCGGTGCGGAGTTTGTGATCATGCCGAAGGAACTAATTAGCCAGCGCGGCCAGCTTTTGGGCAGGATTGCGGCAAAAGTCCTTTGTCTGGAAGAGCTTTTGGAGGAAGGGGGGAATATTCAAAATCCTCAGATAGACATCCGACCGGAAAATCTGTGCTATTGCATTTATACTTCTGGTTCCACCGGCAAACCCAAAGGTGTTATGATTGAGCACCAAAACCTTGTGAATTATGTGGATGGCAATCCCTACAATGTGGAGGCGCAGTCCTATATAGATCATGCCACGGTATCCCTGGCCTTTGCTGCCATTACCTTTGACGTGTCCATACTGGAGGAGTGCATCCCCCTGTATCACGGTATTACAGTGTGTATGGCCAATGAAGAGGAAATCCATAATCCTTTTGCGCTTTCGGAATTGGTTCTGGCTCATGGAGTGAATATGATGACTTGTACGCCTTCCTTCCTTATCAATATTATTGATATGCCGGAAATGAAGGAAGCGCTGTCACAGATAAAGGTGTTTAATGTGGGCGCAGAGGCGTTTCCTGATGCTCTTTATGGGAAAATCATGTCCCTTGGAACAGCGCCCATCATATTTAACGGGTATGGTCCCACGGAAACCACAATCGGATGTGCCTTCGAGCAGGTGACCGGGACGAAGATTACCATAGGAAGACCTATGGCAAATATTAAGATGATGGCGATTGATAAATACCGGAACCTGCTTCCCGCCGGAGTACCGGGAGAGCTGCTCATTATCGGAAACGGCGTAGGCAGGGGATATGTGGGCAAACCTGAAATGACGGCAGATAAATTTATCACCTTTGAGGGTAAAAAGGCATACCGAAGCGGTGATCTTGCAAGATGGAACCATCATGGCAAGATAGAATTTATGGGGCGAATGGACAATCAGGTAAAACTCCGGGGACTGCGGGTGGAGCTGGATGAGATTGAAAATGTGATGAATCGGTATCCTGGCGTGAAATCAAGTGTTGTGCTTGTAAAAGAAAAGGATTCCAATCAGTTCCTGTGCGGTTACTTTGTGGCGCAACAGCAGGTGGATAGTCAGAAACTGACCTGTTTTATGCAGAAATACTTAACGCCGTATATGGTACCAGGGGTGTTGATGCAGCTGCCCGAACTGCCGCTTACCAACAACGGCAAGGTTGACAAACGGGCGCTGCCGGAACCGGACTACACCCAGGAAAGCAGAAATTATGTAGCTCCCCGCACGGAATTACAGCGCAGATTATGTGAAATCTTTGCCATGGCTCTCGGAGTGGAAAAAGTCGGTATAGAAGATGATTTCTTTGAAAATGGCGGAACCTCCCTTTCAGCGTCTAAAGTGGCGATGAAATGCATGAGTGCAGGGATTGGAGTTTCCTATGCGGATCTGTTTGAATATAAGACCCCTCTGGCTCTGGAACGGTATCTCATGGAACGCGAGAACCAGGATGGGCAAAGTGGTATGGAAGAACAGGCGGCGGAAGAGGATTTAGGGCAGGATTCCATTGGACAGATTCTTTCGCATAATACGCCGGAATATGTAGATGAGGTACGTCCGTCAGCCGTAGGCAACGTGCTTCTAACAGGAGCCACAGGTTTCCTTGGCGCCCATATTTTAAAAACGCTGGTGGAAACCACGGACAATACCATATACTGCCTGCTGAGGAGGGGCAGCGCTCTTTCAGCAGAAAAAAGGCTGAAAAGTATGCTTGTATATTACTTCAGCAATCCTTATGAGGAACTTTTCGGAAACCGGATTGTTGTCATTGAAGGGGATATCACGGACGCGGAAAAGGTAAAATTCCTGAAACAATATGATTTTGCCCGGGTGATAAATTGTGCGGCGTGCGTAAAACACTTCTCCGCAGATGATACTTTGGAGCGGATTAATTATCAGGGCGTTCTTCATTTGATCTGCCTGTGTCGTGATACGGGAAGGGAATTAATTCAGATTTCCACCGTAAGCGTGGCAGGAGAAAACGTGGGGCAGATGTTCCCGGAGGAAAAGAAAATCCATGAAAATGAACTGGATTTCGGGCAGCGTATCACCAACAAATATATTGATACCAAATTCCGTGCGGAAAAGGCAGTATTGGCAGCCGTCGCAAAAGGCATGAAAGGACGGGTGATAAGGGTAGGAAATCTCATGAGCCGTGTCAGTGACGGAGAATTCCAGATCAATTCCGTTACCAATGGGTTTATGCGTACCCTGCGCGGGTATGTGGCTCTTGGAAAGTTCCCGGTTTCCCAGCTGGATATGCCGGCGGAGTTTTCCCCGATTGATTCTACGGCGGAGGCGATTGTAAGGCTTACTGGGGCTGAAGGGGATTTCAGTGTGTTCCATGCCTACAGTAGTTATGTGATTCAGATGGCGGATGTAGTGGAGCAGATGAACAGCCTGGGAATTGCCATAGAAACCGTAAGTGATGAGGAGTTTGGCGCAAGCTTGCAGAAGGCCTTGGAGGATGAGGATAAAAACCAGTTGATCTCCGGACTGATTGCTTATCTGCCGGGAGACCGTGAGGAAGGAAGCGTTTATATTGATGCAGACAACAGCTTTACCACCAAAATACTCTACAGGCTGGGCTTTAAGTGGCCCATGCCGGATAAGGATTATCTGCACAATGCTTTAAAGGCGCTGGAAACCCTGGGATTTTTTGACGGAAAGATATAAAGAGGAGAACGAGGAAGGGTATGGAGCGAAATGCGTACTTAATTCATAAAAAGATTCACCAGTATATTCTGCCTGGAGTGCTGATGACTGTGGCCATGCAGCTTGGCAATGTGGTAGACGGCATGATTGTGGGTAATATTTTAGGACCCAAAGCTATGGCTGCTATTGAACTTTCCATGCCAGTGCTGCTTTTCCTTCAGATGCCAGCGTTAATGCTGGCTATGGGGGGAGCGGCTGAGGCGTCGGTGCTTTTGGGAAAGCGTAAGCTGAAGGAGGCGGGAGGCATATTTACAGTTTCCCTGGCGGCGGGAGGTGCCATATCCCTTCTCTTTGCGCTGCTTACCCCTTTTCTGCCAGGAATGCTGGCTGATTCCCTTGCCGGAAATGAGCAGATGGCGGCGCTGGCAGAGCCTTATATTGCGGTAAACTTCGGCGGAATCCCGGTTCTGACCATTGCAATTCTTTTCTGTTATTTTATGAATGCAGATAATCATCCCCAATTGGGGAGTACACTTTTTGTGATTGCTAATGGGGTAAATCTGACGCTGGATATTCTGTTCCTTAAAGTTTTCAACATGGGAATGGCAGGAAGCGCCCTGTCTACGGTGGTCGGTTATCTGGTGGGCATGGTGACGGTGATTTTTTATTTCCGGTCTGAAAACAGGATGTTAAAGCTTTCGGTACATACCAGGCAATCGTTACGCTATGTGAAGATGGCGGCGAAGGCAGGAGTGCCCAGCGCGGCCTTCACGCTGATGTCTGCGTTAGAGTCTGTAATCGTCAATTCAGCAATCGTACGGTTTCTGGGAAATGACGCCATGGCGGTCTATTCTGTTTGTGCGAATGCGGTTCTGATCGCAGAGTTGTGCGTGGGAGGCGTGATCGGCCTGATTCCCAATATTGCGGGAATACTTTATGGGGAAAGGGACTATTATGGGATTCGTGCGCTGTGTAAAAAAGTGCTGGCATACAGTTATTTTGCCATTGCAGCTCTTTTGTTACTGTTTCTTCTGTTTCCTCGGTGGATTGCTGCGCTATTCGGCATCACAGGAGGCCAGATGCTGGAAATGTGTATACCGCAGCTACGTATCATTGCATTTAGTTTCCTGTTTTATGTGTATAATAAGTTTTTAATGTCTTATTACCAGACAATTCTGCAGCCAGGACTTTCCACTGTAATCACGGTGTTACAGGGATTTGCCGTGGTGGTTCCTTTTACGCTGGTCGGAATGGTCTGGATGGGGCTTCCCGGTGTGTGTGTGGCGGCTGTGATAAGCGAAGCCTTTACAATCCTGCTGTGTGTCCTTTATCGCATGGTAGGACAGCATACCGGTAGATTTCCTTGCGGCGGCAGATATATGCTTCCCGAAGTAACGAAGGAAACCTGTCTGGATTTTTCGATAGAAAACCACCTGGAAGATGTGATAAAGCTCCGGGACGCCCTGTTCGTCTTCTGTGAGGAAAATGGCATCCGGGAAAAGGACGCAAAGCTGATCGGGCTGGCTCTTGAGGAAATTTGTGCCAACATTATCCGTTATGGCTATCGTGGGAATAACAGAAACTTTATCGACATCAGCTTTACCATTCAGGACGGCAGTTATCTTCTTCGGATTCGGGATGACGGCGTACCATTTAATCCCATGGAATATCAGGCGCAGGAAGAGGAAAGTGGGAAGATTGCCTTGGGCGGAATTGCCCTGATCAGGAAAATTATGTCTGACTTTCAGTATCTGAGGGTACTGAATATGAATAACACGATTATGGAACTGAAAATGGAACCGAAACCAGAAAGGATGCAGGAAGGATGAAACCAGAGAGACGGATGCCTGTGTTGCACAGCCTGCGCAGGATGTTTATATGTCCTCCCTGTGCCGGACAGTCCAATGTCCCTGTGCCGCTGGAAAAAGACAGAGCCGTTCTGTATTGGATGGATACGGGAGAGCTGGAGAATGAGATAACCTTTTTCAACTATTACCAAACCATGTCTCATCAACGTCAGAAAAAAGTGGATTCCTATGTTCTTTTGAGGGATAAACGGCTTTCACTGGGGGCGGGAATTTTAGTAGATAAGGGGCTGTCCGCCTGGGGATTGTCTAAGCGGGAGGCAGTGGTGTCCTACAGGGAAAATGGAAAGCCTTATCTGCCCCGGTTTCCGCATATTCATTTTAATCTGTCCCATTCCGGCAACAAGGCGTTGGCGGTGTTTGCAGGTGTGGAAACAGGGTGCGACATTGAACCGTTGCAGAAGGCGGATCTGGATCTTGCAAAACGTTTTTTTACCCGGAAAGAATATGATTTTATTGTCGGGCAGCAGGGTAGTACACGGCAGGATGAGGCGTTTACCCGGTTGTGGACATTAAAGGAGAGTTTTTTGAAGGCGGTGGGGACAGGACTTATGCTTTCTCTGGACGCCTTTGAGATTACCATTTCGTCGGAGGGAAAGATTGTCCTTTGCCGGAAGAACGATGAGGCGCGGGCTCTCTGTCCCGGGGAGTTTGAATTCAGGGAATACCGGCTGGGGGAATATTGTGCGGCAGTGTGTTTCTGGAAGGAAAGTGGAAGAACTGAAAGCAGGACGCCATCGGGATGCAGGTGGAAATAAAAGGAAAGTGGAGGGAATGGGAGAAGATGAAGGAATTAATCATTGACGCAACAGTTGAAAATATTGAAAAGGTTACAGAATTTGTGAATCAGCAGTTAGAGCGGCTGGAATGTTCCATGAAGGTGCAGATGCAGATAGATATTGCCATTGACGAACTGTTCGGGAATATTGCTCACTATGCCTATCATCCAAAAACAGGCACTGCCACTGTCCGCGTGGAGGTGACGGAAAATCCTCTGGCAGTGGTGATTACCTTTATCGATAACGGAACGCCCTACGATCCTCTGGCAACACGCGAGCCGGACATCAGCCTTTCTGCGGAAGAGCGGCAGATTGGAGGTCTTGGCATTTATATGGTCAAAAAGAGCATGGACGATATTTCCTATGAATACCGGGAGGGAAAAAATATATTAAAGATCAAAAAGAACATATAGCAAATTGTGCCGTAAAAAATACGAACCATGCCAAATGCCTTAAATCATGGATATAATTTGTTATAATAGGCTGACTGGCAGCAGGATGAAACAATTTATTACTGTTGAAAGAGGAGGCCAAACATGAAAATTACAAAAACACAAAAGGGAAACAGTTTATATCTCGCACTGGAAGGAAGGCTGGACACCAATACAGCGCCGGAGCTTGAGATAGCTATCAAAGGTTCTATTGACGGAATAGAAGAACTGACCATTGATATGCAGTCTTTGGATTATCTGTCGTCAGCAGGGCTGAGGGTTCTTTTAGGAGCGCAGAAAACCATGAATAAACAGGGCAGCATGCGTGTGACCCATGTCAACGATACCATTATGGAGATATTTGATGTGACCGGGTTTGCAGATATTCTGACCATTGATAAGGAATAAACGCAAATGACGACAGCAGAAGAACAAATGAGCAGATTTAATTTATCACAGACCCAGATTGTAATGACGGAGCAGGTCTGTCCAGGCAGCGCGCGGAATACGATTTCTTTGAAACTCCATCTGCCGGATTTTTCTTCGCAGAGAGTAAAGGAGGCGGCGGATACTGTGCTTGACAGCGCGGATATTTTTGCCGTTTCTCTTAGTCTCAGGGAAGAGGAGTGGGTGATTTCACGGGGGGAAAGGAAGATTTCTGAATGTAGTATTGAAACGGAACGGATTGCGGATCTGGCGGAAGAATATATGGCGGCCATGGACAGGCGACCGTTCAATATGGAACAGTGTCTGTATCAGGCAATGGTCATCCCTCTTTCAGAGGGAGGCGTCTTTTTGTATGTGCGTTTCCATCATGTGATCATCGACGGCTACGGCATGAGCCTGTTTGCACAGAAAATGCTGGATGCGCTTGCGGGGAAAAGGATTGAACGATCAGTATTTTTCCCGGAGAACGTTTTGGGGTCTGCCTGCGAAAACAACAATGCGGGGGAGGGTGATAATGGCGAAAGCGGGAAGGAAGACGGATTCTGGAGTTCCTATTTTGCCGGCGCAGAGTTTGAGAGCGCTGTTTTTTCTCAGAAAGCGGATGGAAACAGATATGGAAGCTGCCGGGTCAGCGTACCGGAAAAACTATTAAAGCAAATGGAAGAATTTGGCAGGAAAGAGGAGGTTTCGATTCCTTATATTTTTGCAGCAGCATATGCCCTATATCTGTCCCGGGCTACGGGCAAAAGGGATGCGGTGTTTTTGATGCCCCGTTTAAACCGTGTGTCCGGGCAGATGAATACGCTGGGGTGTTACACACTGCTCGTTCCGGTTAGGGTGCAGGTGGAAGAGATGGATACCTTTGGCGAGCTTTGCCGGAAAGTAAAGAGTGCGTCAGGGGAGGCGTCGCTCCATAAGGGAGATGGTTTTAACCGGATTCTTTCTGTCCTGCGTGATGAAGACCTGACAGGGGAATCCCTTTCAGAATATGTGTTTAATTTTTACCGCTTTTCTTTTTGTGCAGACTTTCCTTATAGCGTTCGGTTTAGTGTGGCAGGGGAAATGTCGAACCACCTGACCTTTAATATTTTTCGCAATGAAAAGGATGGACTGGATCTACAGCCGGATTATCGGGAAAACGTCTATACAGAGGAAAAGGCAGGATATTTTTGTGATGCCATTTTGGAGATTGCAGCGCAGGGAACAGCGGGCAGTGCAAAGGAGCCTGTGGAACTTGCAGATACAGCAGGACAGGAAATGAAGAAACTTTCTGATATCAAAGCAATGGGAGAAACGGAATACAGGAAAATCACCTCGATGAAAGGAAAAACATTTCCGGTTGAAAGGGATCTTACGATTCCTTCCCTGTTTCGGCGTGCGGCGAAACAGTATAAAGATGCTCCGGCCCTGTATGCGGGAGAATATGCCTTTACATTCGGGCAGCTTGAAGAAATCAGTAACAGGATTGCCTGTGGGCTCAGGCGTCTTGGGGTAAAGAGCGGTGATAAAATTGCTTTTCTGTTAAAGCGGGATTATCGCCTGATTCCGACGATTCTTGGCATATCAAAAGCGGGTGCAGCCTTTATTCCGGCTGATCCCGGTTATCCTGCGGACAGGATTTCCTATATTATGGAAAACAGCGGGGCGGCTTGTCTGATTTCATCCGGGGATGTAGAAATTGCCGGGAATTATGATTACATAGAAATTGATACCCTGTTATCCCAGGAGGAGGATTTGGCACTGTTACCGGCAATCCAGCAGGAGGATCTTGCCTATATGATTTATACGTCGGGCACTACAGGACGCCCGAAAGGGGTGATGCTTTCTCACAGGGGCATAGCCAATATTGTTCACCCGGATAACAATCCATTTAACCGGGATATTACCAGAAACTGTCACGGCATTGTGGCTATTGGATCTATTTGTTTTGACATTTCTCTGTTTGAAATTTTTGTGCCTTTGATGAACGGTCTGTTTGTGGAGCTGGGCAATGAGAAAGCAATCACAGACGCAGGGGAACTGTCTGCACATATCCTGCGTCACGGAGCGGATATCCTTCACTGTACGCCTTCCCGGATTACGGCATATCTGGAAAATAAAGCTTTTCTGAAGGCGATGGAAGGTGTGAGAGCCATCCTGGCGGCTGGGGAGGTTCTTCCGGGAAACCTTGTCAAACGGCTGGAAAAAATTAGTCCGGTGCGGATTTACAATGGTTACGGTCCCACGGAAACTACGATCGGAGCCACCATCACCGAGGCGGGAGATGCAGTTTCCATCGGTATGCCGATCGCCAATATGGGCATTATCCTCTTAAACGGAGAGAGAAATCCGGTGCCTTTCGGTGCGACAGGAGAAATCTGTATATATGGGAACGGCGTGGGTATTGGTTATCAGGCCATGCCAGAGGAAACGGCAGCAAAATACATTAACTGGAGGGGCATCCGACTGTACCGGACAGGGGATCTGGGATATTTTTCAAATGAAGGAAAGCTTATGTATTGCGGCAGGAACGACAGGCAGGTTAAGCTGCGGGGGCTGCGCATAGAATTGTCGGAAATTGAAAATGTGATGGGAGAATTTCCGGGTGTGACGGCGTGCTGCTGTATGATACGGAAAATCGAAAAGACCGGACATCTGGTTGGATTTTATACGGCGTTATCGAAAGGGGCAGTGACCCCGAAGGCATTAAAGGCACATATGATAACGCGTCTTGCCTCCTATATGGTGCCGGATGTGTTAAAGGAACTGGATGCCATGCCCCAGACGCCCAATGGCAAGACAGACCTGAAAGCCCTGGCGGCGGAACCGATAGAATATGTCCGGGTCTATAGAAAACCGCAAACGCAGAGGGAAAAATGGGTCTGCGAAGCTTTCGGAGAAACGTTGTCCATAGAGCAGGTCGGGTTGGATGACAATTTCTTCGAACTGGGAGGAGATTCCCTGAATGCGGTGTCTGTAATGCTTAAAATCGAGGAAAAGCTGGGACTTGCCGAGAATCAGCTGGAATTTGGGGACTTATACAAGTATCCCACGCCTGCTCTTTTGCTGGAGAAGATTTTTAAAAAGACAGACGGCAGCGGGGATAAGGGATTTGACATAGCGTCCCTGGATTACAAAAGAATGGGAGAATACCTTGCCGCACATACGCAAAAGGAGGTAAAACGTAAGTTTCTCGGAAATGTGCTTTTAACGGGTGCGACGGGATATCTTGGGATACACATTCTGGTGGATCTCTTAAAGAATCCGGATATATGCGGCAAAATTGTCTGTCTTTCCCGGCCTAAGAAGACCCTCAGTGCCTTGAAACGCGTGAAATCTTCCCTGTTTTATTACGCGGAAGAAGATTTTTCCGAAAGTTATGAAGATAAATGGCTGGTGGTAGAAGGAGATATCGCCAATCCAGATATTTTTGCCCAGGAGTGTCCGGTTCCAATCCACACCATTATCAATTCTGCTGCGAATGTTTCCCATTTTTCTTATGGGGATAATCTGGAAAAGATCAATACGCAGGGAGTAAGAAACCTGATCCGTTTTGCAAGGAAGGAGCAGGCGACGCTTTGCCAGATTTCCACCATCAGCGTCGCGGGTATGACGGCGGGGAATGCCTGCAAGGAATGTTTTTGTGAATCCGATTTTTATATCGGGCAGGAAATACATAATAAATATATTTACTCCAAATATATGGCGGAGTATGAGCTGTTGCGGGCGGCAGTGAAGGATGGGCTGAACATAAAAATTATGCGCATCGGGAATCTTCAGGGGCGCATACAGGACGGGGAATTCCAGATGAATCTCCATTCCAATGCCTTTACCCGCCAGTTTTCTTCCTATATTAAGCTGGGAGCTGTGCCCTTAACGGTGTATGAGGGGAGCGTGAATTTTTCACCGGTAGATGAAACGGCGCATAACATCGTGGTACTGACCGCGACGGAGGGTGAAACGGCGGTCTTCCATGTGTATCCGCCTGTAGAATTAAAATTTGCCGATTTGTTTGGGGTAGCCAAAAAGCTGGGTTATGTCGTAGAGGCGTTGCCGGACAAAGAATTCCTGGAGCTGTTGCGGAAACGGAAACAGACTGCAGAAGGCAGGGAACAGTTACAGGGGCTTATGACGAATGAAGAAATGGGAGATCGCTATGAGATACCTGTTGTGAACGAACTTACCGGCGGGTATTTACAAAACCTGCTGGAAGGCTGGAGCGATATTACCGAGGAATATCTAAGTAAATATTTGTCCGCCTTAAGTGGGATGGACTTATTTTGAAGGAGAAAAAGCTAAATGGTATCAATTGCACTTTGGAGTTTTGCGGTTTTTATGGCGTCGGTTTTTGCGGGACTGCTGACGGGGATTACGCTTACCCCGAAATATAAAGGGATAATCCGGGCTGTTTTCTGGACCATCGGGGCTGTCATAGGCTATATCATGGCATTTGTGAGTTATTCCATTAATTTGTACAATGACGCGGTGGGGATACTGGGACTTTCCGCCCTTGTATGCATTGTGCCGCAGTTTTTGTACAAAGACAGTTGGTCTACCAAGCTTTCAATTTCCCTGATGGCCTGCCTGATCGCCAATGTGTGTACCTTTATGTTCTGCGGAACCACCGACACATTTCTCGGCACCGCCCTGGGACTGATCAAGGAAAGTCCCTATGATACGCCGAACCTGATTTTTTTTATCCTGATTAAGATTTTTGTTTATACCATATTTTCGATATTATATGCCTGTTTCCTGAAAAAGACCATACATCGCACCATTGAGGCGGTAGGCGGGAAAATGATGGTGTTTCTTCCCGCGTTGTTTATCTCAGTGGTAGGTTTTTATTTTATTAATCTTGTGTCAAACGGTGTAGGGATTTATCCCAATACTCCGTGGTTCTTTCTGCTGTACATTACTGTGTGTCTGATATTTGTGGTGGAATTTTGGATGATTTTTTATTCCATCAATCAGAGCGCAAAGACCATGAAGACTGCGGCGGAGCTGAATGTTGCCACCAATATTCAGCAGTCCATGCTGCCCTGTATTTTTCCTGCCTTTCCGGATCGTGAGGAGTTTGACGTGTTTGCAGCCATGGAACCTGCCAGGGAAGTGGGCGGAGATTTTTATGATTTTTTTATGGTGGATGAACGTCACCTTGCCGTTGTGGCGGCGGATGTGTCTGGCAAGGGCGTGCCTGCGGCGCTGTTCATGGTTATCGGGAAAACGCTGATTAAGGATCACACCCAGTCAGGCAGAGACCTGGGAGAGGTGTTCACGGAGGTAAACGATCTTTTGTGCGAATCAAACAGCGAAGGAATGTTTATCACCGCCTTTGAGGGTGTATTGGATCTTGTGACGGGGGAATTCCGATTCGTAAATGCAGGTCATGAGATTCCCTTTATCTGTAAAAAGAATGGCGTATTTGAACCCTATGAGATACGGGCAGGATTTGTCCTTGCAGGCATAGAAGGCATACAGTACAAATGTGGTTCCATGCAGCTTGAAGTGGGGGATAAGTTCTTCCAGTATACAGATGGCGTGACGGAGGCCATGAATAAGGACAACGAGTTGTATGGCATGGGACGATTGGAGAAAGCGCTTTGCGCAAATGCGTCGCTGCCGCCATCGGAGCTGCTTCCTGCCGTAAAAAAGGATATTGATGCGTTTGTAGGCGGTGCAGAGCAGTTTGATGACATTACCATGCTTTGTTTCGAATATAGGAAACGGATGAAAGGTTAGTGTGAGAAGTGAAAAAGATAAAACTTAGTAATGAGAATATTGCACAGACAGTTGATTTGGCGGAAGAAACGTTCAGGGAATGGGGCGTGGATGCAAGAAATATTCTTCAAATCCGGCTTGCGTTGGAGGAAACGCTGTTAAAATATCAGGAAACTTTTGGCACAGAGGCAGTATTTGCGCAAAAATACATCAGGCGTTTTCAGTCTGTCCGTCTGGAGCTTGCCATAACAGGGGAGCGGTTTGATCCTTTTGACACAGGAGAAGAAGAACAGAGCGAGGTACTGCGGGGGCTGCTTGCCAATATGGGGGTGGTTCCTGCCTGGCAGTACAAAAACGGCAGGAATCTGATTGTATTTACTCCGAAAAAGAAAGAGCGTTCCCAGATAGTTTTACTTGTGCTGGCAGTGGTTCTGGCTGTTTTGTGCGGAGGGGTGTGCAGTTTCCTGCCGGATGGCATTCGGGAATTTCTGGTAAATGATCTTATCAGTCCTGTATTTAACCGCTTTATGGGACTTTTGTCGGCGATTGCAGGGCCGTTGGTGTTTCTGTCGGTTATATGGGGAATATACAGTATCGGGGATATGGCTGCCATGGGCAGGATCGGGAAAAGGATGATTGGTCGTTTCCTGCTGATGACCATCTTTCTGACATTGCCTGCCTGTGCGGTAACTATGCTGCTTTTTTCCTTTGAGGTCGGAGGCGGAGGTATGTTTGATTTCTCCGAATTGTTCCAGATGGTTCTGGACATTGTTCCAGATAACTTTTTTACACCCTTTACAGAGGGGAATCCTCTACAGATTATTTTTGTTGCGGTTTTGATCGGAACGGCAATGCTGATGCTGGGTAATAAAACTACGGTTGCCGCGGCTTTTGTGGAACAGTCCAACTATATCGTCCAACTTATTATGGAGGCGGTAGGAGCCTTTGTGCCTCTGTTTGTATTCGGCAGCATCTTAAATATGATATTGGGAAATGACTTTACCGCATTTTTTCCTGCATATAAACTGATTCTGGCAATGCTTATGGGAGATGTGATTCTTCTGGCGGCGTATCTTGTGATCGTGTGTACGAGAAGGAAGGTACATCCCAGGATACTGCTGAAAAAGATGGCGCCCACCTTTTTGATTGCGTTGACTACGGCGTCTTCCTCTGCTGCTTTCGGGGTGAATATGGAGTGCTGTGAAAAAGATCTTGGGATTGACAAAAGGATAGTTAATTTCGGCGTTTCTTTAGGGCAGGTTATTTTTATGCCGGGAGTATCCGTCATGTTTTTGGCGGTGGGATTTTGCATGGCGGAAATCTATGGCGTGGCGGTTTCACCGGTGTGGCTGGTTACAGCTTTTATCATTGCTATTGTGCTTGCGGTGGCGGCTCCTCCTGTTCCTGGCGGCGCACTGACCTGCTACACGATTTTGTTTGTTCAGCTTAAAATTCCTATGGAAGCCATAGCGATTACGATTGCCCTCAATGCAATACTGGAATTTTTTACCACTGCGGTAAATCTGTTTTGTCTACAGACGGAGCTTGTGGAACTGGCAGCAGGTCTTGATATGCTGGATCTAAAGAGGCTGAGAGAAGAGAGCAAAAACTAATTAAATGAAACAATTATGACGTAAAATATACGAATTATGCCAATGTGGTTACAAAAGAAGGATGACGTGATAGAATCTAAAAGGATCAAATAATATTTATTGATACATAATTGATACACAAAAAGGAGAAAAAAATGGCGATTTGTGACAACAACAGAGACTGTCCCTGTACCTATGATTGCCCAAGGCATGGAAAATGCTGTGAGTGCGTAGCCCACCATAGGGATAACAATGAGGGCGTACCAGGATGTTTCTTTTCCAAAGAGGCGGAGGCAACTTATGACAGAAGCATTGAGGCATTGTGCCGGGACAGAGGAATTATTTAAGGAGGCAAAAAGATGAAGAGACCGATTTTTACAGGATTATCACATGTATGCATTTTTGTTGACGATGTGGAGGAAGCGTTTAACTATTATGAGAGAATTTTAGGGGCGGTTCCCAATCAGCACATTCCCCATTGGAAAAATGAGGGATTCTTTCAGGCAGGCGGATTTATAGAGGAGGCAAAAGAGGCGGAAGTTTCGATTGGGTTTATGGATGTGCCCGGAACGAAATTCACGATTGAGCTGATGTGTTACCACAACCCGAAAGGACGAAGAGAACCAGTATTTTTTAAGGCAAACGATATCAGTGGTGCAAGGCATGTAGCCCTGAAAGTAGTGAATATTGAAGATGCATTCGAGTATATAAAGTCCCAGCCGGACGTGACATTAATCAACACGACGGAAGACTATCGGGTGTACCAGATTAGTGAGACGAAACCTTCTGATTTCTACTATTTTGATAAACAGAAGGAGAATAATCCGCAGGCAAAACAGGAGGCGGCGGATATCCTTGGAAATACAAAATATTTTTATTTTATTGATAAATATGGTCTGCAGTGGGAATTTGAGCAGGGGCACACGGATATTGGAGATTAGGAGGTATCGATGCCATTTATCAATTCCAGAGTGAGTGTTCCCATGACGGAACTGCAAAAAGATTATTCTATGGACAGGGAGGGTTCAAAATGAAAAGGTTAGTTTCAGTGGGAATGATTGTGTTTCTGCTGTTTTCCCTGTGTGGATGCGGGAGCGGGAAGGCCGCGATGGCAGAAACAGGGAATTCTCCGGTGAAAGGAAAGAAGGTGGCATATATCCTGAATATGTCTTCCAGTGAAATTTTTCAGCTTTGCGCAAATCAGTGCAAGGAGACAGCGAAAAAACTGGGGATGACCTGCGACGTGTTTTTTTCAGAAGGTGATGATACGGCTTTTCAGAATTATATCAGTACATGTGCCGCCGGGGGATATGATGGTCTGTATCTGTCGCATGGAGGACAGGATTATTCTTATACCTTTTTGGTGGATTTGCTGAAAGATTATCCAGATTTGAAGATTGTAACTTTCGATACCCAGTTTCGGGATGATGCGGGAGAGACGCAGAAAATTGAAGGCGTCACGCAGTTTTTTCAGGATGACGCCGGGTTTGCCACTGGCCTTTTGGCGTATGTCTGTGATGAGTTATACCCGCAAAAGGAGCAGGTAAATATCCTCAAAGTCTGGGTCGGACCCAATTATATTGCGGCGTTTGACCGGCGGGAAACGGGATATCAGGAGTATGAAAAGAGTGGTAAAATCCGTACGCTGGAAGTGATTGGTCCTACGGATTACAGCAATGCCACATCATCTATGCATGATGTAATGAGCGCAACTCTGATGAAATACGAGGAAGAGGATGTGGATGCCATATGGGTTGCCTATGATGCTTATGCCCAGGGATGTTATCAGGCGCTCAAGGAATCTGCAAAGAAGATTCCGCTGGTATCCGTAGATATCTGCAATATGGATATTCAGTATATGTCAGAGAAGGATTCGCAGTGGAAAGCCTGTGCCTGTACGGATTTTAAGGCAAACGGGGAACAGGGAATGCGGATTCTTGCCATGGAGTTGAACGGTGATTACGATGATATCAAAGCTCCGGGAACGGATGAGGCTACGGATTACATAGAGATGCCGGCGTCTTTGATTACACAGGATATGCTCAAAGAAGGTATTACCATCGAAAATATTTATGAAGTTGCGCCCGAACAATATGGCGCAGTGGAAAATTATGTTACCAATGATTGGCTCAGAGAATGCATCGGGTATTAAAGTATGGATCCTTTTATCATGACTGCAAAGAATATTTCAATAGAGTTCCCGGGTGTTCTGGCTTTAGACCGGGTAAACTTTACCATACATTCCGGAGAAATCCGCGCAGTGGTGGGTACAAACGGAGCCGGAAAGTCAACGCTTATGAAGGTGCTTTCCGGCGTGTATCCTTCCTGGAGCGGAGAAATCTGCGTGAATGGAAAAAGCGTAGAATTGAAAACGCCCGCGGAGGCGTTGAAACTGGGAATTGGAATTGTACACCAGGAGGTAGATTCGGCAATTTTGCCGGATTTTACTGTTTTTGAAAATCTTTTGATGGATGATGTGGCAAGCGATAACCATATGATCTATCGTCGGAAAGCGTTAAGGCGGCAGGCGGAGGCGATTTTGAAGGAACTTGGCATTGAGCTGCAGCCGGGGATGTTGGCAAAGAATTTGACATTAGCGCAAAAACAGCTTTTGCTGATTGCAAAAGAGGTGCATAAGAAATGCAGGCTCCTGATTTTGGATGAACCGACGGCGTCGCTCAGTATGGCGGAGACGCAAAAACTGTTTCAGTTTATTCGAAGGCTGGCAAAGGAAGAGCATACAGCTGTGGTATTTATTTCACATAGAATTGGAGAAATTTTAAGCGTATGTGAAAGCTGCAGCGTTATGCGTTTTGGCAGGATTACCGATGAGTTTCCGGTTACGGAACATACCAGAACGGAAAAGATTGTGGAAAAGATGCTGGGGCGCGTGGCGGATGGACGTGAGGATGCGTCCGGGGAACATTCCGATATAAGGGAAAATCCTGTAATGCTTGAAGTGTCCGGATTGTGTGACCAGAAGAACAGCTTAAAACAGGTCTCTTTTTATGTGAGAAAAGGGGAAATTGTGGGGCTGGCAGGTCTTGTCGGAGCCGGAAAGACAGAGATTTGCAAGACCGTGTTCGGTGCAGAAAAAAAGAGTGCGGGAGTAATAAAAATAAATGGGAAAGAGGTTATCTTAAAGAATCCCACAGATGCGGTAAGGCATAGAATTGCGCTGGTTCCAGAGGAACGCCGGAAAGAAGGAATCTGTCCTTCTGAGAGTATAACGTTCCACTTATGCGTCGCATGTCTGGCGAAATTCTGTACCTGTTCCATCCTGCATAAAACGGCGATGGGGGCTCGTGCGCGTGCTGCCATCAAGGAACTTCTTGTCTCATGCAGGGATGAGAAACAGCAGATACAATTTCTCTCTGGAGGAAATCAGCAGAAGGTGATCATAGGAAAATGGATAGAGGCGGATTGTGATATTTATATTCTGGATGAGCCCATGCAGGGGATTGACGTGGGAGCAAAACAGGAAATCTTCAGGATGATAAAATCGCTGGCAAAAAAAGGCGCCGCGGTACTTTACGTTTCCAGCGACATTTCGGAACTTCTTGCCATTACCGACAGGCTCTATACGCTATATAACGGTCAAATTACCGCCGAGCGAAAGACGGCTGAAACGGAGGAACAGGAAATTATGTACGATATGATTGGAGGAAATCATGGATAAAATGCAAAGGAAAAGGGTGGGAGCATTCCTTCTGGACTGGTCGGCAGTCATCGCAATTATGATAAGCATCATTTTTTTCACAGCAATTATGGGGCTGTCCTTTTTCTCTTCCGCAAATCTCACGAATATTTTGCGTGCCATGTCTATTACAACGATTCTGGCAATTGCTCTGACGGTAACGCTTGCCTGTGACGGATTTGATATGTCCGCCTGTACCCTGGCAAGCTGTTCCGGGTATGTGTTCATGGCATGTTACCTCTGGTATGGATTGAGCCTTCCATTATCGGCGGTTATCTGTGTGATATTTACCATGATCGCCTATCTTTTTACGCTGTTTTTGATTCTTGTCTGTAAAATACCCGATATGCTGGCAACCTGTGCATTGATGTTTGTTCATCAGGGATTGGGACAATGGTTTACAGGCGGCGGAGCGATTTCTGCCGGGATGGCGCTTCCCAATGGAGCGATGCCCAGGCGGACGTTCTTTGAGGCAGGATTTGTGGCAATTGGACAGGCGCCGTATATTATTCTGATTATGTTTGCCTCCGTAATTTTCGCACATATTTTTCTACAACATACGAAACAGGGAACCTTTCTCTATGCGATAGGCTCAAATAAGACGGCGGCAGCCCTCTCCGGAATCCATGTAGGCAGATATCGTTTTCTGGCGGGAATGATTACGGCTGTATTTATTGCAGTTGGAGCTATGGTTGTATGTTCAAGGAACACGGCGGCGCAGCTGTGTGGCTGTGATAATTATCTGATGTCGGCCCTGGCAGCCGTTTTTGTGGGAAAATCTGTGGGCGGAAAGGAGAAACCTACGGCTCTTGGAACGGTTCTCGGCGCAGGGTTGATTGTCATACTGGAAAATGGGCTGACGCTCTGTTCCGTTCCTTATTACATATTACCAGCGGTAAAGGGAGGCGTGCTTGTCGCTGCATTGGCGGCGGTTTATCTGCCCGGGAGACGTAAATTATAATCTCGGATAGCGTTTCTTCAAAAGGGAAGATAAAGATAGCAGGAAAAAGTTCCTGTAGCATGAATTTTTTATTTTTTGGGAAGTATATACCTGAAAAGTGCATACTTGTCTAATGGTCTGTTTCTGATATAATTATACTATGATCGGTCATAATTTCCAGAAGGAAAGATAAAAAACATGGGAAAGAAGGATGGGAAAATGTCAGTGTTAGATATAGCAAAAGCACGTTCTTCCGTTCGTGCTTACACAGAACAGGAAGTGGAGGAGGACAAGTTACAAAAGATACTGGAGACTGCGCATGTGGCTCCCACGGCTGCAAACAGACAGCCGGTACGGCTGGTGGTTGTAAAGAGTAAGGAAGGGCTGGCAGCAGTTTCACGAGCGGCTAATATTTATAATGCTCCAGTAGCCATTGTAGTATGTGCAGATAAAAGCAAGGCATGGACGCGCCCCTATGACAACATGGTAACAACGGATATTGATGCCTCTATTTTGACGGATCACATGATGCTAATGGCAACAGAATCAGGACTTGGCAGCGTATGGATTTGTTATTTTCAGCCGGATGTATTGAGACAGGGGCTTGACCTGCCGGAAAATCTGGAACCGATAAATATTCTTGCATTGGGATATCCAGCAGAACCAAGGGCAGACAAAGACAGACACAGCCAGACGAGAATACCGCTGGATGAGTTAGTGCAGTACAGATAAAGAACCGTACCTGGTTTGTGTGACCTTGTGCCAGAGACAATGTTAAGGTACGTGAAATACGGTGTTTATCAAAAATAATACGAATAAAAACGGAATGATTGTTTTTGTCCTAAAAATGAGATATACTCTTTAAAAAGAGTGGTTGTTTTTAAGGAGGAAAGCAATGGCAATAGATAAAGTAAAAGAATATTTCAGGGAATACGGGATGGAGGAAAGAGTTCAGGAGTTTGACGTATCCAGTGCGACAGTGGAGTTGGCGGCGGCAGCTTTACATTGTGAACCGCAGAGGATAGCCAAGACTCTTTCTTTTATGGTGGAAAATGAGGCTGTACTGATTGTGGCTGCCGGGGATGCGAAAATTGATAATCCAAAATATAAGGCAGAATTTGGGAAAAAGGCAAAAATGCTTTCGCCCATTGAAGTGGAAACACTGGTTGGACATGCTGTGGGGGGTGTCTGTCCATTTGCAGTCAATGAGGGGATAAAGGTATATTTGGACGTGTCGTTGAGACGCTTTGATACTGTTTTTCCTGCCTGCGGTAGTTCGAACAGTGCGATAGAGCTTACCATTGCGGAGCTGGAGAAATATTCAGGATATGCGAAGTGGGTTGATGTATGCAAGGGATATCAGGATGACAGCGTTTGATTCAGATATGTCAATTCGAATAATTTGTCGAATTTTATAAAAATTACATTGTAAAATTGGCAAATATATACAAAAATTTTAGGATGAAACATAAAATTATTGACAGAAAGAACGTGACAGTTTATTTATATAGATATAGAAGAAATATGCTTGCGCGCAGCACAGGCAATTTTTTTTGTTATGCAGAAATACAAATATCGTACAATGAAATGAATTTCAGGAGGTAGATTGTTATGGACAAGAAGAAAACGGCAGTTGAGGTGTATTTATCTACTGTGTTTAAGTGGGGACTTATTATATTGGTGAGTGCCTGTATGTGTGCGACTGTTATGTTTAATACCGAGAAAATGTTTGGCTTATATCCGACAGTACCATGGCTTGCAACGATTGGTTTAGGCATTATGGATTCGACATTTTTTGCTGTCGCTATACTTATAATAAAGTCTTCTTTTGATAAAGACGGATATCTAAAAGACGGAAGGTTGAGAATCGGCAAGATTTTTTCGGCGGTAGTGTTGGTTATTCAGTGGAATTATCTGTTGTATATGCTGCCAACCAGAACATTTTGGGGATTCCTATTCTTTTTCCTTATTTTGATAGCATTTTTTTTGGATATTAAGTTGTTATTGGTAAGTGGTCTGGCATGTATGGTTTCTCTGTTTATTGGGTGGTTTATACGGGGAACAGACCTTCTTCCTGTAAAGGATGAATTATTTGTATCAGATATTATTATGTGTCTGGTGGCATTGACACTGTCGCTGACCGGACTGATAATCTTTGTTTTCCTTGTTGCATATTTTTTAGTAAATGCCAAAAAAGACGAATTGGAAAAGAACAACGAACAGGTTACCAATGTTCTTGCCGCAGTACAAATGGTATCTAAAAATTTATCGACAGCAGGTTTGTCACTTTCTCAGGTATCTGAAAATGAGAGCGCTTCTGCACAGGAGCTTGCATCTACGAGCGAACAGTTGATGGAAAGCAGCAACCTTTTAATGTCAAAAACCGATGAGAGCATGGAAAATCTCAGTGAGTTAAGTAAATGGGAAAGCATTGTTGCCGATAATGTACAAAAAGTAGAAAGCACTTCCAGAAATCTGCTTGATAAGTCGAGAGAGAATGAAGAACTTTTAAATGATTTACATATTATAAATGGTGAAGTGTCAGAGTCTATGGACATTACTACTTCCATTACACAAAAGTTATCCGAAGCGGTTCAGGAAATAGGGGGAACCTTAAATCTTATCAGTGATATTTCCGCCTCAACGAATCTGCTTGCTTTAAATGCCTCCATTGAAGCGGCAAGAGCCGGGGAAGCAGGAAAAGGGTTTGCTGTAGTGGCAACAGAGGTAGGAAATCTGGCAAACAGTACGCAGGAATCCTTAAAAACGGTTCAGGGAGTCATTGAACGTGTTCAGCAGAATGTAAATGATATCACAGCACAGGTTGAAGAAAATGCCACAAAACTGGGGACACAGAATGAATACTTTGCCAATGTATTTAAGGGGATGCAGGATATTTCAGAATTGTTAAAAGAATCCGTCTCCATAGTCGAAACCATGGGCGAGGCACATGATAAACAGGCAGATGTCATTAAAAATACGGTGTCGATCAATCAGGATATTGTGGAAAGTATCATATCTGAAAACGAGCATTTTACTTCTATTAATGAGATGGCAGAACATAATGCAAATGATACAACCGAGGTTATGGCGCAGGCAAATGCCATAAATGATATGGTTGATAAAATTACACAGCTGTTAAAACAGGATGAATAGTTATTGAAAGAGGCGATTATCTCGCCTCTTTTTCATGAATTAATTCTTAGTGGAATAATTTAGTGCGAGTAAAGTAACGGCGAAGGTGGCAGAAAGGCTGGCAGGACAAGGGCATGATTTTGAAATATGGAAAAATGATAGAAATCTACTATATTGAAGATGATAAAAATATTGCAATGGCTGTAAAAAAATATCTGAGCCAAAAAGGGTGTGAAGTTTCTATATTTGGGACGTTAGCAAGCGGAAAGAAGGCATTGGAACACCATATTCCAAGTATTGTACTGATTGACTGGAATATGCCAGACGGTGAGGGAAACAGCTTTTGTAGATGGATACGCTCAAGATGGAAAGAGCTGCCAGTCATTTTTCTGACTGTCCGAGATGACACTTGTGATATTATTTCTGGTTTTGAATATGGGGCAGATGATTATGTGACAAAACCTTTTGAATTAGAAGTTTTGTATTCTCGCATCCACGCACTGCTGCGTAGGGCGGGAAATGTGCAGAGCCAGTATCTTTTCTGCGGTTCCATTTCAATTGACAAAAACAAAACGGCAGTATTTTGTGGCGAAGAAGAAATTACTGTTAGTCAGGCAGAATACCAGCTTTTGCAGTTTTTGATGGAAAATAAGGGGAAAACCGTCACAAGAGAACGACTGCTGACTCAAATATGGGACAATAACGGAAATTACGTCAATGATAATACGTTGACTGTAACAATGAAACGGCTTAGGGAAAAACTTCATCATCCGTCCTGCTTAAAAACAATACGGAGTTTTGGCTACCGTATGGAGGATGAAATATGAGCAAAAAATCAAATTTAAAAATAACGGTTCTGTTTGTGCTGTCAGTCAGTCTGATTGTAGCGGCGATGACTACATACCTTCTTACTCTTTACTATCGCCATGTGTGTTTTCATATATTGGGAGGATTTTGTGAAAGTATGATTGAAGAAAATCCAGATTCCAGACAGGCTGTTTTGGAATTGTTGAAAACACATGACTTCCATATGACAGGCGAAAATATATTATCAAACAAATATGATAATCATGTATTGGCAAACGTCGGTTATGATCCATCAAATTTAGGGATTACGGGAACGACAGCCATTTGGATTGCTGTTTTAGTTTTTTTTGCAGGCGGCATACTGTTCCTTTTCTCTTTCTGGTATTGGCATAGGAAATCGGACGCCCGCATCCAGGCATTGACGGGATACCTGGAAAAAATAAATACAGGTGTTCAAGGAGTGGTTTTTGAATCTTCAGATGATGAGTTTTCAAAACTGCAGGATGAAATATATAAAACGGTAACGGAACTTTACCAGACAAGGGAAGAAGCCTTAACAGCACGAAACAATTTTGCAGAAAATCTTTCTAATATTGCCCATCAGCTTAAAACACCGATTACGTCTATTTCCTTAACTGTCCAGATGGCGAAAGAACATTTGGGAAATGCTCGTACCGCAGAAATAAAGCGGCAGATAAACAGGCTTATACATTTAGAAGAAGCGTTATTGCTATTGTCCCGCATTGATGCGGGAACGCTTGTATTTGACAGAAAACCGACAGATGTTTTTACAATCCTTTCTCTGGCATCGGATAATTTATATGAATTGTTCATGCAGAATGGCGTTCTGATTGATGTTCCAGAAATGGATGAGATGAATATCAATGTGGATTTAAACTGGACGATGGAAGCGGTCATGAATTTGATGAAAAACTGTATGGAAGCAACTGGAACAGGCGCTGGTGTCCATTGTTCCTATGAAAAAAATCCTCTTTATGTACAGATACGGATATGGGATGAGGGGGAGGGATTTACAAAAGAGGACTTGCCACATTTGTTTGAGCGATTTTATCGTGGGGAAAAAACAAAAAATACTGGAATCGGGATAGGGCTTTCACTTTCAAAAGCAATCATAGAAATGCAGAACGGAATCATTCGTGCATTTAATCTTCCGAATGGCGGAGCCTGTTTTGAGATTCGTTTTTATACCTCTTGAAAATAGTGCAAAGCACATGAAATATGAAAAGTCCCAAGCGCAGTCACTGAGATGTCACTTTCATTTGTTATAATATAAAAAACAAACAGGAGGAATTGACAACATGGAAATACTAAGATGTAACGGTATCGAAAAAGTATTTGGAAAAGGCGATAATCAGGTTACTGCTTTAAATGGAATCAGCCTATCTATTGAAAAAGGTGATTTTGTCGCAATTATTGGGGCATCTGGCTCTGGAAAATCAACGCTCCTGCATATTTTGGGCAGCGTGGACAAGCCAACAAAAGGCACTGTAACAATAGACGGTGTTGACCTTAGCGGACTAAATGCTACGGATGCCGCAATTTTCAGAAGGAGAAAGGTTGGATTGGTTTACCAGTTTTACAATCTGATTCCCACTCTGACAGCAGAAAAAAACATCCTTATGCCTATGCTGCTTGACAAAAGAAAGCCAGACTTGGATTACTTTAAAACGATTGTAAAGACATTGGG
>CAJTSB010000013.1:9992-80142 GCA_910578825.1 uncultured Lachnospiraceae bacterium | reverse complement strand
ACAGGGGGCAGATGCGAGGAATGAGGTTGCTGACATATATGACAATGGACTGAATGCATCAAAGGCAATGCTCACGAACAATGACAGCAATGAGGTCACGATGAATTCATCCGGCATCCTTTGCAAGAGGATGGATGACGAGGGATTCTATGGTGACAAGCAGCTGCGAATTACTGGGAACATCATGGCATTCACAGACGATAACTGGAAAAGTGTCAAGATGGCGATTGGGGAATTCCCCATCTACAACCCACTCACCAGGGAATATGAAATGAGGTATGGGGTCGGTGCTCCTGCTCTTGTTGGTGAAATGATCGCCGGAAATAATCTTGACATTAGTAACAAACAAGGCTCTGTGCATATCGACGGCGATGGAATTACGATTACCAATGGCGTGATTAAGTCACATGATTATGAAAAAGATGAAGGAACCGGGGAAGAAAAAGGCAGTATCATAGATCTGAGGGATGGGAGTTTCAGCTTTGCAGATGGTGGATTTAGCTATAAAGAAGGAAATTTGGTATTGAAGGATGGAGTTATTAAGTCTGCAAATTATATCCCTGATAAATCTGGCAGCATGATTGATTTAACTAATGGTGAATTTGATTATGCAGGGGGAAACCTGGCTTATAAAAATAATACATTATCAGTGAAAGGGAGTGTGACGGCTGATAAACTAATTGCGACTAAAATAGGTAAAATCGCTAATTTTAATATATCAGAAAATGAATTATATACAGATAATGCCACCTTTGAAAATAATACCGGAATATATTTGGGTAACAGTGGGTTAAGGATCGGCAGTGGATTTAAAATAGACGAGTATGGAAATCTAACATCTGCAGGTGGTAATATCAGTGGTTCTACAATTACCGGGGCAGACATTACTGCAAACAAGTTTGACGCCATAGATGAAATAAAAATACGGAATTTAGATGGAAACAGGAGTGTAACATTGGAGGTATTGACATCCGGTAGAACAAATTACCTTTCCGTAGATAAGGGAGTATTTGTGGATGGAGAATTTACCTCTGGAGGCTCCATCGAGGTATACGAGGGCATACGTCTCAGAAGAACAGATAGTTCCGGGAATGTCGCAAGCCAGAGCATAAATGCCATATATAAGGACGGAAATTCACATGATGTAATTTCCGTTGGTGAAAACCAGCTTACAACCGGAATCGGATGGAATGGAACGTCCGGCAGCAATTCGTATAATACAGTTTTGCAACTTAAGGGGAAGACTGTCACAGCCCCTAATAACGGAGGGATTACAATTCAATCCGATGAACGATTGAAAAACTCCTTTAAGCCGCTTGACGAATTTGACGCAACCTACATGGATATAAAGCCGTGCGCATTTAAATACAACAACGGCTCTTCTGGACGCTATCACTTTGGCGCGAAAGCGCAGGATGTTAAGTCGGCGTTTGAAAAGCACGGATACACCACACAGGATTTTGGCGGGTTTGTGCAGATGTCAGACAGCCCAAAAAACGATGATTACTGTGGGCTGGAGGATCCCATGGGGCTTATCTACACGGAATTCACGATGTGGAATATGCATATGGTACAAAAGCTTTATAGGGAAAATGGCTCTTTACGTACAGAAATCCAAACTCTGCAAAAGGAACATCAAACATTGCAGGAAGAAAACCGGGACCTGCAAAAGGAAGTCCAGGACATGAAAGAACGAATTAAGAGATTGGAAAGGGCAATCAGTAATTTATAACTCATTTAAGACTACTTCAAAGGAAGTGTGACAAAGAATGTAGCCCCGCCCCCATCCGTATCTTTACAGCCCACTTTACCATTCATCATTTTTGCAAGTTCGTCCGCTATGCTAAGTCCTAATCCAAAATTTGATTTATCTGTCCTTGATTTTTCGGCGCAATAAAAACGGTTAAAAATATACGGCTTATCTTCTTCACGAATGCCTTTTCCATGGTCTGCTACGAAAAATGTGATATGTTTTGCCGTTACCGCTGTTTTAATTTCAATTTGTTTATTGTTTATGGAATGGTGAACGGCATTTTCCATATAAATTGTCAATATTTGAAAAAGCCGTTCGCCATCCGCACAGAATTCAGGATAACTGGTTTCACTGATTTCCAGGCGCAGACAAATATTTTTACTGATACAGATTGGTTCGTAAGTTTCGTATAAGGAGATTAACAATGTGTCTATGTCAATGGTATTTTTGCATAATGTCCATGATTTTGCATCAGAAGAAGCCAGAAGCAGCATATCTCTGACCAGTTTTGACATTCTCATGCATTCCTTGTCTAATATTTTAATTGATTTTCTATATTCCGTATTCTCTATTTGTAGTTGTTCCAGTTTTTCCGTGTTTGCCAGAATAACGGCGAGCGGCGATTTTAATTCATGTGATGCGGAAGCTATAAAATCTTTCTGGCTTTTCAACATAACTTCCGTTGGTTTTAATGCTTTCTTTATTAACAAATGGCTCATAATCGTTACGGCAATAAGTGAAAGAGACCATAAGGTAACATAAAGGAAAGCCTGTCTTGTTAAAATATCAAATAAGGACTGCTGCCTGTAAATCAGTGACAAATGGTAAGCCGTGTCATTTGGCATTACAATTGTTGCAAGGATCCCTAAATAGCTGTCATTTTTCGTTCCGTTAAACTCAAATATACCGCTTTGGTCGGTAGTCGGTTTATTATCATTTGCTATTATGAAAGTATCCTCTTTGCCGGTCTGTATGCGGAAACGCTCTAAAAGAATGTCTGCATCGGTAGGAAAGTCAGAATCTGTTTGGTATACCATCTTTCCAGAAGTATTTTGTACATAGCAAAATATCGGATGTCTGTATTCATGGTAGGAATCCACAACGGATTTAAAAGCATGGCTGTTATCTTCAAGTTGATACATCATCTGCGTAACCATTCTCTGAAAAAAAATAAGTTCATTTGATTGCTCCATATGGATGTAATTTTTGCAGAGTATAATCATAATTGAGGTAATAATTAACATAATTGTTGTGATAAAAAGGGTATTCAATTTTTTTGACAGTGGTTTCAGCATTTTGAACCTCCAATCTTTTATGAATCAGATGCCATAAAAGTTTTATTCCCGCGAGCGCTTGTATGGATATTTGACTTCCGTTTCTGAATTAGGGAATATCCAGCTCCATATACGGTTTTTATTTCACAGGTACTCTTTAATTCCCGTAATCGTTTTCGCAGAAAAGAAATATAATTATCAACATTCCCTTGTTCAACCTCCGATGATGTACCCCATATTTTCAGTATAAGCTGTTCCCTTGAGAAAAGTGTTTCCGGGCTTTTCATAAAGACATATAATAATTCAGACTCTTTTGCTGTTAAAAAAATAGTCTTTGGACCGCAAGTCAGTTCACGATTTGATTTATCAAAACGCAAGTCGGCATATTGGAGCGTATCTTCTACTTTTATTTCGCTTGGGCGCCTTGTTAAAGCCCTCACGCGTGCAAGCAGTTCCTGGATATGGAACGGCTTGACTAAATAGTCGTCAGCTCCGCCATCCAATCCCTCTATCTTTTCATTAAGGGCGGTCATTCCTGTAATGATGATAACAGGAATCTGGATGCCTTTTTTCCGCATAGCCTTAATAATCGTCAGCCCATCAATAACAGGGAGCATCCTGTCCACAATAGCTAAGTCATAGGAATAATCTGTATGTAAGGCATACAGCATGGCAGTTTCCCCATCATTACAAGCGTCAACCATATAACCGTTTTTTGTTAATTGTGATTGTATCGAGCCGCAAAGCTCTAAGTCATCTTCTAAAAGAAGTATTTTCATTTTTTAGATCCTTTCCTCAGTTTTGTTTATGTTCCCAGAGTATGAAAGTATAATAACATCTTAGTATCAGTATAATATGAAATTCTATAAAAATCCTCTAAAAAGTCATTAATATTTTTTATGTTTTTAGAGGATTTTTAGCAACGTTTTTCTATACAATGGCTTTGCAACTTGAAAATGCAAACATATCAAAAAGAAAGGCGGAAAAGAATTATGAAGAATAAAAAATTAATGCGGGCACTGATAATTGGGGCAAGTATTTTTGCTTTGGCAGGCTGCGGTACGTCGAATGACATGGACACAAACGGAAAAAAAGAAACCAGGGATACCTATATAGAAAATGATTCAAAGGATACTCCCGAAGGGAACGATTCAAATGCTGTCGAAGGCATGGATGGAGGAGAAATGATTGCTGCATCTGACTTGCAGGGCAGCGTAATAGAATTTTCGGACAATGGATGTACAATCACCCCCACAACATCAAGTAGTGATGGAAATGCTAAAATTGCTGAAGAAGCGGCGGATGGATACGAAGATGAAGGCGCAAAGGTAACTATTCAATATGGAGAAAACTGCATATTCCAAAGAGCGGTTATGAGCATAGCGACTGGAAAAGCTACTGTCAGTGAAGTTACCAAGGCGGATATAAAGAAAAAAACATCCTTGCTGCTTTATGGAAATTTTGATGATACAGAAAATTTTACGGCTGCAAAAGTAGTGATTGTCCAATATGAATAGGAGGGAATCAAAAGAAAAGGAGGGAATAGACATGGTATTTTATCAGCTTGCGTTCCGTTATTTGAAACGAAAAAAAGCAAAGACAATCCTGTTGTTTTTTGTGCTGCTCATTGTGAGCAGCATGATACTAAGCACAAACGTAATTCTCCGTGCAACGGCTGATTCAAAAGCGGCAATTGGGGAAAAAACAAAAGCAAAAGTCGTTATGGGGATTTTGAAAGAAGAAAACAAGATTACGTTAGACGACGTGGAATGGATAAGGGATTTGGCGGAAGTTTCCACCGTAAATTGCCTGGCCAGAAACGCTGCATTTCCTGTAAACTTCCAATTGATTACAGGCAGCGATTCTACAGAGGAATCCAATCAGCAAGCATCTCTTTTATCCTACGACAATCTGGAAAATGACAGCGGATTTTCGGAAGGAGTGTACCGTCTTGTTTCCGGAAGATATATTGCGGAAGATATAAAGGGAATTGTTGTCAACTCTTACCTGGCGGATGCCAATCAATTAAAATTAGGCGACTTGATAGAAGTGGGAAATGCCAATGGAAAGCAGGTTTCCTTAGAGATTGTCGGTATTTTTTTATCTGGAAATGAAAGCAAACAGCCAGAAGGAATGAATGCTGTAAACCGTATCGAAAACCAGATATTCATAGATAACATTTCCTACTCGGAGTTATTTGAAACGGACGGTTATGCCAAAGTTGCCGTCTATTGCAAAAATCCAGAGCAATTACGTTTATTAGAGGAAGAATTGAACAAATATTTATCCGATAAAGCAGATTCTACGACATCTGATACCCTGTATAAACAAATGGCTTTGCCATTAGAACAGATTACCAGAGCTGCAAAGCTTATGCTTATCTTAACACTTCTGGCGGGAACAGCTATCGTATCTTTACTGCTTTGTATGTGGATGCGGACAAGGCAGAGGGAAACTGCCATTTTTATCAGTATCGGGAAATCAAAAGCCAGTATTTTTTTACAGGTATTACTGGAATCATTTTTGGTTTTTGTATTGGCTGTCCTTGGTTCCTGTTGTCTCGGAAACTTTATGGCTGGCATTTTACAAGGTTTTCTTATTGAATCTGGAACAACAGACATTTCTTTAGAGGTCTTATTACAGTTGAAAGATATAGTCGTTCTGGCAGGTTTGGGAAGCCTGCTTGTATTGGCGGCAGTCACAGTTTCCCTGCTCCCGATAGCAAGAACAAACCCCAAAGAAACTTTATCAAAAATGGAGGGATAGACAATGAACAGTTTTCAAATGGCGTGGCGTTCGGTCATACGCAAACCAATCAAAAGCATACTGCTGTTTTTTGTAGTATTGATTATCAGTCTGTTTTTTCTGTCGGGCATGGCTAGTCGGAATGCAAGCATCGCCACCCAGAATAAAACAAAGCAGGCGGTAGGAGCTGGATTTCTGATGGAAGCAAACGAAGAAAACAAGAGGGACAGGGCAGATGAAATTCTTACAAAAAAGACCGAAGGGGAAGAAGGCAATTTTGATGGCGTGAACGTCAAAAAAATAAAAACAGAATATGGGACGTCGTGGAGCGTATCGTATGATAATTCATTCCAGACGCTTTTAATAGGCGATATGGAAAAGATTGCCGCTGTTTCTGGCATTTCGGAATATAACTTGACAACTGCAGTCACAGCAGTAAATCCTGTGGATTTCTCCAGAATAGAGGATGATGATGTAGACCAAAGTTCTGATTTGCTCTGTGTCAGCTTAATCGGTAACAAGGATATGGCATTGGATGCAAATGTCCTGTCAGGGAATCTGACAATGAAGGACGGACGGATGATAACGGAGGAAGATACGGATGTATGCGTGATTTCAGAAGAACTTGCCGAAAAAAACAACTTGTCGGTTGGAAACAGGATACAATTCAATGACCGCCGTGATGTAGAGAATGCAGCTGTCTTTGCGGCGGAAATTGTTGGGATTTACAGGGTTCAGCAGAAAATGACGCCTGTTATGTCTGGAGATACTTACCGTTCTGAAAATATTATCTTTACAGATTTAGGATTTCCAGAAAAAGCAGAAGGAAGTACATCGGGGGCATTGTATGAAAAAGCATATTTCAAAGTGGCAGACGTGAATCAATACGATGAAATAAAAAAAGAGATACAGAAAGTCAATATTGGATGGGAACGCTATGATTTAATTGACAACAATGGAAACATTGATAAGATGTCCAAAAATTTTAATGATTTGGAGAATGTCAGCCAAATATTAGTCATCGTAGTTGCAGGAGCCAGCTTAATTATCTTATTTTTGGTATTTATTTTTTGGATGAAAGGGAGGGTGCAGGAAATTGGGATTTTTTTAGCCCTTGGCACACCGAAGATAAAAATATTTGGGCAGATATTATTGGAAGCATTCATGATAGCTACTGTTGCCATATTCCTTTCTTTTACGGCTGCACCTTCCGTTTCTAAAATTACAGCGTCTTATCTTGTGCAGCAACAGGTACAGCAGGCAGATGAGCAGTCTGTCTTAGAGGAAGGAAAAGTTGCAAAATCTGCGGAGGATTCAGAAGAAACAGTTACAGGCGTTTCCGTTGTCGTCACGCCGGAACTCATGCTGTACGATTGGTTCGGTGTGGCGTTGTTGGTTGTAATAGCGGTTGGAGCTGCCGGCATTCTGATTGCCCGTAAAAATCCAAAAGATATTTTCAGTGAAATTAGTTAGGAGGACAAACAATGGTATTAGAAGTCAAAAATGTGAGTTACGCTTATAAATCGCAGAAAGAAAAAGAGATTTTAAAAAATGTTTCCATGCAATTTGAGGAAAAGAAATTTTATACGATTGTCGGTGCAAGCGGGGCAGGCAAAACAACGTTTCTGTCTTTGCTTGCAGGACTGGATACGCCTGTGAAAGGAACAATTTCATATGATGGTGTAAATATACAGGAAAAGGGACTTAACTATCACAGAAAGCATCATGTTTCATTGGTTTTTCAAAATTATAACTTGATCGATTATCTGACGACAGAGGAAAATGTACGGCTTGGCGGAACGAAAAAACCTCAGGATTTATTGGAAAAAGTAAACATCCCTTATGAGGATTGGAAAAGAAATGTCCTACAGTTGTCAGGCGGTCAGCAACAACGGGTTGCAATTGCAAGGGCATTGGCAAGTAACGCAAAAGTGCTGCTTGCGGATGAGCCGACAGGGAACCTTGATGAAAACACGGCAGGGGAAATCATAGAATTGCTGAAAAGAACGGCGCATGAACTTGGAAAGTGCGTTATTGTAGTAACGCACAGCAAGTATCTTGCAGCGCAGGCGGATGAGATTATCACGATGAAAGATGGCAATATAGAATCAAATAGAAAATGCTTTCTATCATAAAGCCAGATGCAAGGCGGCAAATGGAGCAGAGTTTGTTTTTACGTTCCATTTCCAATAATATAGGCAACGGGCACAGCCCGACCGACGGTCATTATCGCATTAATTACTAGTTAGATTTGGTGCTGCATGAAACGGACGCTTTTTGGCATTTGAGATTTATATGATGTTTTTTATGATGGCAAAAGAGCGTTGTCTATGATATACTACAATATATCGAGACGGGGCTCTTTTTGTACGAAAGGAGCATTTATTATATCATTATCCGATAAACCATGACAAATTGATGATTGGAAAATTCTGTTATTTTTTGAGGAATGGGGATTAGAAAAGAAAGATGTTACAAACGCATGGGATAATAAAGGCGATATTGTCATAGGAAATTTAGGACAAAATAGAATTTTATAAACAAGAAATAAATTCCACGGATGGCATATCCCCGATAGGCCACGGCCTAACGGGGCAGCTGTCCCAGGCAGATTGAGGAGGATAACATGAAAAAGAACATTATTTTATGGCTTGCAGTTTCGGCGGTTGTAATGCTGATGTTTCCGTGGCTTGCAGTCACTTTCGTAAAAGATGATGCAGGAATGGCCGTATGTTTTCTTTTGTTTTTTGTGGTTAATCCGTTATACTCCGCGATAATCGGTGTTTTTGCAGGAAAAGATATCCGGCATTTATGGAGTCTTCCGGTTATTTCGGTTGCGCTGTTCCTGATAGGCACATGGATATTCTTTGACATGGGGGAAACAGCATTTATCCTGTATGCGGTGGTCTATCTTGTTTTGGGAATAGTGACCATGTTGATTTCTATGTTTATTGGAAAGAAAGCGCAAAGTCAATAAAAGTATATAGCCCTATGGAAACATATTTCAGGGAAGACGAGAATTTCTGTAATGGTCAATCTATAGCATTTTAGGAGAAACAAACATGGTTAAGATACTTTTTGTGTGCCACGGCAGGAGTACGGTAAAAACTGTATAATTTGGCACTTCGGGCAAACTTGGGTATACCATAGCAGACAAATAATACTTGGACTACGATAAAACTACGAATAAGGAAATGAAAAACATGAAATGTAGATAATCGTTAAAAGGTAGGAATCATTAAATTATGATTAACGATAGAAATTTAAGTCATCTTTATATTGAAATTAAGATTCGGAAACAGAAATGTACTTTCGAGTCTTTTTTATTCCGAAATTGAGAGAATATTATTCCTATATGATAGATATTATTCCGAAAATGGAGTATAATGTTTTGGAAAGTGAGGTGTACTCTTTATGTATATGACAGTAAAACAGGCTGCAGAGAAATGGGGAATTTCAGATAGACGTGTGCGCATATTGTGCGCAGAAGGGAAAGTTTCAGGTGCTATTCGTGAAGGACGCCGCTGGATGATTCCGGTAGATACAAGAAAACCGGCGGATGGACGGTTTAAGGCAACAGAAAGTTTACTGGCAGCTATAGACAGGAAGAAACGTGAACTGGATACCAGACGCCCGTTGACGAAGGGGGAAGTGGAACGTCTGACAGAGGAATTCATTATTGAGTATACCTATAATTCAAATGCAATTGAAGGGAATACACTGACCCTGCGTGAGACGGATATGGTTCTGCGTGGCCTGACGATTGACAGGAAACCGTTAAAAGACCATATGGAGGCAGTCGGGCATAAAGAGGCATTTGATTTTGTGCGGGATTTGGTAAAAGAACAGGTGCCTTTATCGGAAAGCATCATCAAGCAGATACATTATCTTGTATTGGCAGATAAACGGGAAGACCGCGGTGTTTACAGAAGAGTTCCGGTCAAGATCATGGGTGCAAAACATGAACCAGTACAGCCATATTTAATCCAGCCTAAAATGGAACAGTTGTTGGAAGATTATAGGAATAATACAGATCATATTATTTCCCGGCTTGCACGGTTCCATATTGAATTCGAGGGGATTCATCCTTTTATTGATGGAAATGGCAGGACCGGAAGGCTGCTTGTAAACCTGGAATTGATGAAAGCTGGATATCCGCCGATTGACATTAAATTTGCAGACCGGATTTCTTATTATAATGCGTTTGATGAATACCATGTAAAACATGATCTTGGTGCAATGCAAAAATTGTTTGCGGGTTATGTGAATGCGAGGCTGGACAGTTACTTGATGATGCTGGAAGAATAACTATATGAGGGAGGAACTTGTATGTTTGTTTCAGAATACTTTGGATTAGGTGATGAACTTGATAAAAAAGAGATATTTGATTGTATTTTAGATAAAGACAGTCCTTTTTTATAAATGTAATGCGATTGAAGGTATGTGATATTCCGGAATTTCAATGCTCATATCAGAGTATAAATGATCATTTTAGTAAAATAGCAACACTTCTTAACGCATCTGACTCAAAAGGGGATAAAATGTATAAATCGGCATTTAAGTTGTTTAAGTTTTCCGAAGTTAATGGAATAAATCTTGGTTTTTCCGAGAGAGAGTATGGTTCAGGATTTGGAGAAAAACTTAGAAAACAGGTTGTTAGTGATGCATTTGATATAGTTAAAAAAGGTGTTCAATATCCAGAAATTTTTCAACTTGTCAGTCTCTTTGAAGAAAATATTGGTCCTGACAGGTTAAGCGATATGGTAGCCACGATTATGTATCCTAATATTGTTAAGTTTACAAAGAGAATACAAGATGAGCTTGGAATCAGCAAGGAAAAGTATTCGGAGTATATTTTTCGAGAAGATGGCCTTGCGATGAATGCATACAAGGGCTGTGAAATTTTATTTTTACCTAAAGATATTTTGCATGAACTTCCAATTGCGAAATGGTGGGATGATATAGATAGAGTGGTTTCAGAAAATGAAAATATCCGCAGAGAGATAAATATGACTTAAATAATGATGTAGAATATTTTGCAGCAGCATTGGATGTCTTAATATCTTCAGGGATTGGGTTGAATATAATAAGGGCTGGGATACAATTCAAGGTGCTGAAAGCAGCAAAAGAGAAAAGATTGTGCAAAGACTTATTCATTTGGGCTCGAAAAATTATATATCAACAAATGATTTAGATATAAGTTTTGAACCAGATGCTGGGAGAGGACCTGTTGATTTCAAGGTTAGCCGTGGTGGAGATAAAACAATAGTCGAGATTAAATTATCCACGAATACACAATATTTGCATGGCTATGAAGAACAGGTCGAAGAATATGGAAAGGCAGAATGTACAGATAAGATGATATATGTATTTGTTGATTTGGGAAATCCAGGAAGATTAAAAAAGATTACAGATACTCATCAGTTGAATTTACAGAGCCAGAAGAAAGTTTCTGAATTGATGATAATTAATGCAACAGCTAAATTTTATGAAATTTAATGATGTGCATAAAATAGAAAATATAAGAATAGCACAAATAAAAAAGTAGGAAAATTTATGAACAAACCAGAAAAATATACAGAGGTAACGGACATTTTGGAAGATATTTTGAAAAAAGATGGATTATTGCTAGAAAAATTAAAGGGCTTATCGTACCATTCTAATTTAGGCATCCGTTTAAAAAAGAACTTGCATTACTTTGAAAAGATTTATTGTTTAAAGAATTGGATGAAGTGAACGCATGGTATGATTGCTGTGATGGCTTGCCTGATATTGTGACTGACTATCGGATAAAAAGCATACAATCCGCCCAGTTAAAATATGAGCGTTATTATCCAGACCACCAGATGGGAAAAGTATTCAATGATATGTTGGGATTCCGTGCGCTTTGCGATAATTACTATTGTGTTTATTAGAATGTGAGAATATCCGTGTTGCTGATATGTCAATGGGAAAGGCATATGATGATGGCTATCGGGGCATACATGTATATTATCAGTTGAGCAGTTACCATTATCTGATAGAAAAAAATTTAATAATGTCGGCTGTATCGCATTGCAGACTACTCATGGTCGGCATTTGGCAGATTTTAAAAGAACGCTGATTGCAGAAATAGGAACAGAGGAAGTCCAGTTAGTTACTATCAGCCGACCTTCCGCATATGGAGAATATGAACCGTACCGATTTGTAGATACAGAGCAGGAGTTTGAACAGGAAGTGAAGAAATTATCACTTTCAGAATTAAATCAATGAACATCAAATAGCCTGTCAATCCCTTTACCACAGGCACCCATAAGAGTGGAGATTTACAGGCAGAAAATAGAGAACACAATCGTAAAAGGGATATTTCAAAGCGCCACTTGAAATATTCCTTGTTTATCGTTTATCTGCTGGTTTTTCTATCAATTTTCCCTATTAGTTCTTCCGAAATCATAAATTAATGGAATATATTTTTCTTTCTGTTGTTGATACGGTCAATTTGCCCGGCACTGGAATGCACAAGGGCATATGCAAGGTATCTGTGTCATTTAGATAATCCAGAAAAGGCACAATATGATATTGAGGATGTAATTTCCTGTTCGGGAGCTGATTATATGGCAATGATAAACCTTGCAACGGACAAATACAGTGCTATTGGGGAAATGATAGAGTTTTGTATACAAAATGATGTTGTAAGCTATGCAAGGTTGCTTTTATTCGCAAAGGAAAATCGTCAAGATACGAAATATGATACAGGAGATTTGCATGAAGAAAACAGAAACAGATAAGGGTGTAATTCCAGTATGGAAAAGATATGCTTTGACAATTACAGAAACGGCGGAATATTACCATATAAGGGAAAACAAACTGCGTATGATTGCAGAGGGACACCTATAGGCAGACTTTATTATTATGAATGGCAACCGCATATTGCTGAAAAGGCAAAAGTTTGGAGAATTTTTAGATAATGCAACAGTGGTATAACTTGCGGTTGGGTATGGTAAGAGACCTTAATTTGTGTTAATATAGTATCACGATTTTGGGTCTCTTTCTAAAAAGGAGACAAGATACCATGAGTGAGAAGAGACGAGACAAAAGAAACCGGATTTTACATAATGGAGAGAATCAAAGGGCAGATGGCAGGTGTCGTTTTACATATCAAGATACAGACGGTAAATCAAATTACAGCAGGAAGATGGGCGTGGGTACAGTTCTATCCATTCTATCCGAGGAGTGCTTAGACCGGCGTTCCAGATGGCGGAAAATGATGATTTAATTTGTAAGCAACTGCAACGCACGAGTAAAATGGAATATGTGATTGAAGTACCGAAAACAGAAAGATTGAAAACCGGACTGCTCCCAGTGTAGAACCAGAAGTAGATGGTTATACAGGATTCCTGTTTTTAGATAAAAATGATATGCCTATGGTGGCATTGCATTGGGAAAAATATTTGCAACATATCCGGGAAAAGTATAACAGCATTTACAAAGTGCAAATGCCCAAAGTTACCTCTCATGTATGCCGACATACATTCTGTTCCAATATGGCAAAAAGTCTTGAAAGTCAAATACTTAATAGGACGAGTATTTGACCCTCGCGGCAGTCGCCAAATACCCGCGCTAGCGCGGCTGCTTGGATCGTTGCTCGCGGGAATACAGGGAATAAAGGAGTTTTACAACCATGATTAAGATATTATTCGTCTGCCACGGCAACATCTGCCGTTCCCCAATGGCAGAATTTGTAATGAAAGACATTGTAGAAAAAGAGGGCATTGCAAGCGAATTTTATATCGCCAGCGCTGCGACCAGCACAGAAGAAATCGGCAACCCTGTTCATTACGGAACCAGGAACAGGCTGGCGCAGGAAGAAATTTCTACTGCCGGCAAATATGCCGTGCAGATGAAACGCAGCGATTATAAAGAATACGATTACATCATCGGCATGGACAATTGGAATCATCGCAACATGATTCGGATTGCAGGAGGAGACAAAGAAAATAAAATCAGCCTTCTGCTGGACTATACGGATCATCCGCGTGATGTGGCGGACCCATGGTATACCGGAGACTTCGAGACGACCTATGCCGATGTGGTGGCAGGATGCCGCGGATTTCTGGAATTTCTGCGTCAGCAGGGGAAAATAGAATAAATTATTTCTATACTACATAACCCACTTGAACGGAACAACGATGAGTCAAACTAACTGCAAATTCAACCAGAACTCTCAGGAAAGTCCTGGAGTCTGGTTGTGGTTTGCAGTAGATTTTGTTGTCGCTAAAAATGTCCCTGAATGGGTTGTACTACCATTCGCGCTCGCCGATGGCGTCTTCCACATCGAGGTCAATGTCAAACCATTGCAGGATATAGGCGACGGTCTCGCCGATGCTTTCCCTTGCGCCGGTTTCGATTTCACTGTCATTTTTCTCAAATTCTTCCTGCAAATCGTTGATTGCCAGTGTCATGTTATCGAATTTTTCCTGTATTTTTGATAAATCACGTTCTCCCGATTCCAGAAAGACGATAACATTTTGTACCAGGATCCTGATTTTATCGACCAGAAAATCAGGGAAATATTCATCCTGGTACATATCTTTCAGCAAGTTGTAATTTTCATCAAAGGTTTTCATGGCGCGCCTCCTTATAGTAAGTATCATATGTATAACATATTTTATTCTATAGGGGAAAGGTTGTCACGTTAAAATGTGAAAGCGTCTTTCCTGATAAAATAATACGCACACTCCTATGGGTTGTCTCACGTCTTTACTAATAAGGGATTCAGGAAATGGATGCGGACTTATCCGCGTTGTTCTGAGATAAATAAAATTTTTATGAACCAAAACCATAGTTATTACAATGTATAAATGAAAGGGTAAAATGCCTGAAACAGACGTCTGAGAAAAATTGTGCAAGTGCTGCTGGAGGTAACGATGAACAGAGTACAACTGGAACAATGTATCCATGAGTATGGAGGAGATATTTATACGTTTTGCAATCAGATTACCGGGAACCGTCAGGAGGCGGAGGACCTTTATCAGGACACTTTTCTGAAAGCAATGGAATTGCAGGAAAAGATGGATTACGGTCAGAATCCCAGAAGTTATCTGGTATCTGTTGCCCTGCGTATCTGGAAGAATCGCAGAAGGAAATATGCCTGGCGTCAGCGGATTGCCGGAACCTGTGCGTTAACGGAGGAGACAGTAAAAGGATGTATGGAAGAGCAGGAATATTCTGCGGAAGAAACTGTTCTCAAACGAGAACTGGAAGAGCAGGTCAAACAGGCGGTAAAAAAATTAAGCGACAGGTATCGCGTTGTGGTGTATCTCTATTATACCCTTCAGCTTTCGGTGGAGGAAATCTCACAGGTGTTGAGAATTCCAGCGGGAACGGTAAAAAGCCGGCTGCACAAGGCAAGAACTATGTTGAAGAAAGAATTGGAGGTTGTTTATGATGAAATATGACATGGATGAATTATTAAGAAATGCCCTTTCTTCAAAAACAGAGCCGCAGGAACGGCTTAATCAGGATATAATCAGAAAAATTCAGGAAAAGGAGAGACAAACTATGAGTAAAAAGAATAGATTGAAAGTTCCGGCAGTCGCTGCGCTGGCGATTGTGGTACTTACGGCAGTTTCCGTTACAGGATATGCCGCATGGAAATATCTGATGCCTCATCAGGTGGCGGAAGTAGCAAAAGACGAGGGGCTTGCGGCAGCATTTCAAAGCGAGGAAGCAGTGGTGGTAAATGAGACGCAGGAAAATGGCAGTTACAGGATTACTCTTTTAGGCATTGTTTCCGGTAAAAATTTAAGCAAATATCTTATCGAAGATGAGGCAGGAAATATTTCGGAGGATCGCACGTATGTCGTGACAGCGATTGAAAATGCGGACGGGACACCGAGACCCCATACCAGTGACGATAATTATGGAGAAGACCCATTTTTCGTTTCTCCATTGATTCAGGGCTTAAATCCGGCATTCTATAATATTGTGACCATGGGAGGAGCATATTTTGAGATGGTGCAGGATGGAATTCAGTATCGGATTGCGGAATGTGATAATGTGGAGAAATTTGCAGATCGTCCGGTTTATCTTTGCGTCAGCGATGGAACTTTTTATAACAATGAGGCATACCGGTATGATGAAAACAGTGGTGAAATCAGCCGCAACGAGAGTTATGCAGGGGTCAACGCATTGTTTGTACTGCCGTTGGACGAGGGCAAGGCGAACAAGGAAGAGGCTGAGGCATATCTGAAGTCCTTAGAAGATGAGTTGAACGGGGAAGAGGATGATTCCGGGGAGGAGACTTCCGTAGAAAATGAGGAGAGTGAGATAACAGACCAGGAGGAAGAGATAAGCGAAATCTGGAGAGAGGCTAATTAGATTAATAGAAGAGAAATAAATGCGAAGAGGCAGGTATCGGGAGTGAAATCCGGTATCTGTCTCTTGCTATTTTTGTTTTGAGTCCGTATAATAGGCAGAGAAAAGGAGAACGAGTATGGAGCAGAGAGAAGATGCGAATCTAAAGACGCAGGAGATAGAAAAAAGCATCCGCAAAAAATTTCATAAACAGCTTTTTTCCAGATTTGCCAAAGCAGTTCGGGATTATAGGCTCGTGCAGGAGGGGGACAGGATTGCCGTCTGTATTTCCGGTGGAAAAGATTCGATGCTGATGGCGAAATTATTTCAGGAAATACAGCGGCACCGGAAAGTTTCGTTTGAGCTGGAATTTTTGGTGATGGACCCGGGGTATCTCCCGCAGAACAGGCGGCTTATCGAGGAAAATGCGGAGAAAATGGGAATTCCCATTACCGTATTTGAGACAGATATTTTTGGCGCGGTATATGAGGTTGAAAAATCTCCATGCTATCTCTGCGCACGGATGCGCAGGGGGCATTTATACCATCAGGCAAAAGCGTTGAAATGTAATAAAATCGCATTGGGTCACCACTATGATGATGTGATTGAGACCATCCTAATGGGGATGCTCTACGGCGGTCAGGTTCAGACGATGATGCCGAAACTCCACAGTACAAATTTTGAAGGAATGGAGCTCATTCGTCCCCTGTATTATATCAGGGAAGATGATATCAGACATTGGCGTGATTACAACGATCTGCATTTTTTGCAATGCGCCTGTCGATTTACCGAAAACTGTACGGATTGTGAGCCGGATGGCAGGAGTGAATCAAAACGGATGGAGATAAAACATCTGATTGCGGAAATGAAAAAAATCAATCCGTTTGTGGAGGCGAATATTTTTAAGAGTGTGGAAAATGTAAATTTAAGTACCATCATTGCCTACAAGGAACACGGCGTGCGCCGTCATTTTCTGGATGATTATGATAAAGAAGATTATGACAAAGAAGATATGGATATAAGTGAATAATAGAATATTTGGTAGTTACAAAATGTCAGGAACATGTTAAAATAATATATAATTCAACTACGTAATTGGAAGGGAGGAATTATATGAAAACAGGAATGTTTAAAAAATTGCTGGCATTTGCGCTGGCGGTTGGTATGGCGGTTCCGGCAATTCCGGCTCTTGCAGCGCCGGGGGATGTTTCGGGTCAAACAAAAGCGGCAGATAACAGCTATGCGGCGGATGGAGCCATGCCGACGCTTCATTTTGACGCTGATCCGGCGAACAGCAAGTCGGAGGTGCTTCACGGTTCTACCGGGTTTTTGTACGGAGTCAGCGAGGTTGGCGTGCCTTCGGCAGATTTATTAAGCGCCATTTCTCCGAAGTTTCTGGTGCAAAAGGTGGCGGATGGGCAGCAGCATCCATCCGGGGACGGTTATCGGCTGACGCCCTTTCTTCGGGAATGCGGTGTAGAAAATATCCAGGTTTACCTTCAGGATTATTATCTTGAGTGGCCGTATGAGTCGAAAGGGATTGCGGATTATCAGGAAAAGGTACAGACTATTGTGGAGAAAATGACAGAGGGGAAGACCGAAGAGGAAATTGCGGCGTACAGTTTTGTACTGTTTAACGAGCCGGATCAAATCTGGTATCAGGGAAAACTTACAACCTTCTGCAATGACTGGTTAACCATATATAACGTTGTGAAAAATATCAATCCGAATCTTAAAGTGGCAGGACCGAATTTTTCCGTATACGATGGGAATGCATACAAGACGTTTTTTACATTCTGTCGGAAGAACAATTGTCTGCCGGAATACATAACCTGGCATGAACTGCAGAAAGATAAGCTGGCAAGTTTTAAGTCTCACAGCGACCAGGTCAAGGAATATGCGGATATCTATTATGCGGACTCTGATATAGAGCCTGTTCTGTTAGTCAATGAGACGGTGAATTTTGATGACGTGGGAAATCCCGGCGCGCTGGTGAACTGGCTGTCCATTTTTGATGAGGAGGACGTCTATGCGTCTTTGCCATACTGGGGACTTGCCAATTCCATGAATGAGCTTGCGGCAGATACAAATAAGCCCAACGGTGCATGGTGGGTGTACAAATGGTATGCGCAGATGACAGGACGCAAAACGCCTTTGACGCTTGAAAATATTGCTGGACCGGGCGCTCACGGCAGATTGTATGGATTGACGAGCGTGGATGATGACGCAGGGTTTGTCTACAGTCTGTTTGGCGGACAGAAAGGCACGCAGACGGTCAGTATTGAAAACATTACCTCTACAAAGACATTTCAGAATGCAGACAAGGCGCATGTAAAACTTTACAGCACAAAATTTACCGGGCATCATGGATTTGCAGATCAGATTCCGGTGGAATTTGAGGGAAATATTGCGTTTTCCGGGGACGACCTTGTGTTTACGGTTCCGGACGCAGAGCTGATGGATGCCTTTTATGCGGTGATTACACCGGCAGTAGGAGAGCATATCAGCACGATTGCGTCTTATGAGAAGAACTGGGAGCAGACATACGAGGCGGAAGATGCAGCGATGATTGGCGGAGCGAAAGCCTATACCAAGACAAACGGCACGGATCTGGCACGCTCCAACCGTGCGGAAGTGGGCAGTCTCGATACAGAGGAAGACGGCGTGGAGTTTACCGTGGACGTGCCGGAAGATGGTAAATACCGCATGAATATTTATTATTCCAGCCAGGCGCCGCAGGTGAATCCGCAAACGCTTGAGTATGTTGCCACCGGCGGGCAGAATCGTGCCATCGGCGCGCTCTGTACGCATACGCTTACGGTTGACGGTGGAGAACCCCAGGAGCTTGTCTACGACTCGACGGTAAAATGGGGTTATTACAACTATAAGACCGTCTATTTAGAGCTGGAAAAAGGGCAGCATAAGCTGAAAATCATGTACAAAGGGGAGTCCCAGAAGGGAAAGGAATTAAATTCCATTCTTTGCGCATTGCTGGACAAGATTGATTTGACATTTGTCGAAAATGAACAGGCGGTGATTCAAATTGAGCCGGAAGAACTGGCGGCCAGCCAGAAAGGTTTTGTAATGTCTCAGCAGGGCAGTTTTTCCGGGGCAGGCAGCCTTTCCGGAAACGGTACGTTTGATTTTTATGTCTGCGCTCCAAGGGATGGTTATTATACACTGGCAACTGCGGGCAGCGGAGCGGCCACCCTTTCGAAAAGCCGTGTGAATTATGCATTGGATGCCAGGGCGGAATCGGAAGTCAGTGTGGACTGGATGGAGCTGTTCAAATTTAAGATGGGAAGTCAGGATGCGGGCAAGGTCTATCTTACGGCAGGCATCAACCATCTGAGCATAAGCGGAACCGGACTTGTGTTGGATTTCCTGACGTTTACGGAAGAAACGGGATTGACGGCGGATAAATCGAATACGGTAGAAGCGGAGGACTGCGCGCTTTCTGGCAGCGGAGAATTTGATGACGAAGAAGAGTATTCCTATCTTCCCGGCAGTGTGGCCGTACCGGAAGTGATTGTAAAGGAAACCGCATCCGGCGGCAAGGCAGTCGAGGGATTTAGAGGCGGAAATGATAACTGTCTGACGCTTAAGGTAAATGCAGCGGAGGCCGGAGATTATAAACTTTCTGTATTTTATTCCAACAATGAGCCGGCGCCCGTGATGAAAACGCAGGCGGGACAAAATTATGTGCATCCCTACAATACGGATCTGGTGGAACGTTACATGCAGATTTCCGTGAACAATGGGACGCCGCAGACGGTATATTTCAGAAATACACTCTGCTGGGACACCTATAAAAATACGATTGTGGATGTCAAGCTGCAAAAGGGAGCGAACGTCATTGCTTTTACGAATGATAATTCCTACAAATTTAGCCAGCTGCAGGATGATTTTGCGCCAAGGCTGGACAAATTCGTGATTGCCCCGGCAAAAATAGCGGGTACGCAGGAAGAAGTTGTAAATCCTCCTATGAAGAAGGATAATGTGATTACTGGGATTTCTTCCAGCATCAAAAAAACATACGGTAACAAAGGATTTACCTTACAGGCGAAGGGGCAGGGAGCGATTAGCTATACCTCCAATGCCCCGAAAGTAGTTGTGGTCGGAAGGACGGACGGCAAGGTCAGCATCAAAGGCTGCGGGAAAGCAATTATCACCGTTACTGCTGCGGGAAACGATAATTATAAGCCGGCAACGAAAACGATTACCGTGACAGTTGCGCCGAAAAAAGCTGTGATTAGCAGCGTAAAATCCACAGCAAAGAAAACGATTGCCGTCAAATGGAAGAAAGATGCGAAGTCGGACGGTTATCAGGTTCAGTATTCCACCAGCAAAAAATTTAAAGGTGCGAAAACCGTGGATATCAAGAAGAACCGCACGACGAGCACGAAAATCAAAAAGGGCCTGAAAGCCGGGAAGAAATACTATGTCCGGATGCGCGCGTACAAGAAAAACGGCAAATCCAAAATATGCGGAAGTTACAGTAAGGTAAAATATGTGAAGGTAAAAAAATAAAAAAACGCTTGACAAATGGAAAAAAGAGCGATATGATGTTCAAAATCAAAACATTAGCAAGTTAAAGCGATGAAGGAGACTCTTGTCTTCAGAGGCCGACAGGAATATGACGTCACCGACTGAGAGCGCCATTGGGAAGAGAAGATAAAGGGAACGCTCTGGAGCAGACTGGTTGAATGTCTGTCTGGCATTACAATATGCAGGCAGGAGGTAGGTCAGTACGTCCATGCACGTTACGCATAAGAGTGGGGAAGGAATTCAGGCAATCCTGTATAGTTCATTCTTTCTCAAAGCGGGTGGTACCGCGGATAATCAGTTTATTCGCCCCGGGATACTAACAATGTATTCCGGGGTATTTTCGTGCAAAAATACCCCGGAATCTGATGCACAGTCGGCAAATAGGAAATTTATTGCTGCGCAATATTGTCGACGCGCTAAGAATTCCGTATACGGAATTCTTATAGGCATCAGAGTTTTATCAGAAAAGGAGTGACCATTATGAGCAACAGTTACAGAGACATCACATTAGACAAGGTAAGCGAGGGCGATATCGGAAAGACGGTGCGCGTGGCAGGATGGGTAGAGAATATCCGCGACCACGGCGGGGTTTCCTTTGTCGATTTGAGAGACATGTATGCGGTGATGCAGGTGGTAATCCGCGAAGGAAAGCTGTTAGAAGGCATCCGCAGGGAGCAGGCGGTTTCTGCCCGAGGTCTGATTGAAAAGAGGGATGAGGAGACCTACAATCCCAAAATTCCTACCGGGACGATTGAACTGGACGCGAAGGAAGTTGATATTTTAGGAGAAGTCTATACGACGCTGCCGTTTGAAGTCATGACGAGCAAAGAGGTGCGGGAGGATGTGCGCCTCAAATACCGTTACCTTGACTTGCGCAACCAGAAAGTAAAAGAGAATATTCTGTTTCGCTCGAAAGTGATTGCTTTTCTGCGCGAGAAAATGACCGGGATGGGATTTGTGGAAATCCAGACGCCGATTTTATGCGCGTCCTCGCCGGAAGGCGCACGGGATTATATCGTGCCTTCCCGGAAATACAAAGGAAAATTTTATGCGCTGCCCCAGGCGCCCCAGCAGTATAAACAGCTTTTGATGGTATCGGGATTTGATAAATATTTTCAGATTGCCCCCTGTTTCCGTGACGAGGATGCAAGGGCGGACCGTTCCCCGGGAGAGTTTTATCAGCTCGATTTTGAGATGAGTTTCGCCACGCAGGAAGATGTGTTTCGGGTCGGGGAGGAAGTGCTTGCGGCAACATTTGAGAAATTTGCGCCAAAAGGCAGCAGTGTGACGCAGGCGCCGTTCCCCATCATCAGCTACAAACAGGCGATGCTGGAGTTTGGCACGGATAAACCGGATTTGCGCAATCCGCTGCGCATCCTGGACGTGACAGAATTTTTCCAGAAATGCAGTTTTAAGCCATTCCTCGGAAAGACGGTGCGGGCAATCCGCGTACATGCGGAAATGTCCAAAGGATTTCATGAGAAACTTCTGAAATTTGCCACCGGAATTGGCATGGGCGGGCTTGGCTACCTGGAAATCATGGAAGATGGCAGTTATAAAGGACCGATTGACAAATTCATCCCCACAGAGCTGAAAGAGGAATTCCGGACGCTTGCAGGGCTTGAGACGGGCGATACGATCTTCTTCATGGCGGATAAGGAGGCGCGCGCCGCTTACTATGCAGGTATGATCCGCACGGAGCTTGGGGAGAAACTGGATTTGCTGGAGAAAAATGCTTATCGTTTCTGCTACGTTAACGATTTTCCAATGTTCGAACGGGATGCGCAGACGAAACAGATTGGTTTTACGCATAACCCATTTTCCATGCCGCAGGGTGGCCTTGAGGCTCTCAATGAGAAGGAGCCGCTTGAAATCCTAGCATATCAGTATGACATTGTCTGCAATGGCGTGGAGCTTTCATCGGGAGCTGTCCGCAACCATGATTTGCAGATTATGGAGAAATCGTTTGAGATTGCCGGCTATGACAGGGAAGTGTTAAAGAATAAATTTGGAGCATTGTACAACGCGTTTCAGTTTGGCGCGCCGCCCCATGCTGGGATGGCGCCGGGCATTGACCGTATGCTGATGCTGTTGAAAGGGGAAGAGAATATCCGGGAGGTGATTGCCTTCCCCATGAATGGAAACGCGCAGGATCTGATGTGCGGCGCGCCAAACGAGGTGACTGAGCAGCAGCTTCGCGAAGTGCATATCAAGGTGCGGGATTAGCAAAAACCAAATGAAAATGGAGAAACAGGAGGAATAAGATGGCAGGAGAAATCGGTAAAAATGTGATTTCGGATGAGACGATGGAGTATGTAGGCATCCTTGCCAAGCTGGATTTGTCCGAAGAAGAGAAGCAGGCGGCAAAGAGGGATATGGAGCGTATGCTGGATTATATTGATACGCTCAATGAGTTAAATACAGAGGGGATTGAGCCGATGTCCCATGTCTTTTCCATGAACAATGTGTTCCGCGAGGATGTGGTGGAAAATGAGAACGGCGGCAAAGAGACGCTTGCAAATGCGCCGGAGCGCAGGAACAGGGCTTTTGTCGTTCCGAGAACTGTCGATTAGCGCCGCGTGCTGCTACCTTAATAGGAAGGCAAATGCGCGGCAAAAGGAGGTAAGAAATGAGTCTTTTATCATTGACAGCCGTTGAGCTGGGAAAGAAAATCAAAGCCGGGGAAATATCGGTGGAAGAGGCAGTGAAGACGTCGCTGGCTGCAATTGAAAAAAAAGAGCCGCTGATCAACAGTTTTGTGACGGTGGATGGGGAAAATGCGCTTGGACGTGCCGCAGAAGTTCAGAAACAAATTGATGATGGAAGCCTGACAGGACCGCTTGCCGGGGTTCCGGTGGCAATCAAGGACAATCTCTGTACGAAGGGATTGCTAACGACCTGCAGCTCAAAGATTTTATATAATTTTATTCCCACGTATACGGCGGAGGCTGTAAGAAACCTTGAGGAGGCGGGCGCAGTCATCCTTGGCAAGACGAACATGGATGAATTTGCCATGGGAAGCACCACCGAGACTTCCGCTTATGGGGCGACAGGAAATCCATGGAATACAGAGCATGTCCCGGGCGGTTCTTCCGGAGGGAGCTGCGCGGCAGTTGCAGCCGAGGAAGTCTGTTATGCGCTTGGATCTGATACCGGCGGATCCATCCGCCAGCCGAGTTCTTTCTGCGGTGTCACCGGAATCAAGCCGACCTATGGAACCGTTTCACGCTATGGGCTGATTGCCTATGGTTCTTCGCTGGATCAGATTGGACCTGTCGCTAAGGATGTGACGGACTGTGCCGTGATACTGGAGACGATTGCGTCTCATGACCGCAAGGACTCCACGTCCATCCGGCGGGAGGATACGGATTTTTCGTCTGCGCTTGTGGATGACGTTAAGGGCATGAAAATCGGGATTCCCAGGGATTATCTGGGCAGCGGCCTGGATGAAGAAGTGAAGGCGGCGGTCTTAAAAGCAGCGAAAATTCTCGAAGAAAAAGGAGCCGTCGTGGAAGAGTTTGACTTAAGCCTTGTGGACTATGCAATTCCCGCATATTACGTGATTGCAGCTGCCGAGGCCAGCTCCAACCTGGAACGTTTTGACGGTGTGAAATACGGTTATCGTGCCCAAAATTATGAGGGGCTTCACGATATGTATAAGAAATCCCGTTCGGAGGGATTTGGGGCGGAAGTCAAACGCCGCATCATGCTTGGCTCCTTCGTCTTAAGTTCCGGATACTATGATGCATATTATTTAAAAGCATTGCGTACAAAAGCGTTGATAAAGCAGGCATTTGACCGGGCATTTGAGAAATATGACGTGATTTTGGGACCTGCGGCGCCGACCACGGCGCCCAAACTGGGCGAATCGCTCTGCGACCCCTTGAAAATGTATCTTGGGGATATCTACACGGTTTCCGTAAATCTTGCAGGACTCCCGGGTATCAGCCTTCCCTGCGGATTGGACGGGAAGGGGCTTCCGATTGGGTTGCAGCTGATCGGAGATTGTTTCCAGGAGAAGAAAATTATCCGCGCAGCCTATGCGTATGAACAGACCCGAGCTTACCGGCACAGCCCGCTGGCAGAGCAGTAGAGAGGAGAGGGATTATGAGCAAAGAATACGAAACAGTCATCGGACTGGAAGTCCACGTGGAACTCGCAACCAAAACGAAAATCTTCTGTTCCTGTTCTACTGCGTTTGGCAGCGCGCCCAATACGCATACCTGCCCGGTGTGTACCGGAATGCCCGGTTCGCTTCCGGTACTGAACAAAAAAGTTGTGGAGTATGCGATGGCGGTAGGGGTAGCAACCAACTGCCAGATCAATCAATACAGCAAGTTTGACCGCAAGAATTATTTCTATCCGGATAATCCGCAGAATTATCAGATTTCACAGCTTTATCTTCCTATATGCCATGACGGCGGTATCGAGATTGAGACAGAATCTGGAAAAAAGACCATCGGCATCCATGAAATTCACATGGAGGAGGACGCCGGAAAGCTGGTGCATGACGATGGGGAAGAGGTATCGCTGGTGGATTATAACCGCTCCGGCGTGCCTTTGATTGAGATTGTCTCTGAGCCGGATATGCGTTCCGCGGAGGAAGTAATCGCCTATCTTGATAAGTTGAGAATGATTATCCAGTATCTGGGGGCGTCCGACTGCAAGATGCAGGAGGGCTCGATGCGCGCGGATGTGAACCTGTCTGTCCGAAAGAAGGGAGCGTCAGAATATGGCACGCGTACGGAAATGAAGAATATTGGCTCCTTTAAGGCGATTGCCCGGGCAATTGAGGCGGAGACGGCGCGCCAGATTGACCTGCTTGAATCCGGAGAAACGGTCGTGCAGGAGACCAGGCGTTGGAATGACGAAGAGGGCTATTCCTATGCTATGCGCTCCAAAGAAGACGCGCAGGATTACCGCTATTTTCCGGAGCCCGACCTGGTTCCGATTGTAATCAGCGATGCATGGCTGCAGGAAATCCGAGACAGTCAGCCGGAGCTGCGCGATGAAAAATTAAAACGCTATCTGGAAGAGTTCGAGCTGCCAAAATACGATGCGAAGATTCTTACCTCTGTGAAAAAACTGGCGGATCTTTTTGAAGAGACCACAGAGCTGTGCGAAAAACCGAAGAAAGTCTCAAACTGGCTGATGGGCGAGACGATGCGCCTCTTAAAAGAGCACGAAATGGACGCGGAAGAGATATCCTTTTCACCGGAGAATCTTGCCAGACTGATTGCGCTTGCTGAGGACGGAACCATCAACGGCACGGTGGCAAAAGAAGTGTTTGAGAGGGTATTTCAGGAAGATATAGACCCCAAACGCTATGTGGAGGAGCATGGGCTGAAAACAGTCAATGACGAGGGCGCGTTGCGGGAAACGGTTGCCAGAGTCATTGCTGATAATCCAAAATCGGTGGAGGATTATAAAAACGGCAAGGAGAAAGCCATTGGATTCCTGGTGGGGCAGACCATGAAAGCGATGAAAGGCAAAGCCAACCCTGGCATGGTAAATCAAATTTTAAAGGAGATGTTGTAATGGTGTCTCCAAACCGGAAAGGAGGCACTGTAACGGTGTCTCCTTTAAGATATTACCGGAATCAGCGTTGCAATCAACATTCCGCCGCCAAAGGAAACCACATTGGCTGTAAATGCATAGAGGATAATCTTCCATTTGGGAATTACAAGGTTACTGAATTTTGAAAACAGTACAAGGTACAGGGAGGATTCTATCACAAATACCAGGCATTCCAGTAAAATATAGCTGACGGCAAATGACAGGGAGCCTTTTTCGTGGAAGGTGAAATTCAAAGTTAAATTTAAGAGTATCTGAGTCACAACATTGACGCTGAAAATCCAGATCAGAAGATTTCTGCGTCCCAAACCGAACAGGAATGCAACACCAACTTCCAGAAGAATTGTGACGACAATGCGGCAGAACAGCGAAAACAGTTCCCGGGCATAGCTGTAACTTTGCTCTGCAATGAGTAAAGGAGTATCACTTGTAATATCAATTTTATCCATATCGACACTGAAATAGCTGTCAAAGGCATATTTCTCGTAAATGCCGCTGGAGACAAATGTATGGGACTTCGGATAGTAGAGGAGGATTTTAAAGGGGCTCGGGGGCAGGTAGCCCCACTCAATTACCTTATCTTCGCTGCAGGGAAATATTTTTTGCAGGAAATAGTAGCCGTCTGCATCTTCGTACTCCACGAAAGCCCTCCAGATATCCATGTCTGTGTATGCCGCATCCGGCATATTTTCTTCGTTGCCGTCCCAGACCGAAAATGCTCCGGTAGTTTTGTCTTTTGACAGCAGCGTTCCATAGCACAGTTCATCCCCCATGTTTTTAAAATTAACGATAATGGAAGGTTTCGGCCCCGTATCGGCGCTGGCGGTTATGGGAAACAGCAGATAAATTATGAGCAAACACGACAGGAAAATTGTAATTTGTTTTTTCATGGTATTTTATACCTCCCGTTTATTTTATATCATATAATATATGTGGATGTAGCGCAAGGGGGCATTATATTGCATTTCCAGGAGCGGTATTGTAGAATAGAAATACATACGCGAAAGAAATATTTACGCAGAAAGGACAAAGAATTATGAACAATATACCAGAGTCAGAACGCAAAACAATCGAGGAAATCAAGCGGCTTTCAGCCAGACAGGCTATCAATATCAGGATTGCTCCCGAGAAAAAACCGGGAATCACCGACAGTAAATTTGGGGGTATCCCATATTGGGATATGAAAATGGATTATCCCAGGGCAAAGGACAACAGCCTGTTGATGTTGATTGCACAGATAAATCTGGATGAGCTGAACAGCGAAGGGAAGAATCTGGGCGGTAAGCTGCCGAAATGCGGGATGTTGCAATTTTTCATTGCCATGGATGGTGTATACGGTATGGATTTTGATTATACGGTGGATCGTGACGGCAGGCTGATTCGGGAGAATTTTCGGGTTGTGTACCACAAGAGCATTGACTATACAGTTACCAAAGAACAGATAGCGGCGCTTGGTATGCCGGATAGTGCGTCGGAGGATATAAAAGGATCGCCGGTCTGGGGAGAGTATGGGCTTGCGATGGAGTTAAAAGAGACATATATAGGCATGGATGATTATCGATTCGAGGAATATTTTCAGCAGGCGGCAAAGGCAGTCGGCTGGGAGGAAGCAGAAGGGGAGAGCAGTTACAACAGCTTTTCTGAGGAAGGCAGTGACGCTCTGTTTGATGAGCTGGAGCCTGGCGGGCACTGGATGCTGGGTTATCCTTATTTTACGCAGTCTGACCCCAGGGAAGAGTATGATACGAGGAAGAAATATTCTGTTCAGCTCTTTCAGATGGATTCCGATTACGGGGAAGATGACGATTACATTCTGTGGGGAGATGCCGGCGTGGCGAATTTCTTTATCAGTGAAGAGGATTTGGCAAAGGAAGACTTTCGGGATGTGTTGTACTCCTGGGATTGTTGTTAAAATGAACAAAAATGGAGCAAAAGCACAATTGGCATATTTGGCGGTATAATTTGCGTGTAATCGGCATAAAAAGCAGATGAGGCTTCTTGAAAAAGCAAAAAATTTATGGTAGCATAATTTAGAAAAACGATAAACATTGCAAAGGAGAACCAAAATGAGCGAGTCGAAGAAAGCTTACAACAGAGAGAAAGTCGTAAACCGGTTTTTGCTTATCATTATCACGATAATGGATATGTTCCTGTTTGTTGGGTATTTCAGTGATTACAGCAAGGGGAATATCAGTTTTGGATTTTTGATGGCAGTGGAGTTGACGGTTTTAATTTCCATGATTTCAGATTATGCAGTATTTCTCCGTCAAAAAGATAGTAAAATTTTTAAACATGTTTCTGTGACGGGGTACATGGTCGTTTATACAATTGCACTATTGGGGGCGCAGAATGATCTGGTGTTTGCCATGGTGTTTCCTCTGACCGTAATTTATATTTTATATTTTGATTACAATTTGATTCTACGGATTACTATCGTATACAGTCTGGTGACTGTCGTGGATCTTGTGTATCTCGGGGCGGTGAAAAAGTGCCTTCCTTCCGGTGCCGAACTGAACAGTACGTCGCTCCTTATTCAGGGGGCAACCGTGATTGTTTATCTGATTGTTCTGTGTGGCACAACGAAGATTTCCAACCGCAATAACAATGACAAGATTTCCAATCTGAAGGAGCAGAGAGAGAGGAGTAACCAGCTTTTGGAGGATGTGCTGCAGGTTGCGCAGGCAGTAAAGGATAATTCGGTCAAAGCCGGAGAGTATATAGATATTCTCAGCCAGAATGTAGAAACTACGGCGCAGGCGCTTAACGGGATTTCGGAGGGCAACGCCCACAGTGCGGAAAGTATTGAGAAACAAACGGTAATGACCGAGAATATTCATGGAATGATTGAGCGGACGAAAGAGATGTCTGACCAGATGCTGGAGCTGGCAAGGAAGTCCAACGATGCTGTGGATGAAGGGCAGAGGACGATGGATACTTTGCGGGAGCAGTCCGGGAAAATGCAGACGGCAAACGGGTACGTCGTTTCTTCGGTGGAGCAGTTGATAGAGAATGCGCGGGAAGTGGATGAGATTACAGAGCAGATTTTTGCCATTTCCAGCCAGACCAACCTTCTTGCTTTGAATGCGTCGATTGAGAGTGCACGAGCAGGAGAAGCCGGGCGCGGATTTGCCGTAGTTGCGGAAGAGATTCGTGTGTTGGCAGATGAGACAAGAAAATTGACCGAGAATATACAAAAAATTGTGCAGCAGCTTCGGGAAAATGCAGATATGGCAAAGAGAACCGTAGACAATGTTATGGAGAATTCCACGGAAGAACATTCCCTGATCCAAAGCGCACAGGAACAGTTTTATGACATTGGAGAACGGATGGGCGAGCTGAATCAGAATGTTACGGATATTTATGGAAAGATTGAAGAAATCCTTGACTCCAATAATGTGATTGTGGACAGTATCAACCAGATTTCCGCGGTAAGCGAGCAGGTATCCGCGAATACGCAGCAGGCGGTAGAGCTTGGCGAGGATACGAGCCAGCAGGCAAGGCAGGCACAGGAGCGGATGGAAGAACTTTTGCAAACTGTGGAGGCGATTGAAAGGTACGTGTAGCCTTACATTAATTTTACATTTTCCAGCATACATATATACAACAATGTGATAAACTTCTCAGTATTACAAAAGGAAATGTGGCAGAAATGATTAAAATTTTAATTGTAGAAGACGACCCGAATATAGCGAAACTGATGGAGGCTACGGTTGCTATTGGCGGCTATGAGAGTGAAGTATGCAGCAATGGGACCGAGGCGTTCGAGAAAATAGAATATGGGAATTATGATCTGATTCTGTTGGATGTGATGCTGCCGGATATGAGTGGTTTTGAAATCATGCGCAAACGCACGAATACAGATGCTCCGGTAATTTTCATTACTGCAAAGCAGGAGTTGACGGATAAGGTGCGCGGTCTGCGCCTTGGGGCGGAAGATTATATTGTCAAGCCCTTTGAGGCGATGGAGCTTTTGGCGAGGATCGAGGTAATCCTGCGCCGGGTAAAGCGAATAGAGCGTGTCTATCAATACGGAGCCATTACCGTGAACGTGGAGGAACATATCTGCAGGTTAGATGGCGAGGAGGTCTATCTCACGCCGAAGGAGTTTGACGTACTGATTTTCTTCATGCAGCACAAGGATGTTGCGATTTCCAGAGACCGGTTATTGGCGGCGGTATGGGGGTTTGAATATGAAGGAGAGAGTCGGACGATTGACATTCATATCCAGCAGCTGCGTAAGAAACTGGATTTGAAGGACAGACTGGTAACGATTCCCAAACTGGGTTATCGGCTGGAGAGTGCAAAGGAGTAGCCTATGAAATTATGGCAGAAAATTTTTCTATATACATTGATACTGGTAATGCTTGCAGTGAGCATGACCAGTATTTTGTTATTAAAAAACAGTTTTTCGATTGCTATGGATCAGAAGAAACAGAGCGTATACAGTGAGCACGAATTTTTGATTACAAGTTTCAAAAGCATGATGCTGACGGAGCGGTTGAAGGCGAATGTCATTGTGCTGGATGAAGGTACGCTGCGGGGATTTATGGCGGAGACATTTGGCGCCGGTAATAACGGCGTGGCGTTCCTGGAGGGGGATAAAAATGTGTTCTATGTCAATAAAGAGATGACGATACCTCAGGAACTGTTGGAGGCAGTCGAGAAGGAGCAGGGCTCCTATATGCAGGTGCAGCAATATCAGTTGTATACAATATCCTCAGAAAGCCTGGAAGGGAAAAACTATTATATCATCACAGAGAACGATATCAGCGACGTCGTGAAGATACATGAAAATATGCTTTATGAAATACAGATTATCAGCATGTCCTGCGCGATTGTCATTGCCTTTATCCTTCTTGTGGTTGTGAAAATGTTGCTGCATCCGTTGCGAAGAGTCAATGAAGGGACGAGGGAGATTGCGCAGGGGAATTACCGGAAACGGATTCAGATGAAGGGGCACGATGAGCTGTCAGAGCTGGCGCAAAATATGAACAGTATGGCGGAAGCGGTGGAGAGCAACGTTCGCGCGTTGGAAGATGTGGCGGAGGACCGCAAGCATTTTATTGATAATTTGTCCCATGAGATGAAGACGCCGCTCACCTCAATTTTGGGATTTTCAGATTTATTGCAGATAAAAAAGGACATTACCGAGGAGAATCGGATTGAGTATGCCGGTATTATCAAGGAAGAGGCAAGCCGTATGCGTACCTTGTCCGGAAAATTGATGGAACTGATTACCGTGGGGGAGGCGAAACTGGAATGGCATGAGGAGGATATGAAGAGCCTGTTTCAGGAAATCGGCGTTTCCCTGAAAGTGGTTGCAGGCAGCCATGAAATGCATTTATCCTGTGAATCGCAGGAAGGTTTTTTGTGTGTGGACAGGGAATTGTTTAAGTCCCTGCTCTATAATCTGGTAGACAATGCCATCAAGGCGTCCTCTGAAGGGGGAAATATATGGGTAACAGGAAAATTTGAAAAGCCCTGGTTCTGTATTGAGGTAAAAGATGAAGGGGTGGGAATCCCTAAAGAAGAGATAGAGAAGATTACCCAGGCATTTTATATGGTGGACAAGGTGCGCAGCCGGGCAAACGGCGGGGCGGGTCTCGGGTTGGCGTTATGTGCTGAAATTGTATCTGTCCACCAGGGAAAAATGCGTTTTGAGAGCAAGCTGGGAGAAGGGACATGTGTCTTCATCCGTATGAAAGGGGGCGAAGAACGTGCGTAACAAAAAATCCTTATTATTGACATTTCTCTTTACCCTCATCATTCTGGGCGCAGGATATCTTGGCATTGTGGAGCAGGGAAAAGAAATTCTCAGGAGCGAGAGCGTACCGGAGCGGGCGGAATATGAAAATGTAGGCTCTAATATTTTTTATGGTAAAATTGACGACGATATTGAGATTTTCCCATGGAATTATTATCCGGAGAATGATGTAAAGGAAGAGATTATTCCCAATTTTATACTTGACGATGGATTTATCGAGGGCAATCTGTATGGCAGAGAAGACGAGCTGGAACGGATTATCCAGGAAGACGAAGCAAAAGACCTTACGGATTTGCAGGCAAAATGTTACCTTGCGGCAGATAAGTATTTTGCGGAACTGATTTCCTGTGAAACGGGGGTGGATGTGGAAGAAGTTCTTGATTATTTCAGGAAACCGGGCAAGCATATGATACAAAACATGGTGATGTCATCGGATGCTTACGTGGGAGCGATCTGTTTCTATCGGGAAACGATTGCCCTGGGCGGCAAAAGATATCAGGTACGGATTGCGTGCAGCGACTGGAACGTAATCAATTTTGTCTGTATGGAATACGGTAAAAAGGATAAAAGGGAGCAGGCGGAATGGAAAGCAGGAAAGAAGAAAATGGTAGAGGTATTAGAGCAATCCGGAGATTCCCTGTCAAGATACTTTACGTATATGTCTCAGTTAAATGATCTGGGCGCTCCAGCCATATATCAGCTTAATGGGGAATATGGGAACGCGTATCTTGTCGGACTCCGGTACCTGGAAGAGATTATGTCCGGAATGGAGGATGGGGAATGGGCATATACACAGGAGAGGCAGTTTCTGGAAATGAAGTTAGATAATGTTTCACAGGAGTGGAAAGTCATCTATCAGAACGTGACAGATGATAGTTATACGGATAATGACAATAATGAAAACACGAATGAGAAGGATGATGTGGAGAGTAAGAATAGTGCATCGAACAGTGTCGGGGAGAGCAGCCAGGAAGAGGAATATACCGTCAATTATTCTTATCAGGTGGTGGAATTGAAAGATACGATTCTTCTTCTTGTTCAGGGGGACATTACCATGGGACTTTATTTTGACCCTATTAATCAGAAATTCTGCGGTTATAATTTTTTTTATGAGTATTGATGATGCCTCCGGTATTCAGTCGCAGCGGCAGGGCGGAAAGTCTAAACTCTTTCTAAACTTTTTGTGGAAACGGTTGTACAATGCCTGACCTTGAATTATAATAGTACCAGATTTCGGGCTTTCAGTGATGGAATAGAAAAGGAGAATTCAGGATGAGCGACAGGGATAAGTTTGATGATATAGAAGAGATTGACGACAGGGAAGTAAACGATGCTCCGAAGGAAAAGAATGAGCAGGACGGGTATGAGGACGTCTGTTTTATCTGTCACAGACCGGAGAGCAAGGCGGGGAAAATGATTCGCATTCCCAATGATATCTGTATCTGTTCGGATTGTATGCAGAAAACGTTTGATACGATGAATCATGCGGGGTTTCCAATCGGTGACATGGGGAATTTTGGCAACATGCCGAATATCAGCATGATAAATCTCTCCGACCTCCAGAATATGAATGTGATGCCTAAAAGCCAGAAACTTAAAAAGAAAAAGCCCAAAGAGGAGAAGAAGGCCAAGCCTGAGCTGGACATCAGAACCATTCCGGCGCCCCATAAGATTAAGGCAAGCCTGGATGAATATGTCGTGGGGCAGGAACACGCCAAGAAGGTGATGTCTGTAGCGGTATATAATCATTACAAGCGCGTTACCTGTGATGATTTGGATGAGATAGAGATTGAGAAATCCAATATGCTGATGTTAGGGCCGACTGGAAGCGGCAAGACTTATATGGTGAAGACCCTGGCAAAGCTTCTGGATGTGCCGCTTGCCATTGCAGACGCTACTTCGCTGACGGAAGCGGGCTATATCGGAGATGATATTGAGAGCGTGGTTTCCAAGCTTCTGGCAGCGGCGGACAATGATGTGGAGCGCGCAGAGCACGGAATCATCTTTATTGACGAGATCGATAAGATTGCAAAGAAGAAGACGACGAACCAGCGGGATGTCAGCGGGGAGAGCGTGCAGCAGGGAATGCTCAAACTGTTAGAGGGTGCGGAAATTGAAGTTCCGGTCGGAGCGAACAGCAAGAATGCGATGGTACCCCTTGCGACCGTCAATACGAAGAATATCCTGTTTATCTGCGGCGGCGCATTTCCCGATTTGGAAGAAATTATCAAAGAGCGGCTGAATAAACAGTCTGCGATGGGATTTCATGCAGATTTGAAGGATAAATATGATGGCGAAGAAAATATATTACAGCGGGTAGAGGTAGAAGATATCCGCAAATACGGCATGATTCCGGAGTTTTTGGGAAGGCTGCCGGTTATCTTTGCGCTGGACGCGCTGACGGAGGATATGTTGGTGCGAATTCTCACGGAGCCTAAGAGCGCGATTATCAGGCAGTATCAGAAATTGCTTGCCATGGATGAGGTGAAACTGGAATTTGAAGAGGAGGCCTTACATGCCATTGCCCGCAAAGCGAAAGAAAAAGATGTGGGAGCCCGGGCGTTGCGCGCCATTATTGAGGCGTTTATGCTTGATATCATGTATGAGATTCCCAAAGACGACAGCATCGGCATGGTGACGATAACCAAAGATTATATCGATAACCACGGCGCGCCGCTGATCACTATGCGGGGCTGTCCGGTTCTGCCGGGAGCCGCAGGGGCATAAGTAAACCGGGAATAGGAAATGATTTCCATGCATATGCTGATAAAAAAGAAAAGAGCAGCATATGGATTGTGAAGAAGCAGTATATTCCAATGATTATTATGATTTTATCGCTGAATATATTTTAGAGACGCGGAGAACACCGGCCCCAGACTGTGTGCAGAGGCTGGATATTACTTACGATATTATCTATTTGCCGAGAAATGAAAATCCGCCGCTTAATATTAAGAATTACAGTTACAATGCAATTCCGGGTTGTTATGCCCCTATGGATGAGAGCGCTTTGGAAGCAAGCGGAATTCTGCGGCTGCAGAATCAGCCTACGCTGGGACTGAAAGGGCAGGGAGTGCTGATCGGTTTTTTGGACTCTGGGATTGATTATGAGAATCCGGTATTCCGCAACAGCGATGGCAGTACCAGAATTATAGCAATGTGGGATCAGACAGACAGGAGCGGGACGCATCCGGAGGGATTCATTTATGGCAGTGAATACCGGGATGGGGAAATTAACCGCGCGTTAAATAGTATGAATCCCCGCGAAATCGTGCCCATGACCGATGAAGATGGTCATGGAACTTATATGGCAAGCGTGGCGGCGGGAAGTGAGATGTCGGAGAAGAATTTTGTGGGCGCGGCGCCATACAGCAGGATTGCCATGGTAAAGCTGAAATCCGCCAAGCAGTATCTGCGAGATTTTTATTTTATTAGCGAGGATGCCACGGTGTATCAGGAAAATGATATCATGGCAGGCGTGAGGTATTTAAATCAGATTGCAAAGGAGCGTCATATGCCCCTTGTCATCTGCGTAGGGCTGGGTACGGACATGGGAGGGCATACGGGTGTGAATCCACTCTCCACGATGCTCAACGGCATGGCGTTGCTGCGGGATCATGCGGTAGTGATTGCTGCGGGAAATGAGGGCAATTCCCGTCATCATTTCCTGGGAGAAATTGAGGAAGATGAGTATTATAAAAATGTTGAAATCAGTGTGGGGGACAGGGTAAAGGGATTCTACGCAGAAGTCTGGGCAAGAGCCCCTCAGCGTTTTGTGGTTGATATTATTTCGCCTACCGGGGAGCGGATGCCCAGTGAATTTATTTTGTCCGGAGGCCGAGAATATAATTTTCTGTTTGAGGACACTAAGGTGACGGTGGATTACCGGATTGCCGGAATTCTGGATGGCTCTCAGGTGATTTACATCAGTTTCAGCAAGCCCACGCAGGGAATCTGGAATATTCGCGTCTACCAACAGTCAGAGATTTCGGACACGTTTCATATCTGGCTGCCTTTGGAAGAGTTTTTGACCGGGGAGGTCTTTTTTGTCCGTTCCAACCCGGATACGACGCTTACGGTGCCGTCATCAGCAGCAGCTCCAATGACGGTGGGTGCATACGATGACAGGGATAACAGCATTTACTTAAGATCTGGCAGGGGATTTACGGCAAATGGGTTGATAAAGCCGGATTTTGTTGCGTCTGGCGTTGAGGTGTATGGGGCGGCGCCCGGTGGGATGTTTGTCACAAGGAGCGGTACCAGCGCAGCGACAGCGGTTGCTTCGGGCGGAGTTGCACTAATGCTGGAGTGGGGGATTGTGCGGGGAAATTATTCGACAATCACCGGTATTGCGATCAAGAATTCTCTGATTCAGAGTGCGGACCGTGATGCGCAGCGCACGTACCCGGATAAGGCTTTTGGATGGGGACGTTTAAATGTTTACCGGACATTTGAGGACTTTCGGATTCAGTAAAACGGCAATATGATAACGGCATTTATTACGAACTTTGTATTTTGACAGGTGATGGAAAGGAACATATGATGATATTTGCAGTTACGGCGGCAGCTGTGTTTTTGTTGGATTTCTTTGTGAAACAGCAGATAGAGAATTATTTGGTATCCGGTAAGAGCAAAAAATTCTGCAAAGGCAGGGTGTTGCTCTGTAAACATCATAATTATGGGGCAATCTTTAACCGGATGGAGAAACGTCCAGGGCTGGTGAAGAAATTCTGCGGGGGATTTTTACTGTCATTGGGGATTGTCTGGTTTCTGCTGTTGCGCAAAAAAGACAATTTTGGTTTGAAACTGGGGCTCAGCCTTTTGCTTGGCGGTGGCGGCAGCAATCTATACGACAGGATTGTGAGAGGATATGTTGTGGATTACCTCAGTTTCCAGACGCCATGGAAATGGTTGAACAGAATTGTGTTTAACATTTCGGATTTTTTTATCTTTCTTGGGAGTATTCTTGCAGCATTTGGCGGAAAATAATATTCTGCAAAACAAAAAGCTGCCCTTGGCAGCTTTTTGTAATCACCTATTTTTCAATATCTTAATCTTAATAAAAAATTGAATTTTCTATATTCAGACAAAGGTACATTGAAAAGCTGATGAAATTAGCGTACTACGGTAACATTAACGGCCTGAGGACCCTTGGAGCCTTCAGTAACGTCAAATTCTACAGTAGCGCCTTCTTCTAAGGATTTAAAGCCCTCCATGTTTAATCCGGAATAGTGAACAAATACATCGTTGCCAGATTCATCAGAGATGAAACCATATCCTTTTTGGTTGTTGAACCACTTTACTGTACCTTGCATGTCAGTACCTCCAAACATAAATTATATGCCTTTTTAAAGCATGATACTACAATAGCACATTATGTTGAAAATGTAAAGAATTTTTTAAGAATTCTATGGTTTCAAATCAGTTCTTCAAACGGAATCTTATGAGATTTGAGAAAACGTTTTACCAATACGTCCCATGCCTGCTCGAGGGATTGGTCGGTAGAGAATATCTGGCAGGAGACGCCAGTGGTACAGGTAAGCTGTTGATTTCTGTACCGGAGATTTAGATACATTCCGGAGACGTCTTCCGTGGAAAAGGCGCTGCCAAGCGAGGCAAGGGTGCGCGCCTGGTTTTCGGCGGAAAGCTGGAAGACAAACTGGAAAGCGGACGGGGTATGCGTTCCTTTGATTAAGTCGAAACAGGCGGGACGCACCAGAGAAAACGGAACGTATTTTTCATTGGTGAGCTGTTCGTAAGGCTCTTCCTCCGGGCGGAAAAAATCTTTCATGCAGTGACCGTCTAAGAGAAATGTCATATAGGTAGTGATGGAGCCTTCCGAAAGAAGAAAGCCGTCAAAAGCGCTGCCGCGCAATAATATATTCATAAATTCTTTCACATCTAAAATAGATAAAGCTGTCATAGAAACCTCCTTTGTCAAAGTTTAACATATTTTTCCCGAAACGACAAATGAATCCCTCTGGAAAAATATCTGTATTTATAGTATAGTGTTAGGAGATAATATTCAGGATAGGAAGAAGTTGTTTGATATAAATCAGGAGGCAGATATGGAGCGCGCAGAGGAATCGTTATTTCGGCTTTTGGAGAGGGGAACCAGTGCAGTCATGGTGGTGCGGGAGGCAGTGGCAAGGTTAAAGAAGGCGGGATTTGAAGAGCTGTCACTTTCGCAGATTTGGGGGTTGGAGGAATATGGAAAATATTATGTCAGGCACCATGACACGACATTATTTGCATTTACCGTGGGAAAGCGCGACAGCAGTTTTCAGGACAGAGTGCGGATTGGAGCGGCACATACGGATTTTCCCTGTCTGCGGATAAAACCAAATCCGGACGTAAGCGCGGGCGGGTATGCGCAAATCAATGTGGAAGTGTATGGCGGGGCGATTTTAAATACCTGGCTGGATCGACCTTTAAGCATTTCCGGACGTGTGGCGTTGGCGGATGAGGGCATACTGCCGAAGATGCGCTATCTGAATGTGGAGCGGACACTGGGCGTGATTCCCAACCTTGCAATTCATATGAATCGCGAAGTCAACAAGGGGATTGAGCTGAATAAACAGAAAGACCTCCTGCCTGTTCTGGGACTGGAAAATGGGGAACAGGAGAAACAATTTTTATGTTTTCTGGCAAAAGAGCTGGAAACCGAGCCGGAACAGATTCTGGACTATGAACTGTGGATATATTGCAGAGAACAGCCACAGTATGCAGGGATACAAGAGGAACTGATTCTCTCTCCGCGGCTTGACAATCTGACCTCTGTGGAAGCGCTGCTTAAGGGAATCACAGCATGCAGGTGTGAGGAAGGCGTCAATGTCATTGCGTTGTTCGACCATGAGGAAATCGGCAGCCGAACCAAACAGGGGGCAGGCTCTGTGTTGTTGTCCAACGTGCTTCAACGGATTTTAAGGGCAAGGAACCGCACGCTCGGGCAGATAGAGGCAAGCCTGTACGATGCATTCCTTTTGTCTGTGGATGTGGCGCATGGCCTGCATCCGAACCAGATGGGAAAAGCGGATATTACGAATAAGCCTGTGCTGGGAAAAGGACTTTGTATTAAGGAGTCCTCTTCACAGTCCTATGCAACGGATTGTGAGGCGGTGGCGATTATTGAGCAGATTTGCCGCAAAGAGGGCATTTCTTATCAGAAATATGTCAACCGTTCCGATATAACAGGTGGTGGAACGCTTGGCGCGGCAGCAGGCGGGTTTCTACCGGTGCGTGCCGTGGATATCGGCATTCCGCTGTTAGCCATGCATTCTGCGGTTGAGACAATGGGAGCCGCGGATATGCAGTCGTTGACAGATTTGGTATGTGCTTATTTTCGTTCGCTTTAAAGCGGCTAAAGGTGAGGAAAAGAGAGGCAGGGCATGAAGAAGGCATACAGAAAAATAATTTGGATGTTCGTGTTTGTGTTGCTTATGGGCAGCATTGCAGGCTGTTCTCGGGAAGATTTGCAGAAAATCTTGCAGGAGGACAGATATTTACAGTGGGCAGAAGAGCCGGAGCAGGTGCAGGATGAGCCGAGCCGGCAGCGAGCGGAAGTTCCGCAGATAGAGCAAAAAGAAGTAAAACCGGTACAAAAAATATCCAGGGAAAAATATGCATATGGGAAACTGGACGAAATAGAGCGGACTGTGTACGATGAAATGCTGTCTGTCATACTAAACCATGAGGATAAGATCTCTCTTTCTACGACAGATACAGACGTCATGAACCGTTCATATGCCGCAGTTTGCAGCGATTACGGCGGTCTGTTCTGGGTGGATGGCTATGTGTTTACCCGATACAAAAAGGGCGACGAGCTGGTGGGTCTGGAATTTTCACCAAAATATACGATGACGCAGGAGGTGCGCAGGCAGACCCAGCAGTTGATTGACCGCGTAGTGGAGGAGTGGTTTTCCGGAATTTCAATCAATGATTCGGATTATGAGAAGGCAAAGTATATTTATGAGACGCTTGCGTTAAAGACAGAGTACGTGGAGGATGCCCAGGACAGTCAGAACATTATCAGCGTATTTCTCAGGAAACAGACTGTATGCCAGGGGTACGCCTGTGCCGTTCAGTATCTGCTGGAACAGTTGGGGGTTCAGTGTATGATCGTGTCCGGAAAGGCATTGGGGCAGCCCCATGCGTGGAATCTGCTCTGTCTGGATGGAGAATACTATTATATGGATGCAACCTGGGGGAATAACGGCTACCGCAACAAGGAGGGGGTGGAGACGTCCTTTATTGATTATAACTATATGGCGATGACTACGGCGGAAATGCAGATGGGGCATGAGCCGGATATGGAAATCAGTTTGCCGGAATGCACGGCGGTGCTGAATAATTATTATATAAAAGAAGGAAACTATATTGAGGAGTGGCGTCCTGAACAGACAGGCGCCATGCTTGCAAAGGCCTGGGAGGAGAAACGTGTAATTACCCTGAGATTTTCGGATGACAGCTTAAAAGAACAGGTGTTTCGGTATTTTGTCCAGGATGGGCATATTGCGGATTACTGTCCGGGACTCAGCCAGATCAATTATCTGGAAGACAGCCTGTGGAAGGAAATCAGTTTTTGTTTCAATCAGTGAGAAAAAGCTTTTCAAACCTGAATGTTTATGATAAGATTAAGTGGTATTAAAAACTACATAACGTGATTGCAAATAATTTGTGACAGGATTTCACGAATAAAATCTTATAAAGAGAAATACTACATAAGAGAGTTTTGTACTGCGTAAAGATTCAGGAGGAAGAACATGAGCTATAAGATTGTTGTAGATAGTTGTGGTGAGTTACCGGAGAAGTTGAAAGCGAGCGGGCGCTTTCAGAATGTGTCGCTGGAAATTTTTGTGGATGACTATCGTATTGTGGATGATGAGAATTTTGATCAGGCAGATTTTCTCAGACGTATGGCACAGAGTCCGAATTGTCCGAAATCGACCTGTCCATCGCCGGAGCAGTATGTGCAGACGTATGATAGTGAGGCGGAGCATATTTATGTCGTGACGCTTTCCTCACAGCTTAGTGGTTCCTATAACAGTGCGCAGCTTGGCAGGAAACTGTATCTGGAGGAGAAGGGTGTAAAGGATATCCATGTGTTTGATTCAAAATCAGCGTCCATCGGGCAGACATTGATTGCCATGAAGATTCAGGAGTATGAGGAGGCGGGACTCGCGTTTGAAGACATTGTCGCAAAGACAGATCTGTTTATTCAGGATATGAATACGTCTTTTGTGCTGGAATCCTTAGAGGCGCTCAGGAAGAACGGAAGACTCAGCAATATCAAGGCGTTTGTGGCAAGCGCTCTGAACATCAAACCAGTAATGGGAGCGACGCCGGAAGGGACAATTTGTCAGCTTGGCCAGGCGAGAGGCATGGCACGTGCGATTGATAAGATGATTACGGATCTGGTGGAAAAGACAAAAAATCCACAGGAAAAAATATTTGCGATTTCTCATTGCAACGCTGCAAAACGTGCGCAGGCGGCGGCAAAGAAAGTACGCGAAATCGGGAAGTTTAAGGAAGTATTTGTAATTGATACCGCGGGTATCAGCAGCCTGTATGCCAGTGACGGCGGAATCATTATGGCTGTCTGAACTGTCAGAAAGTCATGTCGCGCTGCTTTGGCGGAGCTGTTACTCCGTCGAAACAGCCCCCGGCAACGGACGTTTTTTCGCGGAATATTGATCCACAGTAATTTTAACGACATTTACAATAGATACGAGTCTTTCGTTGAATATGAAATCTTTGCCTGTCTGGCATTTCATCAGAACAGACAGACCGTATTCTTTTTCTTTGGTATCTGTGATTATCTCAGCTGTTCCCATGCCCATAAGACTGCGATAAGACATGCCGTACTGGCATGCAACCTTTCCCTCAAACGGAACGGCGTCGCATTCCATGGCGAATGAGATTTTGGGATTCTTGCGGATAACGTCAATTTTATATCCTTCGTTTGCCCCATGCAGGTAAAATGTCAATCTGCCATTTTCAAGAATATATCCATAATTTAACGGAACAACATAGGGTTGCCCCTCGTCGCTCAAACCGAGGTGCAGGATTTTGCAGGCGTCCAGTATGGATTGGATTTCTGCCGGGTCTGTGAGTTCTCTTTCGCGTTTTCGCATGATGTGGTTCCTCCTTTGTTGAAGATGGTACTATTATATGGTTTGGGCGGGGAATCTGCAAGGGGAATTTCTACTCCATCATAATTTCCTTCACCGATAACTTTTCCATTTTCTTTGTGTATACAAACATGATGGTTTCATATAGGATGAGGAATGCTGCGAGGGAAAGGAACATCACCGGAAAATCAAACTGATAGTCCGGTATATTTTCCACATCTTTGAAAACGATAGTTACCATGATTCTCAGCAGTGCATACTGGTATAAGGTTCCCAGTGCGAAACCGAGGTACGCCCAGGGACGGTAGCCGTTTAATACGGCTTTCGCGCATTCCTTCGCGCTGTAGCCGAAGACTTTCATCATGGTGATCGTTTTGCGGTTTGCTTTGATGACGGAGGTCGTAGCGATAAACAGCGTTACAACGGCAAGGACGATGCCGATGGTTATCATCATTACCGCCATCATCCGGCTTGCCAGTTTATCCATGCTGAAGGACATCTGCATCATTGACGCAAAACAAAAGACGGCGAACGTAATAAAAAACAAAAGGGATTTTTTCTGCCGGACATTGCTTTTTTGCAGTTCACGCAAAAAGGGCATGTCCGTATCTTTTCTGGAGGTAACGACTTTCTGCGCGGATTGCTCCCGCATCAGCCATAATGCCGGAACTCTTAGTTTGAAAGAGCTGTAGACAATGGCCAATAGTGAGAAGAGAATCGTTGGCGCAAGGACCAGCGACAGGAACAGTCCCAGGTGAAAAGAGATGGAGACGTCCGGCAGATATCCGTCCTTATTTTGGAGTTCGTATAGTTTGGGCATCAGACCGTGCGCGCCCAGATATCCCAGGGCAGTTCCCGCAAATATCGGCAGACCAAACACCCAGAAATGCTTTGCTACGGAAAATCTGCCATAGCCAAGCGCTTTGAGGATGCCAAGCTGTTTCTGGTGTGTGTCAATGTAATGGCCGATATAAAAACAGAGCAGTACGACAGTCGTCAATAACAGGCAGCCGCCTGATACAATGCTTACCACTTTGGAGGTGTTGCACTGGGCGACATAAAAAGTTCTTGAAATATCATTTGTGATCAAATCTTCTACCGTGATAAGGTCCAGATAATAATTTAAAAACATTGCGCATACGATGACGGCGCAGAAACTGACAATGAACATGCCGGTCATCTTAAAAATATCCTTAATACTTATAATCATAAGCTGCCTCCTACCATGCAATTTCATCTGCGGATTTGGGACTGTCATTGTGGAACTGTCTGACGATCCTGCCGCTGTTCATGGAAATAACCGTGTCCGCCATTTCGGCGATATTCTGGTTGTGGGTTACCATTACCATCGTAAATCCCATCTCTTTTTGCAATTTACAGATGAGTCCCAATACCAGCCTGCCGGTAGTCTCGTCGAGCGCGCCTGTGGGCTCGTCCAGGAACAGTACCTGCGGCTGTTTTGCCAGTGCACGTGCAATGGACACGCGCTGCTGTTCTCCGCCGCTTAATTCATGGGGGTATTTTCTGAGTTTATCGGCAAGTCCGACAGCCTCAATCAGCGTTCGATAGTTTTTATTGCCTGCCAGATCAGCGCCCATCTTCACATTTTTATCAACGTTCAGATTCGGCAGGAGAAAATACTGCTGGAAGACATAACCGATGGTTTCTTTGCGAAAGAGGGTGATTTCCGCGTCGTTCATGCTGCTGATATCCCTGTTGTTGTAAGATATGTTTCCCGTATCTGCCGGTTCCAGTCCGGAAACTACATTTAAGAGTGTGGACTTGCCGGAGCCGGAGGCGCCGAGAATTACCATAAAATCTCCATCCTTAATGTCCAGTGAAACTCCTTTTAGCACCTCATTTCGGCTCTCTCCATTTCCATAAAATTTATGTAGGTTTTTAATGCTTATCATTGTTCTCCCTGCCTTTCGTGATAAATAGCAATCCCTGAAATATCTCTGTCATTCGTTCTTTCATCTGTTCCATGGTGTAGCTGCACAGGCCGGTGGCGGACATGGCGGCAATGCCATGCGCATAGGTCCATAAGTGCTGGTAAATTCTTTCGGCGTCCTCTGTATTCAGGTCGTAGGGTTCTTGCACCGACTGTAAGATTCTGTCGTAATGCTCGTCGATCACTGGAAGAATCGCGGAGACGTCTTTTGTTCCGTTTGTAGATTTCATGAACAAAAGCTCAAATAATTTTGGCTGCTCTATGGCAAAACGGATATAGGCAATTCCCACGCCCTGGAATTTCAGCTGGTTTTCCAGTCCTTCTTCCACGTATTGTCCATATAGTTCCTTTGCCTTTAAGATTACGGATTTTCTGACTTCGTCCATATTCTCAAAAACGGTGAAAATTGGTCGGGCGGAACTACCCAGGCGGCTGCCAAGTTCCCGCGCTGTGACGGATTCAATGCCCTGTTCCTCTGTGATATGTAATGCCATATTTACGATTTCGTCTCGGGTAAATTTTGACTTGGGCGGCATAGTAACTCCTTTCTAAAGCATATGTTTTAAAATATATGTTTTAGTATAGCATGATGTATGGGACGCGTCAAGGGATATGGGAGGGAGGTATGTATATTTTTCTCCTAAACAACAGGCCAACGGTATTTTTTCTCCGAATTAAGAACAAAATTGCTCGGGACTGGAAAAATAATTGCTGGATATTTGGAAGGTGTGGTATAATATAAAAACAATTATGCGCACTCGTGCGAGCGGAAAATGTCACTACGAGACCGCACTCGGCGCGTCAAAGTGTGCAATCTTCTCAAAAGTGAGGAGGAGACAATGAAAATGGAAAAATAGATAGAAAGGAAAGAATGGAATGGGAGTGCATAGGATGAACATGAGAAATAGATTAATTTCGCTCCTGCTTACAGCGGCAGTTATCCTGATAATGCCGGGCTACCCGGCTCATGCCGAGGCAGCGGGGCGGCAGACAGTGGAACGGGGGACGCCTAAGAACCCGATACACCATTGCACAAAACAGAATGACGGTACGGATTATACCGACTGGAGCTATATTTACTTCGGCAGTTATCCCCAGACGGAGGTTGCCGGGGACGCGCTTACCGCTGAGATTGTTGGGGCGTCCTACGACGCGAATGGGGACGCGGAGGTAGATGGCGAGAAATACCGCAGAATCAGTAAGAGCGATACGAATAATGATGCAAATTTCGGAGACAGCGCCTACCGCTATTTCAAATGGGAGCGTATCCGCTGGCGTGTGATGCAGAAGGATGACGACACTCTGTTCGTCATGGCGGACAAGGGACTGGACTGCAAGAAATATAATGAAAATGATGTTGCTATTACCTGGAAGGAGTGTACGAGCCGGGACTGGCTGAATGACAGTTTCTTTCGTACGGCGTTTGGCATGGAGGAACAGGGGGCGGTTGTGGAATGGGATGTGGAGAATGTGCCTCAACATGGTGTTGAGGGCAATGTCACCAGGGATAAGGTGTATTTCCTGTCCATTGAGGAGGCGGAGAGTCCCCAATATGGGTTTTGTGAAAGTTACGGTACTGATTCAGCAAGCCGCTATCTGCAGCCAAGTGATTATGCATATGCAATGGGAGCGTATGCGTTTACCGGAGACAATTATACAGGGAACTGCTATTGGGGGCTGCGTTCGTCCACCACAGCTTCGAACGGAGCCGTGATTGCCAATTTTAATGGGAACATTGGCATCATTGGTGGGATTCGCTACTGGAGCAATTGCGCAGTAGCCCCAGTCTTACATATAGACCTCTCCTCAGACCTCTGGACTACAGAAGGCGATGATAATGAACATGAGCATGATTTCACAAAGAAAATCCTCACCGAGGAATATTTAGAGAACCAGGCTGATTGCACAAATGCGGCAACATATCACTATGCGTGCAGCATCTGCGATCTGAAGGGGACGGAAACCTATGAAGAAGGGGAGTCCCTTGGACACGTTCTGGAAGTAACAGACAATGGCGATGGAACCCATGCAAAGGTATGCCAAAGATGCAGCTTGTCCATGGACATGGAAGCCCACCGTGGAGGCAGCGGTAGCTGCACTGCCAGGAAAAGATGCGAAGTCTGCGACGCAGAGTATGGAGCGTTCGACAACGCCGTACACGGGGAGGCGGAGGTACGCGACGTGAAGGCTGCGACCTGCGCGGAGGAAGGCTATACGGGGAACACCTACTGCAAAGCCTGTGATACCAAGCTTGAGAGCGGGCAGGTAATTCCGGCGACAGGCGAGCATACCTGGGATGATGGGATAGAGACCAAAACTCCAAATTGCACGGAAAAGGGAGAGAAGGAATATACCTGTGCTGTCTGCGGAGAAAAAAAGACAGAGGAAGAAGGGGAGGCACTGGGACATAATTTGGAAGTCGCAGACAACGGAGACGGAACGCATTCCGGGACGTGTGACAGGTGTGGTTTATCCATGGAGAGGGAAGCCCACCGCGGAGGCAGCGGCAACTGTGTCACTAAGCAGAGGTGCGAAATTTGTAATGCAGAGTATGGAGAATTTGACAATACCGTCCATGGGGAGACGGAGGTACGCGACGTGAAGGCTGCGACCTGCGCGGAGGAAGGCTACACCGGAGATACCTACTGTACCGACTGCGACGCCAGGCTTGAAACCGGGCAGATAATTCCGGCGACAGGCGAGCATACCTGGGATGAGGGGAAAGTGACAAAGTCCCCAAGCTGCACACAAAATGGGGAGAAGGAATATGCCTGCACTGTCTGCGATGCGAGGAGGCAGGAATTATTTGGGAAATTCGCCCACAATTATGAAACGATTCTGACAAAAGCAACCGGATTCTCAGATGGAAACCGTATGGAACGATGCGCTCTCTGCGGTAATATAAAATCTGAAAAAACGATTCTCCATGTAGGAGTGGTAGCCTTAAACCGTACTTCCTATACATATGACGGGAAGATGAAGAAACCGTCTGTTACAGTGAAGGATGCTGACGGAAAGGTGATAAACAGCCGTAATTACACAGTGACCTATGAGGAAAACAGGAAGGTTGGAAACGCCCGTGTTACGGTTCTGATGAAAGGGGATTATGCAGGCGTGATTTTCCGGACGTTTGAAATTGTCCCCGCGGGGACTTCCATATCGGGAAAGCCAACAGCGCGAAACAAGGGTTTCCAGGTGAAGTGGAAGAAAAGGAAAAGCAATCTCACCGGATATGAGGTTCAGTATTCCACAAGCAAGAAGTTTACAAAAAAGACAACCATAACGAGAAGTGTAAAGAAGAATTCGGTATCGAAACTTACTGTGAAAAACTTGGATTCAGGTAGGAAATATTATATCAGGATACGGACGTATAAGACGGTAAAGGGAAAGAGATTTTGTTCTGCCTGGTCGAAGAGCAGGAGCGTAACGACCGGGATGTAATAGAACCAGTACGCAGGGCAGCATTCCATAAGGGTGCTGCCCCTGGTATGTAAGGTGTTATTTTTCTTCTCCGACTGCTTTATCCAATGCTGATTCAATGGCTTTTAGCAGCACCATGGAGGTGTACTGGTTATCATTTTCATAGGAGATGCCTTCTACTGACTGCTTTTCATAGATCTGTTGGCTCAACTTATCCAATGCCGGCTGCATGAGCGGATACATAGCAGCGGTAGTCTCATCCAGATTTACCAGGCTGATAGAGTTAATGTGACTATCATCTACCACAACTTCAACATCAATGGCATTGTCATTGAGCTGTATCGAGGAAGTATATACCCCCGCCGTATAGGAGACTGTTTCTTTCGTGTCTTTTTCTTTGCTATCGGGCAGGAACATAAAGATCAGCAGTATAATCAGAAGAATTCCCAGTGTAGCGAAGATTGCCGTATAAACCAGTTCTTTCAGGTGCAGAACTACAATTTTTGTTTTTGAACTCACAGGACTCCTCCTCAATTTCTATTTAGTTTACTATATGAGATGGAAGAAGAGAATATGAGAGAGAATTTTTTCTTGACATGGAAATTATCTTGTAGTATAATTCTATTTGTGTTCAGCGAATACATTATATGCGATAGTGGCGTAGTTGGTAACGCGCGACCTTGCCAAGGTCGAGACCGCGGGTTCGAGCCCCGTCTATCGCTTTTTCTTTTAACAGCGGAGTCTGTATATTCCGCTGTTTTATATCCGGCAATGACTTTATTACTGCAAAGTGTTAATGCAATACATAACTGAGGTGTGTAAGATGGTGATAGATTTTCATACGCATATTTTTCCTGAGAAAATTGCGGCGAAAACGATAGCGTATCTGGAACAAAAGGCGCATATCAAAGCATTTGGAGATGGAACAAAAGAAGGGCTTGTTAAGTCGATGGAGGCAGCTGGCGTGGACGTGTCAGTTGTTCTGCCGGTAGTCACGAGACCGGAGCAGTTTCACACGATTAATGAGTTTGCGGCAAAATTAAACGAGAAATATCGAAACAGGCAGAAACGTCTGTGGTCGTTCGGAGGCATCCATCCTGATTCTGCGGATTATAAAAAGGAACTCCGTACAATTAAGCGGCTGGGGCTTTTGGGCATTAAACTTCATCCTGATTATCAGGATACCCGTTTCGATGATATCAAATATATGCGTATTTTAGATTACGCTTCTGAGCTTGGGCTTGTCAGCGTCGTCCATGCCGGGGTCGATGTGGGATTTCCGGACGATGTGCGCTGTACGCCGAAACGGATTTGCAGAGTTCTGGATGAAGTTGCACCAGAAAATCTGGTACTGGCACACTACGGCAGTTTTAATATGTGGGAGGAAGTTGATAAGATTCTGGCAGGGAGGGACGTCTATCTGGACACTGCGTTTACCGCCGGGCAAATCGAAGACGAAACTTTTCTTAACATATTGAAAAAGCATGGCGCGGACAAAATTTTGTTTGCTACGGACAGCCCGTGGAGCGGGCAGAAGGAAACCCTGGCATTTTTAAGGGGTCTTGCCATGGATAAAAAAGAATTACAAAAAATACTGGGGCAGAACGCCAAAAAGCTGATAGCGCAGGCTTTTTTGACGTCTGTCGGACAAGGAGGAGAAACGTGTTAGTAAAAATTATTTTTTTAGTCTTGTTTTTTGCCGTGATGATTGGAGTGGGATTGTATTCCCGAAGACATGCGACGAATGTGGATGATTTTGTGCTGGGGGGAAGAAGCGTTGGACCCTGGCTGACGGCATTTGCCTATGGAACGTCTTATTTTTCAGCGGTTGTGTTTGTCGGATATGCCGGACAGTTTGGATACAAATATGGTCTTGCCTCTACCTGGATTGGCATTGGCAATGCGGTGATCGGGTCTTTGCTGGCATGGGTGGTTCTGGGCAGGCGTACCAGAATTATGAGTAATCACCTGTCGGCAACGACAATGCCGGATTATTTTGGAAAACGGTATAACAGCAAGTCGCTGCGGATTGCAGCTTCTGCCATTGCTTTTGTTTTCCTGATTCCCTATACAGCGTCTGTGTATAATGGATTGTCCCGCTTGTTTGGGATGGCGTTTGATATTCCTTACGAGGTCTGTGTCATCGTAATGGCGCTTCTGACCTGCGCATATGTAATGCTGGGCGGCTATATGGCGACGGCAATCAATGATTTTATTCAGGGAATTATTATGCTGGGCGGAATAGTGGCTGTTATTGCGGCCGTTTTAAACGGACAGGGAGGATTTCTGAATGCTGTTCGCTCCCTGGCTGAGATGGAGAGCGACGTAGTGGTGACCATGGGACAGAAAGGAGCGTTTGCCTCTTTCTTCGGACCGGATCCACTGAACCTTTTGGGTGTTATTATTCTGACTTCTCTGGGAACCTGGGGATTGCCGCAGATGATACATAAGTTTTATGCAATCAAGGATGAGAAATCTGTCCAGTCCGGGACGATTATTTCTACGGTTTTTGCAATCGTAGTCTCCGGTGGATGTTATTTCCTTGGCGGTTTTGGACGTTTGTTTGACACGGCGGCGATTCACAAGGAAGATGGGAGCGTGATTTTTGACGCGATTATTCCCTCCATGTTGTCCACGTTGCCGGATATCCTTGTGGGAATCGTGGTAGTGCTGGTATTATCGGCATCCATGTCCACGCTTTCTTCCTTGGTGCTGACTTCAAGTTCCACACTGACGCTGGACTTTCTGAAGGATAACATTGTGAAAAATATGAGTGAGAAAAAACAGATTTTATACATGAGGATCTTGTTGGTATTCTTTATTGTATGTTCTGTGGTATTGGCATTGTTCCCGCCGAAATCCATTGCACAGTTTATTGCGCAGCTGATGGGGATTTCCTGGGGCGCGCTGGCAGGGGCATTCCTGGCGCCGTTTTTATACGGTCTGTACTGGAAGGGCGTTACCAGAGCTGCCGTCTGGGCAAGCTTTATCTGTGGCATCGGCATTACCGTGTCCAATATGTTTTTCTCTTACATCGCGTCTCCGATTAACGCTGGCGCAATCGCCATGATTGCCGGATTGGTTGTCGTACCGGTTGTCAGTTTGATTACGCCTAAGATGCCGCAGAAGGATGTGGATGGAATTTTTACCTGTCTGGAAGAAGAGGTTATGGTGGAAAAGAAGGTAGCGTTGCCGAAGAGAAAACAGTAACAGGGATGTTGGTGAAAAAGAAATACATTATATATATTTGATAAATGTCGGGGAAAGCCCGGCATTTATTTTTTAATATGGTATAAAATGAAGAGAGAGAATCTGGAAATATTTCTTGTATTCAAAAATAAAAAGTGTTAGAATGTACCTGAGCAAAGAACAAATCTAAGTTTTCTCAATTCTCTTAATGGACTTAGTGGAAGTCCGTATCTGAGCAGAGGATTCTCTGCTGGAATAAACTCCTTGCTTACAATTAAAAATTGCAGGGAGGAATATGCCTCTCTGCCTGACAGGAAAGAGAGGAAATAGTATGAAACTTTATCTGTGAATATCAAAAAGCAAAAGAGAAAATTGCTGATATATAACAATAAAACATTGATATAACTAAGGAGGTTACAAAATGCCACAAAGAACAGATATTCATAAAGTGTTGATTATAGGCTCGGGTCCTATTATCATTGGTCAGGCCTGTGAGTTTGATTATTCCGGGACGCAGGCCTGTAAGGCTTTGAAAAATCTGGGATATGAGATTGTACTGGTGAATTCCAATCCGGCAACGATTATGACGGATCCGGAAATGGCGGACGTCACTTATATTGAGCCGTTGAACAAGGAGCGTCTGGAACAGATTATTGCCAAGGAGCGTCCGGATGCGTTGCTGCCGAATCTGGGCGGGCAGTCGGGACTCAATCTCTGTGCAGAGCTGGCGAGCGCAGGGATATTGGACAAATATCAGGTGAAGGTAATTGGCGTGCAGGTGGATGCCATTGAGCGTGGCGAGGATAGGATTGAGTTCAAGAAAGCAATGAATGCGCTGGGGATTGAGATGGCACGCAGCGAGGTGGCATATACAGTAGATGAGGCGCTTGAGATTGCCGACAGACTGAGCTATCCCGTGGTACTGCGTCCTGCCTATACGATGGGCGGCGCCGGCGGCGGACTGGTGTATAATAAGGACGAGCTGCGTACTGTCTGTGCAAGAGGTTTGCAGGCAAGTTTGGTGGGACAGGTTCTTGTGGAAGAGTCTATCTTAGGCTGGGAAGAGCTGGAGCTTGAGGTAGTGCGTGACAGCGAAGGCAATATGATTACCGTATGTTTCATTGAAAATATAGACCCACTGGGCGTACACACTGGTGATTCTTTCTGTGCCGCACCGATGCTTACGATTTCTGAGGAATTGCAAAAGAGGCTGCAGGAGCAGGCGTACCGTATTGTAGAGTCTGTACAGGTGATTGGCGGAACCAACGTACAGTTTGCGCATGATCCGGTCAGCGACCGTATTATCGTAATCGAAATTAATCCGAGAACTTCGCGCTCTTCTGCGCTTGCATCCAAGGCGACCGGTTTTCCGATTGCTCTGGTCAGCGCTATGCTGGCTTCCGGATTGACGCTCAAAGATATTCCCTGCGGAAAGTATGGTACCTTGGATAAATATGTGCCGGATGGGGATTATGTGGTGATTAAATTTGCCCGCTGGGCGTTTGAGAAGTTTAAAGGCGTAGAGGACAAGCTGGGTACGCAGATGCGCGCGGTAGGCGAGGTCATGAGCATCGGCAAGAATTACAAAGAGGCATTCCAGAAAGCGATTCGCTCGCTTGAGACCGGGCGATATGGTCTGGGACAGGTGGAAAAACTGGAAGGCAAGACCAAAGAACAGCTTTTACAGATGCTGTTAACGCCATCGAGCGAGCGGCATTTCGCTATGTATGAGGCCTTGAAGAAAGGCGCCACGGTAGAAGAGCTATACGAGATTACCCGTGTGAAGGTATGGTTTATCGAGCAGATGAAAGAGCTGGTTGAGGAGGAGCAGGAACTTCTGGCATATAAAGGTGGACTTCCAGAGGATGAACTGCTTATAAAAGCGAAAAAGGATGGATTTTCCGATAAATATCTGAGTATTTTGTTAGATGTTTCAGAGCAGGAGATTCGGGAACAGCGGATCAAACTGGGCGTGGAGGAGGCCTGGGAGGGCGTGCATGTGAGCGGCACCAAAGACAGTGCCTATTATTATTCCACCTACAACGCGCCGGACAAAAACCCTGTAAGCTCGGATAAGCCCAAGATTATGATTCTGGGTGGAGGTCCCAACCGCATCGGTCAGGGAATTGAGTTTGATTATTGCTGCGTACATGCGTCGTTAGCGTTGAAGAAGATGGGATTTGAGACGATTATTGTCAACTGTAATCCGGAGACGGTATCTACAGATTATGATACGTCCGATAAGCTTTATTTTGAACCGCTGACGTTGGAAGACGTACTGAGCATTTATAAGAAGGAACAGCCAGTAGGCGTGATTGCACAGTTTGGAGGTCAGACGCCTCTCAATCTGGCGGCGGATCTGGAGAAGAATGGCGTACGCATTCTTGGTACGGCTCCGGCGGTAATAGATTTGGCAGAAGACAGAGATTTGTTCCGCGCGATGATGGATAAGCTGGAGATTCCCATGCCTGAATCCGGAATGGCGACAACCGTAGAAGAAGCGCTTGAGATAGCGCGTGATATCGGTTATCCTGTGATGGTGCGTCCCTCTTATGTTCTGGGCGGACGTGGCATGGAGGTTGTGTATCATGATGAGAGCCTTGTCGATTATATGAAAGCGGCTGTGGGCGTGACGCCGGACAGACCGATTCTGATAGACCGTTTTCTGAATCACGCGCTTGAGTGTGAGGCAGATGCAATCAGTGACGGCACGCATGCGTTTGTGCCCGCTGTCATGGAGCACATTGAGCTTGCAGGCGTTCATTCCGGCGATTCAGCGTGTATCATTCCTTCGAAACATATTTCGGAGGAGAATGTGGCGACAATCAAAGAGTATACCAGAAAGATTGCAGAAGAAATGCATGTGCGCGGGCTGATGAACATGCAATATGCGATTGAGGATGGAAAGGTGTATGTATTGGAAGCCAATCCAAGGGCGTCCCGTACGGTGCCTCTGGTGTCAAAAGTATGTAATATCCGCATGGTTCCGCTGGCAACGGACATTATTACTTCCGATATTACCGGAAACCCGTCTCCGGTACCGGGGCTGAAGGAACAGAATATTCCGTATTATGGCGTGAAGGAGGCGGTATTCCCCTTTAACATGTTCCAGGAAGTTGACCCGGTTCTCGGACCGGAAATGCGTTCTACCGGCGAGGTGTTGGGATTATCGACAACGGTGGGCGAGGCGTTTTTCAAAGCGCAGGAGGCGACGCAGACCAGGCTGCCTCTTAGCGGTAAGGTTTTGATCAGTGTAAACCGCAAGGATAAAGCAGAGGCGGTAGAAGCGGGAAAAGTCTTTAAGGAGGCAGGATTTAAGATTCTTGCTACGGGAAATACCTGTGAATCATTGAAGGAGGCGGGCATTGACGCCGAGCTTGTGAAGAAACTTTACGAGGGAAGGCCGAATCTGTTGGATTTGATAACGAACGGTGATATAGATTTGATAATAAATTCTCCGGTAGGGGAAGGCAGCAAGCATGATGACAGTTATCTGCGCAAAGCGGCGATTAAGGCGAAGATTCCGTATATGACGACGATTGCTGCCGCACGGGCGACTGCCGAGGGAATTTTGCAGGTACAGAGAGCGGCAAATGAAGAGGTTCATTCTTTGCAGGAGCTTCATGCGCAGATTAAGGATATGGCATAAGAAAATGCTGATTGTGCCAATGTAGTGGATGGCAGGATACAATATTATATAACAGAAAAAGGTTGCTGCATAAGCGGGAAATATATGAATTAGTTCCTCCCTTATGCAGCAACCTTTTTACCTGATATGACGTTATTGAGCGCTGTCTTCCGTCTGCAGAGTGCCCAGATAGTCATTCAGTGCATCCACATTTACTTCCGTGCGTGCGGTGGTTTTCGTTTCTTCCGAATGGAAATATCCATAGGCAGAATAGCCAATCCAGCCTAACACTACGATACATATTGCAGCGCCGCAGAGCGAATAAAAGGTATGCATGATTTTGGCTTTTTTCATGGTTTTCTTGCGGTTTGCTTTTTCTTCTTTATAACGGTCTACTTTTGCTTGACTCATGGTAAATCTCCTTGGTTAAAAATTTTTCTGGTACAAGTATACACCTTTTTTGTGAAAAAGTCTTGAACTTTTTTGAGAATTTCAATTTTTTTGATAAAATATTTTGATTGTGGTGGGAAGACTTGTGTTATATAATAGCGTAAGATGCGATACTTTCAGATGAAAAGGAGACAGTATGAGTTTAGCAGACAAAATTTTCATAAATATGTGCCGCGATATCCTGGAGAACGGCGTCAGTACGGAGGGTGAGAAGGTGCGTCCGCACTGGGAGGACGGCAGCAGCGCCTATACGATCAAGAAGTTTGGCGTTGTAAACCGTTACAATCTTGCAGAGGAGTTTCCGGCAATTACCCTGCGCAGGACGGCAATCAAAAGCTGTACGGACGAGATATTATGGATCTGGCAGAAGAAGTCCAATAACATTCACGATTTGAACAGCCATATCTGGGATGAGTGGGCGGATGAGACGGGATCTATCGGCAAGGCGTACGGTTATCAGATGGGCGTGAAACATCAGTATCCTGAGGGGATGATGGATCAGGTTGACCGGGTGATCTACGATCTTAAGAACAATCCGTTCAGCCGCCGGATTATGACGAATCTGTATGTCCATCAGGATTTGAGCGAAATGAACCTCTATCCCTGCGCCTACAGCATGACATTCAATGTGACGCAGCAGAAAGGGCAGGAGCGGTTGACGCTGAATGCAGTCTTAAACCAGCGTTCGCAGGATATATTAACGGCGAACAACTGGAATGTGTGCCAGTATGCGGTTCTGATGCATATGTTGGCGCAGGTTTGCGATATGCAGGTGGGCGAGCTGGTACATGTGATTGCAGACGCTCACATTTATGACAGACATATTCCGCTTGTGGAAGATCTGATTGCGCGAGAGACCTATCCCGCGCCGGACTTCTGGCTCAATCCCGAGGTAAAAGATTTCTATGCGTTTACCAGGGAAGATGTAAGACTTGACAATTATGTGACTGGACCGCAGATTGAGAATATTTCGGTCGCTATTTAAAATGACCTGAGGAGGGACGCATATGAACTTAATTGCAGCAGTTGATAAAAACTGGGCAATCGGCATGAATAACAAATTGCTGGTGCATATATCCGATGATTTGAAACGTTTCCGGCGGATGACGATTGGAAAAGTAGTCGTCATGGGAAGGAAGACGCTGGAAAGCTTTCCGGGGGGACAGCCTTTAAAGGATCGTATCAATATTGTTCTGAGCAAAGACGTAACGTATCAGCCGGAGGGCGTGATTGCCGTACACAGCATGGAAGAATTGACCGGGGAACTTCAAAACTATAAGAGCGAGGACGTCTATGTAATCGGCGGTGAGAGCATATATCGGCAGCTTTTGGAGCAATGCGATACGGCATATATAACCAAAATTGATTATGCTTATCAGGCGGACGCATGGTTTCCCAATCTGGATCAAATGGATGCATGGCAGATTGTGGAGGAGAGCGAAGAGCAGACGTATTTTGATTTGGAGTATTACTTTGTAACGTATCGAAATCATTCTGTAAATTAAGCAGGAATTCATGGAAAAGGACGCGTATTCATGAAAGGATAAAAAATGCAGAATTTTATTTTCAGCATCAATGTGACCGTTCCGATTTTCCTGGTGATGGCGCTGGGATGGGGATTGAAACAGACAGGGATGCTTAACGATAATTTTGTCACGGTGGCGAATAAATTTAATTTTCAGGTGACGCTGCCGTTTCTGTTGTTTCGGGATATCTCGTCTGTAGATATTCGGGAGGTATTTGATTTACATTACGTGTTGTTTTGTGCGATTGCAAGTTCTGTTTGTTTCTGGCTTATCTGGGGAGGGACAAAATTGTTCCTTAAGGATAAGTATATGACGGGGGCGTTTGTGCAGGCAAGTTTCCGCAGCAGTGCGGCAGTTATGGGGCTGGCGTTTATCCAGAACCTGTATGGGCAGTCGGCGATGGGACCGCTGATGATTGTCGGCGCAGTTCCGCTCTACAATATTTATTCTGTGATTGTCCTGACCTTTGAGGGAGAATGGGATGAACATACGGATAGCGCGGGTAAAATTCGTCAGGCGTGTATCAATATCCTGAAAAATCCGATTATCATCAGTATCTTTCTGGGGCTGATCGTTTCACTGTGCGGGATGCATTTTCCGTCATTGGTGGATAAAACCGTGGCAAATATTGCCCAGATGGCAACGCCGCTGGCGTTGGTGTCTCTGGGGGCAGGATTTGAGGGCAGGAAGGCGTTGACGAAGGTAAAGCCGACGCTTGCGGCGTCCTTCATCAAGCTTTTGCTCCAGCCGGCGGTACTTCTTCCGGTGGCGGCAGCTATGGGATTTACGGGCGAGAAGATGATTGGCATTTTGATTATGCTTGCATCTCCCACCACGCCGAGCTGTTATATTATGGCAAAGAACATGAAAAATGATGGAACCCTCACGGCCAGTATTGTCGTGATGACGACTGTTCTTGCATCTTTTACGCTGACGGGCTGGATTTTTTTGTTGAGGATGCTGGGGTTGATATAAAAAGGACTTCCACAATGAAACATTTTCTGATACAATAACAGGAAAACTATCTTTCCCCCGGGTTGTGGCGGGGATTTCGAGTTGAGGTGAAACAGATTATGGCAATGGATATTACAGGAAAGAAATTATTTGTAAAAGCGCTTTTAGAGGAGGGCGTAGATACGGTGTTTGGCTATCCCGGCGGGATGGTGACCGATATTCTGGATGAATTATATAAACATGAAGAGATTGAGCTGGTACTGCCCCGGCATGAACAGGGGCTGATCCATGAGGCGGAAGGCTATGCCCGCGCTACCGGGAGGGTGGGCGTCTGTCTCGTGACAAGCGGACCTGGCGCGACCAATATCATGACCGGGCTTGCAGACGCGCATTATGACAATATTCCCCTGGTGTGCATTACGGGACAGGTGCCGTTGAATTTAATTGGAAACGACGCCTTTCAGGAGGTTGATATTGTCGGAATGACGAGAAGTATTACCAAGTATGGCGTGACGGTTCGAGACCGCAAGGATTTAGGGAAGATTCTCAAAATGGCGTTTCATATTGCAAGGAGCGGCAAACCGGGACCTGTATTGATTGACCTGCCGAAAGATGTCCAGACAGCGATGGGACCGGGGGAATATCCTCAGTCTGTCTCCATACGCGGATATAAGCCGAATTCCAGCGTACATATTGGACAGTTGAAAAAAGGTTACAAACTTTTGAAGGCGGCGAAGAGACCGTTGATTTTGGCAGGGGGCGGTATCAATATCGCAAAGGCGAATGTCGGATTGCTGCAATTGGTGGAAAAGACAAAGATTCCGGTGGTGACAACGATTATGGGAAAGGGTGCAATTCCCACGGATCATCCTTATTATATCGGCAACAGCGGAATGCATGGCCGTTATGCGGCAAATATGGCAGTCGGTGAGTGCGATGTGTTGTTTTCGATTGGAACCAGGTTCAATGACCGCATTACCGGAGATTTGAATGAATTTGCTCCACATGCGCAGATTGTCCATGTGGATATCGATACGGCGTCTATTTCCCGAAACGTGGTGGTGGACGTGCCAATCGTTGGGGATGCTAATCTGGCGTTGGAAAAACTGCTGGAGTGGGTCACTCCTCAGGATACGGAGGAATGGCTTGCACAGATTCGGGAGTGGGATAAGGAAAATCCTCTGGAAATGCGCAGAGACCGGGGCATGACGCCGCAGATGATTATCGAAGAGATCAATGAGAAATTTCCGGAAGGAATTATCGTAACGGACGTCGGGCAACATCAGATGTGGGCGACCCAGTATATTGAGCTGAATGAGAAGAAACAATTCATCACATCCGGGGGCTTAGGGACGATGGGATTCGGATTTCCTGCGGCAATCGGAGCCAAGATTGGCTGCCCGGATAAACCGGTCATCTGTATCAGCGGCGACGGCGGTATGCAGATGAATATTCAGGAGCTTGCAACGGCCATGGCGCAGGAGGCAAACGTCATTGTGTGTATTTTTAATAATTATTATCTGGGCATGGTGCGCCAGATGCAGCAGCTTTTCTATGGCAAACGTTATGAGGCCACCTGTCTGAGGAGACGCAAAGGCTGTCCGGGGGATTGTAAAGGACCGGGGGAACAGTGTCCGCCTTACGAGCCGGATTTCGTAAAACTTGCCGAGAGCTATGGCGCATGCGGCATTCGTGTTTCTGCGAAGGAAGAGATAGCAGCAGCATTGGAGCAGGCGAAACAGTGCGATACGCCGGTGCTGATTGAATTTATGATTGCCACGGAGGAGATCGTGCTCCCCATGGTAAAAGGCGGGAATCCCATGACGGAGATGATTTTAAAATAAGGAAAGGAGACGGGACTGATGACGAAAAACAGATGGATTGCATTGTATGTGGAAAATCAGGTGGGCGTTCTGGCAAAAGTTTCCGGTCTTTTTTCCGGGAAATCCTATAACCTGCAGAGCCTTACGGTGGGAACTACAGAGGATGAGACGGTTTCGCGCATGACGATCTGCGTGACCAGTGACGACATTACATTTGAACAGATTAAGAAACAGTTAAACCGCATGGTCGAGGTAATCAAGGTCATGGATTTTACAGATTTGCCGATTCATATGAAGGAAATTCTTTTTGCAAAGGTGAAAGAGTGTACCGTGGAGGACAAGGCAGAGCTGTTTCAGATTGCGCAGGTATTCCATGTGGAAGTTGCGGATATCGGCACAGACAGTATTCTACTGGAATGTAAGGCGACGGAGCGGCGCAACAATGAGCTGATTGATTTGTTACGAAGCAAATTCAAACACATAGAGATTGTCCGTGGCGGGGGAGTGGCGATAGAGTCCATCAGCACTTCCTGCGCCGGAAGGTCAGAGTATTTTCGAAAATAAGGAAGGGCATGATATGCGGAGAATATTGGTTGTAGTGGATATGCAGAAGGATTTTATCGACGGTTCTCTGGGGACTGCCAACGCGCAGGCGATTGTAGATTTGGTGGCTGAGAAGATGAAATCCTATGATAAAGCGGATATTTATGTGACAAGGGATACGCATGGAGAAGATTACCTTCAGACAGCAGAAGGAAGAAAACTTCCGGTTGTCCATTGCGTGAAGGGCACCGAAGGCTGGCAGCTCCATCCGCAGATTGAGGCGCAGGCAGACAAGGCTCATATCATTGACAAGCCGACGTTTGGCTCGGTGGCTTTGATGGAAATGCTGCGTGAGGAGAATGAGAAAGAGCCGATTGCTATAGAGCTGGTCGGGCTCTGCACGGATATCTGCGTGGTGAGCAACGCCCTGCTGCTTAAGGCGGCGATGCCGGAGACGGAAATCCTGGTGGACAAAAATTGCTGCGCCGGGGTAACTCCGGAAACGCACCGTGCGGCGCTGGCGACGATGGAGATGTGCCAGATACAGATCGGATAAATAAGAATTTTGAAGAAGAACAAAAAATTGAATACGGATTTGCTTTTTTCAGGTATGTTTATTGCAGAGTATGCAGTAGACATACCTTTTTTATCTTATCCAGGATAACAATTTACTAAGGAGGAATTCGTATGGGAAAAATTTATGGTTACATCCGTGTGTCAAGCATGGATCAGAACGAGGACAGGCAGATGAGGGCGATGCGGGAGCGAAAAGTTCCGGTGTCCAATATTTACATGGATAAACAATCCGGGAAGGATTTTGTACGTCCTCAATATGCCAGGATGTTGGGAGCAATGTGCAAAGGGGATTTGCTTTATATTTTGAGTATAGACCGATTGGGGCGCAACTATGAGGAAGTGCAGAATCAGTGGCGCATCCTCACAAAGGAGATTTGTGTGGATATCTGCGTACTGGATATGCCTCTTCTGGATACGCGCAATGGAAAGGATCTGATGGGTACGTTCATCGCAGATTTGACGTTACAGATTTTGTCTTTTGTGGCGGAATCAGAACGAACGAATATCAGAAAACGCCAGCAGGAAGGAATTGCAGCCGCACAGGCAAGGGGGGTAAGGTTTGGAAGACCCAGGGCGAACATACCGGATGATTTTGAGGATATTGTCAAAGCCTGGAGGAGTAAGAAAATTACGTTTGGGGAAGTTCTTGGGAAATGTAAGATAAGTAAGTCTACGTTTTACCGGATTCTTCGAGAAGGAGATTGCAGTATGGAAATATAAAAGTGTAGGAAAAGCTGTAAAATCCCCATACGGCAGGCGGAACCAAAACACGTCTGTACGATGGGGATTTCAGCTTATATTCTGCAGGCTTATCTTGCCAATACTTCTAATATTTCCCCGACATATAGAGTGTGTATGTTGCCGTCATCTTTGCCGGAATACCATTTTTCTTTGATTTCCGGATCCAGGAAATGCGCTTCCGTTATGGGAACGGCAGCCATTTTCTTACATAATATGAGGAAATTTCCCTCATCGACATAGGGAACGTCATCTCGAAATGCTACGGTGAGCTTGGAGGCCTTGAACTTGTCCTCTATTCTGCCTGTGACAATCCCGAAATATTTGAGATCGTTTTTGAACTTTTCATCGAAAAAGTTACAGGAAAAGCAGATTTCTCTGTCTATGAATTCTTTGGTATATCTGCTTTGACGGATAAAGATAAAGGCAACATTCTTTCCCCAAAGAACTCCGAGACCGCCCCAGCTTGCAGTCAAAGCATTAACCTTTTCCTGGTTGCCTGCCGCAACCAGCATCCATTCATTTGCAATTTTAGTGAAAGGATTGATTTCAAGTAAATCAATCGGATAGGGTTGAAAGTGATGCATGATAATTTCTCCTTTGCTAATTTGTAGTTGTATTCAGTATACAACATTTTATGAATTTTGCATATGTGAATATGAAAAAAAGTTATGAGGAGTATAAGCGCGGAGAATAATCTTGACAGTCGGGAAAAAAAGTATAATAATTAAAAAAACAATTAGAGAAGAACAGGATGGAGGAGCGATTATGGATATCAAGTTTATCAAAAATGACAAATTAAAGAAAAAACCCGATCAGAATAATCTGGGATTTGGCAAGTATATGACGGATTATATGTTTGTGATGGATTGGGATCAGGGCATGGAATGGCATGATGCAAGAATTGAACCGTACGGCCCGGTGGAACTCAACCCGTCCTGTGTGACACTGCATTATGCGCAGGAGACATTTGAAGGTTTGAAGGCGTACCGCACGAAGGATGACCGGATTTTGTTGTTCCGTCCGGAAATGAATGCCCGCAGAATGATTAATTCCAATGCAAGGCTCTGTATGCCGGGAGTTCCGGAGGATATGTTTGTAAAGGCTATTGAAGAACTGGTGAAGGTAGAACGGGACTGGATTCCGTCTGAGCCGGGAACCTCTTTATATATCCGCCCGTTTGTATTTGCAACGGAGGCGACATTGGGCGTACACATGGCAACATCCTATAAATTTATGGTAATCTGCTGTCCGGTAGGCGCATATTATCCGGAAGGCATCAATCCAGTAAAAATTCTCGTAGAGGATGAGCTGGTGCGCGCGGTAAAAGGCGGTACCGGAGATACGAAGTGCGGCGGTAACTATGCAGCGTCTATTTTAGGACAGGTACGTGCAGAGGAAAAAGGCTGTACGCAGGTTCTCTGGCTGGACGGCGTTAACCGTAAATATGTAGAAGAAGTAGGAACTATGAACATTATGTTCAAAATAGACGGTGAGATTTACACTGCGCCCACAGAGGGAACCGTGCTCCCAGGCGTTACCAGGGATTCCATCATTCACATTTTAAAAGACTGGGGCTATAAGGTAAATGAGACCCACCTTTCGGTTGAGGATTTAATGAAAGCCGGACATGACGGTAGTTTGGAGGAAGCGTTCGGAACCGGTACGGCAGCTGTAATCTCTCCGGTTGGAGAATTTATGTACAAGGATGATATTGTAAAAGTCAACGATTTCAGGATTGGGGAACTGACCCAGAAACTGTATGATTACCTGACCGGAATCCAGTGGGGAAATGAAGAGGATAAATATGGCTGGACCAGAGAGGTGAAATAAAGCTGTCTTAGAAATTTGCGAATCAGAAAGGGTGTCGCCCCGGCGATGCCTTTTCTTTTTACCTTTTTTTAAGAAAGTCATAAAAGGATGTTAAGGATTTTCCGAAAAAAGAATGGTAAAATGTATGTAGTAAAACGAAAGAGAGGACATTATCATGGGAAAGAAAAGTGAATTTGCAGGAATCAATGATAATAAAAAGAAAAGCGGTATGGTGGTATTTGTAATTGCGGTGCTGGCGGTGTGCATCAGCGGCGTACTGTGTGTAAGGAAATTACAGATGGAGCAGAGATATATCTGTCTGGATGGCAGACCTGCCCATCGTCAGGCATAATCGCTTGGAAAAGACAGCCTTATGGAACGGTTTCCTGATTTGTGGCGGGCTTTGTTTGCATCAGGGACGTCCGGTAGCCAATGACGGCGATGACGACGTCGGCGCAAAACAGGAAGGATGCAAGGGAATAAAGCGCCTGCATGTTTGTTGAAATTAGCTGTTCCTTCCTTAAGCGGTAGAATGCCGCGCACGCGAACAAACCGGTCAGACCGATGCTGAACAGGTCAAGCAGCAGCAAGGCAAGCGATATCCCGATGGTGAATATCATCAGGCAGCAGAGGAGACCTATAATAAAAATAATGATATATGCCGGAACCTGGATGAATTTGACAAGCATATTTGTACGGGTAAGCTCCCGGACGTCCCAGCGTCCCCGGCTTGCTTTTATAATGAACAAAATATTGACAATGTACATCACGATGCCAAACAGCAGGGTAAAGCCCAATGGGACGAAGATATTGCCCCAAAAGAGACGTTCCCATAGAAAGGTAGAGACGCCCATTTTTCCATATGTAAATAATAGCACTGGCAGCAGCGCGATCAGATAGGTAAATAAAATATTTCCGATTGCGGCAGTTTTTTTCATAATTTTCACACGTTTCCTTATTCGTTTCCTATAGTATACTCGCATATGGCAAATATAGCAAATTAAAAACAGCGCTGAAGAATTTTGCGCATTGGCTGAATAGATATCAAATCGGTGTTATTCTAATTTTAAATAGTGCGAATGTTAAATTTCCTAATTTGCATATAAAAGCCGGAAAAGGAGGTATATCGAATGTTAGCAGCGGTTAGAGGTATCGTCCAGGGGGAATGCAGTTATTATAGAAGAGGAAGATTTACGTCCATATGATGGAACAGAAGTAATTGTAACGTTATTGGATAGTGCAATACAAAAGAAACAGAGAAAAACAGTCAATTGGTACAGTTTCGCCATTCCCGGCGAAAGAGGAAAAAATGTCGATGAATATATGAGGGAGATGCGCGACAATGATAGATTGTAGGAAAGTATTTGTTGATACGGCATCATTTAGATTAATGAAAACGTTTCATTTCATAAAAACTCCCACATAACTGCACCATTTTGCCCCTCACATCATAACTTATAAATAAGTTCATGAATATGAGGTATTTATGCGAAACAATCATTTGCGCGCAGCGCAGGTAAATCATGTGGATAACGGAACAATGAAGGTTCAGGTGACTTCTGCCGTAGGGATGGTTCCGGTGGAGGATGCAAGGGTTACGGTTTCCTATACCGGAGATCCGGAGAATCCCTTAGAGCAGATTACCACCAACGCGGAGGGACAATCGGAAGAGCTGACGCTTGCAGCGCCGCCTTTGGAGTACAGTATGGAGCCGGAGCAGCCGGTTCAGCCTTATGCGGAATATAATATCATTGTGGAGGCGGAAGGGTATCGCCCGGTCAGCATTGAGGGTACGGATGTATTTTCCGGGGAGCTGACGTTGCAGGACGTGAAAATGGAGCCTCTGGAGGTGTCCGAGGAAGAGAAGAATATTGTGATACCGGCGAATACGCTGTTTGGAAATTTCCCGCCGAAGATTGCGGAGGCGGAAATCAAACCCGTGGATGAGAGTGGAGAGATTGTTTTAAGCCGCGTGGTCGTGCCGGAGTACGTAGTAGTCCATGATGGGACGCCGGGGGATTCTACGGCGGGCGATTACTATGTCCGGTATAAAGATTACATCAAAAATGTAGCGTCGAGTGAAATTTATGCCACCTGGCCGGATAGTACGATTCGGGCGAATGTTCTGGCAATCATGTCGTTTACCCTGAATCGTGTGTATACGGAGTGGTATCGGAACAAAGGATATGATTTTACGATTACATCTTCTACTGCGTACGATCATAAATGGGTGTACGGAAGGAATTATTTCCAGAGTATTTCCCGGGTCGTAGATGAAATGTTTACGAATTACCTCTCCAGACCGAATGTGCGCCAGCCGATTCTTACCCAGTATTGCGATGGACAGCGGGTTACCTGTCCGAACTGGATGAGTCAGTGGGGTTCCAAATATCTGGGTGACCAGAATTATTCCGCCATTCAGATCCTTCGTAACTATTATGGCAGCGATATGTATATCAATGAGGCAGAAGAAATTTCCGGAATTCCGGCCTCCTGGCCGCGGGAGAATTTAGAGATTGGATCCAGCGGGGAGAAGGTACGTCAGATGCAGGAGCAGCTGAATCGGATTGCGCAGGTATACACATCCATTCCGAGAATCAGTGCAGACGGCTCTTATGGACCTGCAACCGCGCAGGCTGTGCGAAGGTTCCAGTCCGTATTTGGATTGCCGCAGACGGGCGTAGTGGATTACCCCACCTGGTATAAAATTTCGGAGATTTATGTGGGAGTTACGAGGATTGCGGAGCTGACCTGATAAATAAACGTTGTAGTAAGGCAGATTTTGTGGTAAAATACCATCTGAATTGGAAGAAAGGAAGGTATATAAGGCAGAATCTGCCTTATTGGTAATGAGAATATGATAAAAGTAGTAAAGTTTGGAGGAAGTTCTCTGGCAAGCGCCGGACAGTTCTCGAAGGTAGGAAGAATAATCAATGCAGATGAGAGCCGCAGATATGTGGTTCCCAGTGCGCCTGGAAAACGCAACGCCAAGGACACGAAGGTAACGGATATGCTGTATCAGTGTTATGCACTGGCGGAGGCAGAGGAGAGTTTTTCTACGTCTTTAAGGAAAATCAGGGAGCGCTATGAGTCCATTATCAATGGACTGCATTTAAAACTGACGCTGAACAAAGAGTTTGAGGAGATTGCAGAGAATTTCAAAAATAAGGCGGGAGAGGATTATGCTGCGTCGCGCGGGGAATACTTAAATGGAATTATCATGGCGCATTATCTGGGCTATGAGTTTATTGATGCAGCGCAGGTCATTCGTTTTAAGGAGAATGGAGAGTTTGATGACGAGAAAACGAATGAGATTTTGTCTGCGCGCCTGAAAAAATGTGAGCGTGCAGTAATTCCCGGATTTTATGGTGCGAAAGAAGACGGCACGGTTAAGACGTTTTCCCGCGGCGGCTCTGATATTACCGGCTCGATTGTGGCAAAGGCGGTTCAGGCAGATATTTATGAGAACTGGACGGATGTTTCCGGTTTTCTGATTGCAGACCCGCGTATTATTGAGAATCCAAAGGGAATCAAGGTCATTACATACCGTGAATTGCGAGAGCTGTCCTACATGGGGGCAACCGTATTGCATGAGGATGCGGTATTTCCGGTGCGCAAGGCGGGAATTCCCATCAATATCCGTAATACGAATGCGCCGGAAGACGAGGGCACGCTGATTGTGGAAAGCACCTGCCGTATGCCGGATTATACAATTACCGGAATTGCAGGTAAGAAGGGCTTTGTAGCGGTAAATATTGACAAAGATATGATGAATTCCGAAGTAGGGTTTGGACGTAAAGTTTTGGAGGCTTTTGAGAAATATGGCATTTCCTTTGAACATCTGCCCTCAGGCATTGATACGATGACGGTATTTGTGCATCAGGAGGAATTTGAGGGAAAAGAACAGCAGGTTTTGTCCGCGATTCATCGTCTGGCGCAGCCGGACAGCATAGAGCTGGAGAGCGATATCGCGTTGATTGCGGTTGTGGGACGCGGGATGCGTTCTACACGTGGAACGGCAGGAAGAATTTTTTCTGCGCTCGCCCATGCAAATGTAAATGTCAAGATGATTGACCAGGGTTCCAGTGAGCTGAATATCATTATCGGTGTCAAGAGTTGTGATTTTGAGACGGCAATCCGGGCAATCTATGATATTTTTGTAGTGACACAAATGTAGAAAGGAACCATAAAATGAATCCGGCTGGCAAGAAAGAGATTAAATGGGATAAATTGGACAATACGGCGAATGTATTTCCGGTGATTGCCGGAGAAAGCATGACGAATGTTTATCGGATTTCTGTGACCTTACAGGAAGAAATTAAAGAAGAATTGCTCCAGGAGGCCCTGGAGCGTGTGCTCCCCTGGTTTGATGTGTTTCGTGTGCGGATACGTTATGGCGTATTCTGGTACTATTTTGAGACAAACCAGAAACCGGCTCCCCGGGTGAAGAAGGAGTACCGTTATCCCTGTCAGTTTATTTCGCCGAACCGAAACCACAATTATCTGTTTCGGGTAAATTATTATCAGAATCGAATCAATCTTGAGGTCTTCCATGTGCTTACGGACGGCATGGGAGGCATTACTTTTTTGCGGGAGCTGACATATCAGTATCTGCGTCTTTCACATCCTGAACTCAGGGAAAAGTTGGGGGATGGTCTTTGCAGCGATACATCCTTAAATCGTGAGGACAGTTACCTCAAAAATTACAGGAAGAGCCATAAGAAGGGCTACAAGACGGCGCGGGCATTTCAGGTCAAAGGGGAAAAATTACGCCCGTTGGAACTTGGGGTCATGCACGGCTATATGTCGATTGGGGAATTGAAACAGGCGTGTAAAATTTATGGCGTTTCCATCAATGAATACCTTGTAGCGGCTTTTTTGTGGAGTATATATCAGGAGTGCTTACAGGGCGCGCCGTCAAAACGACCCATCAGTTCGTGTGTTCCGGTGAATCTGAGGCCATATTTTGATTCCATTACCATGAAAAATTTCTTTGTTATCGTATCTGCGGTCTTTCATCCGAAAAAAGAGAGCTATACATTTGCAGAGGTCGTGCAGATTGTGGCAGAGAGTCTGCGAAACCAGATAAATCGGGAAAATCTTGAAAATCTTTTTGCATACAATGTTTCAAATGAAAAGAATTTTATTCTGCGGGCAGTGCCGTTGTTTATCAAAAATATTGCAATTCGTTATGTATATCATAACAGCGCGCTGGCAAATACCACCACGGTTACGAACATTGGCAATGTTCAGGTAAAAGAGGAATATCAGAAATACATCAGGGATTTCAGCGCCATGTTATCCATGTCCGAGGGACAGAATATCAAGGGTACAATCTGTTCTTACCGGGATACCATGGTCTTTACTATCAGCAGCAATCTTGCGGACACTTTCGTGCAGCGGGCGTTTTTCCGAAAGCTTGCGGAAGATGGGATTTCTGTACGAATTGAGACGAACGGGGTGTATGACGAATGAGAGAATGTAAGAAATGTCATGTGGAAATTCTGGATAATACGACAATCTGTCCTCTGTGTAAGAGCGTGTTGGAAACAACAGGGGAGGAGGCTTTTCACAATGGTTACCCGGATGTGAAAGCCGTGAGCAGAAAATTGTCGTTTGTGGTGCGCCTTTATAGTTTCCTTGCAATTGTTGTAGAGGCGGCGCTGATTACAATAAATTATCTGACATACCGTGGAATCTGGTGGTCGGCAATCAGCGGAATTATTATTTTATATTTTTTTATTACTTTAAATTACTCTTTAAAGAAAAACAATGGATATAAAACCGTGATTCTGGTGCAATTGATAGGGGCGGTGCTTTTAGTCATCGCTTCAGATTTCATTGTGGGTTATCAGGGATGGTCGGTAAATTACGTCCTGCCAAGCGCCATTCTGCTATTGAATGCTACGATTGGAATTTTGATGATTATAAACGCCTCGAACTGGCAGAGTTATCTGCTGATGCAGATTCTCACAGTGCTACTGTCCTGCGGCTGTGTGATTTTGTGGAAATTTGGCTTTATCAAAGGTCCGGTTCTGACGTCTGTGGCGCTTGCCGTATCGCTTTGTTTCCTTCTGGGGACATTGATTTTCGGGGAGCGGAAGGCGAAAGCGGAACTCAAACGACGTTTCCATGTATAGCCTGGTTGTCTGTACGGGAAAGATATAAGCAACTAACGAGACTCATTTGCAAATGATCCGCTTATGATGACGAAGATACGAAATGGAGGAAACTATGCCGGAAGTGAGTGCACGCGGAAGAGTCATCCGTGACATGATTGCTCATGTGACGAACGATAATCTGATTGGCAGAAAAATTAAGACAGGGGAATTGCGCAAAAAACTTGTGGAGCCGAAATGGAGATGTCCCGATTGTTTTCAGATGACGGAAATTGATATGCCGCATTTTTCCATGGAATATCTGTGTCGAAGAGAGAATCCGAGGACAGATTACGTTATTTTGCAGCTTCACGGCGGCGGTTATATTGGCGCCATGCGCAATGCGTACCGTTCGTTTGCAGGACTTTACTGTGAGGTCAGCAAGGGGATGGACGTCCTGACCATTGATTACCGGGTGGCTCCGGAAGAGCCATATCCGGCAGCATTGGAGGATGCGGTCACAGCTTTTGAATGGCTGCGGGAAGGAGGCTGGCGCAGCAAACAGATTATTGTGGCGGGGGATTCGGCAGGCGGCGGTCTCGCGCTTGCTCTTTGTATGTATTTGAAAGATCACAACAAAAGGCTGCCAGGCGGCCTGATTCTGATGTCGCCCTGGACGGATTTGACGGCGAGCGGACCTTCTTATGAAGATAATTATGAGTCGGATCCGCTGTTTGGCAATACGAGGGACAGCCTTATCTATAACCGTGATTATGTGGGAATGCATGATGTGAAACATCCTTATATTTCGCCTCTGTTTGGGGACTACTGGGGATTTCCGCCGATGTTGATTCAGGCGGGTTCCATAGAAATGCTGCTCAGTGATTCCGTCAGTGTCGCCTATAAGGCGAAACAGCAGGGGGCAAGGGTGCGCCTGAGCATATATGAGGGAATGTTCCATGTGTTTCAGATGGGTATGATGCTGATGCCCGAATCAAAGAGGGCGTGGAGTGAAATCGGGAGATATTTTGAAGTGGTAACCGGAATATAGACGCCTGTGGGCTGTAACAGATCAGATAAACTGTTACACGAAAACTCGTTTAATTACAAATTATATCAAATACTGCTTATAAAATTCTAAAGGGGAATTTGATGATTTCCTCAGCTTTTCCCTCCCTGTTGCCTGAAGAAAACTCGGATAGAATTTCTAGTGTTCCTAACTCCGGGGATGGACTGATATAATTAATTCCGCCCAATTCAAACTCACTTTTCCTACTGCTGAGAAGTATCGTGGCAAAAACTGTTTTTCTGGGATAGGAAGT
>CAJTSB010000013.1:0-9982 GCA_910578825.1 uncultured Lachnospiraceae bacterium | reverse complement strand
CCAGAAGGGCTGTCCGTGAAGAAAAACAGTTTTTTGCCCTGATATTTCCGTAGCAGCAGGAAAAGCTCAAACAGCGAATCTGGGCGGAATACATTTCGTCCATTTCCCGGAGGTAAGGAACACACGAAATTCACCGAATGTTTTCTTTTCAGGCAAACATGGAAAGGAAAACTGTCAAAAACATTTTTATTTCCCCTTCAGAATTTTAAAGCAGTATGCTGCAATTTCTAAAAAAATAGAGCTATTTTGTAACAGTTTATCTGAATTGTTACTATGATATGCATCATGGAACCAATGAGACTTGACAATCAGGGAGTTGGAAAATTATAATAGTATTGGAAGAAATCGGGGCAGAAGAAAGGTGATACATATGAGAAAGATAAAACGGATTATGGGTATACTCTTATCATGGATGCTATTGATAGGAGCTTTTCAGCTTTTGCCGATAGAGATAGATGGGTCGGAGACTGTTTCAGCAGCCGCATTGTCCGGCGATAACAGTCTGTCGTCTTTAAGCATTTCACCGGGAACATTATCTCCGGCATTTCAGTATAATGTAGTCAATTATACGGCGTCTGTGGGTGCGGATGTAAGCAGTATCGAGGTGAACGCCAAACTGTCAAACGAAACGGCGAAGATTGAGTCTGTGTCCGGCAACACGGATTTGCAGGCAGGAGAGAACCTGATTAGCATTGTGGTAAAGGCACAGAATGGAACGCCTGCGACGTACAAGATTGTGGTGACAAAAGAGGCTGGTGCGGAAGATGAAACGCAGCAGCCGGAGGAGGGCGAAGCGCAGCAGCCGCAAGAAGACGGGACGCAGCAGGCAGAAAACGATGGACAGAATACGGGCGGAGTCACGATAGACGGTCATCCGTTTGATTTGTCGCCTACGATATCCGCTGATCTTGTTCCGCAGGATTTTACGAAGACTACAGTGACTTGCATGGGAAAACAGGTGGAGGGTCTTACCTTCGATAAAGCGGAGCTGACGCTGGTTTATTTGACGACGCCGAGTACCGATGTGAAGAATACGCTTGCCGTATATGATGAGGCGGGCAGTTTTTATCCATTCCGCAAGGTTCAGTATGATGAGACAAATTACCTGATTGTCTTAAATCCACCTGCAGAGAGTGGGTTATCTCAGGAATATACGCAGACCTCACAGAACGTGGGTGAGTTTCAGAATGTGCCGGCTTTTGTTGCAGGTGCGGCTCCTTCGGTTGCGGAAACTCCGGAGTCAGACGGGGAAGAAGATTCGGGTAAAACAGAATTTTCTCTTGTATATGGTGTAAGCAGCCATGGGAATAAGGGCTGGTATCAATATGATGCGGTGGAAACTACGTTTCAGCGTTTTGTTCCGGTAGCGGCGGAAAGTGAGCAGCCTTCGCCTGTGGAGCAGCCGGAAGACGAAACCTCCGAGCCGGGTGCAGAGATGCAGAGCCTGCAGAATGCATATACGGATATGGAGACGCAGTATAACGCCCAGAAAGATTTATACCGGAAGACGACGGCTGTGATGTCGTTTGTGATTGCCGTGTTGTTGGTTATTATGGTAAACCTTCTGTTACGCGGCAGGAAGAATGAAGAGGACGAATGGGAAGAAGAGGATTATGAGGAATTGTCTGAAAAAGTTCGGGAACAGGTCAAAAGCGCCCGTCGTTCCCGTCGTGACGATGGCCAGATACCGGATTTAAAGGGTGGACAGAGTGAACTTTGGGAGGATAAATCCGTGCCCAAATCAATCCTGCGGCAGCAGACAAAGACGATACCGCAGGTGGGAAAGGTCTTACCGGATGAAATGGAACTGCCATCCAAGGCGAAGGGAAAGAAAGCGCCGGAGTCCCAGAAAGGGAAAACAGCGGAGCCACGGAGAGAGAAAATACCGAAGACAGGTAAGATATCAGAACCTGTGGCAGAGAAACAGTGGAACATAGAGGCAGAGAAACAACCGATGCCGAATCAGGTGCCAAAAGTAACGCCGAGTAATGATTTTGATGATTTTGAAGTAATCGATTTGGAAGATTTATAGTAACAGGAGGAATCCATGCAGAAACAATATACAGGTCAGGCCAAAAAGGCATTGGAGCTTGCAGGTAAATTATCCCGAAAACTCAGACACAATTATGTGGGTACGGAGCATATTCTGGCAGGACTGATCCAGGAAAAGAGCGGCGTGGCAGCGCAGGTATTGATGGAAAACCAGGTGGAAGAAGGAAAATTGCTTGAGCTGGTCGCAGAGTTGATTGCACCGGGAGAAGGGGTATTGTTACAGGAAAGAGACGGATATTCGCCCAGGACCCGACACGTGCTCGATACCGCCGGGAAGGAGGCCATGCGTTTCCACAGTGATAAAATTGGAACAGAGCATTTGCTCCTTGCATTGTTAAAAGAGAATGAGTCTGCGTCTGTGCGTCTTTTAAATACGATGGGCGTGAACTTGCAGAAATTATATATTGAACTTCTGGTGGCGATGGGAGAGGAGGGCAGCTTTTCAAAAGAAGAGCTGAAGTCTTCTAAGATTCGAAAGAAAAATCTGGAGGCGACGCCGGTATTGGATCAGTATTCCAGAGATTTGACCCGTCTGGCGCTGGAAGGAAGGCTTGACCCGATCATTGGACGGGAAGAGGAGATACGGCGTGTGATCCAGATTTTGAGCCGCAGAGGCAAGAACAATCCATGTTTGATTGGTGAGCCCGGCGTGGGTAAAACCGCGATTGCGGAAGGGCTGGCGCAACAGATTTCGCTTGGGCTTGTGCCGGAATCGGTGGCGGATAAGCGCGTCATTACGCTGGATCTTTCCAGTATGATTGCCGGTTCCAAATACCGGGGAGAGTTTGAGGAGCGTATCAAAAAGGTAATCCGTGAAGTGATTAGCGCGCGTAATATCCTGCTGTTCATGGATGAACTGCATACGATTATCGGGGCAGGAGGAGCAGAGGGCGCCATGGACGCTTCCAATATCTTAAAACCTTACCTCGCCAGAGGCGAATTGCAGATGATAGGCGCGACTACGGTAGAGGAGTACCGGAAATATATTGAGAAAGATGCGGCTTTAGAGCGTCGTTTCCAGCCGGTGATGGTAGAAGAGCCATCGGTGGCAGATACGATTGAGATTTTAAAGGGACTTCGTAAGTTCTATGAGAAACATCATCAGGTCGAGATTACGGACGAGGGACTTGAGGCTGCGGCGAGGCTTTCAGAGCGCTATATTTCAGACCGTTTTCTGCCGGATAAGGCAATTGACCTTATGGATGAGGCTGCGGCTCGCGTACGTCTGCAGGGGGTGAAATCTTCCGTGCAGTTACAGGAGATAGCCGCAGAAATCAATCGCGTCACAGAAGATCTGGAAGAGGCGATTCGGGAGATGGATCTGGAAGAGGCTTCCAGGCTGCGCAAAGAAAAAGAAGAGTTAGAGCATGAAGCCCAGAAACTGCAGAAGAAGGCCAGGAAAGCCCTCAAACAGAAAAGGGCGCAGGTGGGTGAGAATGAGGTTGCGGAAGTGGTAGCGCAGTGGACAAAGATTCCGGTCAAAAAGCTGGCGGAAGAAGAGACGGCAAGGCTGCGTAAACTCGAAAGCGTCCTGCATAAGCGGGTGATTGGTCAGGAAGAGGCAGTCAGCGCCGTGGCGAAAGCAGTCCGTCGCGGCAGGGTAGGCCTGAAGGATCCGAATCGTCCCATTGGCTCGTTTCTGTTTTTGGGACCGACCGGCGTAGGAAAGACAGAGATTTCCAAAGCGTTGGCGGAAGCGGTATTTGGCAGCGAGGAGTCTATGATACGTGTGGATATGTCGGAGTATATGGAGAAACACAGCGTATCAAAGATGATTGGCTCACCGCCTGGTTATGTCGGGTACGACGAGGGCGGACAGCTCAGTGAAAAAGTCAGGCGTAATCCATACTCCGTTATTTTGTTTGACGAGATTGAGAAGGCTCATCCGGATGTCTTTAATATCCTGCTTCAGGTGTTGGATGATGGACATATCACCGATGCTCAGGGCAGGAAAATAGATTTTAAAAATACGATTATCATTATGACTTCCAATGCCGGAGCGCAGTCGATTATTGAACCGAAAGCGCTTGGCTTTGCCTCGGTGGAGGATGCGAAACAGGATTACGATCGTATGAAGGGAAGCGTTATGGAAGAGGTGCGCCGGATTTTCAAACCGGAGTTTTTGAACAGGATTGACGAGACGATAGTCTTCCATGCACTGAGCAAGGAGGACATGAAGAAGATTGTGACCTTGATGACAAAGGCGCTTGTCACGCGTTGTAAGGAGCAGATGGGTATTACATTACGCATTACCGGCAGCGTCAGAAGCCACATTGTAGAGACCGCGTACGAGCCGAAATACGGCGCGCGTCCCCTGCGCAGGAAAATTCAAAATGAGCTGGAAGACGGGCTTGCGGAGGAAGTGTTGGCGGGCAGAGTCAAAAACGGGGACCAGGTAGAAGTTGTTATGAATAAAAAGGAAATACAGTTTACGGTCAATCGTTAGAAGAGGACGGTAGTCATAACAGAGTACGATAATTATAAAAGACAACGACAGTGATGTGGAGAGAGTGGGAATGAAAAATTCGGGCAGGTTGAAAACAACGGCAATTTTAACAGCGCTTATTCTGGTATCTGTAATATTTCAATATTTGGGCGCAGCGCGGCTTTGGGATATCGGTGTGTCCGATTGGCTGAATCAGCGCGAATCGGTAACGAATAAGAAGATTTACATCATAGGAATTGACGATAAGACATTAGAACAGTATGGTCCTGTCAATACATGGAGCCGGGACCTTCCGGCGCAGCTTGTGGAAATGCTGAATGCAGATGAGAAGGCGAGACCGTCGGTCATCGGATTCGATATAATTTACAGTGAGAAAGCGGATGAAAAAGCAGATAGCCATTTTGCGGATGCATGCCGCGAGGCGGGGAATGTTGTTGTGGCGCGGAGCTTTTCGTTCAAAGAAATGCCGGAGAAAGACGAAAACGGCAAGGTTAGCTACAATCCTTACCATGTGGATTATGTCATTGAGCCATATGACAGTCTGCGCGAGAGTGCATTCAGCGGATATGCCAACACGACGGTGGATGCAGACGGATATGTGCGGCAGGCGATGGCATTTATTGATTATGAGGGAGAGCGGGCGTTCAGCCTGTCTTCCCAGATCTATAAGCTATATCAGGAAAGCCGGGGGGATGGCGCTTTCTTTCCGGAAACCTATGGAAAGAGCAACCGGTTTTATTTTACATATTCGGGAAAACCCGGCGGTTACAATGTAGTGTCGATGGTCGATGTGCTCGATGGAACAGTGGATGTTTCAATCTTTCAGGATGCAATGGTTTTGGTAGGGGCTTATGCTGTGGGAATGCAGGACTCCTATACGCCTGCGATATCGCATAACAGCCAGATGTATGGAGTGGAAATTCATGCCAACATCATTGAGGCGCTCTTGGAAGGAAAGACCCAGACGCCGTTTTCACCACTGCTTTATGCAGTGGTTGCCGGTTTATTGTGCGGATTGTTTTTTGTGGCAGTGCGCAGGATGAAGATGCTGCCTACCGGTATATTATTTGTAGTGTTGACGGTGTTAGACGTCATATTTGCCAAAGTCATGTATCACTTTGGCAGCATTGTTCCGGTAATTTTGTTTCCAATTGTGCTTGCGCTTATTTTCCTGGCGCGGATGATAGAAGGATACCTTACGGAAATTATGCGCAGGCGCCGTGTAGTCAATGTATTTAAGCAGTACGTGGCGCCGCAGGTTGTCGATAAGATCAGCAAGGACAGGGATTTTCAGCTTGTGCTTGGCGGAGAGAACCGCCATGTTGCCGTGCTGTTTGTGGATATCCGTGGTTTTACCACGATGTCTGAGAGTATGCAGCCGGAAGAAGTAGTGGAAATATTAAATGAATATTTAAGTCTTACCACGAAGTCTATTTTTGATAACGGCGGAACCCTCGATAAATTTGTGGGAGACGCTACGATGGCGGTATTTAACGCGCCGTTTGAGCTGGATGATTATATCTTCCGCGCCGTCTGTACGGCATGGGATATGAGGGCCGGGGCGGACGCTCTTGCCGATAAGTTTGAGAAACGTTTTGGAAAGAGCGTTGCCTTTGGCATTGGCGTGAATTGTGGAAACGCGGTCGTTGGAAACATTGGCTGTGAGTTCCGTATGGACTATACGGCAATCGGAGATACCGTCAACACAGCGGCGCGCCTGGAAAGCAATGCAAAACGCGGGCAGATTCTGATAAGCGAAGAAGTCTACGAGGCAGTCAAAGACAGGGTAAGCGTGACGCCAATCGGGGAGATTCCGTTAAAGGGAAAGAGTAAAGGAGTATTTGTATATCAGTTGGACGAGGTGAAGAAATAAATGAGCAGAGGATATATTATTCCGGACAGGAAAGAGATAGAGACGTCAGTACGTCTTGCCGGGGAGTATGGCTGTGCATTTGAATACAATGATTTTTTTGTGCCGGAAGTGTTAGATGATCCTGTCAAACAGGAAGAAATCATAGAATTTTATGCCAGATACCGCAGTGACTTTTCAAATGACACAATGCATGGGGCATTTTTAGACGTGACGATCCACAGCAGCGACCCGTTGATTCGAGATGCATCCATATTGAGGATACATCAGTCGATGGAGATTGCAAAACGCATGGGGTTGAAAGGCGTAGTATTCCACACAGGAAGGCTTGCGGGATTTCGCAGTGAGAAATATCTGCAACTTTGGCACGATGTTAATCGATGGTTCTTTACGGAACTTGCAGAGAGTTATCCGCAGCAGCAGATTTATATGGAAAATATGTTTGACGAAGCGCCGGACGTGCTGGCAAAGCTGGCGGAGTCGATGAAAGACGTCAAAAATTTCGGAATTTGCCTGGACTACGCTCATGCGGCGTTATCGGATTTCCCGCTTCAGGGGTGGCTGGGCGCGCTGGCGCCATACATTTTGCATATGCATGTCAATGATAACAATCTGAAGGACGATTTGCATCAGCCGGTAGGAGCCGGTCAGATTGACTGGAAGACATTTGACAGTCTGATCAGAAAACATCAAATAGAGGCGACAACACTGATAGAGGTAAGCAGTTGCGAGGGACAGGAGAAGTCTTTGAAATATATGAGGCAGCATGAAATATATCCGTTTTGTGCGTAATAGATAAGGAGAGATTAGATGCATCTGGAATATGAAGATTTTATGAAAATATTGAATATTGGCATCAATCTGTCTACCGGCAGGGACAGGAATCAGATTCTGGCGTCCATTCTTGAGAGCGGTATGGAAGTTACTAATTGTGATGCCAGTACCTTATATTTGTATGAGAATGATCAGCTGACATTCAAGATTATGAAAACACTTTCCATGAATATCAGCAGAGGGGTGGATGGAGAGCCGATCGCAGATATGCCTCCCGTCGCCATGAAGGAAGAGAATGTCTGTGCATTTACAGCGCTTCACAGAGAGATTGTCAATATCCCTGATGTATATGACAGTGATCGGTTTGATTTCTCCGGTCCCAAACAATATGATGCGCTGACCGGTTATCACACGACCTCACAGCTTGTGATTCCGCTTGAGAATAATGAAAATGATTTAATTGGAGTATTACAATTAATCAATGCAATGGATAAGGACGGAAACGTAATTCCCTTCGATAAACAGTATGACATTATCATTCGTTCGCTTGGTTCCATGGCAGCGATTGAACTTACAAACCTTACCTATATGGAAGAGTTGAAAGCGCAGCTTTATTCGTTTGTGGAGGCGCTTACGACGGCGCTGGATGAACGGTCGCCTTACAATGCGTCTCACACGCGCAATGTGGCAAAATATTCACAGATTCTTGCAGATTACATCACGGAAATGTACAAAGAGGGAAAATGTGAGGAGTATTTTGACAAAGAAAGGAAAGAAAAGCTTCTATTGGCAGCGTTGCTCCACGATATTGGCAAGATTGTCGTTCCGCTGGAAGTTATGGACAAGGCGACCCGTCTGGGAAAAGGGTTGGAAAAGGTGGATGAACGGTTCAAGCGACTGGAAATGCTCTATGAGATTGATATGCTACGAGGAAGAATTACAGAGGAAGAGTATCGGGAGCAGATTGCAGATTTAAAAGCAGAACTTGATTTTGTACATAAAATTGATACGATTTCATATTTGGATAATGAAAAATATGAGCATGTTCTTCAACTTTTTGAGAAAAAACATATAAAAGAAAACGGAGAAGTGACGAAATATATAACAGATAAGGAGAAGAATTGCCTGAGCATCCGTCATGGAACCCTGACAGTCGAGGAACGTGAGATCATGAAGAATCACGTGGTTGTGACAGAAAAGATTCTCAGCAAAGTCCGATTTAACAAAAATTTTACAGATGTGCCGAAATGGGCAGCGTCCCATCATGAATTCCTGAATGGAACCGGTTATCCGAAACAGCTCACGGCAGAAGAACTGGATCTTGAAACGCGGATTCTGACGGTGGCAGATATCTATGATGCGCTGACAGCAATCCGTCCATATAAAAATGCAATACCGGATAATAAATCCGTTAGTATGCTGGAAAATATGGCAAAAGAGGGGAAAGTGGACAGTCAGATTGTCGATTGGCTTACCCGAGCGTTAAAAAGGAGGAATGAGGAGAAATGAAAATGAAAATGAAATGGAAAGGAAGGATTTCTCTTTGGTTGGCGTGTGTACTTATTCTGGTAGCGTTACCGGCATCAGTTAGTGCAGATACTCAAAATGTCAATGTCAGGCTGTATACCGGTGCATCCAAAGTGAGACCCGAAATGTATGTTTCCGCGGATACGGGGATATACGGGCAGGTTGCAAATCCGAATTGTCCGAGCGGTTACCGCAGAGACGGTTGGAGGATGTGGAGGCTTGACGAATATGGTTGTACTGTTTCCAGTCGCTGGGTAGGAGATGATGTATCAAGCTGGTCTTCCAGCATGGCAGGCTATTTTGCACCGGAGAATATCGTGCTTGCGCCGAATTGGGTGCCGCAGTATTCTGCGAATGCCATAACAGCAGAAAATCCTACCGTGGTAATCGGCGATGGCACAGGGCAGGACAGTCTGGGTTTCAGTTATGAATGGCTCCGTGGGTATCAGGTTGTGGACGCCAGTACCTGGCAGGAGAATGCAGACCAGATAAAAGTGTTAAATTCCAATGCTGCTTATAGCGCAGATGGAAGATGGAGCGTTGGCAGTGAGCTGCCTTATATGCAGTTGGAACTTGAACTTCAGGTCGGGGATGTAGTGATTGTTAAGAATGTAACCGGCGGCACGGATATAAAGAATGTTTTCAGTGGTTATCTGAAGGATAGTGTGGGCGCCAGTTATCTGGAACCTGTTGATAATAATAATGATACGTTTTCTGTAACCGCATCATCCGGTGGCAGCTGTATTCTTCATATGCAGAAGAATGCAGGGGCACAGAGTATGCAGGCATCCATTTCCGTCAGAAGACCGGAACAGGCAGGTTCCAAAACTTACAGTGGACCGGCGGGGAATTACTGTTGCAGAGTCAGTTATTCTGCGGGTGGACAGAAGATTTCGTTCCTGACAAATGCTGTGGATGTTTCAGAGAGCGTTGACGCTTTGGAATATGAGCTTGCAAAGTCAGACGAAGTACACAACGGTACCTATGCGCTAAAGATAAATGGACAGGAAGTAACGTCTGCGGCGCCGGGACAGACAGTTACGGTTGAGACGTCTGCGGCGGAAGGCTATAAATTGAATATCATTACTTATCGCCGGAAGGGTGATAATACCGATGTGCCCAAAATAGTACCTTTTGGCGGAGATGGAAATGGATGTTTTGTCATGCCGGAGTACGACGTGTTAGTTGAGGTTACGTTCCAGAAGGATGACAGTGTAGTTGAGCCGGATCCAGGACCAGACCCGGGACCAGATCCAGGGCCGGATCCAGGACCAGACCCGGGACCAGATCCAGGGCCGGATCCAGGACCAGAC
>CAJTSB010000012.1:15921-83757 GCA_910578825.1 uncultured Lachnospiraceae bacterium | reverse complement strand
ATATATTGACAAATTTCAAATATTGAGATAGGAGGAATGTACAATGAAAAAATGTCGAATTTCAGGGATTATGATGTTAATTTTCTGCCTTGTATTTACAACGGTTTGTTTTGCGCCAAGTACCGTGCAGGCAAAAGGAATTACGTCTGTCAGGCAGGTGAAAAGACTGGCGAAGAAACAGGTAAAAGGCGCAACAATTCATAAAGTGGAACGCGATTACGAAGACGGAAAGTTTATCTATGAAGTGGAACTTTCCAAGGGAAAGAAAGAATATAATCTTGCTTATCGTGCCTCTGATGGGAAACTGATTTCATATGACTGGGAGATTTATTCCTGGCATGTGAGAAGGGGCAGGGGAAAACTTATCAGTATCAGCAAGGCAAAGAGGCTGGCAAAGAAACAGGTGAAAAATGCGAAGGTTACCAGCGTAATGAAAAAGTATAGCGATGGTATCGATATTTACAGGGTCAAGATGAAGACCAGCAAGAAGAAGTACGAATTAAAGATACACGCGCGTACCGGCAAAGTGCTGGAATATGAATGGGAATTACTGAAAAAGTCAAGTAACAAATATATCGGGGAAGAAAAGGCAAAGGCCATTGCATTGGAGAAAACGGGCGCCGGAACGGTGATAAAGGTTGATTTTGATTATGACGACGGGGTGCCTGTCTATGAAGTGGATATTATAAAAGGACTGTATGAATACGAAGTCGTAATTCATGCCAGAACCGGCAAGATTTTAGATTTTGAAATGGAACACATATATGATTGACGAAAATACAAAGTTACCGGGAGCTTTTTGTCAGAGGATGCAAAAGTTTCTGGGGGGAGAGGCGGAGGAATTTTTCACCTCCTTTCAGAAGGAGCGGGAATATGGCCTTCGCTATAATCCTTTAAAGTTTGAATCAAAACAGAGTTTTGAAGAGAAAATGATATGGGAACCGGAGTGGAAACTGTCTTCGGTTCCCTGGTGCGTAGAAGGATATTATTACGAGGCCAGCGAGCGTCCCGGCAGGCATCCATGGCATGAGGCAGGCGCTTATTATATTCAGGAGCCGAGTGCGATGTCGGCGGTAGAGCTGCTGGGGGAAGAGCCCGGGGAGAAAATTTGCGATTTGTGCGCGGCGCCCGGGGGTAAGACAACCCAGATTGCAGGTAAAATGTGGGGGCAGGGACTTTTGGTGTCCAATGAATTCTATGCCAATCGGGCGAAAATTTTAGCGCAGAATGTGGAGCGGATGGGGATTGCCAACACAGTGGTATTGAATGAATCCACGGGTCATCTGGCAGAAAAATTTTCAGAATTCTTTGACCGCATTCTTGTGGACGCACCCTGTTCGGGAGAGGGGATGTTTCGCAAAGAGCCGCAGGCGATACAGGAGTGGAGCCCGGAAAATGTTCTTTTGTGTGCCGAAAGGCAGCAGGAGATTTTAAGTCATGCGGCAGAAATGTTGAAACCCGGCGGCGTGTTGGTGTATTCCACCTGTACGTTTGCACCAGAGGAAAACGAACAGTGTGTGCAGCGGTTTCTGGAACATCATACGGAATTTTCGCTGGAAATGTCTGAGATCGGGGAACAGTATTTCAGCCATGGATTGGCGATATGTCCAGGTATGGAAAACGGTGGAACGTATCGTTTGTGGCCTCATAAGCTGTGCGGAGAGGGACATTTTGCGGCACGGATGAGAAAAACGGGTCAGCCAAGTGTGAAAGATGTGACAATCAGAGGCATTAGCGCGGAATCTGGAAACAGCAGGAAAAATCGCAAGAGTGCGAAGAACAAAGAAATGGCAGAGGTTGCGACCGCGCAATCCGAGTTTCGAAGTTTTCAGGCACAGGCGCTGCAAATTGATTTGGAGAAGAAACTTTGCGGCAGGTATGTGCTTTTTTCCGACAACCTCTATCTCTTGCCGGAAGAGATGCCGGAATTGTCCGGGCTTAAGGTGGTGCGAGCCGGACTTCATCTTGGAACCTGTAAGAAGAACCGTTTCGAGCCGTCCCATGCATTGGCGTTGTACCTGCATCAGAGCGAGGTCAGGCAGCGGGTGGATTTGTCTTCCAAAGAGGAGGCATTAAAATATCTTCATGGCGAGACGGTGTCCTGTGACAGCGGACAGAAAGGGTGGACGCTGATATGCGTGGATGGTCTTTCGTTGGGCTGGGGAAAGGCGCAGAATGGAGTTGTGAAAAATCATTATCCGAAAGGGCTGCGGATTTGTTATTAAGATTTAAGTATGAATTATGATTTCTAATTGCCATTTCCGATGATAAACGTTAAAATAGAAAACAGATTGTTAGAAAAAGGAGAAAATTATGGATTACAGAGCATATTTGAAGAATCATCCGGATAAGGAAGGGCGATATGGGGAGTATGGCGGCGCTTACCTGACGGATGAATTGAAACCGGCGTTTGAGGAGATTACAGAGGCATACCAGACGATTTGCCATTCTTCTCAATTTATCAGTGAACTGCGGAGAATCCGCCGGGAGTTTCAGGGCAGGCCGACGCCCGTGTATCATTGCGAACGTCTGTCAAGACAGATTGGAAATTGCCAGATTTATCTGAAACGTGAGGATTTGAACCATACCGGGGCGCATAAGCTGAATCACTGTATGGGCGAGGGACTACTGGCAAAATTTATGGGTAAGAAACGACTGATTGCCGAGACGGGCGCAGGGCAGCATGGTGTGGCGCTGGCTACGGCAGCGGCATATTTTGGGCTGGAATGTGAAATACACATGGGAGAAGTGGATATTGCCAAGCAGGCGCCGAATGTAACGCGCATGAAGATTCTCGGGGCGAAGGTAGTACCGGTCCGCGCTGGTTTGAAAACGTTGAAAGAGGCTGTGGATTCCGCTTTTGAATCCTACGCGAAAAATTATAAAGACTCTATCTACTGTATCGGTTCCGCGTTAGGACCGCATCCGTTCCCGCTGATGGTGCGTGATTTTCAGTCGGTAGTGGGTTATGAGGCGAGAGACCAGTTCCGGGAAATGACCGGGATTGATCCGGATGTAGTATGTGCCTGTGTGGGCGGCGGCAGCAATTCCATTGGTATGTTTATTCCATTTTTAAATGATCCGGTGGAAATTGTAGGCATTGAGCCCATGGGAAGAGGCGAGAAACTGGGAGATCATGCGGCGTCTATGAAATTTGGCGAGCGCGGCGTGATGCACGGCTTTGACAGCATTATGCTCAAAGACGACAAAGGCGAGCCAGCGCCGGTTTATTCCATCGCCAGCGGTCTGGATTATCCTTCGGTGGGTCCGGAGCATGCCTATCTTCATGATATTGGCAGAGTACAGTATGAGACGGCCACAGATGAGGAGGCTATGGAGGCATTCTTCAAGTTGTCCCGTTATGAGGGAATCATTCCGGCGATTGAGAGCTCCCATGCGGTTGCCTATGCGATGCGTAAGGCAAAGGAGATGGGACAGGGTTCAATTCTGGTCAATTTAAGCGGCAGGGGTGATAAGGATATCGATTATGTCGTGGAGCATTATGGTTATGGAGAACAGTTTCTGTAATCGTTTGAAATGGACGGTTACAAATGTTTTATAAAAAATGATATTTTTCTTGTAAAAACCCTTCTTTTTTCGTATGCTAATAGCAACAGGAAAAGGAGGGTTTTTTATGAGCAGTAAAACAGGCAGGGTAACGATACCAACCGATTTAGACGTAATTCCGCAGACTCTGGAACTCATGCAGCAGTGGGGCGCTGACGCAGTCAGAGATTGCGATGGAACGGATTTTCCGCAGGAGCTAAAGGATGTGGACGCTAAAATTTATTCCACATATTACACAACCAGAAAAGATAATGAATGGGCGAAGGCAAATCCGGAAGAAATTCAGCAGATGTATGTGATGACGCCGTTTTATACGGCGCAGGGAGAAGAATTGCAGATTCCGCTGATGAAAGGTCTGTATCCGGATATGTTGCAACCGAATACCAGGGATGATATCACGCGCTGGTGGGAAGTGATAGACCGTACGACCGGAGAAGTTGTTCCGACAGAGCGGTGGCATTACGAGGAAGGGACTGGGAACGTAGTGATTCAGGCAGAACCATTTCACGATTACACGGTGAGTTTTCTTGCCTGGATTATCTGGGATCCGGTGCATATGTACAATGCAGTGACAAACGACTGGCAGGACGTGGAGCATCAGCTTACGTTCGACGTTCGCCAGCCTAAGACGCACGACTATACGATGAAACGCCTGCGCAGGTTTATTGAGGAGCATCCGTATGTAAATGTGCTGCGGTTTACAACGTTTTTCCATCAGTTTACGCTGATTTTTGACGAACAGGCCAGGGAGAAATATGTAGACTGGTACGGGTATTCCGCATCGGTGAGTCCCTTTATCCTGGAGCAGTTTGAGCGGGAAGTCGGTTATGCCTTCCGACCGGAGTATATTATAGACCAGGGTTACTATAACGGACAGTATCGGATACCAAGTAAGGAATATCAGGATTTTCAGGCATTTCAACGCAGGGAGGTGGCAAAGATTGCCCGGGAAATGGTAGATATCACTCATGAGTGCGGCAAGGAAGCCATGATGTTTCTGGGCGACCATTGGATTGGCACGGAGCCGTTTCTGGAGGAATTTGCTACGATTGGCCTGGACGCCGTGGTCGGCAGCGTGGGAAATGGGTCTACACTGCGGCTCATCAGTGATATTGAGGGCGTGAAATATACAGAAGGCAGGCTGCTGCCCTATTTCTTCCCGGATACTTTCTGTGAAGGCGGCGACCCGGTGAAAGAGGCAAAAGTCAACTGGGTAACGGCACGGCGCGCGATTTTGCGCAAACCGATTGACCGCATTGGTTACGGCGGTTACCTGAAACTTGCGCTGGATTTTCCAGAATTTGTGAAGTATGTGGAAAGCGTCTGTGGGGAATTCCGGGAGCTTTACGATAATGTCAAAGGCTGCGTGCCTTACTGTGTCAAACGCGTTGCTGTTTTGAACTGTTGGGGAAAGATGCGTGCCTGGGGCTGCCATATGGTGCATCATGCGCTGTATCAAAAACAGAATTATTCGTATGCAGGGGTGATTGAATCACTGTCCGGAGCGCCGTTTGACGTGAAATTTATCAGTTTTCAGGATATCAAAGAGCATCCGGAAATATTAAAGGATATTGACGTATTAATCAATGTAGGCGGCGCGGATACGGCACACACCGGAGGCGCATGGTGGTGCGACGAGAAGGTTGTAACAGCGGTGAAGAGATTTCTCCATGAGGGCGGTGGCATCATCGGTGTGGGAGAGCCCAGCGCGCATCAGGCGAACGGGCGTTTCTTCCAGCTTGCCAACGTATTTGGCGTAGAAGAAGAACGTGGCTTCACACTGGGATATGATAAATATAACTGGGAAACACAGGCGCATTTTATAACCGAGGATTGCAGCGGTCAGATAGATTTTGGAGAATATCAGAAGAATATCTATGCATTGGAAGGCGCGAAAGTTCTCGCCCAGCGGGAAAAGGAAGTGCAGCTTGCCGTCCATGAGTTCGGACAGGGGCGCGCGGTCTATGTGGGCGGTCTGCCGTACAGTTTTGAAAACAGCCGCCTTCTGTATCGTGCCATTCTGTGGAGCGCTCATGGGGAAGAACAGATGCATCAGTGGTTCAGCAGCAATTATAACGCAGAGGTACATGCGTATCCGGAAAACAGCAAATTCTGCGTGGTCAATAACACGTATGAACCGCAGGAGACAACCGTATACAAAGGTGACGGAGAAAGCTTTTCTTTGAGTCTTGCAGCAAATGAAATCATCTGGTATGAGATTTAGCCAAGAGATGTAGAGAAGAAATGTGAGAAGTTTAAGAAAACGGATGCCCTGGTAAACCATTATAGGAAACAGGGCATCCGTTACAGATTATTTTAATATCTTACGGAAGTTTTTCTTACCTTTTTTGAGAACGCGTCCATCTGCAAAAGCGTCTGCATCATAAGTTGTTCTGATATCGGCTACCTTCTCTCCGTCCATGGAGACACCGCCCTGTTCTACGGCGCGGCGCGCCTCGGACCGGGAGGGGGTAAGACCGGATTTAACCAGGAGTGAGAGGATATCGATGGAGCCATCTGTAAAGTCTTCTTCTGTCAGGGTGACAGAGGGCATGTCAGCGGCATTTCCACTGGAAAACAGTGCCTTTGCGGCATCCTGAGCCTTCACGGCCTCGTCCTCTCCGTGTACCAGTTTTGTCAGTTCATAAGCGAGGATTTCTTTGGCTGTGTTGAGCTGTGCGCCTTCCCAGGCATCCATTTTGTCGATTTCCTCTAAGGGAAGGAAGGTCAGCATACGGATGCATTTTAAGACGTCTGCGTCTGCAACATTCCGCCAGTATTGATAGAAATCAAATGGCGAGGTTTTCTTCGGGTCAAGCCAGACAGCGCCAGCCTGTGTTTTACCCATCTTCTTGCCCTCGGAGTTCAAAAGGAGGGTAATTGTCATTGCATAAGCGTCTTTGCCGAGTTTGCGGCGAATCAGTTCTGTACCGCCCAACATATTGCTCCACTGGTCGTCGCCGCCAAACTGCATGTTACAGCCGTATTTCTGGAACAATGCGTAGAAATCGTAACTCTGCATAATCATGTAGTTGAATTCCAGAAAACTCAATCCCTTTTCCATACGCTGTTTGTAACACTCAGCCGTCAGCATCCGGTTTACGGAGAAATGTGCGCCGACTTCGCGCAGCAGTTCAATGTAATTCAAATCCATAAGCCAGTCAGCATTGTTCACCATCAACGCTTTTCCTTCAGAAAAATCAATGAATTTGCTCATCTGTTCTTTGAAACAGTCGCAGTTGTGCTGAATCGTTTCCGGCGTCATCATCTTTCGCATATCCGTTCTTCCGGAAGGATCTCCAATCATTCCGGTACCGCCGCCGATTAAGGCAATTGGCTTGTTGCCTGCCATCTGCAGCCGTTTCATCAGGCACAGCGCCATGAAATGTCCGACATGAAGGCTGTCTGCCGTGGGGTCAAAACCAATGTAGAAGGTTGCTTTGCCGTTGTTTATCAGTTCTTTAATCTCTTCTTCATCTGTTACCTGGGCAATCAATCCCCGGGCAACCAGTTCATCATATAATGTCATTGTCGTTCCTCCTCGTAATGAATGTGAATTATAGGTGAAAAAAGGCAATTTGTCAAGGGAGGAGGCGAAATTTGAGGTTGATATTTTTTGTGATTTTGACGATATAGCTGTTTTAAAGTCATGAAGTTTGTGGTATGCTTAATAATATTGATGCGTAAACAATAAATAAGCAGAAAACAAGGAGGACAAATTGGAATATTTATTGTTAGTTGGCGGATTTGTACTGTTGATAAAAGGAGCGGACTTTTTTGTGGAGGGCAGCGCGAGCGTTGCAAAGAAACTGAGGGTCTCTTCTATGGTAATAGGATTGACTGTGGTGGCGATGGGAACCAGTGCGCCGGAGTGTGCAGTCAGTATTGCGGCATCTTTTCGGGGAGACAATGCTGTTGCAGTCAGTAATGTAATCGGATCCAATATTTTTAACCTGATGATTGTCTGCGGCGTCTGTTCGGTTATTTCCCCGCTGCATGTGAAGGCGGAGAGTTTAAAAAAGGAATTTCCACTCTCGATTTTGGCGGCAATCGCCCTTGTAGCCATGGGGTATCTGGGAATGAAGATAGAGAGGACGGACGGGCTGATTCTGTTAGCTGCATTTGCCGCATTTATTATCTGGCTGGTGAGGAGCGCCAAAAAGGAGCGGAATGCGCAGGAAGATGTAGAAGAGATTAAAACGTTAGGAACAATGCGATGTCTGCTCTATATTGTCGGAGGAATAGCGGCAATTGTCGTCGGCGGAGATACCGTGGTAGACGCTGCGACAACGATTGCGGAGCATTTTGGACTCAGCCAGACGTTGATTGGGCTTACGATTGTAGCGATGGGAACTTCCCTGCCGGAACTGGTCACTTCGATTGTGGCGGCGCGCAAGGGAGAGACGGATATGGCGATAGGCAACGTGATTGGCTCCAATCTTTTTAATATTTTGCTGGTATTGGGCATTGCAGGTACAATCAGTCCGATGGAAGTCCTGATGGAGAATATAGCAGATGCCATCATTTTAATTGGAATGAGCGTGGTCGTGTGGATTTTCGCATGGACAGGGAAGAAGATTAACCGTGCAGAGGGAGCAATTATGGTAGCTCTTTATGCAGGGTATATGGGATATATTTGTATAAGATAATATCATAACCAAAAGGAGGAAGAACATGGAATTTTTTGAGAAGTTAGGCGATGCAATTACAGGAATGGGCAGGGACGTATCACAGAAGGTGACAGACGCGACGGAGATCGCAAAACTGCGTATGGATATTCGCAGCAGAGAAGAGTCTGTACGCAAACAGTACCTGGAAATCGGAAAGCAGTATTATGAACTGCATAAGGACGATGAGGAGCCGCTTTTTGAGGAGGTTTCGCTTATCAGAGAGACACTTGAGAAGATTGAAGAGCTGAAAGTTCAGATTGCAGAGAATAAGGGTAAGAAGGTATGTCCAGGCTGTGGCGCAGCCAATGAGGCGGATGCGTCCTATTGCAGCAAATGCGGCGCCAAATGCGAAGATATTTTTGCAGAAGAGATGGAAACGATGGATGACAAAACAGCAGAAACCGATACGGATGCGGTAGAGGTTCCTGCAAAAACAGAAGAAATCCAGGAAAAAACAGAAGACGCAGGTTTTTGATTTGCTTATTAGCGATGGAAAGAGCGTAGATGATGGATGCTAACAAAGACAGGAAGAGTAGAAACACGGTTCGGATTTTGAAAATCATTTTGCTTGTGATTATGATTCTGTGTCTGATTCCTGTCGTGCAGTCGTGCTGTGCGTCCATCCTGCATGGGCGACAGGAAAGTGAATTACGAAGGCTGCGGGAAAAAGGCAGCGCAAATGTGCAGGAAAAGGACGGACAAACCGACTCCTTAGCAGGAGACGGGACGGAGCATGCGGCAGAAGAGATGCAAATATCGGCGAAATGGAAGGAACTCTATTCTGAGAACCATGACTTGATTGGCTGGCTTACGATAGAGGGTACCAGGATTGATTACCCGGTAATGCAGAACGAGGATGACGAATACTATCTTCATCATAACTTTGAGAGGGAAGAGGATAAATATGGATGTTTGTATGTGAAACACATGGCAGACGTTATTACTCCGGGGACAAACATTATCATATATGGACATCATATGAAAGATGATTCCATGTTCGGAGATCTGGATAAATACGAAAGCGAGTCGTTTTGCAGAGAACATGGAGAAATTTCATTTGAAACATTAAGTGAAGAGCGTATTTATCAGGTTATGGCGGCGTTTCGCACGGATATAACAGAGCGTGAGGGCGAAAGTGGGTTTCGATATTATCAGTTCTATCAGGCGGATACGGAGGAAGAATTTGAGGATTTTTATGATAATGTGCGAGAACTTTCCATTTATGATACAGGGGTTACGGCGGAATTTGGAGATACGTTTCTTACGCTGTCTACCTGTTCCAGTCATGCGGAAAATGGAAGGTTTGTAGTGGTAGCAAAAAGGATAAGGGATTAGGCTTTTTGATTGTATGGAGTTACCCAACAGGATGTTGGAGTTTTCACAAGGAGTGTGGTTAAAGATGAAAAAGACATATGAGACTTATTCAGGGAAGGCAAAGCGATACCGGAAACATCCAATCGGACGGCGGCTGATGGTAGGACTGCTTTGTGTGTGCATGATGACAGTGTCGCTGCCGGTAGAACATTTCGGTTATATAGCCTGGGCAGCGCAGAAACAGGAGATTGTAAGCGCGCCGGAGCTTTCCCAGGAAATCAGGGAGCAGAGTGTTCCTCTTGGTACGGATTTGCAGGAACTGGATCTTCCCGGAACACTGACGGCAGTGTGCCGGCCGCTGGAGGATGCGCCTCAGGTGCAGCCGCAGGAAACGGTAGAGCCGAAGGCAGAACCGGAAAGTGTAGAAATTCAAAATGCGCAGGCAGCGGAGACGATGATAAATACTGGAACGGAAGAAGGAACAGAATCCGCGCCTTTGCAGGAAGGGTCAGAATCTGCGCCTTCGCAGGAAGGAACAGAACCCGCGCCTTCCGAGGAGCCATCAGAGCCGGCTCCCCCAGAGGACGGCGGTGAGACTGCGCCTTCGGACAATATACCGGCGCCAGTTCCGGAGCCGGAAGAAAGACCCTCCGAGACGGTTGTTATAGAAGGCGTTACCTGGAACAGCGCGCCTGCGTATAATAAGGATATGCGGGGGCTTTATGTCTTTTCACCGACACTTCCGGAAAATTATTGCCTGGCAGAAGGCGTGGAGCTTCCTACTATCGAAGTGATGGTTGTGCTGGGCAGCAAAAAAGAGGATTCTCAGCAGAGAAAGAAGGAACGGTCTGCGAGAGCGATGGAGACAAGAGGTTCGGAGGAACTTCAGGAGGAACAGCCGTCAGAGGATGAAACGCCGACAGTGCCGGGTTGCGGCAGGGTGAGTAAGGATGTGACCTGGGAAGTTCCGGGAACATTGCAGGACGGTGAGCTGATCGTGGATCCGGGCGTTACGCTTACAATAAAGGGGGCGTTGTCTATTCAGGGAGATGTCACCATTAAGGGCGGCGGTAAGATTGTGAGGGGGAGCGGCAGCGCTATGTTCACCGTTGGTATGGGAAACCTGACTTTGGAGAATATTACATTGGATGGAGCCTCCCTGGACTCAGCTAAATCAATGATGGAAATAGATTTTAAATCAAGCGTTACAATGAATGCGGGAAGTATAATTCAAAATTGCGTTACAGCTGGCGCGGGTGAAGGCGGCGCAATTTACAGCAGGGGAACAGTGACCATAAATGATGGAAAAATTGTTAATTGCATATCTGGCAACGGCGGTGCGATTGCAGCGCGTGCAGGAACAGTAACGATTTCGTATGCTGTCATAGAAAATTGTACGGCAAAAGTTCGTGGCGGCGGAGTATATGTCTGGGGCGCCCAGTCAGTCGTCATTAAGGATGGAATATTCAAAAATAATAAATCTTTAAGTAATAATATAGATGCCTGGACGGGCGGAGGGTTTATGTGCCAGTGTTCTACTAAGGTTGAAATCCTGGGAGGTCAGTTTATCGAAAATACTACGGCATCCCACGGAGGCGCTATCTATCACTGTGGATGCGAAGGAACAACTACGGATATCAGTGGAGGTTATTTTCAGGGAAATACTTGTACATATGAGAAATATAAAGGCAGCGGCGCGATTTATAATTCCATGCAGTATGTAGGAAATACTTCCCTGACATTCTCCGGCAAAGTACATTTTGTGGGGGATGGCGGTACAGAGTCCGGAATGGACGGCGTGTATCTGGATAAAAAGGGTGATTCTGCGATTTTGCGGAAAAGTTTCATCAGCGATACCTTAAGTTATCCGATTAATCTCTATCTGGAGGCGGAAGAAGGGCGTGTAATTGCAGAGGGCGTCAATGAATACCGTTTGCTTCATGAACGCGATATGAAGAAAATAAATTTTGTCGATGTGGGCGACAGCGGTAAGATCTGGTATGCGGTGCTTAATAAGGAGACCAATGAGGTATACATATCGGAGACGAATCCAAATTACGCTTATTACGTTTATTACATCAGCAACGGCGCCGAAGGAACCGTGGTGGATGACGGAAGATATGAGATCAATGATGATGTTACGGTACAGCCTGAAGGAGAGCTTCAGAAGGAAGGTCATCTCTTTGCTGAGTGGAATACGCAGGCTGATGGCTCCGGAACTTCTTATCAGCCGGGAGATTCGTTTAAGATTCAGGGCGATACCGATTTGTTTGCTATTTTTAAGGAGTATACTGTTTTTGCAGGCAGTTTTTATTCCGGAAGCGCGGGAAATGTGGAAACCATAGATGCGAATATGAGTGAGGACTGGAAAAGTGGTACGCTTACCACGCCGCAGCTTGCAGAAATGGATGGTTATACGGCGGTCGGGTGGGACGCAAACCCGGATACATATGACGGTGAGATTGCAGCAGGTTCCGACATTACATTGACTGAGGATGCGTCTTATTACGGAGTATATGAGAAAGAGGTTACCCTGTCCTATGATGCGAACGGTGGAGAAACCGATCCTTCCAGTGAGACGAAAATCTGTCGTGCCAATGTTCATGAGGAAGTATCCTATGTTGTACCGGAGTTTACAGCTGCGGATGCAGTGGAGCGGTCAGGGTACGTGTTTGCCGGATGGAATACGAGACAGGATGGAACGGGAGAGCCTTTTGAGGCAGGAGAGGATTATGCGCTGGATGAGGATACTACGCTCTATGCCATCTGGGTTGCAGGGGAAGGAACGCCATATCGTGTCGAGCATTACAAACAGGATCTTGAGGGCGACGGATACACAAGAGTGGATGCAGATACCGAGTATATTGCAGGAAAGACCGGAAGCGTGGTAACCGCAGAAGTCAATCCTTATACTGGTTTTGCGCAGAGCGAAAACCCTTCAATTGGAAAGTCGACGGGAATTGTGGCGGCGGATGGCAGTCTGGTGCTGCAGATATATTATGACAGAAATGTATATGAGATAACTTATGACCTGAATGGCGGGGAAGGTACGGCTCCTCAGATGCAGACGGTGCGATACGGCGGATTGCAGCCGGAGCCTTCGGAACCATTGAGAAGAGGCTATACGTTTAAGGGATGGTATAAAAACCCGGAAGGTCTGGAGGAATCCTACTGGGATTTTGGAAATACAGTAGAAGGAAATACGGATTCACAGAAAACGACGCTCTATGCGAAGTGGGCGGACGAGACAGCTCCGGTTCCCGGAGAGGCATCTTTTGGCGAGAACTATAAGAATCTTATGGATTGGGTGGTAAGCCGGAAGAAACTCGTTATCACGGTGCCGGTTACGGAGGAAGGCAGCGGTCTGAAACAGGCTGATTACCGTCTGGAGCCGGAGATGGGTGAGGCAAAGGAAGGTACGGCAGCCATTCGCGTTAGCCGGACGCCGGCACGGGAAGTGAACGCGCGCAGCGGAGGAATTGCGGCGGTTATGACATTGCATGGAGACACGCGCACCGGACAGAACGTGGTGGAGATTACCGTCGATGGGGACTTTAAGGGAACTATCGCCCTTACTTGTTCGGATAACGCGGGCAATGTCTCGGTGCAGAAAGTGCTGACGGCGGACGGAGCTGGAGCCATTGTGGAAGATAATGCTCCGGATATCAGTTTTACAGGCGTTAAGGCAGATAAGGTCAAAGATCAGGCTAAAGTTGAGGTAGATGTGACTGATACAGCAGGAGAGAGTATTACAGCCGGAATCGCATCGGTATCTTACCGTATAGACGGAGGAAAGACAAAGGCGCAGGGGGAAGAGGAATTTGCCGACGATATGGTGGAGAATTACAGTTTTGATGTTGACATCAAAGGGGAGGGAGAACATACCCTTCAGGTGACGGCAGAGGACAATGCCGGAAACCGGAGCGTAAAGAAGACCACGGTAAAGATTACGAAAAAGAGAGCGGCGATTGTACAGGGAAAACAGACGCCGTCGCAGCCGAAACCCGTGGGTGAGCCTAAGACGGGAGAACATACCTTCGTGAAAATTTTTGCTACGTTGGGAATGATAGCCGGATTTACTTATCTGTTGTTGTATTTTACTTCCGCTGACAGCGGGATTACGGAGCATGAGAAAGAGGAAATTATTTCCAGGCTGGTACACTGGGCGCAGAAAGGAAAGTGGCGCAAATATCCGGCGCTGATTTTGATTTCTTTGTTCCTGATCTATTATCACAGCATCGGCAAGAGTGTGGATGTCGCGTGGAAGAAGGTGTATGAAGGGTAATTAATGATATTTTAAACTGGACTTAAAGGCAGAAATATATTATTATAAAAGTATGACTTTTGAGGTTTTACAAAAAGAAGAAACGTAAACTACAAAATTTAGGAGGAGAAGGCTATGATAAAGTTTCTAAAAGACTTAAGCATCAGGTTCAAAATTCTGATTCCGGTCGGAATTCTCGGGTGTTTGATGCTTATATTGGGAATAGCAAGTTTTAGCAGTACGAACCAAATTATGAAAACCAGTGAAAATATTACCGGGAATTATGTGGTAAAGATAGAACAGGTGGAAGACGTGACGATTGCATATCAGACATTGCGTCGTGTGGCGTTTGCGCATATTGTAGAGGATGATGCGGAAAAGAAACAGACATTGGTGGATGAGGCAAATTCTCTGAAACAGGAAATCAGTGACTTACTGTTTGAGTATTCACAGGGAATCAGTATGCAGGAAGTAGAGGTAATGGAGCAGCTTGAGTCAGATTATACGAATTATCTGGCAATTTATGACAAGATATTAGAGTTCAGTACAAATGGAGAGAATAAAGCGGCGTCTGAACTTGCGAGTAATGATTTGCGGGATGCAGGCGTGGGTCTGACGGCAGAGCTGGATTCTCTGATTCAGGTGAACAAAGAGGCCATGGAGAAGGCCATTGCCATGCAGAATAAAACGTACCGTCAGGTAGCGACAACCATCATTGTTTTGATTGTAGGCAGTATTCTGGTTCTTCTGTTTGTTATCTGGGTTTCCTGGACATGGGTGTGCAAGCGTCTGATCAACATCAATGCCCAGCTCCGTGATGTGATTGCCACGATAGAAGCTGGCGAAGGTGATTTGACGAAACGTGTACAGTGTTTCTGTACAGATGAGATTGGAACCCTGGCGTCCGGAATCAATACCTTTATTCAGACGTTGCAGGGCATTATGGGGCATATCAATACAAGTTCCGATCAGCTTGGATCTATCGTGACGCTGGTTTCGGACAAGGTTTCTACGGCAAATAATAACTCATATGATATCTCGGCGGTAATGCAGGAGTTGTCCGCTTCCATGGAGACGATTTCTACGACCATTACAGATATCAAGGAGAATGTGGGTAACGTAGATGAAAATATCATAGAGCTGTCGGACGCATCTCAGGGATTGTATGATTATGCGACAGGAATGCAGGAACGTGCGGAAAATCTGGAGCACAATGCAATTGAGAACAAACAGAACACAAGCGATATCATCAATGCAATTATTGATAAGTTAAAAAGAGCCATTGAGAGCAGTAAGAGTGTTGACCGTGTCAATGACCTCACGGATGAGATTTTGAGTATTTCCGGTCAGACGAACCTGTTGTCACTGAATGCTTCCATTGAGGCCGCAAGAGCGGGCGAGGCCGGCAGAGGATTTGCCGTTGTAGCAGACGAAATCAGTCAGCTTGCAAGCTCCAGCAGGGAGGCCGCAAATAATATCCAGACCATCAACAACATGGTAATCGAAGCAGTAAATGAATTGATAGACAGTGCGGATTCCATTGTAAAATACATAAACGAAAATGTACTTCCGGATTACGAGGGATTTGTAAATGCCGGCAGACAGTATAATGAAGATGCAGTACATGTAAACGATATTGTTACCAGGTTCAATGATATGTCGGATAACCTCAAACGCTCCATGGAGAATATCACGGAGTCAATCAATGGTATCAATACAGCGGTAGGTGAAAGCGCGAGGGGTGCTACTAACGTGGCAATGAATACCTCTAACCTTGTTAAGGACATTAGTGAGATTGCAGAGGCAATGGATGACAACCGTGAGGTTGCCGGAACGTTGACGGATGAGGCAGATCGCTTTATCAATCTATAGTGAGAGAACGAAAATGGCCGCCTTTCTAACAAATATGGAAGGCGGCTTTTCATATTTTTGGAAAAATGATATAATATAATACCTAAGCCAATAAACTAATGCATAGTTATGGGAAATGATTATTATCTGAAATTATGGAATATAATATATGGAATCAAGAAGGAGGCGCATTTATGTGTACAAAATGCAATAAAGGAAAATACTATATGACGACTGCGATTGCCTATACATCCGGCAAGCCGCATATCGGTAATACGTATGAGATTGTATTGGCAGATAGTATTGCGAGATTTAAACGGCAGGAAGGTTATGACGTTTATTTTCAGACCGGAACGGACGAGCATGGACAGAAGATTCAGGAGAAAGCAGAGAAGATGGGGGTTAGCCCCAGGGAATTTGTAGACCAGGTTGCAGGTGAGGTAAGACGCATCTGGGATATGATGAATTCCTCACATGATAGTTTTGTCCGCACCACAGATGTGGATCACGAGACACAGGTGGCAAAGATTTTTAAGAAGTTATATGAGCAGGGTGATATCTATAAGGGGTCTTACGAGGGGTTGTATTGTACGCCGTGCGAATCTTTCTGGACGGAATCTCAGCTTGTGGATGGCAAATGTCCGGACTGCGGACGGGAAGTCAAACCGGCAAAGGAAGAGGCTTATTTCTTTAAGATGAGCAAATATGCGGACAGGCTGATTGCACATATCAACAGCCATCCGGAATTTATTCAGCCGGTATCCCGTAAGAATGAGATGATGAATAACTTTCTTCTTCCCGGACTTCAGGATTTATGCGTATCCCGAACGTCTTTTAACTGGGGAGTTACGGTTGATTTTGATCCCAGGCATGTCGTTTACGTGTGGCTGGATGCGTTGAGCAACTACATTACGAAGATTGGCTATGATGCAGACGGCAATTCCACAGAGCTTTTTGAGAAGAATTGGCCGGCGGATTTGCACCTGATAGGTAAGGATATCATTCGTTTCCATACCATTTACTGGCCAATTTTCCTTATGGCATTGGATTTGCCTTTGCCAAAACAGATCTTTGGACATCCCTGGTTGTTGCAGGGAGGCGAAAAGATGAGCAAATCCAAGGGTAATGTGATTTATGCGGATGATATGGTGGATTTGTTCGGAGTGGATGCTACCCGTTATTTTGTTCTCCATGAAATGCCGTTTGAGAATGACGGAATTATTACCTGGGAATTGGTAGTAGAGCGATTAAACTCTGATTTGGCAAATATTCTCGGTAATCTTGTAAACCGTACCATTTCCATGTGCAACAAGTATTTTGACGGAGTGGTTACAAAGACCGGAGCCAAAGATACCGTCGATGAGGAATTGAAACAGACGGCAATTGCGGCAAGAGATAAGATAAAAGCAAAGATGGACGAGCTGCGTGTGGCGGATGCGATCTCCGAAGTGTTTACCGTATTGCGTCGCAGCAATAAATATATTGATGAGACAGAGCCGTGGGTGCTGGCAAAGGATGAGGCAAAGAAAGAACGTCTGAGCGAAGTGCTCTATAATCTGACGGAATCCATTACGATTGCGGCCTCTCTCCTTCACAGTTTTCTGCCAGAGACTGCGGAGAAAATTGTATCGCAGCTCAATACAAAGATTCGAGACTTTGTTGTTTTGAATCAGTTTGGACTTTATGAGAGCGGAAATAAGGTCACGGACAAACCGGAAATTCTCTTTGCACGTCTTGACGTCAAAGAGATTATGGAGAAGGTAGATGTAATTCGCGAGGCGCAGCGTGCGGAGTTTGAGGCGGAACAACGTGCAATGGGCGAGGCGCCAGAGCAGGATGATGAGGCTGTAATTGATATAGAGCCCAAGGAAGAGATCTCCTATGATGATTTTATGAAGATGCAGTTCCAGGTGGGTGAGATTATCGCCTGTGAGGCGGTCACAAAATCCAAGAAACTGCTCTGTTCCCAGGTGCGTATTGGCAGTCAGGTGAAACAGATTGTTTCCGGAATCCGTAAGTATTATTCACCGGAGGAAATGGTAGGAAAGAAGGTTATGGTTCTGGTGAATTTAAAACCGGCAAAACTGGCAGGCGTATTATCAGAAGGAATGCTTTTGTGTGCTGAGGATGAAACTGGCGAGCTTGCCTTGATGGCTCCTGAGAAAAATATGCCATCAGGGGCGGAGATTTGTTAAGGAAATGATAAATGAGAGGATAGAATCGTATGATATTTGAAAGTCATGCACATTATGATGATAAGCAGTTTGACCCGGACAGGGAAGAACTGCTTTCCTCTATGGAGGAACATGGAATTGAAAGGATTATCAATGTAGGTTCCGATTTTGCGTCGTGTAAGCGCACGCTGGAATTGACAGAACAATATGCATTTGTCTATGGAGCGTTAGGCATTCATCCCAGCGATATAGCAGATTTGAAGGAAGAGACTTATGAATGGCTGCGTGAGAACGCGCGCTTGCCGAAGGTGGTGGCAATCGGGGAGATTGGTTTAGACTACTATTGGGAGAAGGATGCGGAAGTTCAGAACCGGCAGCGCTATTGGTTTTGCCGGCAGATGGAGCTGGCACGCGAACTTTCCCTTCCGGTTATCATTCATTCCAGAGATGCGGCAGAAGATACCATGTCCTTGATGAAAGGAATTCATTCAGAGCAGATTCCCGGCGTGATTCATTGTTTTTCTTATTCGCCGGAGCTTGCGCAGGAGTATGTGAAGATGGGATATTACATTGGTATCGGCGGGGTGGTTACCTTTAAAAATTCCAAAAAATTAAAAGAAACGGCAGCATCTATCCCACTGGAGCGAATTCTGCTGGAGACGGACTGTCCGTATCTGGCGCCGGAACCGAATCGAGGAAAACGAAATTCTTCCCTGAATCTTCCTTATGTGGCAAAAGAAATCGCAGCTTTGAGAGGGATCACAGAAGAAGAAGTTATTGAAACAACGCGTGAGAATGCGTTGCGGTTGTTTACGAAGGGGAGGTAGTTATGGCTACACTTGGAAATCCCACCAATACCATCGCGGTATTGCAAAAGTATAAATTTAATTTTCAGAAAAAATTTGGGCAGAATTTTCTGATTGATACCAGGGTACTGGACAAAATCATATCTGCGGCAGATATTACAAAGGATGATTTTGTACTGGAAATCGGTCCGGGTATAGGCACGATGACGCAATATCTCTGTGAACATGCGAGAGCAGTAGCGGCGGTGGAGATAGATAAGAATTTAATTCCGATTCTGGAGGATACGCTTAGTTCTTATGACAATGTGGAGATTATTCACCAGGATATCCTGAAAATGGATATAGAACGCCTTGTGCGGGAGCAAAATCAGGGAAATCCTATTAAAGTTGTGGCGAACCTTCCCTATTATATTACCACTCCGATTATCATGGGACTGTTCGAGAGTCATGTGTCCGTCCAAAGCATTACGATTATGGTGCAGAAAGAGGTGGCGCAACGGATGCAGGCAAAACCCGGAACGAAGGATTACGGTGCGTTGTCCCTTGCAGTTCAGTATTATGCAAGACCGGAAATTGTGGCAAACGTACCACCCAACTGTTTCATGCCGCGACCCAATGTTGGCAGCGCGGTGATTCGCTTAACCAAATATCAGGAGCAGCCGGTTCAGGTCGAAGATGAGAAACAGCTGTTTGCGTTCATTCGCGCATCGTTTAACCAGCGAAGGAAAACGCTTGTCAATGGATTGAACAATGCGTCCGGCATCTCTTATACCAGAGATGAAATCGTACATGCGCTGCAAGAGATGGGGCTGCCTGCAAATATTCGCGGGGAAGCCTTAACGCTGGAACAGTTTGCACAGTTGAGCAATCGATTGAGCCGGACAGGATGACAATTGATAACAGATATGCGTGTTATTGTTGGCTGTGCATCCATATGTTATGGCATACGTTGAAACTCTACTACATCCCGCTGAAAACGTTTCGGAAAATTCTGATTCTGCAAAGCGGGATTCTTTCTGGCCTCAATGGCAATGCTGTCAAAGAAGGCGCACCAGAGCCGGCGGTATTCTGTTTCTTCTGCAGAGAAACGTTTTAACATTTCCTGATTCAGCGCCCTGGTATCTGTGATAAAATATCTCTTTCCCTTTGGATGCAGCGCGGCAAGCTCCCGTGTGGCGTCGTAAATCATAAAGTTTTCCTCTGGCAGACGATCCTCAAAATGTTCTCCCAGGAATGGCAGAACGTCATTTTTGGGATGAATCTGTGCGAATAAAATCTTATTCTCCAATTCCTGAAAGCGCAAAAATCCCAGAAGATGGTGAGCTTCGTTCCCGGTACGAAGGGATAACTGAAAGGTCCGATTCACGTACGGTTCGCCCAGATAATGCAGGACTTTTCCGGCATCTGGCAGAGAAAGAGCGAGAACAATTGTCTTGTAAATGGCGTCTGCCTTGTCTATGCGTGTGCGAGTCGAAGGCTCTTCCAGCGCGGAGGCGGCCTGGCATAATTCCTGATAAGTCTCGTCACCCATGCGTGCGTGCAGGGTTCGCGCTACTTTTGCGCTCTTCTCATAATCGGTTTGAACGGTAATATATTCATCAAACAGGGAATAATTGTTTGGCGCATGAGTGGTAAGCGTGGTGTTGGCATGTCCCAGGCGACTTGCCCAGGCATCGTAGACGCCCGTGAAAATGCCGTCAATATGATCTTCACAGATAAAAATATACATAGTACATCCTTTCGAAATATCTGATTAATTCGTTCTTAAAAACATAATATGGAGGTGCATGTCAGAGATTCTATGAAATTATACGGCAGCAAGCTGTTGGGAAGGCGGCAGGATCTGCGCATTGGTCAACTGGAAATCAGATTGCAGTTGCTTGTCAAAAAAACTGATCTGTTCATAACCGCCCTCCCGGATATCTCTGGGAATCTGAGTCTTATCCCGCATAAGATTCTCGCAGATATAGTTTTCCTCCAGTTTCGTGCGATACATCATTTTACCGGAGCAGGTAATGAAATAGAGGGCTCGCTTGAGTACAACGCCGATTTTCTTGAGGTCGTCAAACGACAGGGAGTTTCGTTTGCGTGCTCTGACAATGCGTTCTGCGGACTTATATCCAATTCCGGGAACGCGCAGCAGCGTCTGATAGCTGGCCTGGTTGATTTCCACTGGAAAACATTCCAGATGACGCAGCGCCCAGTCGCATTTGGGATCCAGGAAAATATTAAAGTCCGGATGTTCTTCTGACAGTAGTTCCGATACCTTGAAATGATAGTAGCGCAGCAGCCAGTCCGCCTGATAAAGGCGGTGTTCGCGAAGGAGCGGCGGACCGCCGGGGAGCGCCGGAAGCATGGAATTGTTATTTACATTTACAAACGCGGAGTAAAATACGCGTTTCAGCGCAAATTTCTGATAAAGTCCTTCTGCCACACTCATAATCTGATAATCATTCTCAGGCGTAGCTCCGATTATCATCTGCGTGGATTGTCCGGCGGGGACGAAACGCGGAGCCTTGCGGTATACGGTGACTTCCTGTTTGTTATCCGTGATGCGGTTCTGGATTTGCCGCATGGGGGTCAAGATGGTATTGCGGGACTTACAGGGGGCAAGTTTCTGTAAACTGTCCGCAGTGGGTAATTCCAGATTGATGCTCATGCGGTCTGCAAGAAATCCGGTTCGTTCCACGAGTTCAGGATCTGCGCCGGGAATGGATTTGACATGGATATAGCCGTTAAAATGATATACGGTGCGCAGCCGGTATAACGTCTGGTAAATCAACTCCATCGTGTAATTGGGGCTTACCATAATGCCGGAACTTAAGAAAAGCCCTTCTATATAATTGCGGCGGTAGAACTCCAGAGTAATCGTGCAGATTTCATCGGGTGTAAAAGAAGCACGCCTGACGTCAGAATCCCGGTTATTCAGACAGTAGGCGCAATTGAAAATGCATTCGTTGGTGAAAAGAATCTTCAACAGTGAAATACATCTTCCGTCTGCGGAAAAACTGTGGCAGACGCCGGGAGCAATAGAATTCCCGATTCCTCTGCCCTTCCCCGATCTGTCCACGCCGCTTGAGGTACAGGCAACGTCATATTTTGCGGCTGCGGATAAGATATTCAGTTTGTCAAATAAGTTCATATCCATCTGTATTGCATTCACAGTAACCACCATCCAGTTATTTTATAAAGCCTGCTATGTGTCTGTATGATCCACATAAAATTTCCTGCCTATATTATATACAGAACACGCGTTCTAAATGCATCATAACATGATATTTTGAAAAAAGCAAGGCATTTTACGTATATATGTTCGGGTTTTTGCATATAGTCTGTTCAAAGGGGGTGTTTTTCCTGAGAGAAAAAATAAAAACTTTTCTGGCTGTCTGCGTATTAATCCTGGCAGCGCCCTACATCGTTACTTTACTGTTTCAGGGCAGTGAGACAAGCACTGAGGCAGGCAAGGGGGAACCGGTTATAGAGGAAAGATTTCTTCCACAGGAAAATTCGGATAAAGACAAATTGGACGAGGAGCAATATCTTGCCGGAATTGTTGCGGAGGAGATTTCTCTGGACAGCCAGCCGGAGGCGATCAAGGCACAGGCGGTTATCGCCAGGACATTACTGGCGGGCGCACTGGAACGTGAGGAAGAGCTGCCGCAATCCATGTCCCGGGAAGAAATGCTTTCCCTCTGGGGGCAGGATGGCTTTGAGCAGAATTACCGTGCGCTTGAGGCGGCGCTTACAGCCACCGAGGGAGAAATCCTGGTTTGGGAGGATGCGCCGATACAGGCCGCATTCCATGCCGTGAGTGCGGGAACGACAAGAGATGCCAGGGATGCGCTTGGAACGGAAATTTCCTATTTAAAAAGCGTGGACAGCAGTATGGATATTCCGTCTCATGACTATCTGCACGTGAGTTTCCTGGAAAAAAAGGATCTGGCAGACAGGCTGAACGAGGCGTATCCAGATGCAGAACTCACGGCGGAAGGGGTTGTCAGTGAAATCGTTATTGTAAAACGTGATGATGGGGAGTACGTGCTGGAGATAGCGGCAGGGAAACATACGATGACAGGAGAAGAATTTCGAAATTGTCTCGGTTTGAATTCCGCATGTTTCTCCCTGAAAGAGGTAGAGGGACGGGTACGGATTGTCACAAAGGGCATGGGGCATGGACTGGGGCTGAGTCAGTATGGAGCCAATGAGATGGCAAAAGCCGGCAGCGATTACATAGAAATTTTACAGTATTATTATAAAGATGTTGAACTGAAAAAAAATCAGAACGAATAATTCTCATACATCCTGTATAAACCTTGTTTTTTCGGAAAAACTAAAAAAAGAAAAAACAAACAGAAATGGAAGGTGACAGGATGAGAAACAGAAGAGTATCAGCGTTTTTTAACAGAAAATCCTATCTGATTGCCGCAGTGTTCATGGTAGTGGCAGCATTTGGCATGACCGGTATTTATTATACCCAGCAGGAAAAGAAACAGGAAGAGCAACTGGCGAAGGAGCAGGAAAAGCAGATTCAGCAGGCAAAGGTTGAGGACGCCGCCAGGGAGCAGGAAAAGAAAGAAGAAGAGGCAAGAAAGTTAAAAGAACAGCAGCAGGCAAAGGCAAAAGCAAAAGAGCAGGAAAAGGAAGAAGACGAGACGGAGGCAGTTTCCGGTATTATTCCTCCGGAGAATGACAATTTCATGGATGAACCGGAAATTGTTGACAGTGAAGTGCAAACGCCTGTGGAACCGATTCTTCATTTTGACGCAGAGACAGATCTGGGCTGGCCGCTGCAGGGAAATGTAATCCTGAACTACAGCATGGATCAGACCGTATATTTTGCAACGCTTGACCAGTATAAGTATAATCCGGCGGTAATTATCAAGGCGGATGTCAATACTCCGGTAAAAGCGGTTTCCGGCGGAAAAGTAACCAGTGTGGAGACCAGTTCGGAAACAGGCGCTACGATAACCGTCGATATGGGTGATGGTTACAGCGCCATCTATGGACAGCTAAAAGAAATTCCCAAGAGCACAGGAGATTATGTGGAGAACGGAGAAATCTTAGGCTATGTCAGCGAGCCCACCAAATATTATTCGGTGGAAGGCTCCAATCTTTTCTTTGAATTGCAGAAGGACGGAGTTCCGGTAGACCCGATGGGGTATTTACAGTAAAAACGATTTTGTATTATCAATAGAATAAAGCATAGTATTTCAAGGCGGACGGCGTATAGCTGTCCGCTTTATGTGTAGTCAAACTGTTCGTCAGTGGTTGTGTGATAAGAGCTGTGTGGTTGTTATCATAAAAAATCCATGTTAAACTGAAAGAAATAAGAGGTAAAATACGAACAGGCACGGATAAGGATTTCTCTCATAAAATATTAGTGGGTATGAGTTACCGGATGATGTAGGCAACCCGCAGCACAGTTTTTATACAGAGATTGGAGAACGTTTTCACTGTCAGAATGAACGGTGGAAAATAATGCCTGAAATGGGAAAAATACCAGGAATCCGGTGCTGCTTTGTATATAAGAGACTGCTTGCAGTCTCTCTACATAGAGAATGAATATGATAAATGTGAGGAAGTCGTATGGCAGGGAAACAAAATGTCACCTATATGCTTCGATGCAGCGATGGGACGCTGTATACCGGGTGGACAAACAATATAGAAAAACGCCTGCAGGCACACAATGCCGGAAAGGGCGGTAAGTATACCAGAGTGCGCACGCCGGTGGAATTGGTGTATCTGGAAGAATATGAGACGAGGCAGGAGGCAATGAGCCGGGAAGTACAGATTAAGCAGTTGACCAGAAAGGAGAAGGAGAAACTGATTGCGGATGCAGGAGAAAAAACATGATTTCTCTTGACAGGTGGCGAGATAAAATGTTACTCTCATATTAAGTAATATTTACTAAAAATAGTATAGTTTTTTCATGGTTTTTAGTACAAAAAGGAGGGTAAAAAATGCAAAGAAAATGGAAACAACAGTGTTTTGCATGGCTGCTTGCCGGGGCAATGGCGATATCGGCGCTGCCATCGGTTTCTCTGACTGCAGAAGCAGCGGCGCCGGACAAACTGGCGGATTTTTCTTTTGACGCGGATGCAGTAAACGGCTTTTATGACGGCGGCAGTGCGCAGGCGGAAGCAAAGGGAGCGTGCCAGACAAAGGTGAAGTATGGGACGAACCGTGCGCTGTATCTGGATGGAAGAAACAGTTTTATCAACATTATGGCAAAGGATGGCGGAAGTATCTTAAAGGGGAAGGAAAATATTACGGTATCATATGATTTGAAACCGGATAGAAACAATACGGGCTGGACGTTCTTTGCAGCGCCCAATGCAGATAAGCAGACGCATGAGAAGGAACATTATCTGGCAATTTTGCACAAGGTGTCTGAATTGCTTGTAGAGCGTTATAATAATACAAGCGGAAGACCAGATAATAATATATCGGATAAAGAAAAATCTGTGTTGGATGGCTGGTTCCATGTGGATCTTGTTGTCACGGAGACAGACACGAAACTTTATGTCAACGGGGAATCTGCAGGTGAGAGTAAGAGTGCCTACAAGCTCAGTGACATCCTTGGAAGTACCGGAGGTATTCTTCAGGTTGGAAAAGGAAACTGGAACAGCGGGGAATATTACAAGGGACTGATTGATAATTACCGGATATATGACGGCACATTGTCAGATGCGGATATTACTGCGCAGTATGAGGAGTTTACGGAAACTTTGAAGGAAATTGCTGAGTATGAGGAACAGCTGGAGGAGGAGGAAACCCGTAAAAATGCGTTGCAGAAGGACTATGATGATCTGGAAATTTTAAATAGCGATGATGTCCGTGGGAACCTGGCGCTGATTAAGACGGGAAGATACAAATCTACGATTACATGGAAATCTTCCAATCCGGCAGTTGTCACGGATACGGCAGCGGCAGACAGCCTCTATCAGGGTGGTGTCGTTACTCGCCCGGAGGCCGGAAAAGCGCCGGTAAAAGTTACGCTGACGGCAACGCTGAAGTCGGCTTATACCAATGAGACAAAGACAAAAACATTTGACGTCACGGTACGGCCGAAGGATGCAAATCTGGATACCGATTACAGCAAAGGCTATCTGTGGACAAATTTTGATGCGCATGATGGTTATGAGAAGATTTTCTTTGGATATAGCGAAGATGGCTTGACATGGGACCATATCAATAAGGTGGACGGTAAACCGAATCCAATTCTTGTCAATGATGCAGAGGGCAGTGACCTCGGTGTCCGCGACCCGCATATCATCCGTTCCGCAGAAGGAGACCGTTACTGGATTCTTGGTACGGATCTTCATGCAGAAGGAGGCGGCGCTGGAGGAAGCGGCTGGAATCAGTATAGCGCAAGTAAGAATCTGGTGGTCTGGGAATCCACAGATCTGGTAAAATGGAGCGAGCCGCGCCTTGTTTATGCCGGTCTTGATACGGCAGGCTGTATCTGGGCGCCGGAGGCAATGTATGACGAGGTAAACGGAGACTATGTGGTGTACTGGTCGGCCAGGGATTATACGCAGAAGGATACGGAAGATAATGCACTTCGTGTCTATGTATGCCGCACGAGGGATTTTAAGTCATTTTCAGAGCCGCATGTATGGCTCAGCGAGGATGCGGCTACTGGTGAGGAAGTAAATATCATAGACAGTACGATTGTCGTAGGAGATGATGGAAGATACTATCGTTTCTCTACTTCGGACTGGAACACGGTAATAGACGTCAGCGATACCCTGGATACGGAAGACGTTCTCGATGTCAGGATTGATGAAAATGAGAGTAAGCCGAACGGCTCCTGGAAACGTCTGGTGACAAGGAGCGGAAGTTCCGCAGCAGGATTTGTGAAGACAGAAGGCTATACGGTGTACCAGCTTCCAGATGGAAGATGGTGCGCTATGGGTGATGACGGCGGATATAAAGCGTTTGTGACAGATGATCTGGCGAGCGGTGAATTTACGGCAGCAAATGCAACCTTTGAAAAAAGGTTCCGTCATGGAACGGTGATGCGTCTTTCCGCAGCAGAGGAAGAACGTATTTTGAGAGCGGCATATACACCGTTGCTGGAGCGCGCGGTAGTTGGCAGCATACCGGAGAATCCGACCGATTTAAGAGGAACGGACGACCATACTGCAATTTTTTCCAACGTTGATACGAACAAGCGGGAAGTGACTTCCTATGTGCGCAAGGGAGCGGATTTAAGTGAGGTTCCGGTTACCCTGTATCCGGTAAAGACAGGCAGTGAGATACTGGTCAATGGTGAGCTGTGCGATGGAACGGTTACGCTGGATTTGCGTCAGGATGCGGAAGTGGAGATAACGTATGACGGCAAAACGGATTTCTATACGATAAAAACACCGCAGTACGGCAATAATCCGGTATTGCCCGGACAGTATGCGGATCCGGATATCGACTATTTTGACGGAAGGTTCTGGATTTATCCGACGACAGACGGTTATCCTGGCTGGAGCGGAACAAAGTTCCATGCATTCTCTTCCCCGGACATGGTGAACTGGGAGGATGAGGGCATCATTCTGGAGCTGAAAAATGTCAATCCGGGAGTCAACGACAAGGGCGTAGAGATTGCGACTTCTCCCTGGGCGGTAGAAGGAAGCGCGTGGGCGCCTACGATAGAGAAGAAAAATGATAAGTATTATTTCTACTACTGCGGCAAGAAAACCGGAGGAGCGTCATGTATTGGCGTTGCTGTTGCAGATCATCCTGCGGGACCTTATGTGGCAGAGGAACAGCCGCTTATGACCGTAGAGATGTGTAAAGCAGCCGGCGTAAGTATGGGGCAGGCGATTGACCCCTCCATCTTTACGGATGATGATGGGAAATCCTACATCCTGTTTGGTAACGGAAGCGGGGCAATAGCGGAATTGAATGACGATATGGTAAGTATCAAAGAGGGTACGTTAAAACAGATTGATGGTCTTACGGACTTCCGAGAATCCGTGATCGTGACAAAGGCGAATGGCAAGTACCATTGGACCTGGACCTGTGACGACGCTAACAGCCCGAATTACCATGTAAATTATGGCATCAGCGACACGCTGATTCAGGAAGACGGAACTGTCAGTGTGGCGCTTGAACGGACAAATATGTTAAGTAAGAACGAGAGCCTTGGGATTCTCGGCTCCGGTCACCAGTCCGTGCTCCAAATCAAGGATGCGTACGGAAAAGACAGATACTTCATGGCATACCACAGGTTCTATACGCCGCTGAATATCTTTACGGATGCTTTCGGGGTACACCGTGAAACCTGTATTGATGAGATTTTGTTTAACGGAGAGGGCAAGATGGTGATTTCACCGACACATGAAGGCGTGTCTACCGTTTATATGTGGAAGGCAGACCTGAACAAGAGCAGCCTCAGCCTTACGCCCGGAAAGAGTGAGACCATAAAGGCAACTGTGACGGCTGGCGCGCCGGACACGAGCATTGTATGGAGTTCAGATAATACAGGCGTTGCAACCGTTAACCAGAGTGGAATGGTGACGGCAAAGGCACTGGGAACGGCGACGATTACGGCGACGACCTCCAATGGCTGCCAGACGACCTGTAAAGTGACGGTAATAAAAGCTGCGGTTAATCCGCCAGCGCCTTCGATTAGGGTGACGAAGGTAGATTTGAATAAGAAGAGCCTGACGATGGGTGTAAAAGAGAAATTTACATTGAAAGCAAAGGTTTTCCCGAATAATGCGACCAAACGGGCGGTAACCTTTACTTCCAACAAGCCGGCTGTGGCGTCCGTATCCAGAACCGGGGGCGTGGTAACGGCAAAGAAGACCGGAAAGGCGACGATTACGGCAACAGCGGACGGTGTGACGAAGAAATGCAACATTACCGTAAAAAAAGCGCCGAAGAAAATCAGCCTCAATGCCAAAAGCAAGACCTTAAAGAAGGGCAAAACTTTCAAGATCAATGTGAAACTGCCTAAGAATACGGCAAGCAATAAGATTACCTATACCTCCAGTAAGAAGAAGGTTGTATCGGTATCTTCTGCAGGAAAGATAAAGGCATTGAAGAAAGGTAAAGCAGTAATCACCGTAAAAACATTTAATAATAAGAAAGCAAAAATCAAGATAACGGTGAAGTAGGATAAGAAGATAAAGCAACACGGATCATATCATCCGTACAAAAAGAAGGCATTCCCCAAGTCACATCTGTGACAGGAGGGAATGTCTTCTTTAGATGATAAGAGATTATAAATTTGTATTATGACAATCAATTATAAAATTGGCATATTTGCCACAAAACAGTACATCATAATGAAATGGCAGACACTGCCGCCCATCACGAACAGATGAAAAATTTCATGTGAGCCAAAATTTTTGTGTTTGGAGTTAAATATTGGCAGTTTCAGCGCATAAATTACGCCGCCGATGGTATAGATGATTCCTCCCGCAAGCAGCCAATGAAAGGCCTGGGCTGGCAAAGAATTCATAATCTGCGTGAAGGCGAGTACGCATACCCAGCCCATTGCAATATATAATAAAGATGAAAACCATTTTGGACAGGTAATCCAGAATGCTTTCACAAGGATTCCGACAAGTGCGATTCCCCATACGAGGGCAAGCAGCGTATAGCCGACGTTTCCGTTCAATACAATCAGACAAACCGGGGTGTAAGTTCCGGCAATCAGAATGAAAATCATCATATGATCCAGTTTGCGCAGGATGCGGTTGGTTTTTTCAGAAAGATCCAGTGCATGGTAAGTTGCGCTGGCGCCGTACAGAAGAATCATACTAAGTATGAAGACCGCGAGCGAAATCACATGAATTTGATCCGGATTCAGGGAGGCACGGATTAAAAGCGGAGTAGCTGCAAACACTGCCATCAACATGCCAATGAAATGTGTGATGGAACTTCCGGGGTCTTTTAGCTTAAATTTCATATTAAACATCTCCTTCTTTTATAATTGTGTAATCTTTTCACTATTAATTATGTGCAAAGTTTTGAAAATTATTTTATGTAGTTTTGAAAACTATATAATTTATAAATAGATACTACAACACTTAGAAAAGAAAGTCAAGTAAAATATCAAATGCCTGTTTTTCCGCTTTTCATTGACTTTTGGGGTATTCTCTGATATGATTAGCGACAGGCTTAAAACAGGCAGAGAAAGGAATAAAATGGAAACAGTAAGATTTGATGAGTTAGATTTGGACTCGAAAATTCTGCGCGCAATTCGTGAGATGGGATTTGAAGAGGCAACGCCAATCCAGAGTAAGGCAATTCCGGTTGCAATGGGTGGTGGAGATATGATTGGACAGGCGCAGACAGGTACTGGAAAGACAGCGGCGTTTGGAATTCCGCTTTTGATGAAAGCAGACCCGCACAACAAGCGGACGCAGGCGATTGTACTCTGTCCTACCAGGGAGCTTGCGATCCAGGTAGCAGAGGAAGTTCGTATGCTTGCAAAATATATGCATGGCGTAAAAGTTCTTCCGGTTTATGGCGGGCAGGATATTGTAAAACAGATTCGTTCCCTGAAAGGCGGGGCACAGATTATCATCGGCACGCCAGGACGTGTGATGGACCATTTAAGAAGGCGGACGATTAAATGTGATGAGGTTAATACGATTGTTCTGGATGAGGCGGACGAAATGCTCAATATGGGATTTCGGGAGGATATCGAGACGGTATTGGAGTATATTCCGCAGGAGCGGCAGACCATGTTATTTTCTGCAACCATGCCCAAACCGATTTTGGAGATTACCAGAAAATATCAGAAGGATGCAGTCACGATTAAGGTGGTAAAGAAAGAGCTGACGGTACCTAATATCGAGCAGTATTATTATGATGTCAAGCGCAAAGATAAGGTTGAGGTTCTAAGTCGTCTTCTGGACGTCTATGATCCCAAGCTGTCTTTAGTATTCTGCAATACAAAACGAATGGTAGATGAGCTGACAAGCGCTTTGCAGGGACGCGGATATTTTGCAGAAGGGCTTCACGGGGATATGAAACAGTCGCAGCGTGACCGTGTCATGAATCGGTTCCGCAATGGCAAAGCGGAAATTCTTGTGGCTACGGATGTCGCAGCGCGCGGAATTGATGTGGATGATGTAGAGGCGGTATTTAATTTTGATTTGCCTCAGGACGATGAATACTATGTACACCGGATTGGCAGGACGGGACGTGCCGGCAGGACGGGACGTTCCTTTACCTTTGTAAAAGGAAAAGAAGTCTACAAATTAAAGGATATCCAACGTTATTGTAAGACGAAGATTCTCGCTCAGAAAATTCCCAGTATGCAGGATGTGGAGCAGGTAAGGCTGGAAAAAATCATGGATCAGGTTGGAATGGTGATTGAGGAAGAAGACCTTAGGACAATGGTCAACATGATCGAGCAGCAGATCAATGAATCGGATTACACCGCCATGGATATTGCCGCAGCATTTTTGAAGCTTGCTCTGCGCGGTAAAGAGGAGAGCGAGAAAGCCGCTATGGAGAATTTTGAGTTTGGCGATACCGGAGCGGAGGACGGCATGGTGCGTCTGTTTATCAACATTGGCAAGAAACAGCATATCAAGCCGGGAGATATCCTGGGAGCGATTGCCGGGGAAAGCGGAATTTCCGGTGATCTGGTGGGTACGATTGATATGTTTGACAAATTTACGTTTGTGGAAGTGCCCAGTGAGTACGGCAAAGAAGTATTGCGGGCGATGTCTCATTCCAAGATTAAGGGTAAGAGCATCAATATCGAGCCGGCAAATCAGAAATAATAATGGTTGACAAATCTGGCATTCGCAGACAATGTTTTCGAAGCAGTCTATGATCTCAGAGTCAGGATCAATATGGAATGGAGGAAAACATGGAGAGAGACAAAGAAAAATATCTGAAACTTCTGGCAAAGGAATACCCTACGAGGGAGGCGGCATGTCGGGAAATTATTAATCTCAGCGCCATATTAAATCTGCCCAAAGGGACAGAGCATTTTATGAGTGATCTCCATGGAGAGTATGAGGCTTTTTGCCATATCATCAACAACTGCTCCGGCGTTATCAAAGAGAAAGTAGAGCGTATTTTTGCGGAGCAGTTGAGTCCACAGGAGCGGTGCGAGCTCTGTACATTGATCTATTATCCGGCGGAGAAACTCAACGCCCTCAAAGTACAGGGAGTTCTTGTGGAAGACTGGTATCGCGTAAATTTGCGGTATCTGATTCTGGCGGCTAAGGATGTTTCTTCCAAGTATACCCGCTCGAAGGTCCGCAAAGCGATGCCGGAGGAATTTGCCTATATCATTGACGAATTGCTGCATATGCAGGTGGATGCGGATGATAACCAGATAGAATACCACAGGCAGATTATTGACACCATCATTCATATCCGAATTGCAGATGAGTTTATCATTGCGCTGGCGGAGCTGATTAAACGCCTTGCCGTAGACCATCTTCACATCGTGGGGGATATATACGACAGGGGTGCCCATCCTGAGAAAATTATGGATTTGCTCATGCAGTATCACTCTCTGGATATTCAGTGGGGAAACCACGATATTCTGTGGATGGGCGCGGCAGCAGGCGTCCCGGCGTGTGTAGCGACAGCGGTCAGGAACAACATACGCTATCACAATATTCAGGTATTAGAGAGCGGATATGGTATCAGTCTGCGGACGCTGGTGGTATTTGCCGGCAGACAGTATGGGGACGAGGACGTCATGGAGGCTGCGCAGCACGCCATATCGGTGATCCTCTTTAAACTGGAAGGGCAGCTGATAGAGCGTCGTCCGGAATACCAGATGAATGACCGGAGGATGTTGGAAAAAATTGATTACGACAAAGGAACGATTACCATTAATGGCAGGGAGTATGCGCTCGGACGTAAGGATTTTCCGACCGTGGACAGAGAAGACCCTTACCGGTTGACCGAGGAAGAGCAGGAGGTTTTGTCTGATTTATGCCAGTCGTTTTTGAACAGCGGCAGGCTGCATCGTCATATCCAGTTTCTTTGCGAGAAGGGCGGCATGTATTGTCGGTTTAATGGTAATTTATTGTATCACGGTTGTATCCCCCTTGATGAAGAAGGGAATTTTGAGGGCATTCGGATCGGTGACAAGGTATACAAGGGAAAGGAATACCTGGATTATGCGGATGAGGTTGTGCGCAGGGTGTGTATGTCTTGTGCTTCAGATGCGGAGCAGGATTTCATGTGGTATTTGTGGGCGGGACAGAATTCTCCGCTTTCAGGAAGAAAAATTAAGACCTTTGAGCGGACATACCTTGACGACGAGGAGATAAAGATTGAGAAGAGGAATCCGTATTATGAGCATTATAATAAAGAATATATCTGCAACATGATTCTGCGCGAGTTTGGACTGTTTTCACCGATGTCCCATATTATCAACGGCCATACACCGGTGAAGGTAAACAAAGGCGAGGTTCCGGTGCGTGCAAATGGAAAACTGATTATCATAGACGGCGGATTTTGCAAGGCTTATCACAAGGAGACCGGAATTGCGGGTTATACGTTGATTTATAATTCTCATGGAATGCGTCTGAATGCGCACAAACCGTTTGAGAGCATTCGCAAGGTTTTGGAAGAGAACAAAGATATTGAGTCCAGTACAGATATTTTTGAGACGGAAGAAAAGAGAATCCGGGTTCGTGACACGGATATCGGAAAATCCATTCAGGAGCAGATCGAAGATTTGAAATTAATCTCTGTTGATAAAAATTGACAGCAGAGCGAACACAAAGTATAATCAAAAATAGAATATTTTAAATTTCATGCAATAAAAAGTACGTCCTTTGCATTATCCTAATATCAGATAATACAAGGAGGTGCTTTTTATGGAAAATGGATAGGTATATTACAGCAGATTTTGTACACGTTCTTATGTGAGTGATGAGAACTGAAAGAGGTATTTCCATGCAGGAAGATGCTCGAAACTCCAAACGAAAAGTTTATATTGACGCCAGTATTTTTGTACGTATCCAGCAGGGTGAGCAGGATGCATTTCAGGAATTATATGATATTACATATAAACCGCTTTATGCATTTCTTCTCTCACATACTCTGAATCAGGAAGACGCACAGGATTTGCTGCAGGATACTTACATCCAGGTCTATAAGAATTGCCATCTGTACCGGGAACAGGGAAATCCCATGGCATGGATGATGAAGATTGCGAAGAACCTTTTTCTGATGAAATGCCGCAAAAATAAGGAAACAGAGGAAAGGTTCGAAGACATGGAAGGCAGGATGGGATTTGAGGATATGTCCCATGTAGAGAATCGGCTTGTCTTGGAGAAGATGTTTGAGTATCTTTCAACAGAAGACAGAAATATGATCATTATGCATGATATCGCTGGTCTGAAACACAGGGAAATTGCGAAACTGCTTGATATGCCGTTGGGAACAGTGATGGCGCGTTATCACAGAGGAATCCGGAAATTGCAAAAGGAATTTGGTGAGAAGCTATGAAAAAGAAGGAATTGAAAAAGAGAATAGAGGATGGATTTTCGGAACTGTCACCAGATTTATTTGAAGCAGTGTGGGAAGAGAGCAGGAAACAGGAGGTTGTCTGGGCAAAGGCAGAATCGGAGAGACCTTCCGCGAGCGGAAAAGTTAATACAGGAAGATTTCCGGGATATGCATTATCATTTTGTGCAACCCTGGCAGTCCTCTGCTTATGTATCTTTGGCGTGCTGGGGCAGAAAGAGAAATCCGTGTATATGGTTCTTGACATCAATCCCAGTATTCAGATTGAGATGAATGAGGCGCATCAGGTAAAACGTTTAAAAGGATTAAATCAGGATGGAAAAGATGTTGTAAAAGAGTTGAAGTGGAAGAAACGGGAATCGGTACAGGAGTTGGTGGATGTGCTCATCCAGGATGTTGTGGAGAAGTCGTACCTCTGTGAAAATGGAGGGATTTTGGTAACACTCGCTGCACCGGATAAACTTATTTGTGAAAATCTGGAGCGTACGCTGGGAGAAGGGATCGACCGAAAACTCACAGAGTTGAAGGTTTCTGGCGTTACGACAGCTTTTCAGGAAGTACAGAGCAGGTCAGAGCATCAGGGGCGGAAACTGCTGGAGGCAGAATTGACGAAGAGCTGCGGAATGGATGAAAAGCTGGTACAACAGATGTCCGTAATGGAACTGATACAGTATTGTCAGGATTATACTTCTTTAGAGTTGAAATTGTCAGCCGCGTCGGAGAAGGAGCGCGCAGCGCAGCAGAAGAACGGGGATGCAGCGCAGACACCGGTAGACTCTTCCTTGCAGAAAGAAACGGAACAGACGTCAGGGGATGATGCGGCAGAGGCATCAGACAAGGATAAAACAAAGCCGGAGGAAACAGGAGATAAATCATCCGGGAAGAATGGAAAGAAGGATGCGCAAGGAGATAAGAGCAGTCAAGAAGGGAATACAGATGACCAAAAATCAGGTGAACCGGAAGGTTTAAATGATACGAAACAGACAGGGGATTCTTCCCCATCAAATATAAGCGTTCCCAAACAACCGAGTGACGGAAAACCAATCGTGCCGGAAGGTGCTGTGGGAGAGCCGCCGGGAGGTGGTTCCGCGAAACCAGAGGATCCTTCTGTACCGCCGGGAGATAACACACCAGGTGAGTCGGGAAAACCGGTGACGCCAGGAAACGGTTCTTCTGAACCGGAAAATCCTGCCATGTTGCCGGAAGAGGGTGGTTCGGATGAACCAAAGATCTCAGAAGAGCCCGACGAGGACGATTTGGGAAAACTGGAACAAACAATGGTGAATGAGGAAAGCGAATCCGTAGATCCGGAGGAAGATCAGTTGACACAGCCGGATCCTTCGGAGCAATGCGAAATGTGCCAATAAGATATTACATATATGAGTGGAACTCCCTTATAAGGAGGCTCTCAGACAGGAATGTCTGGGGGTCTTCTTTTTTCTAAGGGTTTTGTGCGGTGTGCAGGATGTCCTTGCAAAAAGAGGACATAACAGGTATCATGGATAGAGGTTCTAAATAAAAAGAAAAGAGAGAATATTATGGTTAAAATTTTATCAGACAGCACCTGTGACTTGTCGCAGGAGTTAGCAAAGCAGTATGGAATTGAAATTCTTCCCTTGCATGTGCTGCTGGGAGATGAGGATCACAGGGATGGCGTCGATATCACACCGTCAGAAATTTTTGCGTGGTCCGACGAGCATAAGAGCACGCCAAAGACGGCAGCGCCTTCTCTGGAAGATGCAGTCGAGCGTATTGGGAAACTGCTTGCGGATGGAAATGAAGTAATATGTTTTTCTATATCAGAGACAATGTCGTCCTCTCTCAATATCATGCGCCTTGCGATTGAGGAATTGGACGCAGAGAAACGCGCTTTTGCGTTTAATTCTGCGAATCTGTCTACCGGAATCGGGCTTTTGGTTGTGGAGGCTGCCTGCATGGCCAAGGAAGGGATGTGTGCCGAAGAGATTTTAAAGAGACTGGAAGAATTGCGTCCAAGGGTGCGCAGCAGTTTCGTCGTGGACACGCTTACGTATCTGCATCGCGGCGGCAGGTGCAGCGGAGTGGCGGCATTGGCGGGAGGAATGTTGAAACTGCATCCAAAGATTGTGGTTGTAGACGGGAAGATGGAAGTGGAAAGGAAATATCGTGGCAATATTGTCAAAGTAATAAAAACGTATGTGCAGGATATGGAAGAAGAGTTAAAAGCAGCACGTCCGGCGCGCGTATTTATTACACATTCTGTCAATGATGGCGAAATTGTCAAGAGCGTGCGGGATTATCTGGAAAGTCTGAGCGTATTTGACGAGATTCTGGAGACCTGTGCGGGAGGAGTCATCTCCAGCCACTGCGGACCGGGAACGCTTGGTGTGTTGTTTATTGCATAAAACTGCCGTTGTATTTAGGAATAACAGGAGTTGTCACTATGGGAAAATATCTAAAAGTGGCAACTCCTTTGTTGTACAAAGAAAATTATTTATAATATAAGGATATGTCTGAAAGTGCGCCTTAACGGTCAATAAGTGCAGTTTACAGAGAATAGATTGTCTTGTGTATGCAAGTCTGGTAAAATTAGAAAAAATTTTCATGGAGGGCAGGGAGGCAGGAAATGAAATACAAGGTCGAGAGAATTACGGAGGGAGAAGACGAGGTCATCCTGCGTTACTGCCGGATGACGCCGGAAGTGGAACGAATCTGGAAATTCTTGTATGGAGGACAGGCAAAACTCATGGGTTGGAAAGAGAAAACGCATGTAGTGCTGGATGTTGATAAAATACTGTATTTTGAGAGTGTGGATGGCAAAACATATGCCTATACGGAGGAAGATGTGTATGCTATGGATGTTACATTAAATAAATTAGAGGAGATTTTACATGCCATTAATTATTTTCGATGCAGTAAATCTATGATAATCAATATTGATAAGGTGCAAAGCCTGAAAAGCCTGCCTTCAAATCGCATTGATTCGGTTATGTGCAACGGAGAACATATCATGATATCCAGAACTTATGCATCTGATTTCAGGAAACGGTTAAAAGGGGGCAGAAATGATGGATAAACATAGAAAATTGCTGGCGGTATGGGAGCATTATCTGACAACGGAGATTGCAATTGAATTTAAATCTTGTTTGTATTTTTTTGCCATATTGTTTTTCTATTGTGTGTACCAAATATTAATGGGGAGCACACAGGCGAGCATCCTCCATATGGCGGAAATGATTTTTCTGACGTATGTGATGGGATATGTGCAGGTTTACCTGATGTCAAATTTTGATGAAGGAGAAGTGTTGAGGGGAAGAGAAATGGTTTGTGTTGGGCTCTGTTCCCTTGTATACGCAGGCATTTCTGTTCTGGGCGGCTGGTTTGGAAAAACAGTATGGATAAGCGTGTTGTTTTTTGGGTATGTAGTATTTCTTTATATATGTGTATTTCTCGTTTATAAGGCAAAGAGAAAGATTGATGATAAAATAATGAATGATAATTTAAGGGCTTTTCAGGCAAGGAGGACAGAACATGCGAAATGTGATTGAGATTGACAGTCTGACGAAAAATTACGGGAAACACCGGGGCGTGTCAGAAGTAAGCTTTCAGGTGGAAGAAGGAGATATCTTTGGATTTCTGGGGCCCAATGGGGCGGGCAAATCTACGACCATCCGTTCCATGCTGGGGTTGATTCAGTTTCAGGCAGGGAGTATCCATATTTTGGGCAAAGATATTCAGAAGAACAGGGAAGATATTTTAAGTGAGATTGGTTATATGCCTTCGGAAACCATGTTTTATCCGGGGATGAAAGTCAAAGACGTGATTCGTATGGCTGCGGATGTAAGAAAAAGAGATTGCCGCAGAGAAGCGGAAAAACTGTGTGAGCGGTTGAAAGTGGACATGGATAAGAAAATCAGTGATTTATCTCTGGGAAACCGCAAGAAGGTGGGGATTGTCTGCGCCATGCAGCACAGACCAAAATTGTTTGTGTTTGATGAGCCGACCAGCGGACTGGATCCGTTGATGCAGAGTGAATTTTTTAACCTCATTCGCGAATATGTGAAAGAGGGAGCAACCTGTATGCTCTCCACCCATGTACTCTCCGAGATAAAGAATTACTGTAAGAATACGGCAATTATGAAGGAGGGCAGGCTGCTGTGCGTCGATTCAGTTGCGAATATAACAAAGACAAATGCCAAGAGAGTGAAACTGCTCAGGGACGGCAGGCATGAGAACTATATTTTTGAGGGAAATCTCAACGAGCTGATGCAAACACTTGCAGGATATGATATTCAGGATATCCTGATCGAGGAGCTTTCTCTGGATGAAATATTTATGCATTTCTATGCGGAAACGGAGGTTTGTGATGGTTACAATTTATAAGCATGAGATAAAGGAATACCGTAAGAGTCTGCTCATCTGGGCTTTATGCGTGGGTGGGATGGGGGCTATGTGCATTCTGCTTTTTTCCGGTATGCAGGAGAGTATGGAGAATATGGCGGAAAATTTTGCCTCCATGGGAGCGTTTTCGGATGCGTTTGGCATGAGCCAGTTGAGCATTGCTACTTTAAAGGGGTTTTATGCCACGGAAATCGGCACGATTCACGCATTGGGCGGCGCGATGTTCGCGGCAGTTGTCAGTGCAAATATGCTGTCTAAGGAAGAGGACGGGCATACCAGTGAATTTCTGTTTTCTCTGCCAATCGCAAGGGGAAAGGCGGTAATGGCCAAGTGGTTGGCGATTATGTCGCAAATTATACTATTTAACGTTCTTTGCGTATGTCTGTATCTTCTGGCTATCCTGGGTTTGGGAGAGGAGATGCCGGTAAATGAATTTGTACTTTATCACTTCATGCAGCTTTTGATGCAGCTTGAGCTGGCAGGACTCTGTTTTGCCTTATCCGCATTTCAGAGAAAAAATAAACCGGGTCTTGCACTGGGATTGGTATTATTTCTTTATGCCTATGATTTGATGGCGCGGATTCTTCCCGATTTATCGGATTATAAATTCTTCAGTCCGTTCTCCTATGCAAATGCCGCAGATTTACTTGGCACAGGTGATATTTATGTTTCTGCGGTGGTTTTGGGAATCATTGTGCTGGCAGGCTCCGTGTGCGCCGCGCATTTGGTATATAGGAAGAAAGATCTGGCGGTGTAGTGAAAGGGAAGACCTTAAATATATTCTACAATATTAAAAAAGTTGCATTTAGCAGCTTTTTTTCTTTTGTTATAATTATTGATAACATACAGTAAAAAGGGACAGGGGAAATTCTGTGTTGTAGAAGGAAAGGAGAAGGACTATGATGTTTAAAAAGTTACGAGGGGCAGTGGGGCTGTTGTTGGCAGGGGCGCTGCTTTTTACTTCGATTCCCGCATCGACATTGCCGAATATAGCAGTGGCAGCGGAAAAATGGGAGGAAGCAGAGAATCCGACGCTTCGTGATTATGCGACGCCTTCCGTAAGCTATTATAATCCGGGGCAGGGTCCGGAAAAGTTTGCAGATGAGGATATGGTATCATTCTGGAACGGATGGGGGGACCCGAACCTTCTGTCACAGGATCAGTGGATGATGTATGACCTTGGCAGCAGGAGAGCAGAGATTAACGGCATGAGCGTCCTGTTTTTTGATGATAATGGCGGAGTTTTACTCCCGACCGCTATCAAGGTGGAATATGCAACGGACGCCGGAGGATGGCAGGAAGTGACTCGCAAAGGCGATTGGACGCTTGTGAAAAATCAGGAAAAATCCTATGCGTTTGAACCGGTCACAACTTCGAAGATTCGCGTTACCATGACGCATGGAAAGTTGAACAACAATAAAATTGCTGTCGCTGTCAGGGATTGGAAACTTCTTGGTGATATTCCGGCAGATTTTCCGAAACCAACGGTAGTAACGCCGGAAACGCCCAGTCCGGATTTACAGTTGACGGATGCGGCAGTTTATGCTGTTCCAAGCACGGATTACGTGGCGGATTGGGACAGGGTAGAGGGCATCAACGATCCTGATTTTAATCCGACCGCTTCTGTTGATACGAGAATAGACAAGGATGGGAATGGAATGGGCTGGGGAAATTATTACAGCGCACCCGGTTCCGTGCATTGGCTTCAGTATGACTGGGGTGCAGCGTTGACAACGAAGACATTTCAGGTATATTGGCATGGCAGTGATGCCGGTCTGAAAATTCCGTCCAAAGTAGAATTCGAATATAAAAATGGCAATGGCGGCTGGCAGAAAGCGCAGATAAAATCCAATAAAAAGAATTACTCCAAATATAATCAGTATAATCAGATTACGTTAGAGCAGCCGATAACGGCAACATCCATTCGTATGAATATGACAGTTGCCGACGGCGCGGTTGGCAGCGGCGTGTACCGTTGGAAAGTCTATTCCGACATCAGTGATGAATTCGTGGTAGCGGCTGCGGCAAATTCTCTGGAAATTCCGGAAGTGAGGGAAGGCAGGATATCCAGTCGTGTTTATGACAAACTGACGCTTGCGTCTAAAATGATCAATGATCAGGTACTTGTAAGCTGGAAGAGCAAGAACACGGATGTTATTTCGGATGATGGCGTAATCACACCTCCGGCAGGGAATACGAAGGTGACTCTGACGGCGACCTGCAGCAAGGCGGGGAAACCTGAGGTCAAGACAGACAAAGATGTAGAATTTCTGGTACTGTCGAAAGACACTACAGAGTATCAGATGACGATTGACCGGACGAAGAGAGGCGTGGACATCAGTCAGGAATTGTACGGGGTGTTTTATGAAGACATTAACAGTTCCGCAGACGGCGGACTCTCGGCAGAGCTTGTGAAAAACAATTCTTTTGAGAATTACCAGAATCTTCATGAGACCATTGCTCCGGAGGTCAAGGGAGATCAGAATTCCTGGAAACTCCATTGGAACAGCAGCAATGCAGCCGGTTTTGTGGTAGAGCGGACAGACGGATTGAATGCAAACAATAAGAATTATGCGAAGATTACCGGTAACCAGACTTTGTCCAATCATGGATTTGTAGGAAGGGCAACACTGGATAAATCGGCAATGGCAATCCGCAAAGGTACGAAATATGATTTCTCTATGTTTATGAAAGCGGACAGCGCCTATGCCGGAAATGTAAAAGTGAAGGTTGTGGATGACGACGGAGCGGCGCTTACCAACGAGGCAGTCGTTACCTTGAAGAAAGACGGAAAGTGGAATAAGGTTTCGGCGTCTCTGACCGGAACTACGGAGAAACTTGGAACCCTGGTTCTCACATTTGAGGGAGCGGGGGCAGCTGACGCTATGTATATTGATATGGTATCTCTGATACCCACAGACGGCTATGGCTATGGAAATAAAAATTACTCTTATGGCGCAGGGCTCAGAAAAGACCTTGTAGAAAAACTGCAGCAGCTAAAACCGGGCTTTATCCGTTTTCCGGGCGGCTGTGTGGTAGAGGGAAGTTATGGAACAGACGGTTATTACAACTGGGAGGATTCTGTTGGACCATTGGAAGAGCGAAGGGCAATCGGAAGTTACTGGGGCAGTCCATGGAAATCCGTGAATTATGGAACGGCAGAGGATAAATACGGTTATATGATGTCCTATCAGTTTGGATATCATGAGATTCTTACGCTCTGTGAAGATCTGGGCGCACAGGCATTCCCGATTTTGAGCGCCGGAATCTTCTGCCAGTTTACGGATACAGCGGGAGTGTCTCTCAAGGGAGAACAGTTGAAACCGTTTGCAGATCATGCAACCCACCTGATTGATTACTGCTGGGGAGATCCAAACAGCAAAGACGAAACGCAGGCATACTGGGCAAAGAAACGTGTTGCCAACGGACATGCGGCGCCGTTCGATTTGAACTATCTCGGTATCGGTAATGAGAACTGGGATGATCCCAATAAAGGTATCTCTTATCAGGATAATTTTAAATGGATAAAAAATTATGTGGAGAACTATGTCAAAGAACATTATAGGGATCGGAAAATCACATTGATTTCTTCGACTGGTCCTTACTATCAGGGCAGGCAGGATACGCCGGCCTGGACCTGGCTCAACAGAGATATGCCGGGAGAGACCCTGGTGGATGAGCATTACTACATCAATTATGGAGGAGACGCCAGCAATACGCTCCTCAATTCCGATTACATTTATGATAGTTACAAGCGTCTGGATGAGGGCGGCAGCAATGTATTTGTCGGTGAATATGCAGGACATCTCACTTCCACAAAAGAAAATGTGCTTGATACCGCAATCAGCGAGGCGGCTTACATGACGGGACTTGAGCGCAACGGAGATATTGTCCGCCACGCATCTTACGCGCCGCTCTTTGAACGTGAGGGGTGCAGGGACTGGGATTACAATCTGATTAAGTTTGACGCCTATAACAGCTATGGTACGCCGAGTTACTATGTGCAGACCATGTATTCCAACAACTACGGCAAGCGTATCATCAACACGACGCTGCAGAAGTACGATGCCGGAAATGGCGAGACGACTTCCTATGATGAAAAAAGAGGACATCAGACCGATTTATATTATGTGACTTCTGAGGATGACAATTATCTGTATACCAAGTTGGTAAACCATGCGGATTATCCCAGGGAGATTACCCTGGATTACCCGGGTATCAAGGATGGGGCGAAGATAGAATTGATTACCCTTTCCGGAAAAGCTATGGATATGAACACGATGGCAGAACCGACGAAGATCGCCCCGGTAACAACGAATCGAACCTTGTCCGGCGCGTCTATGACGTATCAGGTTCCGGCAATGTCCCTTACGGTGGTGAAGGTAGAGCACACGCCGAAAGCGCCCACGGTTGATACCGTCGCGAAACCGGAGACGGTCGCGGCGTTGACAAATTCTGTCAATGCGGCGGCAAAGAATTACAAGAAGGGCAGTTACACGGCAGCAAGCTGGAGCGCGTTTGAGAAAGCGTTGAAAGCAGCACAGGAAGTTCTAAGCAATAAAGCGGCAACACAGGCACAGGTGGATGCAGCAAGGAGGAATCTGGAAAATGCGATCAGAGCGCTGAAACCATTCACTGTTACGAAGAAGAAAGCAACCATTGGTCTGAAGGAGAGCTTTTCTGTCAAGAGCAATGGCTGCGCTTATACGACGTCCGCACCTAAGATCGTTAAGATAACAAATGCAAAAACAGGTCAGGTAAAAGGGCTCAAGACCGGTAAAGCGGTTGTCAAAGCGACGAATAACATAACCGGAAAGATTACAGAGTATACAATTACCGTTAAGAAGGCGCCGAAGAAAATTTCCAAGGTTACTTTGAATAAGAAGGCAATCAAGAAAAAGAATGCAACCTTGAAGAAAGGGAAATCGGCAACCCTGAAGGTAACGCTGCCGAAGGGAACGGCAAGCAATAAGATTACGTACACTTCCTCTAAGAGGAAAATTGCTACGGTAGACGCCAAAGGAAAGATAAAGGCGAAGAAAAAAGGAAAGACGACCATCACGGTTAAGACTTTCAATAAGAAGAAAATGACATTTACGCTGACGGTAAAATAAGTAAGAATCATGGTTTTGTTTACCATAAGACAATGTAAAGGCATGAACATAAACTGCCGCACCGGCTGGGAGACCAGTCCGATGCGGCAGTTTTGTGTAAAAAAATAATTTAAAGGAAAAATCTGGAACGCTTTTGGAACACACCGGGCAGTCTCGTGGAACACTCCCTGCGCTATAATGACTTCGAAAACAGCAGAAAACTGCAGAAAATCTGATTGGAGGAAAAAAAGATGTATTTTGATGTAATAGCAAAAATAGTAGCAGAACGTACCGGATGTGAGGTTTCAGCAGTAAAACCGGAGAGTACCTTTACAGAACTTGGAATTGATTCTCTTGACACGGTGGAGCTTTTGATGAATCTGGAAGATGAAATTGGAATTGAGATTGATTTGGATCAGAAGGTAGAAACGATCCAGGATTTGGATGAGTTCATTCAGAGCAAACAGGGTTAAGAATTATGATAAAATCAGAGATTTGTGAACTGTTAGGAATCAAATATCCGATATTCCAGGGCGGTATGGCATGGATAGCAGACGGCAAGCTTGCGGCGGCCGTATCAGAAGGCGGTGGTCTTGGCATTATCGCCGCAGGAAATGCACCAGGTGATTATGTAAGGGAACAGATAAAGATCGCCAGGTCACTTACCAAGCATCCGATCGGTGTAAATATTATGCTGCTGAGTCCATTTGCGGATGAAGTTGCGCAGGTTGTCATTGAAGAGAAAGTAAACGTTGTCACCACGGGAGCCGGTAATCCTTCCAAATATATCAAAGAATGGAAAGAAGCTGGAATTCATGTGATTCCGGTGGTAGCTTCCGTTGCCCTTGCAAAATTGATGACGCGCCTGGGGGCGTCCGCGCTCATTGCCGAGGGTGGAGAGAGCGGCGGTCATGTGGGAGAACTTACCACGATGGTACTGGTTCCGCAGATTTGTGATGCGACAACGTTACCGGTCATTGCTGCCGGCGGCATTGCCGATGGAAGGGGATTTGCGGCGGCATTGATGCTGGGTGCGTGCGGCGTACAGATGGGAACGCGCTTTTTAAGTGCGGAGGAATGCAGTATTCACTCCTCATACAAAGAGAAAATCATCAAGGCGACCGACCTTTGCACGATGGTAACAGGAAAACGTCTGGGACACCCGGTACGCAGTCTCCGTACACAGTTTGCAAGGGATTATTCGAAAGCAGAATACGGCGGTATGCCGGATGAAGAACTGGAAATGCTTGGAAACGGCGCGCTGCGTCTTGCAGTACAGAATGGCGATGACAAGAAGGGATGTTTCCTTTCCGGACAGATTGCAGCGATGGTAAAACAGGAACAGCCGGCAAGCGAGATTATAAAGGAAGTTATGGAAGGGGCAGAGCCTGTCCTTCGGAGGGCGTCACAATGGGTAAAATAGCATTTGTATTTTCCGGTCAGGGCGATCAGTATCCGGGAATGGGTAAGGAACTCGCAGAGAAATATCCGGCGGCATCCATCGTTTTTGGAATGTGCGACCGCCTGCGTCCCGGTACATCCACCCAATGTTTTGAGGGAACGGAAGAGGAATTAAAAGAGACAAAGAACACGCAGCCGTGCCTGTATGCCTTTGAAATGGCGGCAGTCGCAGTTTTGCGGGAAAAAGGATACCGCCCTTCTGCGGTGGCAGGTTTTTCACTCGGAGAGGTTGCAGCGGCAGCGGCGGCAGATATTTTCGACTATGAGACAGGATTTCAGCTCGTCTGCAAGCGCGGGGAGCTGATGCAGCGCGAGGCGGAAAAATTTGATACGGCAATGGCAGCGGTTGTGAAACTGACGCCGGAACAGGTGCAGGAAATTTGTGGAAAGTATACGGATGTCTATGCCGTGAATTTCAATGCGCCCGGACAGGTGAGCGTTTCCGGTCTGGTCTCACAGATGAAAGAGTTTTCTGCGGAGGTGAAAAAAGCCGGAGGAAGGGCAATTCCCCTGAAAGTAAAGGGGGCGTTTCACTCTCCGTTTATGGAAGGCGCGGCACATGCATTTGAGGCAGAGCTTGCAAAAGTTGACATGAAAGATATGGCGGTAAAACTCTACTCCAATCTTACATCCAAACCGTATACAGACGATGCGACCGGACTTTTGTCGAAACAGATTAGTAATCCGGTACAGTGGGAAAAACTTGTCCGCAATATGATAAAAGATGGGATAGATACTTTTATTGAAATTGGACCTGGAAAGACGCTTACAAATATGATTCGGAAAATTGCGCCTGAAGTGACAGCATGTTCTGTCATGGATTATCTGACGGAGGTAGGGTCATGTTAAAAGGAAAAATAGCGGTTGTCACAGGCGGTTCACGTGGAATCGGGGCGGCAATTGCGTTTAAACTGGCATCACTCGGTGCAGATATTGCAGTGATTTACGCCGGAAACAATAAGGCAGCGGAAGATGTTTGTAATAAATGCAGGCAGGATTATGACATAAATGCCAGGGCTTATCAGTGTGATGTGTCTGATTTTACAGCGGTCAAAGAGACCGTGGCAGAAATCAAAAAAGATTTTGGTACCGTACATATTCTGGTCAACAACGCTGGAATTACAAGGGACGGACTCTGTGCAATGATGAAAGAAGAGGATTTTGATGATGTACTGAATACCAATCTCAAAGGGGCGTTTCATATGATACGCCATTGCAGCGGGATGTTCTTGCGGAACCGTGAGGGCTGCATCATCAATATAAGCTCGGTAGTTGGACTGATCGGAAATGCAGGGCAGAGCAACTACGCCGCGTCAAAAGCAGGTCTGATCGGGCTTACGAAGTCCGTTGCCAGGGAGCTTGCCTCGCGCGGGGTTCGCTGTAATGCAATTGCACCTGGTTTTATTCGTACGGACATGACGGAGGAACAGGAAGATAATCCATTGCTTGCGTCAGTCCCGCTTGGCAGGATGGGTGAAGTATCTGAGATTGCAGACGCCGCGGCATATCTTGCAACGGCACAGTATGTCACGGGTGAAGTGTTGCGCGTAGACGGCGGCATTGCCATGTAGGAGGAAGGCAAATGCGCAGCATTTCTTAAATGCCTTCCGACGAAATGGCAGGTGACGCGCAGCGTCGCGTGCCGTTACCTATGAGAGGAAGGCAAATGCGCAGCATTTCTGGAAAAGGAGAGACAGTTATGAGTGAAGATAGAAGAGTAGTTGTCACCGGGGTCGGCGCCATTACCCCTGTGGGAAATAATGCAAACGTTACATGGGAGAACTTAAAAGCCGGAAAAAACGGTATTGCGCCTATTACGCAGTTTGATACGGAAAAGTTCAAAGCCAAGCTCGGCGCAGAGGTAAAAGATTTTGATCCCGGACAATACCTGGATGTCAATGACGTTTTGCGTACCGACCGCTATGCACAGCTTGCAGTGGGTGCAGCACAGCAGGCAGTCGAGGAGAGCGGCATTGAGGGAAAAGTGAAACCGGAGCGTTTTGCGGTTTTGTTCGGCAGTGGAATCGGCGGAATCGGAACCTTCGAAAAGGAACATACCAAATTGATGGAGAGAGGTCCGCGTCGGGTGTCTCCACTGTTTGTTCCTATGATGATTGCCAATATGGCGGCTGGCATGATTGCCATTCGACATGATTGCCGTGGCACGGCTATGCCAGCGGTAACGGCCTGTGCGTCCGGATCCAATGCTATCGGCGAGGCTATGCGAATGATTCGCCACGGTTACGCAGATGCGGTTATCACCGGTGGTACGGAGGCTGCCATCAATGCATCTTCGGTAGCAGGATTTTCCAACATGCTGGCATTGTCCACCGCAGAAAATCCGGATGAAGCGTCCCTGCCGTTTGATAAGCGCAGAGGAGGATTTGTCATCGGAGAGGGCGCAGTTGCGCTTGTTTTGGAGGAGTATGAACACGCAAAACAACGTGGAGCGGAAATTTACGGTGAAGTTTGCGGTTACGGCACAACCTGCGACGCATATCATATTACCGCACCGCACCCGGAAGGAAGAGGCGGCGCGCAGGCAATGAAAGACGCCATGCAGGAATGCGGGTATAGCGAACAGGATATTGTATATATCAATGCACATGGTACCGGAACACCCATGAACGATGCAGTTGAGACGGCTGTCATCAAAAAGGCGCTTGGAGATAAAGCAGCTCATGAGGCGTATGTAAGTTCCACGAAATCAATGACCGGGCATATGTTGGGCGCTGCGGGCGCGTTGGAAGCATTTGCCTGTTTGCAGGCTTTGCGGGAGGGTATCATTCCGCCGACCATCAATCTGAAAGAACCGGATGAAGCCTGCGACCTTAATTATGTACCTAATACAGCGGTAAAAGCAGACATTACGCTGGCACTGTCCAATTCCCTTGGATTTGGCGGTCACAATGCCTGTCTTGCTTTTAGAAAGGTGTAGCCATGAATGAAACAGATATTCGCAAGTATGCAGGGATGCTTCAGGAGTTTGGACTTACGGGAATCGAGATTACCGAAGGAAATAAAAGCGTACGTCTGGAGCGTGCGGTTTCCGGTGTTGCAGCCAGGGAAACCGTGATTCTGGACAACACAGCATCGCCTGTTGTTTCTACAGCAGAGGAAGATACGGATTATATCAGTGTAAAATCTCCGGTTGTCGGCGTATTTTATGCCGCCCCCGCAGAAAATGCAGACCCTTACGTTGTCGTTGGCGACCATGTAAAGAAGGGGCAGACGCTCTGTATTGTGGAAGCAATGAAGCTGATGAACGAAATCACTGCCGAAGAGGACGGTATTATTTCGGAAATTTGCGTAGCCAACGATCAGGTCGTGGAATTCGGTACAGAATTATTCCGTATGAAGAGGTAAGACAATGAACAGAGAAGAAATTATGAAGATATTGCCGCACAGGGAAGATATGCTCCTGTTAGACGAGGTTGAGGAATGGGATGGCACGGCAATCGGTCATTATAAGGTTCGCGGCGATGAGTTTTTCCTGCGGGGGCATTTTCCGGGAAATCCGATTGTTCCCGGCGTCATTCTCTGCGAGATTTTGGCGCAGACCGCCTGTGTGCTTATGCAGGATGTGATGAGCGAAGGAAAACTGCCGGTCTATACGGGGCTCAATAATGTAAAATTCCGTGCGCCTGTAAAACCTGGCGATACCATTGAAACGAGGTGTCACATCAAGCGGGCGAAACATCCGTTTTATTTTGCGGAAGGGAAGATCACGGTAGCGGATAAACTCTGCGTATCGGCAGAATTTTCCTTTGCAATTCAGGGAGAGTAATTATGTTTTCAAAAATATTGATTGCCAACCGCGGTGAAATCGCCGTTCGGATTATCCGTGCCTGTAAGGAGATGGGCGTTGCCACGGTGGCGGTATATTCTGAGGCGGATAAAAATGCCCTTCATGTAGCGCTTGCCGACCAAAGTTACTGCATTGGCGCACCGGAGGCATCGGAGAGCTATCTTGATGAGAATCAGATAATCAGCGCAGCCATTCTTGCAGGTGCGCAGGCAATTCATCCCGGTTATGGGTTTCTTTCCGAAAATGCACATTTTGCACGTCTTTGCAGAAAAAACGGCATTGTATTTATCGGACCGGAGCCGGAGAGCATGGAACGGCTGAGTGATAAGGCGGTTTTAAAAGAATTGTTCCGACATACAGGACTGCATGTGATTCCCGGCACGAAAGCGGTGTCCTCCATGGAGGAGGCAAAAAAGGCAGCGGACGATATCGGATATCCGGTTATGATAAAAGCCTGTGCCGGAGGCGGCGGACGCGGCATCCGCCTGATTCGAACGGCGGACGATTTGGAGGAAGCCTATCTGCAGGCGACCGCAGAGGCGCTTAGTGCATTCGGGGATGGAAGCGTATATCTGGAAAAATATATATTCCCGGCAAGGCATGTAGAATTACAGATTCTTGCCGACGAACAGGGAAATGCGGTCTGTCTCGGCGAAAGGGACTGTTCTTTGCAGCGGCGCAACCAGAAATTAATTGAAGAGACGCCGTCGCCCGCGATTCAAATCAAACAGAGAGAGGAAATCATGGCGCTTGCCGTAGACGCAATCAAAAAAATCGGCTACGTTGGCGCAGGCACGTTGGAATTTTTGCTGGATAAGAGCGGCAATTTCTGGTTTATGGAGATGAACGTTCGTCTTCAGGTAGAACATTCCGTTACAGAAATGCTGACAGGAATTGATTTAGTAAAATGGCAGATTCGGATTGCAGCCGGAATACCATTGAATTTTGAACAGAAAGATATCCGTATGCAGGGATCGGCAATTGAATGCCGGATCAACGCGAAAAGCTGCGGCACGCTTAAAATGCTGCATATTCCAGGCGGGCCGTCGGTAAGATTTGATACCTGCCTGGTTGCCGGAACGACGGTATCGCCGTACTATGATTCGTTGCTCGGAAAGCTTGTCGTATTTGCAAAGACGCGGGAGGAAACGCTTCGTAAGATGCGCGCATCGCTGTGTGAACTGGTGATAGATGGCATTCTTACGAATATAGAGGAACAATTGGGTATTGTGGAGGATGAGAGATTTACATCCGGTAACTATGATTTGACTTTTATGGGTAATAGGTGACAAAATGGCTTTACTTAATTTCTTAAAACCGAAAAATCAACTGGAGGAGGGTGGCCGTACGGCTGCCCTTGTACAACAGGACGCCGGGGAACCGGAAAAGAAGTGTCCAAACTGCCATAAGGAGATACCGTTAAGCCATCTGTGGGCGAATCGTCTTGTCTGTACCTGTGGTTATCATTTTCGACTGAAGGCGCGTCAGCGCATCAAAATGCTTGCGGATAAGGGAAATTTCCAGGAATTGTATGCCGGAATGAAAGCGGAAAATCCACTGAATTTTCCGGGGTACAGGGAGAAAGTGGAAAATGTACGGACTGCTAGCGGCGAGGAAGAGGCTGTCGTCTGCGGGATTGCAAAAATCCGCGGGCAGGAATGCTGCCTGTTTGTGATGGAGCCATATTTTATGATGGGTAGTATGGGGAGCGCCGTTGGCGAAAAAATTACCTCCCTCTTTGAGTATGCCACAGAACACCGTCTGCCGGTCGTCGGTTATACGGTATCCGGCGGTGCGCGGATGCAGGAGGGACTTTTGTCTCTGATGCAGATGGCAAAGACCAGCGCGGCGGTAAAACGCCACAGCGATGACGGTCTCTTATATATTACGGTTTTGACTGACCCTACAACGGGCGGCGTTACGGCAAGTTTTGCCATGGAAGCGGACATTATTCTTGCAGAACCTGGAGCAACCGTAGGATTTGCCGGTGCGAGGGTAATTGAGCAGACGACGAAAAAATCCCTGCCCAAAGGTTTCCAGAAATCAGAATTTGTATTGGAACACGGATTTATTGATTACATTGCAGCACGAACGAGTCAGAGGAAGTTACTGGCAGAACTTCTGAAAATTCATAATGGAGGTTAGTACGTTGAATCTGATACCTTATAACAGAGTAAAACTGGCACGCGACAGTCAAAGACCTACAGGGCTTGATTATATCAGAAATATATTTAAAGGATTTATAGAATTTCACGGTGACCGCAGGTACGGCGACGACCCGGCGATTGTCGGCGGAATCGCGCGGTTAAATGGCAATCCGGTCACAGTGATTGCCATTGAGAAGGGACATACGGCAAAGGAACGCACTTACCGGAATTTCGGCGCAGCGCATCCGGAAGGCTACCGCAAAGCGCTGCGTCTGATGAAACAGGCAGAAAAATTCGGCAGGCCAATTGTCTGTTTTGTCGATACATCCGGCGCCTATTGTGGCATTGGAGCGGAGGAACGCGGTCAGGGGCAGGCAATCGCAGAGAATTTGATGGAGATGTCCACGCTTTGCGTCCCCATTATTTCAATTCTGATTGGCGAAGGCGGCAGCGGCGGCGCGCTGGGGCTTGCGGTTGCGGATCGTGTCTGGATGCTGCAAAATTCCGTTTATTCCGTAATTTCGCCGGAAGGTTGTGCCAGCATTCTCTGGAAGGATGCAGCGAAAGCGGAGGTTGCGGCGGCGAGGTTGAAACTTACGTCTGAGGACGCCAAAAGCCTTGGTGTGATAGAGAGGATTCTATCGGAAGAGGATATGGGAAAAAAGGAATTTTACGACAATATCCGTACGCTTTTGGTGGAGGAACTGGGACAGTTGTCCAGTGACCTTGATTTGATAGGCAAGCGTTATGAGCGTTTCCGCCGTATCGGTGCGGACGCGGTAAATAAGGAGTAGAAAACATGATATATCATAAATTTTGTACGGAAATTACCGACAAACAGGGAAATCTGGAAAAAATAACACTTCAATATCCCGATAACTTTAATTTTGCTTATGACGTTGTTGATGTGATCGCAGAAGAGACCCCGGAGAAACGGGCGATTGTCTGGTGCAATACCGAGAACGAAGAGCATATTTTTTCTTTTGCAGATGTAAGGCGTTACAGCAATCAGATGGCGAATGCATTTCAGGATGTTGGCATTGGGCGGGGCGATCGGGTGATGCTCGTATTGAAACGCCACTATGAATATTGGTTCGCGGCAATTGCGCTTCATAAGCTGGGAGCAGTTATGATTCCGGCAACCCATATGCTGACCGAGAGCGATTATATTTACCGCATCAAAGCCTCGAAGGTGAAGGCGATTGTATGCACGCCCCAGGACGATGTGCCGCAGACCATCCAGTCCGCACTTTTACAGTCCGGGATTTCGGCGCAGCTCTGGTGCGTGCAGGAGGATGTGGAGGGTTTTCAGAACCTGACTGCCAAAATGCAGGAAATGGACAGCACGTTTGCACGTGTGCAAACGCAGGCAGATGATCCGATGATGATTTATTTCACCTCTGGTACAACCGGCTATCCCAAGGGAGTCATTCACGACTTTACCTATCCTCTGGCGCATATTGTGACTGCAAAATACTGGCAGCAGGCAGAGGACGGCGGTCTGCATTTTACGGTTGCAGAGACCGGATGGGCGAAGGCGTCCTGGGGAAAGCTCTATGGACAATGGCTGATTGGCAGCGCGGTTATGGTATATGATTTTGATAACTTTGAACCCAAACAGCTCACGGCGGTCATTAACCGCTATGGCGTTACTTCCTTCTGCGCACCGCCGACCGTGTACCGGTATCTCGTGCGCAAGGGGATTCCGGATATGCCGACCTTGAAACATGCCTCTACAGCGGGAGAAATGTTGGCGCCGGAGGTATTTCACAGATTTACCGAGCGTACCGGGCTGATGCTCTGCGAAGGGTACGGACAGACCGAGACTACGCTTCTGATGGCGAATTTTCAGGGACAGGAGGCAGTGGAGGGCTCTATGGGATGCATCTCTCCATTTTATAATATCGAATTGCGCAGCAAACACGGCGAGCCTGTGCCGGATGGCGAAATTGGCGAGGTTGTGATTGTTCCTCCTGAGAATGGAAAACAGGTCGGCGTATTCTGCGGGTATCTCGACAATGAAGAGCAGTACCGCCATGTGTGGCGCGGCGGCGTATACCATACGGGAGATGCCGCGTACAGGGACGAGGACGGGCATTATTGGTTTCATGGGCGTTTTGATGATATTATCAAGACCGGGGGGTTCCGCGTAGGCCCTTATGAAGTGGAAAATGTTCTTATGGAACATCCGGCTGTTGTGGAGTGCAGTGTCATCGGCGTTCCCGATAAACTTCGCGGGCAGGCAATCAAGGCTATCATTGTGCCGGATAAAAAACACAGTCCATCCCGTGAGCTTGAATTGGAAATCAAGGAATTCTGCAATCAGAAGCTTGCGGAATATAAGTGGATACGACTGGTGGAATTTGTGGACGAAATGCCCAAGACCATCAGTGGAAAAATACAGAAAAGCGTACAGAGAAATGTGGAAAAAACCCGGTAATTGTTACCGGGTCTTTTTTATACCATAAAGTGTGTTATAATTGGGATGGAGACTAAGACTGGTTGGAGGTTTTGCAATGAAAATCCTGATTGTGGAGGATGACGCATCCATAGCGAATTTAATCAAGGTTAACCTGGCGGCTGCGGGTTATGAGTGTGCCTGTGCCTCAGATGGCAGGGAAGGAGCGGATTTGATAGAAAAAGAAAATTATGATTTAATTCTTTTGGATATCATGCTGCCGGAGATTAATGGCTATGAACTGCTGGAATACGTTAGGCCGATGGGTATGCCTGTTATCTTTCTGACGGCGAAAGGCGGGGTGGAGGAACGAATCAGGGGGTTAAAACTCGGCGCGGACGACTATATCGTCAAGCCGTTTCAAATAGGGGAGCTGCTTGCCCGCGTGGAGGCGCTGCTGCGAAGATGTTATAAAGGAAATGAGAAACTTGTCTTTCTCGATGTGGAAATTGATTTGAATTCCCGTACCGTTACAAAAGGCGGGGAGCTGGTGGAGCTCACGGTGAAGGAATTTGACCTGTTGGTGGAGCTGATACGCAATAAGAATATCGCTCTGTACCGGGACAGGCTGTATGAGAAGGTATGGGGGGAACCGTATATGGGAAATACTCGCACGCTGGATTCCCATATCCAGCGCCTCCGGCGGAAACTGGGCTGGGAGGATTACATTAAAACGGTATTTCGGATTGGATATCGGCTGGAGGACGGAAAATGAAGCTGTTCCATAAGATTTTTTTGTGTTTTGTTGTGGTCTTTGGATTTACATTTCAGGCTGCGGGGTTTTTGCTCATCAATTATTCATATGAAAGTGTGATGGCCCAACAGCAAAAGGCTGCATTACAGGATTATCAGTATAACCGCTATATTCTGCAGTCCATATTGTATTCCGATGATGGTTTTTTTTTCAGAAACAGGAACGATTACGGGGCGGTGCAGAGGAATTTTACAGTCCCGGTATACCTGCATGGAAGGAGTACAGACAATGAAATTTACTTTCCCGGCATAGATGCGTTGACGTTAAGCGCTCAAAATGCCAAAGGCGAAAGGGATTATGTCAGTACATATATTTGTGAAAGAGAAGGAGAGCGCGTTTTTTTCAGATATGCTTATAATGAAATAAATGATGAAGAGAAAGTTGTCTTTCAGACATATGAAAAGAATAAGAAACATTATATTTTTGCATTTGGCTTTGTACGGCAGGGGAAAAGCGATGTATACATGGTTACCCAGACGGACATCAGCGCTGCGGTAGACAACCAGAGAAACATGATGGTTTATTTCCAGAGAATGTATTTGCTCATACTCTGCCTCAGTTTTCCGATTATTTTTCTGTTGACAAAAGCGCTCACCTCCCCCATCCGAAAGGTTGGGGAGGCGGCAGGCAGGATTGCCGGAGGTAATTATTCGCAGAGAATCCAGACAAAGGGCAAGGATGAGATTGGCGAACTGGCGGCCGATTTTAATGATATGGCGCAGCAGGTGGAAGATAAGATTGCACAGCTTTCGGATATGGTACGGCAGAAAGAGGACTTTACGGCAAATTTCGCCCATGAGCTGAAGACGCCGATGACCTCCGTAATTGGATATGCCGATATGCTCTATCAGCGTGATTTGCCTCGGGAGGAGGTAAAGAGAGCCGCCGAATATATACTGGATGAGGGGATGCGCCTGGAGGCGCTGTCCCTGAAATTGATGGATTTGTTTGTGTTGGACAGGCAGGATTTTCTGCTGGAAGAAATGTCCGTACCGCTCATGTTTGAAAATATGCGTCAGGGAATGGAACCGTTGTGTGAAAAATATAACGCTGCCCTGCATATGAAACTTGAGGAGGGCATGATCCGGGTGGATTTTGACTTGTTTAAGACATTGATATTGAACCTTGCGGACAATGCTGTCAAGGCAGGAAGCAGAGATCTCTGGATCAGTGGCAGAGCAGAGGGAGACTGTTACAGGATTCAGATCAGGGATAACGGCAGGGGAATCCCCAAAGAAGAACTGGGGAGGATTACGGAGGCTTTTTATATGGTGGATAAATCCCGCTCAAGGAAACAGCATGGAGCCGGTCTGGGAATGGCTCTGGCGGCAAAGATTGCAGAGAACCATGGAGCGAGGATGGAGATAGATAGTGATGGGATGACGGGAACGGTAATCTGCCTGATATTCGCTCTGGCAGAAGGAGGCAGAGATGAAGAAAACATATAAATATACAGTTCTTACCCTGTTTCTCGCCGCGGTCTTTTCTCTGGGCAGCGTGGAGGGGATGAATTTGATTTTACGCTTACGGGAGCATCAGCTCCTTTATAAGAGCAGGGAAATTGTGGCAAAAAGCATTGGTGATCAATGGCAGGAAAGGGAAAATATTCCTAAGGATACGATAGCGGAAGTGATCCGGAATTGGGATGACAGAATGACGGTCCATGCCCCTGTAGAGGGACAGATTTCCATGCAGGACGCGGTGAGAACGGCGAAAGCATGGCTCACGCAGATGGATCTGAAAGGTGGCTATGACTGGGAAAAAGACGTGGATTCCCAGGTGGGGTCCGTATATGCAACACTTGGGACGCTGGAGGAATCGGAAGAAGTGCAGGCAAAGCCATATTATAGTTTCTGGAAGGTGCAGCTTTCCAGCCGTTCCATGGAGGCAGTCTTATACGTGAATGCAGTAACTACAGGTGTCTGGAAGTCAGAGGTCAGGATTTATGAGAACCTGCCGAAAAGCATACCGTATTGGAATTTAAGGGATTTTCTGGAATTTAACAAACTTAATCCCTATCATAAGGGCGCAGCGTTTAATGAAGAGGGGACAAGGGCGGTCTGGGAGGAAGAGAGCGGAAGGCTGTGTGCGCGAATGGAGTTTGCGCAGCACGAAGGCTCCGGCTATCGAAAGGCGCTGGCAGAGTTCGACGAAGAACTGATCGGCGTGGAGCGGATTCAAAGAAAAAGTGTGCTCATGACTATGAAATTGACAGTGAAGGAGAAAACGCAGGGGAACGAACAGCCATAGAACTTAAATTTTACAACTTTGACACAACTTTGGTGAAAGTAAGACGCAACGCTCAGGTAAGATATCTGTATATCCTGCCTGAGTGTTTTGCGTATACGCAGATATCAGCGTAGGAAATACATCAGATTGGAGATGAAGGAGGTTATGAAAAAATCAATTGCGTTAAAACAAATGCTGCGTGCTCCTATGAAAACTTTGCTGACGTTTTTATTGATTGCAGCAGCTTCGTTTGCACTCTTTTCCCGTGTCACGGACTTTGCTGTCACTATGCGGGAAAATAAGGAGGTCGAGGGCTGTTACTATGCCACTGCAGGTCTGGGCAATTATGTGCCGAGCAGCTTTGTTTTTACGGAATCTGTTGATTCGCCGGATGGGTCAGCAGGGACAAGTTATGGTTTCATGTATAAGATGGAGCAAAAGCCGGAGCCGACAAAGGAACAGATGGAGGAATTTAAATCGTTGCCCGGCGTGACGCTTGTCGATAGGATCTGTTGGACGGCAGGGCGGGTGGAGGACTATAAACGACTGGATCGTTCCTGGGGTTATGTTTTGTTTGAAGGTACATACGAAGGATATGAGGATGAGTACAGCAATCCATCCCTTCTGCGTGACCACATCACGCTGAAATTTAATGACGTCAAGGTTCTTGGATGTCAGGGCGGATCTGAGATTCCTCGTTCTTTTACCATAAGAAATATTCCTCTGGGGGATATGTATTACGCAAAATCTTCCTATACCCGCGCGTATTATGATAATCTGAAAACAGGGAGCAGATGCCTGATGCTGGCGCTAAATAGTGGAGACCGGCGTGAATCGGATGGCTATTCCGGAATCATTTGTTACCCTCAGGATTGGGGTGAAGGAATTTTACGTGTCATAGATGGTGAGCCGGAGAATTATCTGGAGACGGAATCGTTTGCCCTCCAGAAGTCCTGGCTGGATGCAATTGAACACAATCAGCATGTTTTTGACGTCGAGTATGCCTGGGATATGCGCTCGATAGCATCTGAATCCATAATTTGTGAGGGGCGCTATTTTACGGAGGAAGATACGGACGTCTGTGTCGTAAGCGCAGAGTTTCTGGAAGAGTATGGGTTGTCTGTTGGAGACAGTATCCGCGTGCGGCTGGGGGATCAGGTTTATCATGACTTCTCCGGAGCATTTGCGATAACAGAAACAGAGGAAGAGAGGAATGTTATTTGTCCCGAAAAGATACCGGAATACGTGAAAACCGTAGATGCTACGATTATCGGCGCCTATACGGATCCGGATAAAAATGTGACGTACCCGATGGATAAAAATATGATTTATATGTCTTCCTCTCTCATGCCGAAAGAAATTGCAAATATGGAGCCTGAGTTTGGCGAAATTTCACCTTTTGTCGAGGATGCCCGTGATATAGAGGCATTTCATGAGGCTGCTGAAGCGCTTGTGGAAAAGATTGGCTGTGACCTGGAATATAACGACAGGGGATGGCTGGAAGTGAAGGACAGCCTGAGGATGGCACAATTGACCGCTTTTTTGACCACTTTTCTGTATGTTGCAGGAGCGATACTGGCATTGTTCCTTGCGGTGTATCTTTATATCGGGCGCAGTAAGAAAATATACGCCATTATGCGCACGCTTGGCGTTCCTGGTAAGGCGGCAGAGCATTCTGTGGTACTGCCGTTTGTGGCAGTGTCCGTATTGGCAGTGCCCATCGGCGGTATAACAGGACTTTACTATGCACAGGGAGCGGCTGCCGAGACGCTTGCGCGGATGGCAGACAGCGCGCCCATAGGATATGTTCCGGATGCAACGTTGCCAATTAGCGTGATAATCCTTTGCCTGTTGGCGGAATTGATGTTTGTCTCTCTGTCTGCATATTCTTTCCTGCGCAGCATGAAACATACGCCGCCGTTGGAGCTTTTGCAGGAAGGTACACGGGCAAGGGCGTTTAAGAAGAGGAAGAAGGCAGAGCCTGTAGGTGCGATGGAACAGACAGTGTTAACAAAAGCCGATTTTTCGAAACTCTCTGTTGCCGGAGAAGAAACTATGCGGGGAAATTATGGCGCTGTGCGCCATGTAGCATCCTATATCCGGCGCCATATGCGCCGCGGCATTACGAAGACGGCAGTATCGTTGATTCTGGCGGTCGTGTTGGCAGCCGGCATTGGAACGCTCGTGCTGGCGAAGGTGATGTACCGGGATGCATACTATCAGCAGAGCGTAAGGGGATTCGCACACGCGTTTTCCCTTACATCCGCAAGGGCATTGTCAAATTCGCCGCTGATAAAAGATTTTTACTGTTATGATAGCTTTGCCATACGGGTGGAAGGTTCAGACAGCGATATCATCATGTCGATCAGCAGCGACCTCATGCGATATCTGGGAGACTGTACGGTGGATTATGCCGAAGGATATGATATTTCTACCTTTGATGGTACTGCGCAGGTATGTCTGGTCGGGAAGGAAACGGCTGAAAAGCTTGGTGTTTCTCCCGGAGATGAGATTGGCATCCTCTCAAGTATGCTCTATACGATGCTTGAAAAAGGTGTATCCACAGGGGTGGATGTATCCGGATATAAGCCATATAAGGTGATAGGAATTGTAGAGTCCGGGGATGCAAACATCAGCAAGGGGATTTTTACGGGAATTCGCTGCGATCTGGAAAGGCTGTTTTCCATGGACTTTGATGTGGGTGTATGTGATTTTATCCTGGCGGATAACGATAAGGTGGAGGAGACGGATGCGTTGCTGGAACAGGAGCGGGATAAGAGCGTTGTCTATTCTCCGGGTCCGGATTACCGGATTGATACCGGAGGGCTTGAAAATATCCGGCGCATCCGCACGCTGCTGGATTCGCTCTTCCCCATTGCCGTTGCCGCAGCCGTGCTGATCGGGGTGTTCGGTCCGCTGCTGGTGATCCTGCAATCGGCGCAGGAGGCCGCATATTTACGTATCCTGGGCGTTACGAAAAAGCGCACCCGGTGTATCCTGGTATTTGAACAGATTTTCCTGTGTGTGGCAGGAATCGTCCTTGTGGCAGTTCTGTTTGTTCTCTACAGTCCGGGAATTTTCGTAAGCAGCCTGGAGACGCTTGCCTTTTGCTGGGCGTTGTACCTGCTGGGCGGCGCCGGTGGAGCGGTTGTGGCGTCGGTACTGGTGACAAGGCATAAGGCATTGGAATTGTTGCAGGTAAAGGAATAAGAAAACATACGAAAAGGAGTGGAAAATATGTCAGCTTTGACTTTAACAAATGTATCTTATCAATATAAAAATGCGCAGGGGAAAGCTGTATCTGATGTTTCCTGTGTTTTCGAAGAAGGAAATGTCTATGCCATCGTGGGTCCTTCCGGTTCCGGAAAGTCCACGCTGCTCTCTTTGCTCGCAGGGCTGGACCTTCCCACAGAGGGAGAGGTAGCTTTTGACGGCGACAGCCTTAAGGAACTGAATCTTGACCGTTACCGCAGGGAGAGCATTTCCATGATATTTCAGGCATTTCATTTATTCCCACTGATGACAGTTATGGAAAATGTCTGTTTCCCCATGGAGCTGTGCGGCGTGTCGCCGAAGGATGCGAAACCCAGGGCAGCGGAGCTTCTTGAGGGTGTAGGCATCACAAAGGAGCAGATGAACCGTTTTCCGTCCAAGCTTTCCGGTGGAGAACGGCAGCGCGTGGCGATTGCAAGAAGCCTTGCCTCCAATGCAAGAATCATTTTGGGCGACGAGCCGACCGGGAATCTGGACGGTGCAAATACGCAGAACATTGTTGATATCCTGCGCAACCTCGCACATGAGAAAGGCTACTGTGTAATCATTGTTACGCATGACATGGAAGTTGCCGAAGCTGCGGACGTGGCGCTAAAGATGAGGGATGGGAAACTTGGATAGAAGAATGAGAAACAGAGAAAGAAGTCCTGATCGATTGCAGTCAGGGCTTCTTTTTGAGGTATCAAAAGAGATGTAAATAGTTTAGTATATAATAAAAAATGAACCTTGTACAAAGTCATGGCGAATATAGGGTGAACAGGCAGTGGAGGTGAAACAGTGAACGCAAGAGAAATAGAAAAATGTATTGATAATTTCGGTACAGATATATATAGATTTTGCCTGAAACTTTGTGCGGACAAGGCAGATGCTGAGGACTTATATCAGCAAACTTTTCTAAAAGCGTTAGAAACAGAATGGACGCTTGACTGGGAGAAAAATCCGAAGGCATTGTTTTTTTCTTTAACCCATAATCTCTGGAAAAGCGACAGAAGAAAACAGGCACGCCGCAACACGATTGCTCCCTGTAGCAATTTTGATGATGAAACGGAAAAGGTACTACATTCTGGAGAAAGTATAGAAGAAGGTTATCTTCAAAAAGAATTGATTACAGAAGTCCATCAAATTATTCAAACTCTCCCGGAAAAATTTCAGGTACCACTGATATTATTTTACCTTTCTAATTGTCCCATAGAGCAGATAGCGACTATTATAAAGAAACCGCCTGGTACCGTAAAAAGTCGATTGTTCAAGGGAAGAAATTTAATTAAAAAAAGATTGGAGGATGCCGGATATGAGAGATAATCGGCCTGACACGGAAATAGAAGAGGTTATCCGGGTTACTATGAAAATGACAGATGTTCCAGCGCCAGAACTGAATCATAAACTCAAAGCAGCTCTGTATCAACAGGAAGCCATCCTGCGAAAGCAACCTGCCATGCATATTTTATCACTTTGGTGTTTGCCAATGGTTTTGAATTTGATAACTTTTTCTTTGTTGGCTCTTTTTGCGCTGATAACCATTGAAAATATTTATTTATCTTGCTTTGCTGCTGGTATCTGTTTTTATGTTGGTCTGGCGGGTATATTGCTTACCATATTGGGTGTAAAAAGAACAAACATAAAAGACAACATTACAATTCGCATCGAGAAAAGAGGTGTATTGGCATGAATAATCCAAAGAAAAACAGATTTTTGCTGTGTATTGTTATTCTGATTATCCTGTTGTTAATTTTTTTACGGTTTGGTTTGTATTATCTGAAAAGTGATGGTTTCAGCGGTCTTTCCATGCTGATTCCCGTGCTGCTCTTTAGCTTTATTCTTTTTGCATTGTGTACCTCTGCTTTTTTTGCAGCGTGGGTATATCAGGATTGCAAAGAGCGAAACGAGGACCCGGTACTATGGGCGCTTGTGGTTTTTATAGCTACGCCCTTTATCGGATTGTTGGTTTACTTTCTGCGCCGTTCAGAAATCAAAACGATGTGTCCGGCTTGCGGCCATCGAATTTCAGTAAAAGCCAAATATTGTGAAGAATGTGGAACACATATTGAAAAGGAGGAAAATAGTGTTATGGTAAAAAAAGGTACGCATCACTTAAAATTTATTGTTGCCGGTGTTGTAAGTATGATGCTTATGATTGTATGTTTGACTGGTTTTATCGTAAGTGCGGCCATCGGAAATGGCATCAATACAAATGTTGCTTCGGATGATCGAGTATGGAACTCAGGCACGATTCTCATGAATTATAACGCTTATATGGATCATGTCTGGAAACTGGATTTTAGAAACGCCAGTGATGGATTTGTGAAAGAACAAAATATGACGATTGCGGACGCAGACGCTCAACTGCTTTACGCTGATATTTCCTGTGGCACAGTACCGGATGGAGCAACGCTTGTCTTGTGGCTGGTACAGGGAGACATAGCCAAATCTGTTGATGTTACAAATCTTTCCCAACCGTTGGAATATCCTTTGAATGAATTTGAGAATGGAAAAGTTCGTGTCAGATTACAAATCAATGGTGTGAAAAATACTGTTTCAGAAATTTATATTCAATAATCAGCAAAGCGGCTCTGTATGTAGTTCCTTGTAAACTAACTGAAGTGAAATTGTAAGTATCCTAGCTTATGATTGAGGCGTAAAGGGAATTTTTATCGTGCTATTGTAGGGCGATATATGGTATAATATTTGTGAGGCAATGAGCAATTCCCCCGGAAGACGATAGGAGACGCCATGAATAATAAATCAGAAAATGTACAGGGCATCGCAAACTTCAATATAACCGGATTTCATGAGGATGGTCTGGCAGAGCCAGTCCACCTTGAGATTCCCGGAGGAGTCATAAAGTATACCTGTGAAAAACATCCGAGGATTACATATATCAATGAACAGATGAAAAAGATTCTGCGTATACCGGGAAGTCGAAATGGTGAGCTGGATTACCTTGAACTCTATAAGGACGATATTTTTCTGATGATTCCGATGGAAAAACGACGCAGGATTGCCCGGTGCCTGAAACATGTGTATTCTGCTGCGGTTCCTGCTGTGGGGGAAATGGAGCTGCTTTGCTGTGATGGAACGAAGGCATATGTGTTCGGCTGGATTACAAAGAGCGTCAACGAGCAGGGGGCAGAGGAATTTCAAAGCGTCTGTGTGGACGTGACAAAGAAACATCAGGTGAAGAAAGAGAATGAAACGAAACGTTACCTTCGGGCGTTGACAGATATCTATGATAAGATTTTTGAGTATAATTTAAAGACCAATACCGTGAAATGTCTGTACAGTAATCATTCTCCGATGTTCCAATGGCTGGAAAATGTGTCTATGCAGATGGAACATGCAACGGAAAAATGGATTGCCGGTACTGTTGTTTCCCAGGAGCGCGAGAAGGTGCGCCAGTTTTTTCGAGATTTTTTTCAGAAAAAGCTCTCGCCATCAGACAATAAACCACCACAGATTACTTACAAATCGCATTCTTCGAATGGCGATATTAAACTGTATCAGGGCATCTTCTTAAAAATGGATGAGTCGGTCAGCCTCTATTGCTGCAGAGCTATTCCGGATGTGGAAAAGACCGATGCGCTGCGGGATGAAAATGCATTTTTAAAAGAAAATATGCAGGAACTTGCAATGCATTATACGGACGGCATAGCCGCATTTATGGTGGAGGACGCATACGTGACGCCATTGTATGCAAGTGATAACGTCTGCGGATTTTTCGGATTTACGAAGGAAGAATGGCTCCCTTTGATGGAGCAGCGCACGCCAATCAGAGAGTTTGTCGAGGGCAGTGATTTTGATTATGAGAAATTTGCAAAGATATTAGAGAGCGGCGAGGCGGAATTTACCTATTATGATGTGAAGACGGAAACGAAACGGCGCATTAAGGCAATCTGTTCCCAGAAGTCTTCCGATGATTCATCCCCGAGATATATCATGCTTTATCATTTGGATAATACGAAACCGAAAACCGGCAAAGCGTTGGCGGAAGATCCGTCAGTTTCCATTCGCACGTTTGGATATTTTGACGTCTTTGTAGGCGAAAAAGCCGTTGCTTTCCGCAACAAGAAAGCTAAGGAATTATTTGCACTGTTGGTAGACCGTCGCGGCGGCTATATTTCCTCGGAGGAGGCAATTAGCTTTCTGTGGGAGGATGAGCCGGTGAATCCAGTCACGCTCTCAAGATACCGCAAGGTCGCGTTACGGCTGAAGAATACACTGGAAGAGTATGGCATTTCCGACGTTATGGAGACTGTGGACGGCAAACGCCGTATTGTTACGGAAAGAGTACAGTGCGACCTCTATGATTACCTTACCGGCAGGGAAGAGTATGCGCAGACATTTAAAGGCAGTTACCTCAATAATTATAGCTGGGGGGAAAATACGCTGGCAGAGCTTACCGGGGATATTCTGTATTAGTGTATGGAATTTTGGCATAGCAGGCAAATCCAATCGCATCTGCCAGGAACCAGCCAATCGGTACGGACCACCAGATTCCGACTACGCCGATGGCAGGGATAGCGGAAAGTGCATATGCCAGTACAACGCGTGTTCCGAGGGAAAAGATGGTCAGCACAACCGACATGCCTGGCCTGCCAAGACCCCGATAGAGTCCATAGAGCAGAAACAGGCAGCCGATGCCACAGTAGAATGTTCCTTCAATCCGCAGATAGCGCACGCCTTCTGCCACAATGGCAGTTTCTTCTGCATTTACAAACAACAGCATCAGTGGTCGGGCGAAAATGTCCACCATCAATGATACGGCGATACAGAAAATCAGCGCTGCCGTGACTGCGCCACGCAGACCGGCGCGTATGCGCGTTTCTTTTCTGGCGCCGTAATTTTGTGCAATAAAAGTAGAGAATGCATTGCCAAAATCCTGTACAGGCATATAGGCAAAGGCATCAATTTTAACTGCGGCTGCAAAAGCCGCCATGACCGTGGGACCAAAGCTATTGACCACGCCCTGTACCATTAGAATCCCCAGATTCATCACGGACTGTTGTACGCAGGTCAGTAAAGAGAAAACGGAAATTTCTTTCAGACAGCCCTGTTTCAGGCGGCATTCCCCTTTTTTATATCTCAGACATGGGACGCGTATCAGGCAATAAAGAGCGATGCCGATTCCAGAAATGTACTGTGCCGCCACGGTTGCTTTTGCCGCTCCGGCCACGCCCCAATTCAGTCCAATAACAAACCACAAATCAAGTGCGATGTTCAACAGAGCGGAGACTGCAAGGAAAACGAGCGGTACAATCGAGTTGCCGATCGCGCGCAGCAGGGAGGCAAAGTAGTTATAAAGGAAGGTGGCAAAGATACCACAGAAAATTACCAGCAAATAACTGTGCATTTCCGGCCATATTTCGTCCGGTACCTGCAGGAAAATACGGATGCCATCAAGAAAAACAAATGTGAGGATATTCAGTATCATTGTGAGGGAGAAAATAAGGACAAAGGATGCACAGATACTGTCTTTAAGTCCCTGTTCATTTCCTTCTCCAAATCGCATGGAAAACAGCGTGCCGCTTCCCATGCACAATCCCAAAAGAATCGAAGTCAAAAAGGTCATCAGCGTGAAGGAAGAGCCTACGGCTGCCAATGCCTCTCCACCGAGAAACCGACCGACAATCAGTGTGTCGGCGATATTATAACATTGCTGTAACAAATTACCCAGTATCATTGGCAGGGCGAAACGCATCATGGATTTCATGGCGGGCCCCTGCGTCATATCTATGTTCATGGAAGTACCTCCAGATATCTGTCGTATAATATATTCAAAAATTATATTGCCAATAGTAACAATATATTGGGTTTTAGGAGTTGTGTCAAGAAGAAGGTATTTAAATGAGCGATGTACTCCGATATATTTACTATGAAATGATGGAACATTCCATTTTAATAAATTGGGATTTGTGGAGATAAAGAAACCTAATGGGTTGGAATATGTATTATCAAATTGTTACTGAGCTTTCACCCAAAGAGTGGGTATATAAAGATTTTACGACTTATGTTATTACACATAATGAGCAGGTTTCCTCTGAAAAAATACGATTTGTAAATATGGACCCTGTTCATTTGATAAAAAGCCTCAAAGAAAAAAGCGGAAAAGATATATGGATATGTGGTGGAGCCAATCTTATCCAACAGTTAGTAAATGAGGATATCATTGACTGTTATTATATTACTGTAATTCCAACACTTTTGGGTTCTGGTATTCGGCTTTTTGAAAATGCAAGACAGGAGATTCGGTTAAAATTAATTAATACACGGTCGTATAATGGTATGACGGACTTAATCTATACAAGAAGATAAATCCCGGTTTGTCTATTGCAATACCTGAGAGAGGTAAGTTAGTGTTTCTCTCTTTTTAACCCCACATTCAGACACAACCGTCTGCACAAAAAAGGGTATGTCGGATCATTCCAACATACCCTTAAATCCTCAGAGAGGTTGATTTTACAGAATTTCTTCTTAACCGAAGTATCTCTTCAACAAGCCCTCAAATGCCTTGCCGTGTCTAGCCTCATCACGAGCCATCTCATGTACGGTGTCATGAATTGCGTCAAGATTCTGAGCTTTTGCACGTTTTGCCAGGTCAAATTTACCAGCGGTTGCGCCGTTCTCAGCCTCGACACGCATTTCCAGGTTCTTCTTGGTGCTGTCGGTAACAACTTCGCCTAACAATTCAGCAAATTTTGCAGCATGTTCTGCCTCTTCGTAAGCAGCCTTCTCCCAGTATAATCCGATCTCCGGATAACCTTCTCTGTGAGCAACTCTTGCCATAGCAAGATACATGCCGACTTCCGTACACTCGCCGTTGAAGTTGGCTCTTAAATCTGCCATAATATCCTCGGAAACACCCTGAGCAACGCCTACTACATGCTCAGCAGCCCAGGTCTTCTCGCCGCTCTGCTCGGTAAACTTGGATGCAGGAGCATTACACTGCGGGCACTTCTCCGGTGCTGCATCTCCTTCATGAACATAACCACATACACTACATACATATTTTTTCATAATAATACTTCCTTTCTTTTATATAAATTTTTAATTTTTAAAATCAGTAATCGTTACTGTTATTATAAAATATCATACATGTTGTCCTATGTCAACAGCAAATTTTATTTTTTAAGGCAATTCCGGCATTTTCCAAAAAAGTAAGTGACGTGTCCCTCGATTTCGCCATCAAATCCTGAACCAGCTAGGGTGTTGATATGGTCGATGTTTTCGATTTCCAAATCCAGTACGTTGCCGCATCCGGTACAGAATATATGGTAATGAGGAGATATGTTTCCGTCAAAACGGTCGGGACCTGTGCCCGTTGAAAGTTTGCGGATTTCACCTAATTTTGCCAGGAGAGATAAGTTCCGGTATACTGTGCCCAGACTGATGTTGGGAAATTCCTTCCTTACATTTAGATAAACAGTCTCAGCGGTAGGATGGTCGCAGCGGTTAGCCAGAAAATCCCTGATACAATCTCTCTGACGGCTGTGCTTAATCAATGTTCTATCCTCCATATAAATAATAGTAATTATTATTGTTTACAAAATAAATATAATCCCGCAGACCTGAAATGTCAAGTACAGCGGGATAATTTTTATTTCCAGTTTTTGTTATTAAAATCCGAGCGCTCTGCTTTGAATTCAGATCATAGGCGTTACTCTTACAGTTAGCTCAATCCAGGCGCCCTCACGGCACATGAAAGGTTCTGCTTAGTGCTGCTTTGTTCCCAACCTGACACGGTTCACAGATTTCCATTGCGTAAGACCCAAACGTCATCACCACTTATAAAAGGCAGCCCCACAATCATAAATCCGGGGCAGAGCATCACCCCAACTATAGCGGATTGTTGGTACAGGGCACCGCTAACGCCCCGGCTGCTCGGAGATTTAAGTATAGCGTGTTTTTGAAAAAATGTCAACTGCCGGAAAAATGGTTTATAATTTATTCGTAACAGATCAGCCCGTATGTTACATGACAACCTTATTTCATGGAATCTTTAGAATATGATTCTAAAAATTCTTATGGAAATTTTACATATTTATGGCGACTTTTCCATCCATATTGCCTGAAAAGAAAACATTCGGTGAATTTCGTGTGCCCCTTGTCTTCGGGGAATGGACGAAAT
>CAJTSB010000012.1:2500-15878 GCA_910578825.1 uncultured Lachnospiraceae bacterium | reverse complement strand
CCGCCTGAAAACAGGGTATGCCGATGAAACTCAGGACTGCCACACAAAAAATGCAAGAAATTTCAAAGATTTGATGTGGCAGTCCCTCAGACAGGTCATCCGGCATACCCTTGGCGCTCTTATGCCGCTGGCAAGGAAAACATACGAAGGGCTTCCTACCCCAGAAAAACAGTTTTTGCCACGATACCTTACCGAAGTAAGGAAAACCGAGTTTGAATTGGGCGGAATTAATCATATCCGTCCATCCCCGGAGTTAGGGGCACTAGAAATTCTATCCGAGTTTTCTTCAGGCAACGTGGATGGAAAAGTTGTAAGAAATATTGAGTTTTCCATAAGAATTTAAAAAATAATTTTTATATCTTCCATGAAATAAGGCTATTTTGTAACATACGGGCTGATCTGTTACATTTATTCCCGTTCCTGTCGCTTTCTTTCCCTTAAATTTTTAAAAAAGCCACTCAGCATTAGGGAGCATTCTTCTTCCAGAACGCCGCGCTCTATCTCTACCTGATGGTTAAATGAAGAAATCTGCAGCAAATTCAGCACCGATCCGGCGCAGCCAGCCTTGGGATTCATACTGCCAATGACAACTTTATCTATTCTTGCCTGAACGATGGCTCCGGCGCACATCTGGCAGGGCTCTAAGGTTACATACATGGTGCAGCCCTCAAGACGCCAGTCCCCTAGTTTTTTGCTGGCTTTTTTTATGGCGGATAATTCAGCGTGAGCAAGTGTATTTTTGTCAATATTCCTGCGGTTGTAGCCGCGGGCAATGATTTTTCCTTCATATACGATTACGCAGCCGATTGGTACTTCATCAATTTTTTCTGCCTTTTTTGCCTGGCGGATGGCTTCTTTCATAAATTTTTCTTTATGTTCCATGTGCACTCCTGTGTGGGTTGTGATAAAATAGGCGTGGTAGATGTTTACGGATAACAGTATAAATCACAGCAAAGGATTATGCAAATGAAGATGAAATATGAAACCGACCGACTGGTGTTACAGGTTCTGACAGACGCAGCGGCGGACAGGGTTCTGAAGTTTTATCAGAATAACCGGGAGGTTTTTGAGCCATATGAGGTAGAGCGGTCGAAGAATTTTTATACAGAGCAGTATCATAAAACGTTGCTGCAATGTGAGTATAATCTGGCAGTAAAACAATCTGCAGTTCGTTTCTGGGTGTCGGAGAAAACGGAACCGGAACGGATTATCGGTACAGTGTCTTTACAGGGGATTCGGTATGATTTTTTTTGCTCGGCCATACTGGGCTATAAATTTGACCGTGAATTTTGGGGGCGCGGGTATGCGAGGGAAAGTATTGTGCAATGTCTGGAGATTGCTTTTGTGGAAATGAACCTGCATCGGATTGAGGCATGTACGTTGCCGGAGAATAAGCCTTCCCGAAAATTGCTAGAACGATTGGGATTTGCGTGGGAAGGCACCAGAAGGCAGAGCGTAAAGCTGCATGGATGTTGGAGAGACCACGAGGTGTACGCTCTGCTGGCAGAGGAGGCAAAGCTCCTGTTAGGATTTTTATGACTGAAGTTATTTTTCGAACGACATTTCAGGAATGGCTGTTGTTGGCAGGCTCTGACAGTTCGTTCAGGTAGCGATACCAGTAGCCGAATTCACCGGTATTGATGGCTGATTGTTTTTCACTGCGAAATTCCGGAAATCCGAACAATGCGGCCATGACCCGTTCTGGATTCTGGAATACGCCCGGGACGCCGATAAACCATTTCTTTACGCCAAATTCTTCCGTCATGCCAAGGATAAAGTAGCGGTAGTTGAAGAATCCGTGGAGAAGAAAACTGTTGTTGCCCAGATACCAAAACTGTTTGGGGAGCTGTCTTAAATCTTTTAATTCCATTCGCACGCAGAGCGTGTTTTCATCTCCGGCAAAGGGCGTCATGACCGGATAGTTTTCCAGAATAAAACGCCAGCGCAGGTCCCAGTCCTCCGGCGCGTCAGCCTGAGAACTCTGGGGAGGCTGTTCGGTGCCGGGAAGTTTGGGTGTTTTTGGATTTTGTCTTGAGGTATGCGTTTCTTTTCCTGTTACCGTATGAAAACCTGCGGTTCTATCAAAGGAGCGCGGCAAAGCCTCCACTGCTTTCAAAGCATCGGTCGGTTTTTCTGTGGGTTCTTCCGCATCTTGATGTAAGATATCATTTTCTATATGTTGAGATGACGATTCTTTCTGTGACTGACTGGAAACCTGCGGCTCCGCAGCCGGAGAAGATGTTGTCTGTTGCTGTTGTGAGTCAGGTTTTGTGGGCGTTTCAGCCGTATCAGGCGTGATTTCGCTGATGTCCGGTGCCGGAGCAGAATTCATCGGTTCCTTTGCCGGAGCATTATCTGTTTTCTCATGCGTGGAGGCATGGTTTTCCGCTGCCTGCAAAGCTTGCGGCTCTTTTTCTGAATGAGAAATGTTCGTTTCTGTCTCCGTAATTTCAGCAAAGATTTCCGGGCGGAATTCATCGTCATCCCATTGGCTGACTAACATCATTTCTTCGGTAAGTGGAATATAAATTCCTTTCACGTTATCCAGCTCGTAGCCGCTGTCTTTTATGTTTTTTGCATCCAAAATTGTTTTGAAGTCGCCGCTTCCTCTGGTAAGGCTGAAATTTCCAAGTGGAATTCCTGCCAATTGTGATTCTTTTTGGACATAAAAATATACCGGGACAGGAGACAGACTGCATCCGGTGTTCTTCATATGTATTTCGAGAAGGCATCGCTGTTCTCTTTTCTCAACTTTGGCGAAACCTGTATTTCGACTTTTTGTTCCCTGCTCATATAAATAAAGATAAGTAATCATTCGATGGAATTCAGACATTTTATATACTCCCATAGATGTTTCTATATCCTATGAAAACAACCAGAAAAATATGCCATGGCAAAAATAAAGTGTGCAACCGGATTTTACCGGATATGCACACTTTATCTCGTGCCCTGATATGTATGACAGGGAAATTATGTTATAAATTATTTTTCGAATGTTACGGATACGGACTGTCCGCCTTCTTCCAGGCTCATAACCAGTTTACCGTCTTTGTACTCGCATGTTGTCTTGCCTTCATAGTCAAGTGTGAGAGTAGGCTCTTTGTAATCCCATTTGCCCTCTCCGGATGCTCCGCCAAATATGCTGCCGGCATCAATCGTGAATGTGCCGTCACCCTTGATGGACAAATTCATTTTTACATCGTCAGCGCTCATTCCGGTCATAGTAGCATATTCTTCAATGTTTGCGGTCTGTCCCATTGCCTCAACTGTGGTCATTTTCCAGTCGCCGACTACCGGAGCGTCGCTCTTGTCGGCACCGCCGCCACATCCTGCCAGAACCATTACCATCATAACTGCAAGCATGAGAATTGAAATATGTTTTTTCATGTTGTCTCCTCCATTTTCCTTCATATAGATTATGTTGATATGTTATAATTATGAACATCATTTGTTCACAAAAGTTACTCTATCATTTTTTTATTCAAATTGCAAGTTAAAATTTTTTTTGGTATAATGTTCAGGTAACAATTTATAAAATAAAATAACGGAGGAAGTGAAAGTATGGGAAATACGAATTTATCAGCAGCAGAGGCAATGGAGAAATTAAAAGAGGGCAATCAGCGTTATCTTGAGGCGAAGACGAATCCGGGAGATGTATCCGTACAGATTCGAAAGAAGACGTGCGAGGAAGGTCAGGTACCATACGCGATTGTTATCACCTGCTCTGATTCAAGGGTGGTTCCGGAGAGTATCTTTTCAGCTGGAATCGGTGAACTGTTTGTAATTCGTGTGGCAGGAAACGTCATGGACAAACATCAGCTTGGCAGTGTGGAGTATGCGGCAGGACATTTGAAGAGCGCATTGGTAGTTGTACTGGGACATACTCACTGTGGAGCGGTAGGTGCAGCGCTTACTTCAGAGCCAGACGGATATGTGAAATTCATAACAGATGAAATTCGTAAGGCAATTGGGGACGAGAAGGATGAGACCCGTGCATGTTGTTTAAATGTAGAGCGAAGCGTTTCCATTATCAAGGATAGCCTGGATATTAAGGAGCTTGAGGCGCAGGGTGGTCTCAAAGTATGTGGAGCCATGTACCATATTGACAGTGGTAAGGTAGAATTTTTAGATTAATTTACATAGCATTCCGGGCGTCAGGATGCGGAAGGTTTTAACCGCGTTTTGACGCCCGGATTTTATTGTCGTAAATATTATTTTATTTCACTTTTTGTCCGTTCTTATATACGCCAACCAGGTGCAGGTCTTTATCTAACAGCAGGAAATCTGCGACTTTCCCTGGCGTAAGAGTTCCATAATCAGAATCTATGCCAATCGCGCGCGCCGGATTGATGGTAGCGCATAGTATGGCGTCCTCCAGAGGGATTCCCATGGAGACTGCGCACCGCAGGCAGTCTGATAAATTTGTGACAGAACCAGCCAGCGTACCGTCTTTTAGCGTGGCGTGCTTACCGTTTACTGTTACGTCAAGCCCCCCCAGCGTGTAATTTCCGTCTGAGAGTCCTGTTGCGCGCATACTGTCGCTGATGAGGACAATACGGTGACTGCCAAACATGGCAAATGCAGCCCGGATGACAGGGGGAGCGATATGGACGCCATCGCAGATGATTTCTACAAAACAGTCGGGAGAGTCAAATGCAGCGCCGATTACGCCGGGAGCCCGATGGGTAAATGCGGGCATGGCGTTAAACAGGTGGGTAATGTGGTTTGCCCCTGAATCAAGCGCTTCTTTGGCGGTATCGTAATCGCTTGTGGTATGTCCAAGGGAAATCGAGATATCTTTCAACGCGGAGCGTTTGACCTGGCGGATAAAATCCATGGCGCCCGGTGTTTCCGGTGCCAGCGTCACGAGTTTTACCAGTCCGTTGGCGCAATCCTGTAATTCGTTTAACAGGGTAAAGTCTGCCGGGTGAACGAAGTTGGGGTTCTGTGCGCCGCATCTTTCACTGGAAATAAAAGGACCTTCCAGATTAATGCCTACCAGTCGGGAACCGTTTGCAACATCTTTGTCGGAAAAATTTTTGCCGCATTCACAAATGCTGCGCAGTATTTCCGGTGAGAGTGTCATGGACGCCGGACAGATGGAGGTAACGCCCTGCGACAACTGGTACTCTGCGATGGCTGTCAAACCCTCGCAAGAGGCATCGCTAAAGTCATGTCCCGCGCAGCCATGAAAATGGATGTCGATAAGGCCCGGAATGATATAGCAGCCCTCGGCATCCAATATCGTATCTTCTGTATCTTCGGATGTTGGCAGAGAAAAGCAGTCCTGTTTCGTATAGAGCGTTTCTTTGACAAATCCTTTTCCTTCGTGAAAGACAAGTCCATGGATGATTTTCAAATGATTCCTTCCTTTCTTCCAAAAACATAACAGTTCAGCCCAATACGTGGCTGAACTGTTAAATTCTCATTTCTTATAAGGGACAAAGGCTTAACGCCTCTTCATCACCGACAAGCGTCACATCCGGATGCAATTGCAGGATGGAGGCCGGAACTTCCGTTGTCACAGGTCCAAAGAAGGATTTGTGTACGATGTCAGCCTTTCCTTTCCCATTAACAACAATTAAAATCTTTTTCGCGTTCATGATGGTTTTGATTCCCATCGTGTAGGCTTCGGTAGGAACATCTTCGGGTTTGTCAAAAAATCTGGAATTTGCCTGAATCGTACTCTCTGTAAGCGCAACACAGTGCGTCAGTTCTTCAAATCCGGTTCCGGGTTCGTTAAAGCCGATGTGCCCGTTGTTGCCGAGTCCCAACAGCTGCAAGTCGATGCCGCCCAATGACTGAATGGTCTGCTCATGTTGTTCACATGCCTTTTGAGCGTCAGGTTCCGTACCATCCGGAACATGTGTGTTCTCCGGTATGATATTGATATGTTTAAAAAGATGTTCGTTCATGAAATAGTAGTAACTCTGCGGATTATCGTGAGTCAGTCCCCGGTATTCGTCCAGATTGACGGATTTCACCTGGGAGAAGTCAAGGTCACCCAGTTTGTAACGCTCAACAAGAGAGGCATAAAGTCCTTCGGGAGAGGAACCGGTGGCAAGACCCAGAACACAGTTGGGTTTCATGATAACCTGGGCAGAAATAATATTTGCCGCTTTACGGCTCAAATCGTTGTAGTCACTCGCTTTAATAATATTCATATGATCGCTCCTTTTAAGTCTTAGAACGGAGGAGGGGGGATTTGAACCCCCGCGCCGGGACTACCGACCTACTGGTGTTCGAAGCCAGACCCTTCAGCCTCTTGGGTACTCCTCCAGAATTTAAGTATGAAATGCTACGCATTTGCCTTCCTCCACAATGTATTGGCACGCGCCGCAAAGCGTCCCCTGCCAAATCGTCGGAAGGCATTCCAGAAATGCTACGCATTTGCCTTCCTCCTCAGTATAACAAATATTTCGAAAAAAGCAAATGAAAAATCTTGTGAAGTGTAAAAAATTGGGATATAATTATGAATATCATGAAAACGAGGAGGATGGTAATATCATGAAACGAATTGGAATGTTGACAAGCGGCGGAGACTGCCAGGCATTAAATGCCGCAATGCGTGGCGTGGTAAAAGGGTTGAGCAAGAATCTTGAGGCATTGGAAGTTTATGGATTCTATGAGGGGTACAAAGGACTTATTTATGGAAATTACCGTCTGCTTACCTCCGGAGATTTTTCCGGTATTCTCACAAAAGGCGGCACAATTCTTGGAACTTCCAGACAGCCGTTTAAGATGATGCGCGTACCGGACGAGAAAGGTCTGGATAAGGTGGAGGCAATGAAACAGACTTATTATAAGCTGCGCCTGGACTGTCTTGTGATTTTGGGAGGAAACGGAACACAGAAGACAGCAAATCTCCTGCGTGAGGAAGGACTGAACATCATTCATTTGCCAAAGACAATTGACAATGATATTTTTGGTACGGATGTGACTTTCGGATTCCAGAGCGCGATTAACATTGCTACAGATGCAATTGACTGCATTCATACTACCGCGGCTTCTCATAACCGCGTATTTATTGTGGAGGTTATGGGACATAAAGTAGGATGGTTGACGTTGTATGCAGGCATGGCAGGCGGCGCGGATATCATTCTTCTGCCCGAAATTCCTTACGATATCAACAAGATTGTAGAGGCAATTGAGGGAAGAAATCGTTCCGGCAAAGGATTTACCATTCTTGCAGTTGCTGAGGGTGCGATTTCCAAGGAAGATGCAAAGCTCAGTAAGAAGAAATTAAAAGAAAAACAGGGAAAACACCTGTATCCGTCTGTCTCTTATGAGGTGGCAGCGCGTATAGAGGAGAAGATTGGAAGTGAAGTTCGCGTAACGGTACCGGGACATACACAGCGCGGCGGCAGTCCCTGTCCGTATGACCGTGTGCTCTGTACCAGACTGGGTGCGGCGGCTGCAGACCTTATCCTCAATGATAAATATGGTTATATGGTGGGTATGGTAAATGGCAATACCAAAAAAGTGCCGTTGGGAGATGTAGCGGGCAAGCTGAAGATGGTAGAGCCGGATTCCAAGATTATCCGCGAAGCAAAATTGATGGGAATTAGTTTCGGAGATTAAACATGTCATATACTGCGTTATATCGCAAGTTCCGGCCTCAGGAATTTGAGGACGTAAAGGGGCAGGAACACATTGTTACAACACTCAAGAATCAAATCAAAGCAGACAGGGTGGGACACGCCTATCTGTTTTGCGGGACGAGAGGTACCGGTAAGACTACCATTGCCAAAATATTTGCAAAGGCAGTGAACTGTGAACATCCGGCAGACGGAAGTCCCTGTGGGAACTGCCCCTGCTGCAAGGCGATTGCGGCGGGCAGTTCCATGAACGTTATAGAGATAGATGCGGCCTCCAATAACGGCGTGGACAATATTCGGGAAATCCGTGAGGAGGTGGCATATTCACCAACTGAGGGCAAATACAAAGTATACATCATCGACGAGGTTCATATGCTTTCCATAGGAGCCTTTAATGCATTGTTGAAAACTTTGGAGGAGCCCCCTTCTTATGTTATCTTCATTCTTGCAACGACAGAGGCGCATAAGATTCCGGTCACGATTCTCTCACGGTGCCAGAGATATGACTTTAAGCGTATTACAATTGAAACGATTGGCAAACGCCTGACGGAGCTGATGGAGAGGGAACAGGTTCAGGTAGAGCCAAAAGCCATCCGCTATATTGCAAGGGCGGCGGATGGTTCTATGCGTGATGCTTTAAGCCTGCTCGACCAGTGCATTGCCTTTTATCTGGGGCAGGATTTGACGTACGATCGCGTGCTGGAGGTGCTTGGCGCAGTAGACGCCGAAGTCTTTTCCATAATGCTGCGCAGGATTATGGAAAAAGATATTTCCGGGGTGATTGCCCAGTTGGAAGAATTGATTATCCAGGGACGCGAGCCGGGTCAGTTTGTGATGGATTTTACATGGTATCTGCGCAATTTGCTTTTATTGCAGAGTTCTGATAATATGGAGGATGTGCTCGACATTTCCAGCGATAATCTCGTGCGGTTAAAAGAAGAGGCGGGAATGATAGCTGATGCGGAGTTGATGCGCTATATCCGTATTTTTTCTGAACTGTCAAATCAAATTCGTTATGCCACGCAGAAACGGGTATTGATGGAAATTGCCCTCATTAAGTTGTGTAAACCGCAGATGGAGCGTGATTATGATTCTCTGGCGCTGCGCATTGCACAGCTGGAAAAGAAGATGGAAGATGGAATACCGGTCTCATATTCCGCGGGAGCAGAAGTTTCTATGGGACAGGTGGATTATGCAACCGCAAAAGACGGCGCGTCTGTTTCAAATAGAGGAGATATTTCGGGAACATCGGTTCTCAGGCCCAAATTACCCGAGGCAATCCCCGAAGATGTGCAGCAGGTAATCAAAAACTGGCGTTCTGTGATCGAGGGGCTGTCCGGTGGACTGAAAAATTATCTGAGACTTGCCCGACCGAGTTTAAGCGAGGGTGGACAACTTTTAATTATATTGGAGGACGAGGTAGCGGAATCCTTTGTAAATACAGAGGCGCATCAGGAGGAATTGAGAACTGTCATGGCGAGGAAGACAGGCAAAGAGATTCCATTTAAAATAGAGGCGAACCAGACCGGCCGGTCTTTTGAGGAATCTTATGTAGATCTCGAAAAAATTATAAATATGGAAATTACAATTGAAGATTAGGAGGAAGGCAAATGCGAGGAGGAAGGCAAATGCAAAGCATTTTTGGAATGCCTTCCGACGATATGGCAGGTGACGCAAAGCGTCGCGTGCCTATACCCGCGAGGAATGCCTTCCGACGACATGGCAGGTGACGCAAAGCGGCGCGTGCCGATACAATATAGATTAGGAGGACATATCAATGGCAAGACGTGGTGGTTTCCCGGGAGGGATGCCCGGCAATATGGGTAATTTGATGAAACAGGCGCAGAAAATGCAGAAACAGATGGAGGATGCAACAAAAGAACTGGAAGAGAAGGAAGTCACAGCCACAGCCGGCGGCGGTGCAGTGGAGGTTACCATTTCCGGTAAGAAAGAAGTGACAAAGGTAAAATTATCGGAAGAAGTTGTAGATCCGGATGATATTGAAATGCTGGAAGATCTGATTATGGCTGCGACCAATGAGGCGCTTCGCGAGATTGAGCAGACTTCTCAGCAGACAATGGCCAAAATTACCGGAGGACTTGGCGGAGGATTTCCGTTCTGACAGAACGTTTTCCAGGGAGGAATATATGGATTATTATAGCAGTCAGATAAGCAAGTTAATTGAAGAATTGTCTTCTCTGCCTGGGATTGGAAGCAAGTCGGCTGGGCGACTTGCTTTTCATATTTTAAATATGCCTGTGGAGCATGTAGAGAAATTATCTGCGACAATCATAGAGGCCAGAAAAAAGGTAAGATATTGCAGGAGTTGTTACACACTTACCGACGAAGAACTCTGTCCAATCTGTAAAAATGAACGGCGTAACCATAAACTGATTATGGTGGTGGAAGATACCAGAGACCTTGCCGCATATGAAAAGACCAACAAATACGAAGGCGTTTACCACGTATTGCACGGCGCAATTTCGCCCATGCTGGGCGTCGGACCGAACGATATTAAGCTCAAAGAATTGATGAAACGATTGCAGGATGATGTCGATGAGGTCATTATTGCTACGAATTCCAGTCTGGAGGGAGAGACCACAGCAATGTATATCAGTAAGCTGATAAAGCCGACTGGAATAAAGGTATCCAGAATTGCCAGTGGCGTTCCGGTAGGCGGCGATTTGGAATATATCGATGAGATGACCTTGCTGCGTGCCCTGGAGGGAAGAACGGAATTGTAATTTGTCCTAAGTTCGGGAAAAATATAGTATATTGCGAAAATTTAAGTGACAGGTATTTCCAAAAATTTCAAATCATGTGTGTTACCATCGAGGAAAAAGAGGTGAGGACATGATAGAAATTATTTGCAAAGACGATTCGGATAAGATGACGCAGGATCGTGAAGACGGAAACGCTTTTCTGCCGAAAAATATTCGTCAGGTTGGGAGCCCCAGAGGAAGGCACAGGATTTACCTGGAAGATTACGTCTATACATATTTGCGGAGTGAGGCAAAAAACCATGAGAAATGTGCAGCTGTATTTTTAGGAAAAAGCCAGGTGGTCAAAGACATTCGTTATACGTTTGTCAGCGGCGTGGTCGAATGCAGCGCGGCTGTATTTCAATGGGAAAATATCTGCCTGGATGAAAGCTTTTGGGATTATATTTATAAAGAACAGAAACAATTTTTTTCGGAGATGGAAATTGTAGGCTGGGCTCTGGGTAAGGCTGGACAGGCCATGGAATTGACGCCGGCAGTAGAGGCGGCTCACCGGAAATATTTTGCGGGCAGAGATAAGATTCTGATGCTTTTGGATATTTTGGAAGGCGAAGAGCTGTTTTTTGTATATGAGCAGGGCTATCTTCAAAAACGTGAGGGCTATTACATTTACTATGAAAAAAATCTTGCGATGCAGAATTATATGATTTACAAAAGGGAAGAAGAGATGCGTCTTGCGGAGTTGAAATGCAGCGAAACAGGGGAGGATGAAACCGAGGAAAGTTTCAGCGAAGAAAGTATCAGGCAAGAAAATAACGTGGAAGAAAATATTGAGGAAGAGCCGATGAAGGTTCTCCGAAACAGGGAGACAGATGGCGGGAAAGAGCCGAAAACAGCATCCGAGGTGGAAGATGGACATGCGCAGGAAAGCGTGATTCGGACGCAGGAGTGGCAAGATGCCAAACCGATGCCGAAAGAGCCGAGGACGCAGGCGGAGGAGGCATTGGAAAGTTATCGTCAAATGCTGCTGGAACGTCAGGGAAGACGTGAAGAACGGAGAAACAGAAGATTTCTCTATACGGCGTCCTCCTTTTTTCTGGTCGTGCTCTGCGTGATAGGCATCACTACGATTAACAATTATCGTAAAATGCAAGAGGTAGAAAGCGTCCTGAATATTATGAGACATAGAGGAAAACAGGTTACGTCTTCTGATAACGAAGATATATCTGTAAAAGATGACGCGTCCGCGGATAAATCTCTGGTTGTGGAGACTGTCGAATCTCAGATTGAGCCGTTGCAGGAAACACAAACTCCTGAAGGGGACGGGACAAAGAACCCGTCAGAAGAAGCAAAACAGGGAGAGGCAGGGGTTGCCGACGGAGCACAGAAAGAAGACGCTGTAAACGCCTCCGATGACGCAAAACAGGAAGAGACCGGGGCAAATGTTGGCATTGGAAAGCAGGAAGGAACCGGGGCAAATACCGGTGTTGAAAAGCAGGAAGAAACCGGAGACAGCGCGGATAATGCAGATAACCAGACAGGCGATAATGCGCAACAATCATCGGAAGGAAACACACAGCAAACAGCTGCAATTCAGCAGGAAGGGGACAAGCGGTATTATACCGTTCAGGCCGGTGATACCCTGAATACAATTTGTCTGAATATCTATCACAGCAAAGATATGGTGAAGGTATTAAAGGAAGTCAATGGAATTGATGATGGAGATAAAATTCTTGTGGGGCAGAGATTATTGCTTCCATGAAGAAACTAATGCGCAGAAGATAAGAGTATGCTATACTGAATTTTGGAGGTGCAATTTTGGATAAACAGGCATACCGGGTGGTAACATCAGATGTAAATGAAATGAATGAGAAAATCCACAGACACCGCAGGAGAATACTAATCCTGACGGTGCTTGTGGTTATTTTGCTCTTGGGGACGGTAACGGGTGTCTATCTGTATCTGATAAGCAGAAATTACACGGAATATGATGTGCTAAAGACCATGGAGCGTGAGGATTCGAGCGAAACACAGTTTGCGATATTTAACGGAAATATTGTGAAATACAATAAAGATGGCGCAACCTGTATCAATATCGACAATCATATGATCTGGAATCAGACCTATGAAATGCAGTCCCCGATTATTGATATCTGTGAAGACTATACAGTTATTGCAGATAAAAAGGGAGAGGACATCTATATTATGGATATGCAGGAACCATGCGGTCAAATTAAGACGACCATGCCGATTCAGCGCGTCCAGGTGGCAAATCAGGGGACGGTAGCCGTTCTCATGGAGCGGGACGGGACTGGCTATATTCATGTGTATGATAAGACCGGGAAATTTCTGGCAGAGGGGGAGGTACACACAGAAAATAAGGGATATCCCTTAGACCTTGCTATCTCCAATGATGGGAAGAAGATGGCGGTGCCTCTGTTGGATGTCAATGAAGGAAATGTAAAGACGACGATTGTGTTTTTTAACTTTGATTCCGCAGGACAGGAAGAAATTGATAACATTGTAGGAGAATATTCTTATGCGGACATGGTCTTTCCGCGTGTTGAGTTTCTTGCAAATGATATTATGGCGGCGTTTGGGAATGGCAAGACAGTAATTTTTGAGGGTGAGCAGGCGCCGGAGGTTCGAAATGAGATATCTTTGGAGGCGGAGATCCGCAGTATCTTCTACAATGATACGAATGTGGGATTTGTATATGCAAATGAGAACAATGAGGACTCCTTTCGGATGCAGGTGTTTGATTTGAATGGAAAGGAAATCTTTTCGAAAGATTTCAACATGAAATATGAGGAAATTGAATTTCTGGAAAATGGGGAAGTTTGCGTGCGAAGTGACACGGAATGTGCCATATTTACATTGCGCGGCTGGGAAAAATTTCACAGCAGCTTTGAAAAAAGCATCAAAAAAGTCCTGTCCGCAGGAGGAATTCGAAATTATGTTTTTCTGAGAGAAGGAGAGACACAAAAGGTAAGGCTCAAATAGGAGTGAGAGGAATGGACATTTTATTTATTGTGGTACTGTTGATTCTGGCCGGATTTG
>CAJTSB010000011.1 GCA_910578825.1 uncultured Lachnospiraceae bacterium | reverse complement strand
TATATCGGGAGATATATTGACAAATTTCAAATATTGAGATAGGAGGATGGAAGAATGAACAAATCAAAATGGAAAGAACTTGTACTGTATATTTTGGCAGTAGTCGTGGCAAAACCGGAATTTGCAGGGTGTTATCCGTTGATCCCCGCATTTTTCGCCGCAGCATATATGGAGGAAGTAAACCGAACGCTGCTTTTGGTCTTCAGTATTTTTGGCATGGCTCTGTTTGTGCCAGTGCAGGCAATGGCAAAGTATACGATGGTGATGCTGGTTACTGGAGTTGTGGTGAAACTGGTGGAATGGGCGTATAAGAGCTGCCGTACTTATGTCGGGGCTGCGGCTGCGGGTATCAGTGTTCTGCTGCTTACGGCTGCGGGGGAAGTGCTGCAGGTAGGACACCGCAGCGTCATCTGGATGGGAATCATGGAATCCATATTGGTATCCGCCATAGTGGTACTCCTTTCTCCGGTGTTGCACCGGATGTTGGAGGATGGACTCGCTCCGTTGCACTGGAAAAATAAGGATGGGCAAAGAACGCCGGAGCACGGGGAGAAATTGCAAACGTATGCGAAATCCTTCAGCGGTTTGTCCCAGATATTTTCCCATATGGAGCGGTTTAAGGGAAACTTTGAACCGGAAGAGATGGGGAAGATGCAGCAGGAACTGACCGGAAAAATTTGCATGGACTGTGAGCAGTGCGCCATCTGCTGGCAGGAAGATACAAGTCCGATGTATGAACTCTTCTTTCGTCTGTTTCATTCGATTGAAAAACGGGGGACGGCGGAGGAAGAGGTTCACCGGGAGCTGGCGGGGTATTGCCCTTATTCAGACAGTATTGTGGAAGAGGCTGTCGGTGTGTTTGAAAAGGCGAAACTCAATCTTGCCTGGTATAACCGCCTGTTGGAGAATCGTGGAATCATTGCGGAGCAATTGGACGCCATGGCTTATATTATGGAAGACTGTGCGAGGGAGTATCGGGACATCAGCCAGCAGGAAGCGCGGCTTGTGTCAGCGGTCAAATACCGTCTCAAGGAGCGCGGCATTCATACACGGGAAATTCATCTGTACCAGAGACAGAATGGAAAGATGTCTCTCCAGGTCAGGGTTGCGTCGAAATGGGGAAACTGCGTGCCGGTAAAGGAGCTGGCGAAGGCGGCAAGCCAGGGATTGAAACGCGATATGGTACCCGGAAAATATACCCGTACCCTGATTGGAAAAGACGAGTCGTTTCTTACATTTGAGGAAGATACCTTATTTCATACGTTGCAGGGAGTGGCGCGCCTCACCAAGGATCATGCACAGGTATCGGGAGACAGTTTTTCTTTTCTCAACCTGGAGGGAGGCGAGTGCGTGATGGCATTGTCTGACGGCATGGGATCTGGAATCAATGCTTGTAAGGAAAGTGAAATGGTGATAGAGTTAATAGAGAAGTTTCTGGAATCAGGGTTTCAGAAAGAAACGGCAATTCGTATGATGAATTCTGCGATGGTGATTCAGGGGGAAGATGGTATTTTTTCGACGGTAGATATGGCGTCCATGGATTTATATACAGGAATGTGCGCATTTTATAAGATTGGCGCGGCGGCAACGTTCATCAAGCACAAAGAGGAGGTGGAATGCATCTCTTCGGCAAACCTCCCGGTGGGTATCTTTCATCAGATTGAGATTGAAAAGACCAGCCGTCAGTTAAAAGACGGGGAATTTGTCGTGCTTTTGACGGATGGGGTGCTGGATTATCTGAAGGTACCCATGCCGGAGGATACGATTTGCGAGATATTAGAATCCATCGAGACGAACAATCCGGGACAGATGGCAAAACAGGTGTTAGAACGGATTTTGCTGTTTACAGCCGGGAAAGTTCCGGATGATATGACGGTTCTGGTAAGCGGTATCTGGGAGAAATGAAACAATACGGGAGATACGTATGAAGAAAAAAGTAAGAAATTTTATAGAAGAAAATCATATGGTAGAAAAGGATGACTGTATTCTGGCAGCCGTGTCAGGTGGAGCGGACTCGCTCTGTCTCTTATCCGTACTGCATGAATTGCGGGAAGAACTGAAAATTACGCTCTGTGTGATTCATGTTGAACATGGCATCCGCGGGGAAGATAGTCTTCAGGACGCCGCATTTGTGGAGGAAATCTGCAGGAAATACCAGATTCCCTGTAAGGTTTGTCATTGCCAGGCGCTTGCGTATGCGAAGGAAAAGAAACAGACTGTGGAAGAGGCTGCAAGGGAGCTGCGCTATGGGCTTTTTCGCAAGGCGGCGCAGGAGTTTGGCGCAGATAAGATTGCGGTTGCGCACAATCAGAATGACTGCGCGGAGACCATGCTGTTTCATCTGGCAAGAGGAACAGGACTCAAAGGATTGTGTGGAATACCGCCGATCAGAGGGCAGATTATCCGACCGCTTCTGTGTGTCAGCCGTCAGGAAATCGAAACATATCTTGCCTGCGAAGGGCTGGAGTTCTGCGTGGATAAGACAAATGAGGAACTTAAGTATACAAGAAACAAAATCCGTCGCCAGATACTTCCCCTGTTAGTGGAAATCAATGCCAATGCCATTTCTCATATGAATCAGGCGGCAGGATTTGTGTCGGAGGCGACAGGACTGATTCAGGAGTTAAGGACGCGTGCGTCAGAAAAATATAGTATGGTATGCGAGGAGGGGATACGCATTTCCCGGGAGTTGCTTTTGGAGCCGGCGATGATTCAGAAGGAGACGCTGCTTGGCTTGCTGGCAGAGGCGGCAGGAAGCAGCAAAGACATATCAAGCATTCATGTGCAGCAGCTTTTGACATTGTTTACGCTTCAGAGCGGAAGAACTCTGGAACTGCCGTATGGAATTCGGGCGCGGCGGACTTATGAGGGGATTTTACTGGAAAGAGAGAAGGCAAAATTACCGGCACAGCGGTTGTGTCAGGAAATTTCGGTTGGGGACAGCCTGAATTTATCGTCTCATGGGTATGAAATACACACGCGTTTATTGGATAAATTTCCTCAAAATGAAGAAATTCCCAAAAAAATGTATACGAAATGGTTTGACTATGATAAAATAAAAGGTACTATGCGATTGAGAACACGGCAAGAGCACGACTATCTGGTGATTGATGCGAAGGGGAGCAGAAAAAAGCTTAAAAAATACTTTATCGATGAGAAAATACCGGAATATAGAAGGGATTGCATTTTGCTGTTGGCGGATGATGCGCATATCCTCTGGGTGATTGGTTATCGTATCAGTGAGGATATCAAAGTAACGGAACATACCAAAAGAATTTTAGAGATACAAATAGATGGAGGAAGAAAAGATGAGTGAGAAGATTCGCGTTCTGGTTTCGGAAGAAGAGATTGAAAAAAGAATTCTTCAGATGGCAAAAGACATCAGTGAGTTTTATCAGGGAGAGCCGGTTCATCTGGTGAGTGTCCTCAAAGGCGGCGTGTTTTTTACGTGTGAACTTGCAAAGCGGCTGACTATCCCGGTTTCGATTGATTTCATGTCGGTTTCCAGTTATGGGGATGGAACGAAGTCGAGCGGCGTAGTAAAAGTAATCAAGGATCTGGATGAGGCCATCGAGGGGAAACATGTGCTGGTGGTGGAAGATATCGTAGATTCTGGCAGAACGTTGAGTTATCTGATGGATAATCTGAAAAGCAGGAAACCGAAAAGCCTGCATCTTTGCACATTGCTGGATAAACCGGAGCGCCGGGTGACAGACGTGCATGTAGACTATACCGGATTTGAGATACCGGATGAGTTTGTTGTGGGATATGGTCTTGATTATATGCAGCATTACCGCAACCTTCCCTATATCGGGGTTGTGGAATTGGATGCTTAGAATAGAAAGGAGATAAAGAATAGGCGATGAATAATCAAAAACGTTACCGGGCATTCGGCGTGTATATTGCGGTGATTATCATTTTGGCGCTGCTCTGGATTTTACGGGATAATTCGTCTGGTTTTGGACAAAATTCTGTCTATACGTATGGACAGTTTGAGCATGATTTGGAGAATGAAAATGTGGTATCTGTTGTCATTTCCCAGAATCGGGAGGTGCCAAGCGGGGAGGCAAGCGTGACAGTGAGAACAAACGCCAAAAATGCGTCCCGAACATTGTATGTGTCGGATATCAATGCGTTGCAGGAGACGATGAAATCTTATGAGTTCATGGATTATGTCGTACAGGAGATGCCGGAAGAGAACTGGCTGATATCGCTGCTTCCTACGTTGATTCTGTTTGGTGTGTTGTTTGTTTTCTATATTATGATGACAAACCATGCGGCAGCCTCGTCCGGCGGCGGAGGCAAGATGATGAATTTTGGCAAGAGCCGCGCGAAGATGACAACGGATGAGAATAAGAAAATTAATTTTGCGAATGTCGCGGGACTGAAAGAAGAAAAAGAAGAGCTTGAAGAGCTGGTGGATTTTCTGAGGGCTCCCAGAAAGTATACGAAACTTGGGGCAAGGATTCCCAAGGGCGTTCTTCTGGTAGGACCTCCCGGAACGGGCAAGACGCTGCTTGCCAAGGCGGTTGCCGGGGAGGCCGGCGTTCCCTTCTTCAGCATTTCCGGTTCGGATTTTGTGGAAATGTTTGTTGGCGTAGGAGCTTCCCGCGTCCGTGACTTATTTGAGGAGGCAAAGAAAAATGCCCCCTGTATTGTATTTATTGATGAGATTGATGCAGTAGCCAGACGGAGAGGTACCGGAATGGGCGGCGGCCATGATGAGCGTGAGCAGACCCTGAACCAGTTATTGGTGGAAATGGACGGGTTCGGCGTAAACGAGGGAATTATCGTGATGGCTGCTACGAACCGTGTGGATATTTTGGACCCTGCGATTATGCGACCGGGTCGTTTTGACCGCAAAGTGCATGTGGGAAGACCGGATATTGGCGGAAGGGAAGAAATTTTAAATGTCCATGCCAAAAATAAACCGCTGGGGGATGATGTCGATTTGAAACAGGTTGCCCAGACGACGGCCGGCTTTACCGGTGCGGATTTGGAAAATCTTCTGAATGAGGCGGCGATTGTCGCTGCCAAGGAGGATAGGGCTTATATTATCCAGAGCGATATTCGTAAATCATTTGTGAAGGTCGGGATCGGTTCTGAGAAGAAGAGCCGGATTATTACGGAGAAAGAGAAACGCATTACGGCGTATCATGAGGCAGGCCATGCCATTTTGTTTCATGTGCTGCCTGATGTGGGACCGGTATATTCGGTATCCATCATTCCTACGGGCGTAGGGGCGGCGGGGTATACGATGCCGCTGCCGGAGCGTGATGAGATGTTTAATACTAAGGGCAGGATGCTGCAAGAAATTGTTGTCGACCTTGGCGGCAGGGTGGCAGAGGAAATGATATTTGATGATATTACCACGGGCGCTTCTCAGGATATCAAACAGGCCACTGAATTGGCGAAGGCAATGGTGACAAAATATGGTATGTCTGAGCATGTGGGTCTCATCAATTACGATAATAATGACGATGAAGTATTTATAGGCAGAGATTTGGCGCATACAAGAGGATATGGCGAGAATGTAGCGGGTACAATTGATAAGGAGATTAAGCGAATTATAGATGAATGTTACCAGAAATCCCGGGATATTCTGACAGAGCATGAGACGATTCTTCATAGATGCGCGGATCTTTTGCTGGAGAAAGAAAAAATCAGCAGGGATGAGTTTGAAGCACTGTTTGAGGGATGATTTGTAAAACATTGCCATGAAAAAATAAACAGCCCAAAAAAACGGCTGTACAAAATATACAAAAACAAATTGCTTTTTTTGTGAAGTTTGTGCACACTTATTGGGGATTCTGTGGTACTATAATTACTGTAAAAACCCCCCAATACATTATATAATTTTTGCTACACCCCATAGTAAAAATACCTTCTCCTAAAAAGGCAGCTTGTGAAGCTGCCTTTTTTACATCACAGAAAAGTACAAAGCGCTTTTCTGTGACAAAAACAGATATGTGCACCTGAACGAAAGGAAGATGCCATTTATGAAAGAGTATTCAATCTATGAATTAAGCCAAAAGCAGCAGTATATGATGTTGATGCGGCCGGTACTGCGTAAACATGCAATGTTTTCCGATGGAACCAGGGATTATCGTAATCCCCCGGAGCCGGATGTCAATGATCTGGTGACAATCAGGTTCCGCACTTATAAGGATAATGTGGACATTGTCTGGTTGTGCGGCGGGGAGAAAAGGATTCCCATGCACAAAGAAGAGACAGAAGGTCCCTTTGATTATTATCAGGCAGAGATACAACTCGGTGAGGAACCATATCATTATTACTTTGAAGTAGCCACAGGTATGCTTCACTGCTTTTATGACAGGATGGGGGTCACGCCGGAGATTCGGCACGAGTATGATTTTGTGATTGTACCAGGATTTTCCACGCCGGACTGGGCGAAAGGCGCCGTGATGTATCAGATATTGGTAGATCGGTTTTGCAATGGCGACCCGTCGAATGATGTGCTGACGAATGAATATTATTACATTCAGGTATATAGCCAGCAGGTGAAAGACTGGGATAAGTGTCCGGCGAATTTCGGCGTGGGCGAATTTTACGGTGGAGATTTGGCAGGCGTGATACAGAAATTGGATTATCTTCAGGATTTGGGGGTTGAGGTCTTATATTTTAATCCCCTGTTTGTCTCACCATCCAACCATAAATATGACATTCAGGATTATGATTATATAGACCCGCACTATGGTGTGATTGAGGAGGATGGCGGATTGCTGTTATCTTCCGGACAAACGGATAATACGCAGGCGACCAGATATATCAAGCGCGTATCTGACCACAGAAATCTGGAGGCGAGCAACGCCTTGTTTGCAAAACTTGTGGAAGAGGCGCACAGGCGCGGAATGCGTGTGATTCTGGACGGCGTGTTCAACCATTGCGGATCTTTCAATAAATGGCTTGATAAAGAACTGATTTACGAGCAGGAGGTCGGCTATGCGACCGGAGCTTACGTGTCGGCAGATAGCCCCTACCGCAATTTCTTTCAGTTCTATGATGAGAACCGATGGCCTTATAATGGCAGTTACGATGGCTGGTGGGGGCATGATACCCTGCCGAAATTAAATTACGAGGGCTCCCGGGAGCTGTATGATTATATATTAGATATAGGAAGAAAGTGGGTGTCGCCCCCTTACAATGCGGATGGATGGCGTCTGGATGTGGCGGCGGATCTGGGGCATTCCGTGGAATTTAACCATCAATTCTGGCGGGATTTCCGCAAGGCGGTCAAGGAGGCGAATCCGGAAGCGATCGTGCTTGCCGAGCATTACGGAGACCCGGTGGAATGGCTGCGGGGCGATCAGTGGGACACGGTCATGAACTATGATGCGTTTATGGAGCCGTTGACGTGGTTTCTCACTGGAATGGAGAAACATAGCGATGGCTACCGTCAGGATATGCTGGGCAATTTCCAGAATTTTGAGGGTGCGATGAATTACTATATGACGCGTTTTCTGACGCCGTCTTTGCAGTGCGCGATGAATGAATTGTCCAACCATGACCACTCGCGTTTTCTGACCCGAACCAACCATAAGGTCGGAAGAGTCGACCATCTTGGCAGCGAGGCGGCAGGAGAAGATTTGAATAAGGGCGTAATGAAGGAAGCGGTCGTGATTCAGATGACCTGGCCCGGAGCTCCGACGCTCTATTACGGTGATGAGGCCGGTGTCGTAGGATTTACCGACCCGGATAACCGCAGGACTTACCCATGGGGACATGAAGATGAGGAGCTTATCGCATTTCACAGAGACATCATCCGCATTCACCGGGAAAACGAAGCCTTCCGTACCGGTTCGCTGAAATTTCTGGGCGGAGACTATCAGATTATGTGTTACGGACGTTTCAATCGTGAACAACAATTTGTAATTGTTATCAATAATGATTACGTGGAACGCCATATGGAATGGCGGGTCTGGCCGGCAGGGATGAACCGCGAGACGCGGCTTGAGCGGATGGTAATGACGACACGGGATTCTTATTCTCTGGAACCGGAGATTTATCGGGTGACAAATGGGCGTATTAAGATCAGCCTTCCGCCGAACTGTGCGGTGATATTGAAAAATATTGGAAATGAAGAGCGGATGGAATTTTAAAATGCAGTCCGGTCATCGCTGTTCTCTGAATGGCAATGACCGGGTTATTTTTAAAATTCTAAAAATAATCTTGCAAAAACGAAAGACATGTGCTATAATTTGATATTGTCAAGGGCAAAAATTGTTTGTTCTTGTATATGGATGGATTCCCGAGTGGCCAAAGGGGGCAGACTGTAAATCTGTTGGCAACGCCTTCGAAGGTTCGAATCCTTCTCCATCCATTTAATAATCTCTAACTATATGTAATCAGTTGAGAAAGACCAAAACGGTTCGAATCCTTCTCCATCCATTTAATAATCTCTAATATAAGTAAACAGTTGAGAAAAACCAAAACGGTTGGAATCCTTTCATTATAACTTTGATGGAGGATTTTTTTTATCTTATAGGAAAGACCTTGTCATGCTGAAACGTGAAAGATGTCGTCGAAGCGACCGCACTCGGCGCGTCAAAGCGCGCAATCCCCTCAGAATGAGGAAGAGGGAAGTTGATGCGGGCTTGCCCGCTTTATTCTTTCGGAAGCTCGAAAATGCTTAAATTATTATCAAAAATGCAGACAAAAGATTGTCATGAACAGCTATAATGATAGATAACACCATATCATGAAGATTGTGTTGAGGAAGGAAGAAACTGAACAAATAGCAGTTCTGTTCAGTTTGGCAAGCGTATATGAAAAACGTGCATCCATGAGGAGGGGAACATTGTTCCCCTCCTCATGGATTCTTGCGAATAACACATTTTTCACTTGACACCGTATTTTTGAAATCGTATACTAGATATAGTGGTATTAATGCGCAAATATACACATTTTAAAATGTAGGAATTGCAGCAGATGATGGAATACCATAATAAGGCAATAATGGCTTGTTAGTATCTATGACTTGAGAAGAGGTGGAAGAATGGGACAGATAGCGCTGCCCTTAAACGATATACATAATTGTGCGGATGCATCCCTGGAAATCATTCTTAAATTCGATAATAACGGAGAGATCCTGTATGCCAATGCTCCGGCAAAAGAGGAACTGGGTTATAGTGAAGGATTGCAGAATAAAACTCTCGCTGTTTTATTTCCGGCAGAACTTCAGTGTGAAGGAGAGCGTTTTCCTTTAGAGACAGCTCTTGGCATGACGAAGGGAATGATGTACCGCAGGAATGGAACCTGTTTTCCGGTTTGTATGTCTGTCAAAGCGGGTGACGATATGCATTTTCTGTTTGCTATCAATATAGCCAAGCAGGTGGAGACGGAGCGTAAGCTTGTCCGCATGAAGGATGAAATGGAAGAGACGATGAAGGTCCGCAATGAGTTTGTGGCAAATGTGACGCATGAGCTGCGGACGCCGGTCAATGGAATTCGCGGACATGTGACAAATCTTGTTGAGGCAGGCGTGTCGGGAGACGTAAAGAGCACGCTGGATATTATTATTCGCTGTTGTGATAATATGTCTGCCATTATCAGCAACATTCTGGATTTTTCAAAGCTTGAGGCAGGCAAGTTTGTCATAGAAGAGAAGGAATTTGATTTCTATAAAATGGTCAATCATGCGGTAGAGACAAATATTCCTACGATTAATGCCAAGGGATTGCGCATTATGGTTAATATTGACAAAACAATACCGAAATATTTGATAGGCGATGAATTACGCCTGACACAGATATTAAATAATTTTTTATCGAATGCGGTGAAGTTTACCAGCGTAGGATACATTAATATAGAAGTAACGAAGACACTTCAGTTTGATGATGAGATAGAGCTGTTTTTTGTAGTATCAGATACTGGCATCGGAATTTCACCTGAGGAGAAAGACAAATTATTTAAGAGTTTTTCGCAGGTGGACGCCTCTATTACCAGAAAGTATGGCGGCACCGGATTGGGACTTGCGATTACGAAACAGTTGATTGAGTTGATGCAGGGCAGCGTTCATCTGGACAGTGAAAAGGGCAAAGGAAGCAGTTTTTCATTTTCTGTTCGGATGCGTGTGGCACAGAAAGCGAAGGAAGAACAGCAGGCTGCCGAGCAGTTTGAATTTATCAATCAGAATCAGGAGATGCCTCAGCTCGACAGCGTAGAGAAGTTTTTCCAGTTTGGCACGACGGAGAATGTGCAGGAAATCAGAGGCAAAATGGAAAAACTGATTTTGTGCATGGAGGTCGAGGCCTGGGATAAGGCGGAAAATTTTGCGCACAACATCAAGGAATTGATGGAGCAGGCGCCAAGAGAGTTGAAACGTTCTGCATTTCGTCTGGAGATGAATGTCAGAAAGTCAGATTATGATAAAAGTATGGAACAGTACAATAATTTGAAAGCACTGTTTGAGGAAACTGTCGGAGGGATGTAAGATGGAAAATATGAATAAATCCCAAAAAGTACCGCAAATCCTGATTGTAGATGATGTGGAGACTAATTTACTTATTTTGGAAAATATTATAGAGGGAATGGGTTATATTCCCAGATGCGCTGCAAATGCCGCGGCGGCGGCAGCGCTGATTACAGAGAGTCGGCCACAGTTAATCCTTCTGGATGTATTTATGCCGGAAATGGATGGATATGAGTTCTGCGAGCGGTTAAAAAGCAATCCGGTAACCCGGGATATTCCTGTTATTTTTATTTCGGCAGCGGATTCCAGTGAAGACAAAGTCCGTGGATTCAAACTGGGCGCAGTAGACTATATTGGGAAACCTTTTGAAGTGACAGAAGTTACCATGCGCGTAAATAATCATTTGAAACTGTATGAAATGCAGCAGGAGCTGGAAATGAGCAACCGCAGGCTTCACAGCGTTATCAGCAGCCAGGCAAGGCGGATTGAAGAGGAACAGAGGAATATCCTTTATGCATTGGCGGCGCTCACAGAGCAGCGGGATTCCGACCGGGCAGACCACATGGAAAATGTGGCGTACAACTGTCGAATGCTGGCACAGAGTTTACAGTTTAGCCCTGATTTTCCCGAAGAAATATCGGAGGGGTTTATCGCGACGATAGAGGTGGCGTCCCGGCTTCATGATATTGGAAAACTGCGCGTTCCCATAGATGAAATTGAGGAGGTGAGGCAGGAGGCACAGAATGAGCAACCAGTACGGCACCATGCGGAGCAGGGGGCAGAGATTTTAGAGAGGGTGTATCAGAATACACCGGAGAACAGCTTTTTGCCGATGGCAATTGAAATTGCGCGTTATCATCACGCCTGTTGGGATGGAAGCGGCTATCCAAGCAATATCTCAGGGAAAGAGATTCCGCTCTCCGCCAGAATTGCTTTTGTCGCAGACAATTACGATATGGTGACAGGAGGAGAAGGGCAGGAGAAGGTTTACAGCCCGGAGGAGTGCATTCAGATAATAAAGGAAAAAAGCGGTACTCATTTTGACCCGGACATTGTAAATGTTCTGGTGAAAATCAGGAACCAGTTACGGCATAGCTGACCGGGGAGAATCCCGGATTGTTGTCAGAAAACACCGCGATCAAACAGCACTTGCCAAAATCTTACAAGAATTGACAAGCATATAGAAATATAGTATCATTAAGCGAATAGTAAATGGAACCGGTGCGTGAAATCGGCGGGTAACGATACTACTAAATTGATCGGTAGAAATTTTTATGATAGGAGTAAGTCAAGATGATTACAGATAGCGAATTTCACCGGGTTGTGAATTATGTAAAACGTACAACCGGAATCGATCTTAGTGAGAAGAGAGTATTAATCAATGGGAGACTGGAAAATTATATTTTAAGAAATGGCTATAACGGGTTTGACGAATATATGGCAAAGGTTGAGCATGATCCGGCAGGAAAAGAGGCAAGGAATCTGATCAATGCCCTGACCACCAACCATACATATTTCATGCGGGAATTTGAGCATATGGAGTATTTGCGACAGATCATACTTCCCAAGTTGAAAGTCAAAGAGGCAGCAAGAAAAGATTTGCGCATCTGGTCGGCTGCGTCCTCAACGGGGGAAGAGCCTTATACAATAGCCATGGTGTTACAGGATTTTTTTGGATTGGAGCATGGCTGGGACACCAAGATTCTGGCGACGGATATTTCCACCAAGGTTTTACAACATGCGCAGCAGGGAAAATATCTGGCGGAACAAATTGAGCCGCTGCCGGAAAAATGGAAAAGAAAATTTTTTGAAAAATTGAATGATGAAGAGTATCAGGCCAGGCAGGAACTGCGGAATGAAGTTATCTTCCGGCAATTTAATCTGATGAATCCACTACCGTTTAAAAAACCGTTTCACGTGGTTTTTTTGCGGAATGTGATGATATATTTTGACGAACCAACGAAGCTGCAATTGCTTCGAAAGATTTATGATCATATGGAACCAGGAGGCTATTTATTTATCGGAACAACAGAAGCGTTAAATAGAAAAGGGACAGCTTTCAAGTATATCGAGCCGTCAATTTATCAGAAATAGAGAGTAGGAGAATCAGATGAAAAAGATTAGAGTGTTAGTGGTAGATGATTCTGTGCTATTTCGCAATTTGCTGGTGCAGAGCTTGAGTGAAGATCCTTACCTGGAGGTTGTAGCTCAGGCAGGAGACGCATATGCCGCAAGGGATGCAATCATAAAATACCATCCGGACGTCATGACGCTGGATGTGGAAATGCCAAGGATGAACGGGATCGAGTTTTTGAAGAAACTGATGCCGCAGTATCCGTTGCCGGTTGTGGTAATCAGCGCCCTGGACGCGAAAGTATTTGACGCCATGGAGGCGGGGGCGGTTGATTTTGTATGTAAGCCGAGCACCGTGGATCGCACGAAAGTCAGCGAGTTCATACGAAAAGAACTGGGAACAAAGATTAAAATAGCGTCAACGGTTCGCGTAGGGAACCTGAAACGTGTGGAATCCTATCCCGTAAATGGCGGGTCTGCTCTTAAGAAAGATATGGTAATTGCCATTGGAGCCTCTACCGGAGGAACAGAGGCAATATTTGAAGTGGTCAAACAATTTCGGACGGACATTCCGGGCGTGGTGGTAGTACAGCATATGCCTCCCGGGTTTACGGAAATGTATGCCAACCGTCTGAATAATCAGTGCCAGGTGGCAGTGAAAGAAGCAGTCACTGGTGATAAAGTTCTTCCGGGACGCGTTTTGATTGCGCCGGGGGACAAACATTTGCGTCTGGTAAAAGTAAATGGTGTTTATCAGGTGGAATGCAAAGAGGGGGCGAAGGTTAGCGGTCATTGTCCTTCCGTAGACGTTCTGTTTTCTTCTGTGGCGAAGACGGCAGGCAAGGATGCACTGGGTGTCATCCTTACCGGAATGGGTGGCGATGGAGCGAACGGCCTTTTGGAAATGCGTAAGGCAGGAGCTACCACCATTGGACAGAATGAGGCAACCTGCGTAGTGTATGGAATGCCAAAGGTTGCATATGATATTGGAGCAGTCCAGTATCAGATGGAACTTTCAAGCATAACAAATAAAATATACGGTTTGCTAAGGACCAATTAGAAAGGAGAGAGAATTCATGAAGATTTTATTGGCAGAAGATGATTTTGCGAGCCGCAAATTCATGTCAAATTATCTGGGAAAGTATGGAGACTGCGATATTACCGTTGACGGTGAGGAAGCAGTGGACGCATTTCTCATGGCGTTGGAGGATGGAGAACCGTATGACTTGATTTGTCTTGACGTGATGATGCCCGTATTAGATGGTTATCAGGCATTGAAGGCAATCCGTGATATCGAAAAAGAGCGCGGAATTCAGGGAAATGACGGTGCCAAAATCATTATGACGACCGCATTGAATGAGGAGCGTAATGTCAAGAAAGCTTTCGAGATAGGCTGTACGGTTTACTCGGGCAAACCCATAGATCTGGATAAATTTGAAAAAATTCTTAAAAAATTGGAACTGATAGATTGAGTAAAAACTACATCGTAGAAGAAAGGAGGCGGGAAGATGGGAGAAGATTTTAATACAGACAGTATGTTGGATATGTTCCTGTATGAGAGTGAGCAGCTTTTGGAAACCCTTGAAAATACTGTTTTGGAGAAGAAAGATGAGGAGTGTTTTGACGAACAGTCCATCAACGAAATTTTCCGTGTCATGCATACAATTAAAGGTTCATCCGGTATCATGATGTACGAAAATATTACAAAGGTTTCCCATAAACTCGAAGATGTATTTTATTATCTGAGAGAATCTCATCCAGAGAATGTTCCGCATCTGGAATTGGTAGATCATGTGTTGGAGGTGTCTGATTTTGTCACGGGTGAGCTGGAGAAAATCAAGAGCGGCGATACGCCGGATGGTGACGAGAGCAAACTTGTAGATGAGATTGATAAGTTTCTGACAAAGATTAAAACCGGAATCTCCCAAAAGGGTGATGAATTGCCCCCCGAAAATACTTATGTGGAACCCAGCCAGTTCTATATAGCGCCCACGGAAAGCGAGAGCAGTAAGTATTACAAAGTTTCAATCTATTGGCGTGATGATACGCAGATGTGTAATATTCGTGCTTACACAGCCGTGTATGCTTTAAAAGAAGTGGCAGAGGATTTGCAGTACATTCCGGATGATATTATCAGTAATGAAGAGAGCAGCGATGTGATTTTGGAAGATGGTTTCCATATGTTGATTCAATGTCAGTGCTCCAAAGATGATATTATATCTGCAATTGGAGAGACGTCCGGCATGGATCGCGTGGAGGTCAACGATTGTTCGAGACAGGAATTTGAATTAGGATTCCATGAACATGACGAACAGCCGATTATCATTGAGTTGGAAGACAAGGATAAGGAACCGGAAAAGAAACCGGTCAAAAAAGAACCGACTCCTGGTGATTATGTTATTAAGAACAAGGAGGCCGGAAAGAGTAAGAAACTTGCCAAAAACCAGCCCAAGCAGCAGCCGAAACAGACGTATATCAGCGTAAACGTTGAGAAACTGGATTCGCTTATGGACATGATAGGAGAGCTTGTCATTTCTGAGGCGACGGTACTTCAGAACCCGGATTTGAAAGTGCCGGGACTGGAACTTTCAAATTTCCAGAAGTCAGCCAGCCAGCTTTCCAAGATTACGACGGAATTGCAGGACGTTATTATGTCCATGCGAATGATGCCGCTGACCAACACGTTCCAGAAGATGAACCGTATCGTATTCGATGTATCCAGAAAACTGGGTAAAGACATTGAACTTGAGGTTATCGGAGAGAACACAGAGGTTGATAAGAATATTATTGAACATATATCTGACCCATTGATGCATCTGGTTCGTAATTCTGTAGACCATGGAATTGAATCGAAGGAAGATCGTCTTGCGGCAGGTAAGAATCCCAAAGGAAAGATTACTCTGGAAGCCAAAAATGAGGGCGGAAAGGTGTATATCATCGTTCGGGATGATGGTAAGGGTCTGAACAAACAGGCGCTTTACGATAAGGCAAAGAAAAACGGTCTGATAGGCAATCGTGCCATGTCAGAGTTTACCGAAAAGGAAATTTACCAGTTTATTACTTTTGCAGGATTCTCTACGAAGGAGCAGGTTACGGAATATTCCGGACGAGGCGTAGGCATGGATGTTGTGGTTAAGAATATCCAGGCAGTAGGCGGTAATCTCGAGATTGACAGCGTAGAGGGCGGCGGAAGTGAGATGACAATGAAGATTCCGCTGACGTTGGCAATTATCAATGGAATTGTCATGCAGGTTGGAAACTCTACCTTTGTCATTGAGACAAACGATATCAAAGAGTTTGTCCGTGTAAGCAAAGATATGCTTGTCAAGGAGCCGGATGGAGAAGAGTACATAATGCTCAGGGAAGAATGTTATCCCTTTATCCGCCTGAACCGCAGATATCATCTGGATGAATCCAAAGCTGAGATTGAAGATGGTATCGTGGTAGTATTAGAGCATGAGAATAAAAATGTCTGTGTGTTCATTGACCAGTTGATTGCAGAACAGGAAATCGTGGTAAAACCGATACCTCCGTACATTAAGAAGGTTCAGGGATTATCCGGTTGTACACAGCTTGGAGATGGAAGCATTGCATTGATTTTGGATATTGCAGGCTTGATTGCCGGAGAGGAGAAAAAGTAGGATATGTCAGAAGAATTGGATTTGATGAATGATGAATTGAATGAAATCGATGACAGCCAAAAAGGTATGTTCATGACATTCCAGATTGCGGATGAGTGCTACGGCATTGCTATCACATTCGTACAGGAAATTGTTGGAATCCAATCCATAACAGCAGTTCCGGAAATTGAAGACTATATCAAAGGACTGATAAATATCCGAGGAAAAATCATTCCGGTTATTGATGTTAGGGTGAGGTTAAAGCAGGCCCCACGTGAGTATACCGACCGAACCTGTATTATAGTGATTGACGTAAAATCCACAACGGTGGGATTGATTGTAGATGAAATTGCGGGTGTTATAACCGTCAATGAAAAAGAGATTATCCTTCCGCCGTCATTGTCACAGTCCAATAGTGGAAACAGTAAATATGTATTTGGACTGGCAAGGGTGGAGAATGAAGTGAAGCTGTTGTTGGATCCGGAAAAATTAATCCGGGACGAGGACGTGGATGCGTTAGAAGATAATGCTCCCGCAGGCGAAATTGCAGAGGCATAAGGTAAAGGAGAAGATAAAATGAAAAATATGAAGTTAAAAACACGGTTGATAGGCTGTTTTGCTATAGTTATTTTTTTGACTGGTCTGGTTGCATTTGCCGGGATTAATACGTTGACAACCGTAAGGAAAAAGAACGTTCCGAATTCTTACGTACAGAACGCAGAAATATTTATGTGTGCTCTGGTATTTTTTGCCATTGTTCTTACACTTATTATGGCTACTTCACTTCTGAAGGACATTCAGAGAAACATGAAGATGTTGAGCACCGCTGCCATGGATATGGCAAACGGTAGAGTAGACGTACAGCTGCAGAAGTTCCGTGACGATGAATTTGGTGAACTGGTAGACGATTTTCAGAAAATTGTGGATACGATAAAATATCAGGCGGATATTGCGGGACATATTTCAGCAGGTGATCTTGACGTTGATGTAAAAGTAAAAGGCGATCAGGACGTTTTGGGAAACGCATTTGACAGCATCATCAGGGAAAATAACCAGATGTTGTCCGGTATCAGAGATTCCTCCATACAGCTTACGATGGGAGCGGAGCAGGTATCTGATGCCAGCCAGGCGCTCGCACAGGGTTCTACGCAGCAGGCAAGCGCAATTGAAGAGGTAACGGCGTCTATTACTGAGATTGCAGAGCGTACAAAACGCAACGCTGAGGAAGCAAATCAGGCAAATGAATCCGTACATAGCATGAAGAATGAGGCTATGCAGAGTGATGGCCATATGAAAGATATGATTGGCGCAATGACGGAGATTAACGAGTCTTCCGAGAATATTTCCAAGATTATCAAAGTAATTGATGACATCGCATTCCAGACCAATATCCTTGCCCTGAATGCCGCAGTTGAGGCAGCGAGAGCAGGCGTACACGGAAAAGGATTCGCAGTTGTAGCAGAAGAGGTAAGAAACCTTGCCGGCAAGAGTGCATCGGCAGCCAGTGAGACGGCAGAGATGATTGAAGATTCCATCAAGAAGGTGGAGCATGGTTCCAAGCTTGCTGAGGGAACAGCAGCATCCCTGACAGAGATTCTCGGTGAGGTAGACAATATTGTATCTCTGATTAACAGTATTGCAGTGGCATCCAATGACCAGGCAACAGCAGTCAGCCAGATTGACCAGGCAATCAGCCAGGTATCTCAGGTAGTTCAGACCAACTCTGCAACCAGTGAAGAGTGTGCGGCTGCCAGCGAGCAGTTATCCAATCAGGCAATGTCCTTGCGTACAATGATTGGACAGTATAAACTCAAAGGTGGAGATTCTAATATTGCTCCGCTGCAGGATTCTGCAATGGGCGATAAGTCAGACGAGAATGAGCGTATCATTTCTCTGGATGGAGAATTTGGCAAATACTAAGATTGAGACAAAAACACGAAGGAGTGTTTTGTGGTTCTTGGGAGGTGACGCGAAGTGACGCGTGGCGATACCATTATGGGAACCACGAAATACTCCTTTTATAAAGGGCTTTCTTAATAGAGTCTTTTGCAAGGAGATATCATGAAACACAGACTGAGCAGGGTGCAGACGATTGCCCTTGGATTTTTACTGATTATTGCAGTGGGAACGATACTGTTGATGCTGCCTATTTCATCAAGAAACGGTGAGTGTACAGGATTTTTCAATGCATTTTTTACCGCTACAAGCAGTACCTGTGTGACAGGCCTGGTGGTGGTAGATACGTACACGCATTGGAGCCTGTTTGGACAGGCGGTAATTTTGCTGTTAATTCAGATTGGCGGTCTTGGATTTATCACCATCGGCGTATTTTTTTCTATTTTTCTAAAAAGACGTATTGGGTTGAAAGAACGGAATCTGATTCAGGAGAGCATGAATACACTTCAGATTGGAGGTACGGTGCGGCTGGTACAGAAAATCGTACGGTATACTTTGGCTATTGAGGGTGTCGGCGCCTTGCTTTTGATGATTCGTTTTATCCCGCAGTTTGGCACTGCAGAGGGAATCTGGTACGGTATTTTTCATTCGATATCTGCATTCTGTAATGCAGGCTTTGATTTGATGGGGAAGATGGAGCCATACAGTTCTTTGATGTTGTATACGGATGATATACTGATAAATATCGTAATTATGGCCTTGATTATAGTCGGTGGAATTGGATTCATTGTGTGGGATGATATTTCTATTCACAGGTGGAAGATAAAAGAGTATATGCTGCATACTAAAATTGTGCTTGCGATGACGTTTGTTCTGATTGTTTTCGGGGGCATATGTTTCTATCTGTTGGAATACCAGAATTTGACGGTCCTTGATACAAAAGGGCAGGTTTTGGCGTCTGTGTTCGGTGCGGTGACGCCACGGACGGCGGGATTTAACACGATTGATACCGGAGCCTATACGGAGGGCACGAGGATGCTTAACGTGGTGCTGATGTTTATCGGAGGCAGCCCGGGTTCTACGGCAGGAGGCATAAAAACGACAACGATGGTCGTGATTCTTCTATATGCCTGGTCTACACTGCGCAATAAGAGCGGACTGAATATTTTTGGCAGGAGGCTGGACGAGGATTGTATTAAGAAAGCGGCCACTGTATTTTTTATAAATCTGTTACTGGCGGTAGTATTTAGCCTGGCGATGGCAGGTGTGGAGCAGAGCCTTCCGCTTTCAGATATTTTTATGGAAGTATTTTCGGCGATTGGAACGGTGGGGATTTCCACTGGAATTACCAGGGACATTACGCTGGCATCAAAGTGTATGCTGATTTTCCTCATGTACTGCGGAAGAATTGGCAGTATGTCCTTTGCACTGTCGTTTACGGAGAAAATGCATAGCGCGCCGGTGAAATTACCTGTTGAGCGCATCACAATTGGATGAGGAGGAAGGCAAATGCGCAGCATTTCTGGAATGCCTTCCGACGAAATGGCAGGAGACGCAATGCGTCGCGTGCCGCTACCGCTAAAAAGGAGGAAGGCATGAAATCGATATTAGTGATAGGAATTGGAAGATTTGGAAAACATCTATGTATGGATTTGGTGAAAAATGGAAATGATGTTATGGCAGTAGATGAGAAAGAGGAGAACCTGGAGGACATTCTTTCGATTGTCACCAGTGCAAAGATTGCAGACTGTACCAGAGAGGAAGTGCTTAAGAGCTTTGGCGTCAGCAATTTTGATATTTGCTTTGTGTGTATTGGAACAAATTTCCAGAGCAGTCTGGAAATTACCAGTCAGTTAAAGGAGCTGGGAGCTCCTTATGTGATCAGCAAGGCAACCAGGGACATCCAGGCAAAGTTCCTGTTGAGAAACGGCGCGGATGAGGTGGTTTATCCCGACCGGGATATTGCCAAGCGGATTTCCATCAAAGTCAGCTCAAATCACGTATATGATTATATGGAGGTTGGGGACTATTCGATTTATGAAATCGAGCCCATAGATGAGTGGGTTGGGAAGTCGATTAAAGAGACAAATTTCCGGGCAAAATATAATGCCAATATTCTGGGAATTAAACGGGATGGGAAGAGTATTCTTCTGCCAAGTGCAGATTATGTATTTACTGCAGACGAGCATTTGATGGTGATAGGAGAGAAAGTCGATATCGACCATCTTGTAAAAAGGTTATAGGGCAGAAAACAGAACCCAGAAAGAGATTTGGAAGAAAAGAGGAAAACATATGCCGCAGGGAGATCCCAGACCGGGAGAAAAGTATTTGCATTTTAAGAATAAATTATATCAGGTAACAGCCATCGCACAGCATTCCGAGACCGGTGAGAAGCTTGTGGTGTATCAGGCCTTGTATGGAACCTTTCAGACGTATGCCAGGCCGCTTTCCATGTTCATCAGTCCGGTGGACCGGGAAAAATATCCGCAGGTTCAGCAGAAGTACCGGTTTCAGTGGGTGGAATTCAGGAAGACGGAGCCAGTGGAAACAGACGAAGAAAAACGAGAATCTGTGAAATCAGAATCTGTGAAATCAGAATCTGTAGAATCAGAATCTGTGAAATCAGAACCTGTGAAATCAGAATTTGTAGAATCAGAATCTGTAAAAAGAGAAACTTCACAGAAACAGGATCTTCCCAGGAAAGAGATGAGCACGGAGGATAAAATGCTGGCGTTCTTTGACGCCGACACCGCGGAAGACAGGTATAAGATTCTTTGTGATATGCGAGGAGAGGTTACAGACCGTATGATTAACAATATGGCTGTGGTACTGGACGTTGTCATTGAAGAAGGACCACTGGATTTGCGATACGAAGAGCTCAAGGCGTGTCTGCGTACCATGCAGAGATATGAGTGCAGCAGATTGAGATAACGTACTTTATCTCGAAATATTTTTGCGGTATAAGGACAGGAACAGATAGAATAAAGAAATATTCATCGCATTGGGGCTGTTTAGCATCGCCTGTCCCAGATATGCCATCAGCGGGAGGAAAAATGCAATTCCCTCATGTTCCAGACAATGGGAGCGGAAACAGGAAATGATGAGCCAGAGAAATAATGCGGCCCATAATATTGCACCGATAATACCGGTTGTCAGCAGCCATTGCAGCCATTCATTGTGTGAAGTCAGTACAATCAGTGAATGCGACGTTATGCCGTTATAATAATATCTAAGCGTGTCCGGTCCAACGCCGATCAATTTATCTTTAAGGTCAAAATTTCCAAATAATTCTATTGAAGCATTCCAAATTTGTCCACGGTTATTTCCCCAATTGTTGTCGTAAGAACGGATTGAGATACAAATAACTACAACAGAAGAAACCGCCATCCATATCTCAAAGAAAATGATAATTTTCTGTATGGTTTGCTTTGACATTTTATCCCATAAAACTGGAAGGATAAAGTAGCACAGGCCTCCAAGAATGCAGAGAAACAGCGCAGCTTTCCAGTCCAGGAGAATGGAAAACAGCCCGCCTGCCCGTCTCTGCTTTTCTGCAAACACAGGCAGATATCCCACCAACAGGGCGCTTATGCCAAAAGAGAAAAATAATATTCCCAACCGCCGTATTCTTTTTTTGTCTCTTAGTATGAATGGCAATGCAAAAAAAGCACAGACCCAAATGCCGGCAAAGATGCTCTCACTGAGACAGAGTAAAACATTTATCATGCCAAGAGTCAGGACAGACCCATATAATATGACAGTCATATGATCTGTCGCCGAGAGAAAAAATACAAAAAACACCGGAAGTATGAGGCAAAGATATCCAGAGAGCCAGTTGAGATTTCCTACCGTTGAAACATAGAGATAAAACTGTTTTGGCACGATGGCGGCGTGTACCCCCAGGATATCAATTCCCATAGAATGGAAAATGGTGAACAGGAATATTGCGATATTTGCCATCAGCACGAACAACCATGCATTTACCGGTTCTGCATAACATCTGGACAAGATGAAATAAGCCGTGATGAGAGAAAACATGGTGACAGCTCCCACGCTCCAGCCTGCATTTCCCCAGAATGACTCTCTGGGATTTTGCGAAAGCACGGAAGAGAGCAGGACGGTGATGGCAATGCCGATCAACAGGCAGTCGAGACCGTTTATGGTTGTTCGTTTACGCGTCTCGTGTTTGTCTCCGCGTATGCAGACGGCAATGCCAAACAGGATCATTGCCGGTACGACAGTGATGTATAAAGCGTGCGCCTTGGCCTGCGTCAGGTTCAGGTATCCGTTTTCCATATAAAACGGGATTAAAATTAAAATGCCAAAAAATAAAATATCTGCGCTGTATCGTTTTAAGATGTTGTTCCAATCTTCGTTTTTTTGTCTTGTTTTTATTCTCATGCTGTGTGTAACCTTCTTTGGTTTTCGTAAAAGGGAACCGCTGCCCAGCATCATCCATTGCTCGGCAGCAGTTCGTTATCATTATGGAGTTATTTGCGCGTTTTTACTTTTTTTACAGACGACCACTTACCGTATAGTTTTACGGTTTTCTTACCGACTTTAATGTTTTGGTAAGCGCGTACTTTGACGTAATAGATTTTCTTAGCCTTTAATTTTTGCACGCTCCTGGTAGTTTTCTTGTAACCTTTGACAGAAACTGTCTGTGTGGATTTTTTCTTGAAGGATTTGTTCGTGGAATACGAAATCTCATATCCGGTAACCTTCGATTTTGATTTTTTCCACACTGCCCGAAATCCCTTCTTTGCGGCGGACACTTTCGATAATGTAATCTTCTGGGGTAAAATCGTAAATGTCAGATTTTTTGTACCGTTGTAATTGCCCTTGAAGATAAGTTTTACCGTGTACTGTCCGACATTTTTAGCGCTGATTGCTCCGTTCTTCTTGTTATTAAATGTGTAGTCATAGTCTGTGCCGGCTTTCAATTGCCTGCCGGTACGGTCTGACACGGTCAGTGCGACATTCTGGTTCTTTCCGTTATAATCTAAGGATGATTTGGAAAGTTTTACGTTAGATATTTTTGCAATTGCAGCTGTGCGCGTGTGTCCACATTTGCTGCAGACGCTTGTTATCGCGCCGTTTGTTGAGGCGGTAGCGGGTCTTGCAGATTTGGCAGCGTAGCTGTGGCTGGTACAGGGGATGAGAAGAAAGCTATAGGCTTCATACCAACTGTTCCAAGCGCATTTTCCTTCCAAAATCTCTTTTCCCATTGTAAGGGTAATCTGTTTTTTGTATTTTTCAGTACCGGAAGAAGTTCCGGAATTCCATTCCCATTCAGTGTCTTCCGCCATATAATACTTATCTTTCAGCTCTAGTACAACCTTTTTTCCCTCGTATGCATATGAAACGTTTGTAGAAATACCGTTAATCGTAAAGTCATATGCGATTGCATTTGAGGAATCCATATAAAATTTGCTTTTACAGGTGTTTGTACCGTCAGAAATCGTACATGTAAGCTCATCATAGCCATTTCCGGCAGTATAGGAATAAGTGCTTGTGTTTTCATTTGGTATGGCTGTATTATTTACAGACCAGGAATAGGTCAGTTTTTTCCCCTGCTCGCCCGTGGCTTTTACTGCCAGGGAATATTTCTGTCCGGGACGTGTATCTAAAGCCTGCATGGGAATTCCATTGATGGATGGTTCTACATTGTAGATTGCCTTATACCTCATGTAACATTTTTGCTGTACGGTATTTCCGTCGGAATCTGTAATTTGACACACAAGTTTTTGTAAGATATCTTCTGCTTTCGTTATACGGCAAATAAATGTATCCCCGGATATTCCGGAAAGCGCTGTAAATTTACCGTTCTCCATAGTTCCCCACTGGTAAGACAGCATTTTGTTTTGCGCCGCCTTCGCAGCTACTTTAAACTGATAAGTTTCTCCGATATGTACCGGTATAGCATTTCCAGACGCGCTACTGCCGTTCACAGTCAGGCTTTTGTCTGTAATTGGCTTATAGGTGAAATTAAAATAGTAAAAATCGCTATATGAGTCGTCAGAAATAACACAGTATATCTCGTCCGAAGAGTTCTCGCTGTGCATTATATATTGGTAGGATGGTCCATTTCCAAGAAAGCTGCCATCCCTGCTGTCGAACCATTGATATTCCAGTGTCTTGCCCGGTTCGGCGGTCGCACTCACATTCAGGGTATAGGGAATTCCTCGCGAAACATAAACATTGTCATAATTTTGTACGTACTCTCCATTTACCTGTCCCTTTGCATTGGCGATTGGCTGATAAATGAAATTCAGAGTATCCGAGACGGTAGACCCCTCATCATCCGAAATTTCGCAGGAAATAGTAAGATATCCGCCATATTCTGGGGTTTCTGGTATTGGCGTAAGGAGCAATGTGTTATTTGCGCCGCTCTGAAGTATGGTATCATCTTTCTTCCATGTGTAGGTGAGCGGTCTGGCAGTAGTGGAAATTGCATCGGCTTTTAATGTATAGGTTTGATTCATCTGGTATTTTAAGGTGCTGTAATCGTAACAGTTTCCATCAATAGTAAAACCCAGAAATCTGATTTTATGCCAAAACAGTGTGAAACATAATGTTTCAGACTCTGTTCCCGTTGTGATTGTACAGAATATTTCCCTGAGGTTTGGGGAAACTTTGGTTGCCGTATAAGTATATTTACTGCCGGCTGTTGATAAAGTTTGTTTTTGCTCATTCTCATCTAAGGTATACCACTGGTAGGTTGGCGTTACGCCGCTTGTGCATAAAACGTCTGCTTCCAATACATAAGATTTGCCTGCGGCTGTTACTAAAGAGTTTCTTCTAACGCCGTTGATTTTTTCAGTTGCACTTACAATAGAGTTTTTGAAGAAAGATACCTCGTATTCTGATGCTGGATATTTGTAATACCCAGCGCAAAGATAATAGGTTATGCCGGCTTCAAGGGTTTCCTTTATTTGAAATCCCCCCCCTTTTACGGTGCGGCTTTTTATTTTTATATACTTTCTTTTTTCTATATTCTTGGTGAAAACAGCGCCATAAATGGGCGTATTATTATCAGCTGGGGCACTGCTTTGGAAAGTATAGGCTGCTGTCTCTGTCGGGGTAAATTGATACCAGGTAAGATCGTTTATGGCGCCCAGTTTTCCTTCCGTTGTAATCTCATGAATTTCCTCCTGTTCCAGATAACTTATCGGAAACGAGGATTTTTTATAATATTCTCCTCTTGGATCCACCTCAGCATCCCCGCTTGCGCTGGCGTGTACAGTCATGTAGGTTTCCAGCAGTGAGTTGGGGATGGCAATACTGGTAAGCAGTAATGTCGCAGATAAAAAAAACGCGAAAGCGCGTTTCCATTTTACTTTGTTTTTCAGGCTGCCAAAATCAAAATTTGTGTTCATAAAATTTACGTCCTCCTTTTTCGTGTAGGTCGTTTCCCGGAAAACATGATCTAAGCCGGATATATTGACTTGATGTCTGATAATTTTGAGAAACGCTGATAATTATCATACCATGACGGGCGCTGTATTGTCAAATTTTACTTACTTAGGAAGGGGGTTTTTGTACATATTTGCCAAAAAATGCGTTCGAATAAAGCCTTTTTGCATCAGGGTACAATTTGAGGAAAAGGAGGTTGCCCCTCCTTTTTTTCTGTGTTAGAATGAAATATATAGAACTGTTTTTATAATGATTAAGAAAGGATTTTTGACATGTTACTACTTATTCAAAAAGGAACGGTAATCAATCCGGCAGATCAGACAGAGACAGTGGCAGACGTGCTTGTGGAGGACGGAATCATTAAGAAGATTGCACCGAAACAGAAGGTAAAGGCAGACCGGGTGGTGGATGCGACTGGCTGCTATGTCATGCCGGGATTTATTGACTTGCATGTACACCTGCGCGATCCGGGGCAGGAGCATAAGGAAACGGTGGAGACTGGCGCCAGAGCGGCAGCGCACGGCGGTTTTACCACGATTGTTGCCATGCCGAATACGAAACCGGCAGCGGACAATGAAGATGTAATTAACTATGTCCATAACAAAGCCAGAGATATGCGTCTCGTCCATGTATTGCAGGCAGGGGCTGTCACAAAGGGGCAGCGGGGCGAAGAACTGTCTGATATTGAGGCGATGGTGGAAGCAGGAATTCCGGCGCTCAGTGAGGATGGCAAGACGGTTATGAACGCGCAGCTTTACCGGGAGGCAATGACGCTTGCGGTCAAGTACGATATTCCAATGCTTGCGCACTGTGAAGATTCCAATATGGTGAAGAATGGTGTGGTAAATGCGGATAAGGCCATGAAGAAGATGGGATTTGCAGGTATTTCCAATGCCGTTGAGGACGTGATTGTAGCGCGTGATATTATGCTTGCCAAAGACACCGGCGCATCATTGCATTTGTGCCATTGCTCTACAAAGGACAGTGTGCGCATGATTGAGCTGGCAAAACAGGAGGGAATCCGCGTGACGGCGGAGGTATGTCCGCATCATTTCACCCTCAGCAGTGAGGATATTCCGGGCGACGACGCTAACTATAAGATGAACCCGCCTTTGAGGACGAAAGCGGATGTTGAAGCTTTGCGCGAAGGACTTAAGAACGACATTATAGATGTGATCGCCACAGATCATGCGCCGCATACGCCAATTGAGAAAGGCGTTGGCATCAAAAAGGCTCCATTTGGCATTGTCGGACTGGAGACGGCGGCAGCGATTACCATGACGGAGCTGGTGGATAAAGGGATTCTTACCATCATGCAGATGGCAGAGAAAATGAGTTATAATCCAGCCAAAATCCTGGGACTGGACAAAGGCACTGTGGAGGAGGGAAAGACAGCGGATTTAGTTGTCTTCCATCCGGAGAAAGAATATGTGATAGAGCCGAATGAATTCAAGTCCAAGGGGAGAAATACGCCATTTGCAGGCAAGAAGGTAAAAGGAATGGTGATGGCAACGATTGTGGATGGAAGAGTAATCTATGAAAGGGCATAAAATATGATTGACAGATTAGTGGAGAAAATACAAAAGACCCATGCGCCAATTGTGGTGGGGTTGGATCCGATGTTGAGCTACATTCCCGAGCATATTATGAAGAAAGCGTTCGACGGATACGGTGAGACACTGGAGGGCGCAGCAGAGGCAATCTGGCAGTTCAACAAGGAGATTGTGGATCATACGTATGATCTGATTCCGGCGGTGAAACCTCAGATTGCCATGTATGAGCAGTTTGGCATTCCCGGGCTCATGGCTTTTAAGAAAACCGTAGATTACTGCCATGAGAAGGACCTGGTGGTAATCGGAGACATCAAACGTGGGGATATCGGTTCCACATCTGCAGCTTATGCAACGGGACATATCGGAAATATTCAGGTAGGAAGTAAGACATATACGCCATTTGGGGAGGATTTTGTAACTGTTAATCCCTATTTGGGGACAGACGGCGTTAAGCCCTTTGTCGATGTGTGCAGGGAAGAGAAGAAAGGTCTGTTCATCCTTGTCAAGACGTCAAATCCATCCAGCGGTGAATTTCAGGACAGGTTGATTGACGACAGACCGTTGTATGAGTGGGTAGGAGAGAAAGTGGCAGAGTGGGGCGCAGACTGCATGGGCAAGGACTACAGTTCGATTGGAGCCGTGGTAGGCGCGACCTATCCTGAGATGGGAAAAGTATTGCGAAAAATCATGCCGAAAAGCTTTATCCTTGTGCCTGGTTACGGCGCACAGGGAGGAAAGGGCGCAGATTTGGTGCATTTCTTTAATGAAGATGGTTTGGGCGCTATTGTAAATTCCTCCAGGGGAATTATTGCGGCGTACAAACAGGAAGATTATGCGAAGTTCGGCGCAGAGCATTTCGCAGAGGCGTCAAGGGCGGCAGTAGAGGCAATGATCGAAGATATTGACAGCGCGCTTGAGAGGAACAGGTAAAGAGAATCAGGAGAAGAGTATGGCGGAAAAATTTAAGGAACAGGCAGTCATTATCCGGCAGGAGGAGATTTCCTACGGGATATACAGTATGTGGCTGAAGACGGAACGGATTGCGCAGATGGCGAAACCGGGGCAGTTTATCTCGATTTATTGTCATGAGGGCAGCAGGCTGCTGCCAAGGCCCATCAGTATCTGTGAAGTTGACAGGATGGATCAGGCATTGCGTATCGTCTATCGTGTACAGGGGAAGGGGACGGAAGAATTTTCCAAAATGCGCACCGGGGGAAATGTAGATATCGTTGGACCGCTTGGAAACGGATTTCCGCTAAAGGAGAAGAAAGCATTCCTTATCGGCGGAGGCATTGGCATTCCTCCTCTTTTACAGCTTGCCAGAGAATTAAAGTGTGAAAAGCAGTTTATCCTTGGGTTTCAGGATTCTTTGTTTTTGCAGGAGGAGTTTAAACGTCTGGGCAATCCCTATATAGCGACGGAAGACGGAAGTTACGGTACAGAGGGAAATGTTATGGACGCGATTCGGGAAAATGGACTGGATGCGGAGATTATCTATGCCTGCGGACCAATCCCCATGCTTCGGGCAGTGAAAGCATATGCGAAGGAGAGGAATATAGAATGCTGGCTTTCATTAGAAGAACGGATGGCGTGCGGTATCGGCGCATGTCTGGGATGCGTCTGCGAATCCAAAGAGCGTGACGGACATACCAACGTAAATAACAAGCGAATCTGTAAGGAAGGTCCGGTATTTCGTGCAGAGGAGGTGGAATTCTGATGAATACAAGAGTAAATCTGGCGGGCGTCACGTTTAAGAATCCCGTCATGACGGCGTCCGGGACGTTTGGTTCCGGCAAAGAATTCTCAGAATTTGTGGATTTGAACCGCCTTGGCGCTGTGGTAACAAAGGGGGTTGCCAACGAGCCATGGACAGGCAATCCTACACCGAGAATTGCAGAGACTTACGGTGGAATGTTGAATGCGGTAGGGCTTCAGAATCCCGGTATTGATAAGTTTGTGGAGCGTGACATTCCCTATCTGGCGAAATATGATACGAGAATTATTGTCAATGTGTGCGGCAGAACAACGGAGGATTACTGTGAAGTGGTGAAACGTCTCGCCACCCAGCCGGTAGATATGTTGGAGATTAATATTTCCTGTCCGAATGTGGAACATGGCGGCATTGCATTCGGGCAGAGTGCAGCGTCTGTCGAGGCGATTACAAAAGAAGTGAAAAAGCACGCCAAACAGCCGATCATCATGAAATTGAGTCCCAATGTGACGGATATTGCCGAGATGGCGAAGGCAGCGGAAGCAGGCGGTGCGGACGCCCTGTCCCTCATCAACACGATTACGGGGATGAAGATAGATATCCGCAGCCGGAAATTTGCGCTTGCGAATAAGACCGGAGGGCTGTCCGGTCCGGCGATTCATCCGATTGCCGTGCGCATGGTTTATCAGGCAGCGCAGGCGGTAAATATTCCCATTATCGGGATGGGTGGTATCCTGACGGCAGAGGACGCCATTGAGATGATACTTGCAGGCGCCAGCGCGGTATCTGTTGGAACTGCAAATTTCCGCAATCCACAGGTGACGATGGAAATTGTGCAGGGGATTTGTGATTATATGGAAGAATACGGCGTGGCAAATGTCAATGAGCTGATAGGAGCGGTAAGGTAGCGCCAGAGATCGTATATTATTTTCAGGAATAAAGGAGAAGCGAATGAAAAGATTTATCTGTAGTGTCTGCGGTTATGTTCATGAAGGGGAAAGTGCACCGCAGGAATGCCCCGTCTGCCACCAGCCGGCAGAAAAGTTCAGGGAAGAACCCTTAGAAAGCGACAGCGTGAGCACGCTGGATTTGCCAAGTGGAGAGGCGGAGGAAAAGGAAGACGTTTCCGCTATGGAATTGAGTTATGATAAGAATTTCTACCGCAGCGATGATTCCTGCCGCTACATGGAAGAGATTCATCAGATGGCAGTGACCGGAAAAACAATCAGCGGCGCGATGGGAACAAAGATGGCGATGCCGTCCTGGGATGACGTTTTACTGCTGGGCGCGCAGCTCAATCCCCCGCCCCTTGAGGAAGACGAGCCGGTAAGCACGATGACTGTGCTTGGCAAACATGCAAAGAAACCGATGATACTGGATAGCCCGGTATACATCTCCCATATGTCATTTGGCGCCTTGTCCCGGGAAATCAAAGTAGCGCTGGCAAAAGGTTCTGCGCTGGCAAAGACGGCGATGTGCAGCGGTGAGGGCGGAATCCTGCCGGAAGAGAGGGAGAATGCCTACAAATACATATTTGAGTATATTCCCAACAAATACAGCGTGACAGATGAAAATCTGCGCAATGCCGACGCCATTGAAATCAAGATAGGACAGGGCACGAAACCGGGCATGGGCGGACATCTGCCCGGGGAAAAGGTGACGGCGGAGATTGCAGAGCTGCGCGGCAAGAAACAGGGCGAGGACGTGCAGAGCCCCAGCAAATTTCCGGAGCTGAATTCCAAAGAGGATTTGAGGGACATGGTAACCATGTTGCGGAGCCGCTCAGACGGAAGACCGATTGGTATCAAGATTGCGGCTGGACGTATTGAACGGGATCTGGAATACTGTGTCTATGCGGAGCCGGATTTCATCACGATAGACGGCAGAGGCGGGGCAACCGGATCCAGTCCGCTGTTTCTGCGCGAGGCAACGTCGGTTCCCACTATTTATGCTTTGTACCGTGCGCGGAAATATCTTGATTCTATACAGTCGGATATTTCGCTGGTAATTACCGGAGGATTCCGCGTGTCCGCCGATGTGGCGAAAGCGCTTGCTATGGGCGCGGACGCAGTGGCTGTGGCAAGTGCAGCGTTGATTGCGGCAGCCTGCCAGCAGTACCGCATCTGTGGTTCCGGCAATTGTCCGGTGGGTATTGCCACACAGGATCCCGAGTTGCGTAAACGGCTAAAAGTGGAACAGTCTGCACAGCGGGTAGCAAATTATCTCAATGTGACGTGTGAAGAGCTGAAAATGTTTGCACGGATTACCGGTCACGGCTGCGTGCATGATCTGCGCGTGGATGATCTGGTAACAGTGAATCGGGAGATTTCGGAATTTACCAATATTCCCCATGCGTAAAGCCATGGATGTCCATCACAAATGGATATTGCTTACATAATGAATGATAGAAAACAGTGTGAATTGTCTTTATTTGCTAAAAAAGATCAATTCACACTGTTTTTTTATCTATTTTTCCTATATCAATTTACTAAATATGTTAAAAACTAAAGTTTTTTTGAAGTTAGTTTACAAAAAACTTTAGTTTAGGTGGGTGGATTTCGTTATAATATACAATACAATGGAGTTATATATTATAATTATGAGAGAAGGAGAGAGAATGAAGAAGAAATATCTATGGAGAAAAACAATCAGCCTGCTTCTGGCAGGTGCGATGATGCTTGGATGCATGGAGCCTTTATGCACACAGGCGGCGGGCGGCGACGCGGGGGCGGATTTGAGCGCGCTGAACGCATCGAAGGTTTTGGAGCTTAAGTTTGATGATAACCTGGCTGACAGTTCCAGTAACGAGTTTTCGGTAACTTCCTATGGCAAAGGCGGGCAGGCGAAGGATGCGGCGTATGCAGAAGGCGTGTCAAATTCGGCGCTTTCTCTGGATGGGAGCACGTATCTTGATCTGGGTACAAGCGAAAAGCTGCAGCCCGAAAATATGACGGTAGCATTTTGGCTCAAAGCGACAAAAACGCTTGCTGGCGAGCATATTATCATGTGGAATAAGCCGGACGGTGCATGGGATGGGCAAGGATGGTACCTGTCCTGCCTGAATGATACGGTGCCGTTGAAATTGTCGGTAGGTTCTAATCAGGAGAAATTGACAGAGTATGCAGTCAATACGAACCGCGCAGAATTTTTCCCGATAGACGAATGGGTACATATCGCCGTTACTTACAATAGTGCGGATGGAAAAGTAGTCTTTTACCGCAACGGTGAGGTCGTTCCATCTACGCCGGCTACCAGTGCCGCGAAAATCAAGGGAAATAACACGGATCACAAATATCTGGGATTTAACTCACCAACGTATGCAGGAGGATATGCGACGCTGGATCTTGATCAGTATGAGATATACAGTGCGGCAGCAACGGCGGAAGAAGTGCAGGCATTGTACAGGACTTATCTGAAAGTGTTGTCGCCGGAGGAAATTGTATCTGCGGACTGCGCAGCCCTTGATCCGTTTGCCAACAAGGATAAGGACAAGATTACCAGCAGCATTTCCCTGCCAACCAAGGGCAAGAATGGCAGTACGATTAGCTGGAACAGCTCTAATGAAGATGTTGTTAAGAAGACGGGTAAGGTAATTCGTCCCACGGATGAAGATAAACAAGTAGTGCTGACGGCGACGATTCAAAGCGGAGAGGTGTCGGATACCAAGAGTTTTACGATTACCGTATTGAAGGGTGTGCCTTTCGTTGTGGAAGAAAATCAATACACGGCCTACAAAGAGCAGCAGTTTGGGCTGGATGAGGTGGCTGTGACAGACACCTATTACGAAGGCACGCAGAATCTGGACGTTGCCTTCCTGAAGAAATTTGAGGTCAACCGGGTGCTGGTAGGGTACCGTGAAAATGCAGGCATCAACACCCAGGGAGCGTCGCGTTATAACGGCTGGGAGAACGGACTTCTGGCTGGACATGGTATGGGACATTATCTGACAGCGGCGGCACAGGCAATTAAGCTGACCGGGGATGTGGAGCTGGAGGCAAAGCTGAGTGACATCGTTTCAGGATTGAAGGAATGTCAGGATGCGGCCGGCAGCTACGGTGGTTCTGAGGAAGGATTTTTGTTTGCAGCCAATGTATCGGATGTTAATAATGTAGAACTGCAGTTTGATATCGTACAGGGAGATGCAGAGGGATCAACCTGGGTTCCCTGGTATAATATGCATAAGACCATCCAGGGTCTGGTGGATACCTACAAATATACAGGAAATACGGAAGCTCTGGAAGTAGCATCTAATCTGGGAGACTGGGTATATAACCGCGTAAGCAAGTGGACCGTGCAGCAGCAGAAAACGGTTTCCTACACAGAGTATGGCGGAATGAACGATTGTATGTATGATTTGTATAAATATACTCACAAAGCAGAGCACAAAGAAGCAGCTCATAAGTTTGACGATCCGGATTTGTACAATGTGATCTTGTCCGGTTCCGGCGATACCTTAAAGGGCAGACATGCCAACACAACGATCCCCAAATTCCTGGGCGCGCTGAACCGTTATGTTGCCCTGAAGGAAGTGGAGAATGTAGATGAAACGGATTATCTGAAATATGCAGAAGATTTCTGGACGCTGGTCGTAGAGAAACATGCGTTTATCACAGGCGGAACCAGCGATATGGAGCATTTCCGCGGAGACAATGAACTGGATGCAACCAGAACCCAGTGTAACTGTGAGAGCTGTTGCGCCCATAATATGCTCAAACTCTCCAAAGAGTTGTTCAAGATTACCGGTGACAGGAAGTATGCAGATTACTATGAAAATACGCTGCGCAATGCCATCATGGGCGCAGTGAACAAAGAAGGGGCTTTTTCCTACTTTACACCGATGGCAACCGGTTACTATAAGTTCTTCGGAACAGCAGATCCTGCTACGAATATGTTCTGGTGCTGTACCGGAACGGGTATGGAAAATTATACAAAACTTGGAGACAGTATCTATTTCAAAGACGCAGATTCCCTGATCGTTAACCAGTATGTGGCGTCTGAGGTCGAATGGAAAGAAAAGAACATCAAGCTGACACAGGACAGTGATGTGACTGCAAGCGACAAAGCGGAATTTACAGTTAACCTGCTCAACAATGCACAGCCTGTAGCAGCGAAGTTAAAACTGCGTGTTCCGGACTGGGCGGCTGGCGATGTAACTGTTAAGGTAAACGGACAGGCGGCAGAAAATACCGTAGAGAATCAATATTTTATCATTGACAGGACATGGAATGATAACGATAAGGTGGAAATCACTTATCCGATGGAAGTAAAAGCGTTTGGCTTGCCGGATAACAAGTCTGTCTTTGCATTCAAGTACGGTCCGACCGTTTTGGCAGCAAAGCTTGGAACAGAAGAATGGGATGATACCGTATGGGCAGGTGCGAACTTAAGCGCGCCGGCATACAAGGTGGTTGGCAAGGATAAAGTACGCCTTGAGCTGACCTATGGACAGACCATCAAACAGATTCTCGGAACGGAAACCATTGCCATTCAGGGTAAGGACAGTACCAGAGAATTTATGAATAACATTAACTCCAAGCTGGAAAAGACCGATGGCAAACTTGAATTCCACCTTCGCGGAACCGATGCGGAATCCGTATTTGGCGGGGAGGGACTGACCTTTGTTCCATTTAATACATTGAACGAAGAGCGCTACGGAATTTACTGGTATTTTGAGAGTGCAGAAGATGCGGCGGAAGATAAGATTCTTGGCGAGAAGGAAGAGGGACGGTTTGCAGAGGCAATCGTGGATTCTATTCAGCCGGGGTATCAGCAGTATGAGAACGATGCTACGCATCAGATGAGGGAAGAAAAGTCTACCTTTGAAACCGGCGTCAGCGGACTTGGCAGCACGCGCAGGGCGCAGCCGGGCGGATATTTCCAGTACAATATGAAGGTAAATAAGAATAAGACGAATTCCCTGGTTTGCCAGTTTGCAAAGGAAGATGCCGGCAAGACGATCAAGATTACCGTCGGCTCCACAGTTATGAATTACACAGTAGAGAATTATACCGGGGAAGAGCCGTTCTTTAAGAAAACCTTTGAGATTCCGGCAAAGGAAATTGCAGCATCCGAGACGCTGCAGGTTGGCAACCAGACATACGACATTGTAAAAGTTAAATTTGAGAGCGGAAGCGCCACAGAGGACAGCGCACGTGTTGTAAACGGTCTGTATCTGATGCGCGCATACGATAATGACGCAGAACTGAAAGAGCTGACAGCATCTGCCGGAAAGATAAAGACTTCACAGAACGGTTACACTGTTCAGGTACCATCGGCAACGGATCGTGTATCCCTGAACTTTAAGCTGGCAACTGGAAGCGGTCTTCTGTATATTGACGGAAAACTGGTAAACGAGGCAAAACCACAGGTGTTCGACCTGAAGGAAGGAACTACCATACTTCCGCTCAAAGTATATGCACAGGACCACACGACATATAAAATATACGTTTTGAATCTTGTTCGTAAAGATGGTCTGGGTTCCGGAGAAGAGATTATTGAAAATGGAGAATTTAAAGAGGGTAATGCGGGCAATAAGTGGGCGCCGTATGGAGAGGGAACTTCCCTTGGCGAAGGCTGGAATACGTTCCACAATGAAGCGCGTTCCCTGAAGATAGAGAACCGAAAGAGTACCTCTGCGGGAACCGTTCAGGATATTACCGGTAAGGTGAAAGCAGGAGATACCTATACAATTGACGGTTGGGCTGTCTATAAAAACGGAGATAATTTCAACGCAAATCCACCTGCTGAAGTCGGATTTAATGTTTCGATATTATATGGAACAAATGAAACCAAAGAGATTATGGTTACCAAGAAACTGAAAGTAAACGAGTGGGGCAACCTCTGTGGAGACTATACAGTTCCTAAGAATGCTGATGTAAGCAAGGTACTCCTGCTGGTTGAGACAGAATACAAAGAGAATCCCACCAACGATGAGCTTGTAAGTTTCTTTATCGACGATTTCTCTATGAAAAAGGTGCAGTCGGCAGACGAGGGAGATGCAGATATCACCAAAGCTGTTATGGAGAAGATTGCAGCGATTGGCAAGGTTACGCTTACGCCGGAATGCAAGGCGAAAATTAATGCGGCAAAAGCGCTCTATGAGATTTTGACCGAAGACCAGAAGAAGCTGGTTACAAATGCAAACGTGCTGTTGAAGGCAGAATCTGATTACAAGACCCTGGAAGAGGGAGGCACCATCACCGATGACAATGAAACAGACAAAGCTGCGGCAAAGGCGGTTGTTGATAAGATTGCGGCGATTGGCAAGGTAGTGTATACAGCCCAGTGCAAGAGCAAGATAGATCTTGCAAGGAATGCTTACAATGCGCTCACCAATGCGCAGAAAGCCCTGGTAACCAATTACAACCTGCTGATAGCGTCAGAGAACACATATCGGTTGTTGAAAATCCAGGCGGACAATGCAGTCAAAAAAGGCGCCGTATACAAGGTTTCCGGATATTCCTACAAGGTAACGGATGTATCGAAGAAGACCGTAACCGTGACAGGCATTACCAACAAAAACAGCAAGAAGATTACGGTAGGCAATACCGTAAAGATTAAGAATGCAAGCTATAAGATTACAGCGATCGGTTCTTCCGCATTCAAGAACTGCAAGAAAGCCACCACAGCAACGGTAGGCAGCAATGTAAAAACGATCGGCGCCAATGCATTCTATGGATGTAAGAAATTAAAGAGCGTGAAACTGAACAGCAAGAGTCTTACCAACATAGGCAAGAAAGCGTTCTATAAAGATGGCAGCCTGAAAACGATTACTATCAAGAGCACGAAACTGAAAAAGGTTGAGAGCAAAGCGTTCTATGGCATCAACAAGAAGGCAAAGATTAAAGTGCCGTCTAAGAAACTGAAAGACTACAAGAAACTGATGAAGAACAAAGGACAAAAGAAGAGTGTGAAGATTACGAAATAGGCACACACGCATAGACAGAAGAAAGATTGAGCCGGGAACCTGTATTCAGGTTCCCGGCTTGTGTTATGTTTCGATTATGATAATTATTTGATTGGCGTATATCACCCGCTACGGTATCCCGCATACAACCTTTGCCAGTTCCTGCGCCAATACCGCATGACCTTCCGGTGACAAATGTAAGGAATCCTCCTTTGATGGCTTGATATGCGCTGCCGCATCGAAAAAAATACAGTCGTATTCTTCCGCTGCCATCCGATACCATTTAGAGAACTCTCTGGAACGGGTTATGGCATTCTCGCGAAATGAGCCATAAAAGGAAGAGTTGCAGATGTCCTCTCCTATTTCAGGGGGCGATACCAAAATGATATGCGGCACAAATCCCTGCTTTTCAGCTGTAAAATCCTGTATCACATGGACAAGCGTTGCCGCACCGTTCGCTATCTGCTGCGCGCTCGCACGAAATGTCTCCTTCAGGTCATTGCTCCCCAGCATCATAATCACAATGTCTACCGGTTTATGGGAGTTCAGGCACGGGCGGAGATATCCGAGACCGTTTTTCCAACCTTCCAAAGGATCGTCAAAAATGGTTGTCCGGCCGTTGCAGCCTTCTTCTATGATTTTGTAATCATCTCCCAGGGCAGACTGCAGCCTTCCGGTCCACCGGACGTTTTCCGGATAGCGGAATCCGTTTGACGGGTTATATCCGTAGGTATTGGAATCTCCATAGCATAATACTGTTTTCATATGTTTTCCTTTCTTAAATTAATGATAATATCTTATCATTTCCAGGGAAAGATGACAAGCAGGCGGCGCTCAATCGTTTCTATTGTACAAAACATAAAAAACTAAATATAATAAAAAATAATTTGTGCATTTTCTATAGTTTATGGGGATGAAAAGATAGTATAATATGTTAAAATTATGTCATATTCATTAAAATAATGAAAGCATGACTGCAAAAGAAGTGGCAGTAAATAGCAAAACAAAGATCCTTAAAATTTAATAATTTACAAACGAATCGGGGTGTCTCCAAAGGCGTAGCGTCCCAAAACTCATATCGGATAACAAAGAATCCCTTCCTTCAACAACAGTTTTTCAGATATGGTTCTGGGTGCTATGGCTTTGGGGACATCCCGGCTTTGTTTTGCGGTATTTTAACTGTTCGCCTGAAAACGGTTGAATCCGCTGGATATATATGGTAAAATTAGCAGGAAAAATAAGTGTTTTTCGTGTTTCCGCATAGGAGAGAAAAAGGAGAATTTGATAAGATGGAACAATACAAACAGGAATTTATTGAATTTATGGTGGACTGCCAGGTATTGAAATTTGGCGAATTTGTGTTAAAGAGCGGAAGGAAGTCTCCTTTCTTTATGAATGCGGGGGCCTACGTGACAGGAGCGCAGCTCAGTAAGCTGGGTGAGTATTATGCGAAAGCGATTCATGCGCATTACGGAGATGACTTTGACGTGTTATTCGGACCGGCATACAAGGGAATTCCATTGAGCGTTGCTACTACGGTTGCTTACAGCAGGCTTTATGACAAGGAAATCCGCTACTGCTCCAACCGCAAGGAAGTCAAGGATCATGGCGATACCGGGATCCTGCTGGGAAGTAAGTTAAAGGACGGCGATAAGGTCGTGATTATTGAAGATGTGACGACCTCCGGTAAGTCGATGGAGGAGACAGTTCCCATTATCCGTGCACAGGCAGAGATTGAGATCCAGGGTCTGATGGTATCCTTAAATCGCATGGAGCGCGGAAAGGGTACGAAGAGCGCGCTTGAGGAAATCAAAGATTTGTATGGTTTTGAGACAAATGCGATTGTTACGATGGAGGATGTGGTAGAATATTTGTATAATAAACCGTATAAAGGAAATATATATATTAATGATGAGATGAAGGCAGCCATTGACAGTTATTATGACCAGTATGGAGTGAAATAGGAGACGAATATGAACGAGAAGACATATAAGACTATGACTGTTGTCGGAGGCGGAAATATTGCAATTGGCATTGTTGTGCTGGTGTGCGGCATTGCGTGTGGGATACTTGCGATTATTAACGGAGCCAAAATGTTAAAAAGCAAATCAGATATGATTTTTTAAGGGTTAAAAAATTGAAAAAAGACTACCGAAAAATACTCCGGATATGCAGTAAATTCATGTTCGGAGTGTATATTATTTTCTTAATTTATTTTCTGTTTTTTGCGGAAAGTATGGGGCGTACCTTTGAGAGCAGGTCTTATCACTATAATCTGGAGCTGTTTAAGGAAATCGGCCGTTTTATTAAATACCGTCACGAGCTGGGATTTCACGCTGTGACATTGAATCTTTTGGGGAATGTGGTTGCATTTCTGCCCTTTGGATTCTTTTTGCCAATTTTGCATCAAAAATGCAGGTCATTTTTTTTCACCACGTTTTTGAGTTTTGAATTTAGCCTTATGGTGGAGACGATTCAACTGGTGTCCAAGGTGGGAAGTTTTGACGTGGATGATCTTTTGTTGAATACGATTGGCGGCGCCGTGGGCTGTCTGTGTTTTTTGTATATGAATCGCGTGAGGAGAAACTATGAGACGAAAGAGAAGAAACATTTATAAATTTGGAGATAAGAAACATTCCAGGCGTGGAAAAGTATCGTTTTTTCTGGCGCTCCTCTCTTTTTTTGCGGGGGTCGTGATGATCGTTATTTCGATTCGGCATGGAGGGAATGCCAATGCGTATATCGGGAGCGCAGGCTTATTTTCGCTGATGATGGCGGCGCTTTCCCTGGTTATAGGGCTTGCCAGTCTGGGAGAGGACAGTTATAAATTATATCCCGTTTTGGGAAGCGTATGTTCCGGCCTGACGCTGGCGGGCTGGGTGGCAGTATATGTTCTGGGATTTTTAGCGTAGGGAAGTGAGGATTTGATATGGGATATCAGGAATTTTGGCAGACATACCGCGAAGAGGTAACAGAGCGTTTCCCGCTGGTGGTGGAACGTTTGAAACAAATGGAGACGGAAGAGGCGGTGGCGCATTGCTGGAGCAAATATTTTCAGCAAACCGCCGTTTTTTTGGGTAAACTGTGCCGTCTGGAAGAGGAATATTATAAAGGCGCATGGGCACAGAAGAGCATGGAGGAATTGCAGGCGGAAAACCATATGCTATATGAGGAACTCCTGCCGGAGAATTACAGCAGGAGTTATGCCAATCCTTCTTATGCGGCAGAACAGTTGGGAGAGGAATACGGGAAAGTGTTCAGTATGCTTTATGCAGACTTGCGTTCCCTGATTCCTTATGCGTTCGAGGGAAGGAATTACGAGCTTACGATTTATGGGGAGCTGTTCATTGAGATTTATAACTGCTTTGAGCAGGAGGAGACGCCTGCAGTAGAAGAAATCCGGCAGATTATTTATTGGTTTTACCACGATTACAGTGAGATATTCCTGGAAATCAGCGTATGCTCACAGAACAACCCCAAGATGGATTTTTATGTGAGCATTATCATGGACAGCGAGCTGTCCGATTTGCGCTATCTGTACCGTTACGGAGCATATATTTCAGACAATGAGAGGAAAGTTGCAGAATTTTTAAATGGCTTACCAGAGGAAACCATACAGCTGATGGCGGACACGTATACCGAAGGATACCGCATCGGGTTTGAGGTCACCGGAAAAGATTTGTCGAAGAAGAAATTCGTGGGTTTGCAGTATCCGATAGGTTTCGAACGGATGATGCGCGCGGCTGTGCATAATTTCCACAAAATGGGCTTGCAGCCCGTAGTATCCCGTAATGGCGAGACTTCTTTTTCGGGCAGGGGGAACGGTCTTCCTGCTGTGACAGGCGTTTTTCCCAATCGTCAGTATCTGTACGACCATAAATCAGACAAAGCGTTATATTTTGATAAATTATTTGTGGAACGCCGCCTGGAAGGATTACGGACGGCATACGAGGCACGCAGGCAGGAGGCTGCGCTCTATGCGGGACCGGCGGTGGTGGAGACGTTCGGGGAAGAGGGTTTTGCACCCAAGGTTTGCCCCATGTCCTGGCAGTTGGATGAGAAACAGCGCAAACTAAACGTTTATGCTGCAGGACAGTCTACGCAGATTACGAACCAATATGTGCCCGGTGAGGAGCGCAGCTTTACGATTATTGCCTACCCGCTGCCGGAAATTGGGACAAAGTTTGAAGAAATCTTTGCAAGGACCATAGAGGTCAATACGCTTGATTATAAGCTGTACCGGGAATTGCAGCAGAAAATCATTGACGTATTGGACGAGGGGGCGTTCGTGCATATTAGCGGAAAGGGAGAGAACACCACGGATTTGACGGTCGCGCTCCATGTATTGGAGGAGCCGGCCAGACAGACGAATTTTGAGAACTGTGTGGCGGACGTCAATATTCCGGTGGGTGAAGTGTTTACCTCTCCGCTGTTGAAAGGGACGAACGGGCGCCTGCATGTGACGCAGGTTTATCTGAACGGATTGAAATACCTTGATTTGAAGGTATCCTTTGTGGATGGCATGATCTCTGAATATTCATGCGGAAATTTTGCAAATGAGGAGGAAAACCGGGCGTTTTTGCGGGAAAATCTGCTGAAACACCATGAGAGCCTGCCGCTGGGGGAATTTGCAATTGGAACGAATACCACGGCTTATAAGATGGGCGTGGAATACAAGATTCAGGATAAACTGCCGATTTTGATTGCGGAGAAGACCGGGCCTCACTTTGCGGTGGGCGACACCTGTTACAGCTGGGCGGAGGATACGCCTGTATTTAATCCCGACGGCAAGGAGATTGTGGCGCGGGACAATGAGGTTTCCCTGCTCAGGAAAGCGGATATCGAGAAGGCGTATTTTAACTGCCACACGGATATCACCATTCCGTATGACGAGCTGGATAAAATAACAGTCATCCGCCGTGACGGGAGCAGTACAGATATTATCCGGGATGGCAGGTTTGTCGTGGAGGGGACGGAGGTCTTAAATAAGCCTCTTGGGTAAGTTTCAGCGAATGGTAAACGTATCGTTTAACAGAAGCCAATTGGCGCGGAAGAGCTGCATAATCTGCCAGTAACTCATGCCGCGCAATCCGTACTCTTTTACGAGATTAAATTTTGCGGTCAGGCTGCGCACGTCCTCAAACCATACTTCGTGCGTGAAATTATCCAGTATATAGTTGAAATAAGGGGCTTGCGAGGTCTCGTCGAAGAGAATGTCCGCGCCCCTTTGAATGGCGATCTGAACAGCCTCGATATTTCCGATGGTAGTAGCTTTGGAGGTACCCCGGACAAAGGGGAGCGTCCAGTCATATCCATAATTGGGAATGCCGAGGTTGATTTTTTCAGCGGGAATCCTTGTCAGGGCATATTCCACGACCTGACGGACTTTGTTTATGGGGGCGACGGCCATTGCCGGACCGTAAGTGTAACCCCATTCATACGTCATCAGCAGCACATAGTCGGCTGCCTCTCCCAGTAATCCGTAATCTTTTCCTTCATAGAGAAGGCCGGTCTGCGTGTCGGAAGTCTTGGGTGCGAGCGCCACGGAGACAGGATATCCCAGCGCATTGACAGCGGTCCGCACTTCACGCACGAAATCTGTAAATGCAAACTTATCTTCGGGCAGAATATATTCAAAATCAATGTCTACACCCTCAAAACCGCGTTCTCTTATCTGTGCGGTAAGGTTTTCAATCAATTGCTGCTTTGCGGTTTCATTGTTTACCACCCGGGTAATTAAATAGTTGCTGAACTGCCCGTCAGGACCAAATGGCGTCAGCGTCAGGATGGGAGCGACGCCGAAATCCTTTGCCATTGTAATCATGAAGGTATCGTCTAACAGAGGCGGAATCAGTTCTCCTTCTGTTGTAAATCCATATGAGAAAATAAATAAATCCGAAAGATAGGGTAATGTCTGCTGCAGCACCCAACGGCTGATAAAAGGATAGGCGTAGCCGCCTGCATAAGCCGGATATGCAGATGCATTCGGAACTTCCAACGCGTCAGCTTCAGACAGGAGAAGCGCCTGCCCTACGGCAAGCGCATAGGGGTATACAAGCTGGTTATCATAAATAATGGACTGTGCGGAGACGTTTTGTGAGGCGGCGATTGCGTCAACGCTGTCGTTTGGTTGTACCACATAGATTTTCATAATGCGCAGAACCCTTTTTTCTTAAAGTATGTGCGGGGGGAGAAAGTGTTCCGAATCCTTCTTTACAATGACGATTCATCCTCATGGGTGATCTTTTCAAAAAACAGATCTACTTCCTTTTTCACCTGTTCCGGGGACAGTGATTTTGACAGATAGCCCTGTGGTTTGAGCTCTACCACTTTTTTCACGCTTTCCCGGTCCACTCTGCTGGTCAAAAATATGACCGGAATATCTGCAAAATCCTTCTCGGAGCGAATCATTTCCAATATCTGGCTTCCCTTGCATACCGGCATTTCGTAATCCAGAAGAACCAGATCGGGCCGGTCGAGAGTAATGCTTCGAAAGGCAGACAAACCGGAGGTTGCCGTTAGAACCTCATAGTCTTCTCCTAACAGCTGCCGCATGGTTTCCAGCATAAAGTCGGAATCATCTACCACAAGAATTTTTTTCTTTTTGCTGGCAGCAATTTTATCTGCCTGATTCTGATTCAGGTATTTTTCGACTTCTGCCATGGCATTCTCGGTAATGGTCGTACCTACGTCCTCATTTTGAAGGGTATCGCCGATCGTCATGCAATATGCAAAATATCCTTTTCCGGTGTCAAACAAGAGGCTGAATTGCGGGCTGTGTTTCTCAAATACTTTTTCAAACTGCTCGTATGTCAGAAGCTGTTCCTCTTTTACATCTGCCTGCAACAGCGGCGGAAAATGTTCCTTGATGTGTTCTATAAACTGTCTTGCCGTATAGCGGGCAACATTCATCAACATCACGTTTATCGTTTTCGATTTTGTTTCCATTACGCTGCCGATGGTTTTGACAATCAGCTGTTCCTCAAAGACCAGGAGAAATTCCCACTTCTTATTTTCTTTGGTCCGGTAAATCAGGCGGTAATAAATTCCGTCTCCAAACTTTTCACCACCATAACAGTTGCTGATGAGCCGTGATTCCAAGCGAAACATACGATAGAGCTGACTGATGATTGCCTGCCCCATGACAGCCTGCTCCTCTTCCGGCATAAGGTTTTCCCATTGCTTTATGGTTTCTCCGCTCATAATCGCCTGATCCTCGGTCAATGTATGTCCAATCAGCCAGCCCGCGCACACGCCGAGAAAATGGTCGATTGCGTTTTCAGAATAATCTTTCTGCTCCAATTCTTTCTCAAGTGCAGGCAGCGTTATATCACGAAAGTTATCATGAATGCGTTTGTGCATCTCCAATCCGGCATAGCCAATGGAAGCCATGTAGCCTTCCTCATCCTGAAAATGCTGTATGGCATGATCCTTAAAGTATTTCACTGCTTCCTGGCAAACCCACCGGCTTTTCTCCTCCTTTTGTCCAATGTCGAAAAGTTTATTAAGAATGCGGAACAGTTTTTTGTGTTCCCTGTCAATGATATCAACACCAACGTTATATCTGTCGCTCCATGCTAATTTATTTCCCATCGATTCTCTCCTTTTCTTTTTTATTAAAGTTCTCTGCCGGCAGGAGTGTGATCTGATACGCTCTTTCGCAGAGAAACATAAAAATCTATTCTGAATTATAGCAAACTGGAAAAATTTTACCCACTCCCAGTTTTTCGCATTTTATTCCTTTTTTTCGCGTAAAGACTACTTGTAGTAATTTTAGGATATTCAGATTTCAGCAAAAATTGATACATATATTGCCCCAAAATGTCGGAATTTCATAGATTTTTTTCCTGGGACATGGTAAAATTAGAATAATTATCAATTATAGAAAGGGGACTTCTATGAAAAGCATCAAGACAAAAATCATCCTGGCGGTTTTAATGTGTTCTTTGATTTCTACTGTCATTTGCGGGAGTATCAGTATTTATGAGAGTTCCAGGCGGTCTGAAGAGAGCTCACAGGAAAAAATGGCTCTTGTCTGCGAGAACCAGAGCCGGAAACTGGACAGCATGATGACGCAGGTTGCCCAGTCGGTGGATACATTGAATGATCTTGCTCTTTCCGAGTTGGATGATTTTGCAAAATTTAAGTCTGATTCTGCATATGTGGACAGTTATACAGATAAGATTGCGCCGACATTGAAACAGACGGCTGTACATACACAGGGAGCCATGAGCGTTTATATCCGTTATAATCCGGAATTTACGGAGCCGACCAGCGGCGTTTTCTATACGAGAGATTCCGCGGAAAGTGATTTTCAGGAGGTAGAGCCGACGGATTTTACGATGTATGAGCCGGATGACCTGGAGCATGTGGGCTGGTATTATATCCCGGTGGAGAATCAGAAACCGACATGGATGGATCCTTATCTGAACTCAAATATCAACGTTTATATGATTTCCTATGTGGTTCCGCTTTTTGTAGATGGAGAATCCGTGGGGATTATCGGAATGGACATTGAATTCGGCACATTTACAGGCGTTTTGGAGTCTTCAAGCGTCTTTGAAAGCGGTTATGCATTTCTTGCTGATGAGCAAGGAACTATCATGTATCATAAGGAACTTGAGACCGGGAGCAGCATGATTGATGCCGGGCTGGATTTGATTGTGGCAAAGCTGGCGCAGCCAGAACAGGAGAACATAACGCATTCATATACCTGGAATGGAACGAAGAAGAATATGTGCTACACTTCACTGGTAAATGGAATGAAATTTATTCTGACAGTTCCCAAGGCCGAGTTTGAGACGCAGGAAAGAAATATGCAGAAACTTATTTTTATCGGGGCGGTAATTGCAATCCTGATAGCGGCTGTTTTTGGGTTTTTAATCAGCGTTTCTCTGACCAAACCGATCCGGCAGATCGATACGATTGTGGGAGAGACGGCAAAGTTCAATTTTGTACATTACCAATCGAGTGAGAGTCTTTATAAGAAAAAAGACGAGACTGGAAATATGGCGAAGTCTCTTCATGATATGCGTGACAGCCTCCGCGGCATGGTTGGCAATATCCGACAGGCGTATATGGATATGGCAGACAGTATGGAGCAGCTTTCTGTGATGACGGAGAAGGTAAACCATATGAGCGAAGACAATTCTGCAACGACGCAGGAGCTGGCGGCTGCAATGCAGGAGACGGCAGACACGATGGAGTCCGTCAATACTACGATAGTGGATATCCGTGACAGGGCAGAAACGATTCGCGGACGTTCCGATGCGGGCAGGAATACTTCGGTAGAAATCAGAGGCAGGGCGGAGAAATTAAAGGGCAGTACGAGGAGTGCTAGCGAGCGCACGCAGGAGATGTATGCCAGCGTGCAGGAGAAGACGCAGGCAGCCATGGAGCAGGCAAAGGCGGTTTCTCATATCAATGAGTTGACGCAGGCAATTCTGGATATTTCTTCACAGACCAATCTGCTGGCATTGAATGCCTCGATTGAAGCCGCAAGAGCGGGGGAGGCAGGAAGAGGATTTGCCGTCGTGGCAGGCGAAATCGGAGCCCTGGCGGATCAGACTTCGGATGCAGTTGGAGATATCAATGGCATTATTGCGGAGGTAAACAGCGCTGTGAGCAACATGACTTCCTGTCTGGATGAAAGTATGATGTTCCTGGAGGATACCGTGCTGAAAGATTACGGAGATTTCATGGAAGTGGCGGAGCAGTACAGCGTTGACGCTGCCGGGATGGAAGAGGATATGGGCGATATCAATAACCAGATTGAGACGCTTTTGACTGCAATTGTCAATATCTCGGATGCGGTGGCGCGTGTGAGCGAGACGACGATGGAGGCAGCGGAAGGTATTACCGAAATCTCAGAAAAGACGCAGGAGATGTCCGGTGTGGTTGGAATGAATGGCGACCTTATCGAGCATAACCAGAATAATATTGAGAAATTGAAAGAGATTGTGGCAACGTTCCGTATGCAGGAATAGATAGCATGAAAACAAAAGGCTGCGGCTGTTACGTTTGAAAGCGTAAAGCCGCAGCCTTTTGTTTTTATTGTATGAAACGCTATGAGCGTCTTTCTTCATCCAGGGTAAGGATTAGTCGAGCTCCTCATCTACAAGGGCAGCCGTGATGATTGCCATGGAATACACCTCGTCTGCGTTACAACCTCTTGACAGGTCGTTGATCGGGGAATTCAGTCCTAACAGAATCGGACCGTAAGCGTCAAAATTACCCATGCGCTGTGCAATCTTGTAACCGATATTTCCGGCGTTGATGTCCGGGAATACGAATACGTTTGCATGTCCGGCAACCGGGTCATCCGGGCATTTTGTGCGTGCCACACGAGGGGAAACAGCCGCGTCAAACTGCATTTCGCCGGAGATAGGAAGATCCGGTTTCATTGCCTTTGCTTTTGCAGCGGCATTGCGCATCTTGTCCACATCCTCGCCCGCACCGGAGCCGAGGGTGGAGTAGCTCAGGAAAGCCACCTTGGGGTTGATGCCGAAAATTTCTCCGCATTTGGCGGTTTCGATAGCAATTTCGGCAAGCTCGTCTTCATTTGGTTTGATATTGATGGCACAGTCTCCCATGGCAAGCACTTCATTTTCGCCGGTAGCGGAAGGACGTACCAGGATAAAGCAGGATGATACGATGTTGTGTCCCGGTTTGGCTTTGATTAACTGCAGCGCCGGGCGGATGGTGTCTGCCGTCGTGTAAGTTGCGCCGCCGAGAAGGGAATCAGCCAGTCCCATTTTTACCAGCATTGTCCCGAAATAATTGCCCTGTAACAGGATTTCTCTTGCCCGCTCAGGCTTCAGATTCTTGCTTTTGCGGAGCTCGCAGAGCATCTCAACCATCTCGTCCATCCGTTCGAATTTATGGGGGTCTACAATCTGTGCCCCTCGAATATTGTATCCATATTCCTCTGCGGCCTCTTCCACCTCTTCCCGGGTGCCTACCAGAAGCGGCGTCAGGAAGTTGGAAGCGAGAAGCCGGGAAGCTGCCTCCAGAATTCTCGGGTCGCTGCCCTCGGTAAAGACAATTCTCTTGGGGCTCTGTTTCAGCTTCTTAATCATTGCACCGAAACCATGCATATTCCTGCTCATATTAAAATCCTCCTTAAATTTATATTCCAATTATCAGTCTGAAAAATATTTTTTGATAATTCCCTAAATATAATGTATCACTTTTCAAATATTTTTCAACCGCTTTAATTAATAAAATTTTATATTTTGTTTATTGTATTTTGAAGGAAATCTTTTTATAATGAAGTCTGAACTTAATATCGTCAGTCAAATAGAAGAACGCACAGGAGGATAAATCAATGCTGTCAAGATTCAGTGTTAAGAAACCCTATACCGTGATTGTAGGAATTGTACTGGTAATTATATTGGGTGTCGTGTCCTTAAGCAAGATGAGCACAGACCTGCTGCCCAGTATGAACCTGCCATATGCAATCGTGGTGACTTCATATGCAGGTGCGAGCCCGGAGCAGGTAGAGAGCGCGGTGACGCAGCCGATTGAAGCGGCCATGGCCAGTACATCCAATATTAAGAATATCAGTTCCAGGTCATCTAACAACATGTCCATGGTAATTCTGGAATTTGAGCAGACCGCCAACATGGATTCCGTTACTGTGGAGATGAGGGAGAGCCTGGACCAGATCAGCGGATACTGGCCGGATACGGTGGGAAATCCGATTATTATGAAACTGAATCCCGATATGCTCCCGATTATGATAGCTGCTGTGGAAGTGGAGGATATGGATAACATTGAAATCTGCGACTACACGGAAAAAGATCTGATTCCTGAGATTGAGAGCGTGGAAGGAGTCGCCTCGGTGACGGGAACGGGATTGATAGAAGAATCTGTGCAGGTGACGTTGAGCCAGAAGAAGATTGACGAAATCAATGAGAAAATAAAGGCGTCTCTGGATGAGAAATTTGCGGATGCGGAAAGCGAGATGGATTCCGCGCAGGACGAGATTAGCAGCGGGAAGAATGAGCTCACAAACGGTCGAGATTCGATGGCGAATCAGATCAGTGATGCACAAAACCAGCTCAACGATAAAAAAATCGAGCTTTTTCAGACAGAAATGGATTTGAACAATAAGCTGGAAGAGTTAAAGAATACAAAGAGCGAGACGGAGCGTGGAATTAAGTCGCTGACAGAGCTGCAGACGCAGGTGAAGGCGTTGATTACTTCGAAGGAGCAGCTTACAAAGGCGATTGCAGAACTGAAGGCCATGCTGCAGGCGTCTTCTCAGCCGGGAGCGGATGTTCCGCAGGTGAACCCGGGTCAGACGAATCCGGATCAGAGCATTCCGGATCAGGTGAATCCGGGTCAGACAAATCCGGGTCAGATGACTCCGGCGCAGATGCAGGAGCAGCTTGCACAGGCGCAGGCAAAGCTCACGCAGTTGGAGGCGCAGCTTGCACAGGTAGAGGGAGGGCTTTCTCAGATTAAATCGCAGCTTGCCTCACAGGAGGGCAGCACACTGAAGGCGGATGCATCGGATAAGAAACTGCTCTCCTATCTTGCGGGGTCAATTACAAAGGCGGAGCAGGGTCTGGTTCAGATCAATGGCGGAATTGCAGCGATAGAGTCGGGACTTGAGAACGTGGCGCAGGGAAAGACGACGATCAATGATACGCTTGCCACCCTGAATCAGAGCCAGATTTCCGGTTCCGTGGAGATGGGAAGCGCCTCGGCACAGCTTGCGAGCGGTGAGGAGAAATTAAAAGAGGCGCGGGATACTTTTGAGGAGACGAAACAGGAAACTTACGATTCTTCGGATATGAATAACATCCTTACGATGGAGACGCTTACCAACATACTGACGGCGCAGAATTTCTCAATGCCCGCGGGTTATATTACGGATGAGGGCGAGAGATATATGGTGCGTGTCGGGGACGCTGTGGACAGCGTAGACGCCCTGAAGGATATGGTACTGATGGATCTGGGCATGGATGGCGTGGATACGATTCGTATATCGGATGTTGCAGACATCACGGTGACAGATAATTCGAAAGAGTCATATGCACGCTTAAACGGCAAGCCCGGCGTGATGCTCTCAATAGAGAAACAGACCGGATATTCCACGGGAGATGTGACAGATCGCGTATATGAGAAGTTTGAGAGCCTCAAGAAAAATAACGAAGACCTTCGGGTATCCGTTATGATGGATCAGGGCATATATATAGATATGATTGTGGACTCCGTGGTAAACAATATGATTGTCGGCGCGGTCCTTGCTATCCTTATCTTGATTTTGTTCCTCAAAGACATCAAACCGACACTGGTAATTGCCTGTTCCATTCCGGTTTCTGTGATTTTCGCCGTGGTGCTGATGTATTTCAGCGGCGTTACGCTGAATATGATTTCGCTGTCCGGGCTGGCGCTCGGTATCGGTATGCTGGTGGACAATTCTATAGTAGTGATTGAGAATGTCTATCGTATGCGTGGCGAAGGGCTTTCTGCGAAGAAAGCGGCGGTAGAAGGTGCAAAACAGGTTGGCGGTGCGATTACCGCATCTACGCTGACAACCGTCTGCGTATTTGCGCCGATTGTATTTGTGGAGGGAGTTACGCGGCAGCTCTTTGTGGATATGGGGCTGACGATTGCCTATACGTTGCTGGCAAGCCTTGTAATTGCATTGACGTTCGTGCCGATGATGGGCTCGCGGATGCTGCGCAAGACAAAGGATATCAGACATCCCTGGTTTGACAGGATTCAGGATGTTTACGGTATGGTTTTGAGCAAACTGCTGAAAGTAAAACCGCTGGTTCTGCTGGTGATGGTTGCGCTGCTGATTGCCAGTGTAGGAGGCTCCCTTTCGAAGGGAATGGAATTTATGCCGGATATGGAGAGTACGCAGATGACGGTTACCGTTACGCCGCCGGAGGATGTGGAGTTTTCGAAAGCGTGTGAGCTGGCAGATGAGGTCACAGAGCGGATTATGAGTATTGCGGATGTGGAATCTGTGGGCGCCATGGCGGGCGGAGATAACATGGCTTCCGGACTTATGGGTTCGGGGGGCGGAAATGATATTACCCTTTATATCCTTGTGAAGGAGGACAAGGAGCTTTCCAATGATGAGATTGCAGAGCAAATAAAGAATCTGACGAAAGATTCAGAGGCGGAAATCAGTGTCAGCACTTCTGAGATGGATATGGGCGCCCTGGCAGGTGAAGGGCTCACCGTCCAGATTCGAGGACGCGATCTCGATAAATTACAGTCGATGGCAAACGATGTAAAAGAGATTGTTAGCAGGGTAGAAGGAACTGCGGACGTCGCCACGAATGCGGAGGAGACCGAGAAGGAGTTTCGTATCACTGTGGATAAGGAAAAAGCAGCCAGATACGGTATGACCGTAGCGCAGATTTACCAGATTGTCGGAGAACGGATGGCGGATGATACGTCAGACGATACGATTTCTACGGACATCAAAGATTATGACATATATCTGAATAGTGTGGAACAGAGCGAGGCTACAATAGAAGGACTTAAGGATATAACGTTTACTTATACCGATAAGGAAAGCGGGGATGAGGAGGAAATTAACCTCTCGCAGGTTGCCGCTTTTGAGGAACTGGAGAGCCTGACCTCTATTTCGCGAGAGGGACAGGAGCGTTATGTACAGGTGACTGCGGCAATTGACAAAGGTTTTAACGTCGGTCTCGTGGGCGATAAAGTGCAGAAAGCGGTGAGTGATTATGAGCTGCCGGAGGGTTATTCTATGGAGATGACCGGAGAGGATGAGAGTATCAATGAAGCCATGGAACAGCTGGTATTGATGCTGATACTTGCACTGGCGTTTATTTACCTGATTATGGTGGCGCAGTTCCAGTCTCTGCGCGCGCCTTTTATCATTCTCTTTACCGTACCGCTTGCCATGACTGGAGGATTTGGCGCATTGTTGCTTACCGGCAACGTGCTGAGTATTATTTCCATGATCGGGTTTATTATGCTGGTGGGAATTATTGTCAATAACGGAATTGTGATGGTAGAGTACATCAATCAGCTCCGCAAAGAAGGCGTGGAGAAACGCGAAGCCATTGTAACGGCGGGCAAGACCCGTCTGCGTCCCATTCTGATGACTGCGTTGACAACGATTTTCGCGATGTCCACGATGGCGTTTGGCTCCGATATGGGGTCGGAGATGGGAAGGCCCATGGCTATTGTCACGATCGGAGGAATGATTTACGGAACGCTGATGACACTAGTGGTTGTGCCTTGTATTTACGATTTGTTTTACAGCAACAAGAGCATGGTGGAGGAAGAGATATAAGAGTAGGAGTAACAGTTCAGCCCGCTCACAGCTGTTACCTGACAGGATGTAAATTTTTTGTTAAATACTTGACAAGTTAACGTTTTACTTTTAATATGAAAAGACAGGTTACGAAAACACCGTGATGATGCGCCCTTTACCGGGTTCCGGTAAAGGGTATTTTTAAAATAAAGGAGAAATTACCATGAGCAAAGAACTCGCAAAGACATATGCTCCGGGAGAGATTGAGGATCGTCTTTATCAGAAGTGGGAAGAGAATAAATATTTTCACGCAGAGCCGGACAGGAGTAAGAAACCGTTTACGATTGTGATGCCTCCGCCTAATATTACCGGGCAGCTTCATATGGGACATGCCCTGGACAATACAATGCAGGATATTTTGATTCGCTATAAACGTATGCAGGGTTACAATGCGCTGTGGCAGCCGGGAACAGACCATGCGTCCATCTCCACGGAGGTCAAGGTCATTGAATCGTTAAAGGAACAGGGCATTGACAAGAAGGATCTGGGCAGAGATGGATTCCTTGAGAAAGTATGGGAGTGGAGAGAGGAATACGGCGGACGCATTATCCGGCAGTTGAAGAAACTGGGTTCTTCTGCAGATTGGGACAGAGAGCGTTTTACGATGGACGAAGGCTGTTCGAAAGCAGTGCAGGATGTGTTTATCCGATTATATGAGAAAGGGCTGATTTACAGAGGTTCCCGGATTATCAACTGGTGTCCGGTCTGTAAGACGTCCATCTCCGACGCAGAGGTGGAGCACGAAGAGCAGGACGGTTGTTTCTGGCATATCAATTATCCGGTCAAAGGCGAAGAGGGAAGATTTGTGGAGATTGCCACCACAAGACCGGAGACATTATTGGGCGATACGGCGGTGGCTGTCAATCCGGAGGATGAACGTTATCAGGATATTATCGGCAAGACTCTGGTTCTGCCATTGGTGGGACGCGAGATTCCGGTAGTTGCCGACAGTTATGTAGATAAAGAATTTGGAACTGGTTGCGTGAAGATTACCCCGGCGCATGATCCGAACGATTTTGAGGTGGGCAAACGCCATAACCTGCCGGAAATTAATGTGTTGAATGACGACGCCACCATCAATGCAAATGGCGGGAAGTATGCAGGTATGGATCGTTACGAAGCGAGAAAGCAGATGGTAAAGGAACTGGAGGAACAGGGGCTTTTGGTAAAAGTTGTGCCCCATTCTCATAATGTCGGAACGCATGACCGCTGCGGGACCACGATAGAGCCGATGATTAAGCAACAGTGGTTCGTGAAAATGGACGAGCTGATTAAACCTGCGGTAGAGGCAGTGAAAAGTGGTGAAATTACGCTTTTGCCGGAGCGCATGGATAAAACATATTTTAACTGGACAGATAATATCAGGGACTGGTGTATTTCCAGGCAGCTCTGGTGGGGACATCGAATTCCTGCATATTATTGTGCGGATTGCAAAGAATTTGTAGTAGCTGCAAAGAATCCGGGGAAATGCCCGAAATGCGGCTGTACTCATATGACGCAGGATGAAGATACGCTTGATACCTGGTTTTCTTCTGCCCTGTGGCCGTTCTCTACACTGGGTTGGCCCGAAAAGACGGACGATTTGGATTATTTCTATCCCAATGATGTTCTGGTGACCGGATACGATATTATTTTCTTCTGGGTCATCCGCATGATTTTCTCCGGATATGAGCATATGGGTAAAGCGCCGTTCCATACGGTATTGTTCCATGGGTTGGTACGTGATTCCCAGGGACGCAAGATGAGCAAATCGCTTGGAAATGGAATCGATCCGTTGGAGGTAATTGATAAATATGGCGCTGATGCCCTGAGACTGACGCTGATTACCGGAAACGCCCCGGGAAATGATATGCGTTTTTACTGGGAACGCGTAGAGTCGGCGAGAAACTTTGCAAATAAGGTATGGAATGCTTCGCGTTTCATCATGATGAATATTGGCGAGGAAAAGCTGCCAGAGCCGTCGCTTATGCAGCTTGAGCTGGAAGATAAGTGGATTTTGTCCAGAGTAAATACGCTGGCTCATGATGTTACGGAAAATATGGATAAATTTGAACTCGGGATTGCCGTGCAGAAAGTATACGACTTTATCTGGGATGAATTTTGTGACTGGTATATTGAGATTGCCAAGACCCGGACATTTAAGAAGGAAGAGAATCCGGAATCGGCGAAGGTGGCAATGTGGACGCTTAAGACGGTGCTGATTCAGGCATTGAAACTTCTTCATCCTTATATGCCGTTTATCACCGAAGAGATTTTCTGCACCCTGCAGGAGGAAGAACCTACGATTATGCTGTCCGAGTGGCCAACTTACAGGGAAGAATGGAATTTCCCTGAGGCAGAGGTGGCCGTTGAACATGTGAAGGACCTTGTAAAGGGCGTCCGCAATACAAGGACGGCGATGGAGGTTCCGCCGAGCAGAAAGGCAAAGATATTTATCGTGACGGAAGATAGCGGTTTGCAGCAGACATTTGAGGATATGAAGAGTGCCTACAGTATGCTTGCCAGTGCCAGCGGGATTCAGGTGCAGGCAGACAAATCGGACATTGGCGAGGATGCAGTGTCAGTTGTGATACCGGGAGCAGTGGTTTACCTTCCGCTGGAAGATCTGGTTGATTTTGAGAAAGAGAAAGAACGTCTCTTAAAAGAGAAAGAGCGGTTGTCAAAAGAGCTGTCACGTTCGAGGGGAATGCTTTCTAACGAGAAATTTATAAGCCGTGCGCCGGAGTCAAAAGTTCAGGAGGAGAAAGAGAAACTTGCCAAATATGAGCAGATGATGGCACAGGTAGAGGAACGCCTGAAACAAATGAAATAGATTTAGGAGGAAGGCAAATGCGCAGCATTTTTAGAAAAGCCTTCCGACGAGATGGCAGGAGACGCGCAGCGTCGCGTGCCGTTACATATTAAGAGGAGGGAACAGAAATGGAGAAGGATGCACAGAATAAACCCAGGAAAAGAAAGACCAGCAGAAGAAAGCGTCAGAGGCGCAAGATTATTATTGTTGTAGTTATTGTCCTGCTGGCGTTAATTTTGATTCCCATTGCTTTTTCATGGAGCAAATACGATAAGATGGGGAAAGTTGTCATCAATGACAAAGACGTTAAAATCAATGAGCTGACGCCCGAGACGGAAAAGGTAATGAAAAATTACAAAAATATTGCGCTGTTCGGTCTGGACAATCGTTCCATGGGCAGCCTTGAAAGAGGAAACAGTGATACGATTATCGTTGTCAGCATTAATAAGGACAGTGGAGAAATCAAGATGGCGTCTGTATACCGTGATACCTATCTGGATATTGATGATAATAAGTTCCGCAAGGCGAACGCCGCATACGCTAATGGAGGTCCCAAACAGGCGATTGATATGCTCAATAGGAATCTGGATCTGGACATTACCGATTATGTCAGCGTGGATTTCAGCGCACTGGTGGAAGCAGTTGACCTTTTGGGGGGAATTGATCTCGACAAACTGGAAGCGGACGAGGCAAAATGGCTGAACGCCTATGTGACAGATACCGTAAAGAATACGGGATATGAAGAGTATGTGCCCGCAGTTTCTGCCGGCGAAAATGTTCACTTAAACGGCATACAGGCTACCGCCTATGCGCGAATCCGTTACGTTGGTCTGGATTATGGACGTACCGAGCGGCAGAGGACAGTAATTACCAAGATGTTTGAGAAAGCGAAACAGTGTGATTTGCTGACACTGAATAAGATGATGGATCAGATGCTCCCGCAGATTTCGACCAGTTTGAGTCCTACTGAGTTGTTGGGATTGGCATCCGGGGTTGCAAAATACCACATGGGAGAGAATACGGGATTTCCATTTGAAAAGGAATCCGGCGATGTTGGAAATCTGGGGGATATGGTTATCCCGCTTGATTTGGAGAGCAATGTAATTCAGTTACACCAGTTCCTCTATTCCAATGAAGAATACACACCGTCGCAGACAGTGAAAGATTTGAGCGCGACCATTCATTCCAATACCGGCCGTTAAAAAATGTTGACAGGAGTATTGTACTAAGGGTATGATAGACGTATAAGGAAGGGAATGAACGTCACATACAAATGGTTTATATGGCAGGAAGAGGAGAATGCGTATGAAAGGATTATGGAAGTATTTAAAAGTGAGTCTTTTGCTCATTGTATGTACCTTGTTTCTGGGTGCAGGAATCAAAGCGGAGGCAGCGACGCCGCCAGAGGTTAAAGGGTTCAGACAGACGAGCGCCAGCAAGAATAGCGTCAGCTTGAAATGGGATGCATTGATTGAAGACGATATTGAGTATAAGGTGCAGTTATGTGCGGACAGTCGATTTGTTTCCGGAGTAAAGGAGAAGATTGAGCGTTATAACCCGGATTCATGGTTTTCGCAACTTTCTTCCGGCAAGACATATTACGTGCGTGTAGCTGCATATTATGAGAAAGATGAAGATAATCTCGGACCATGGACAGCACCGCTGGCGGTTGTAACGGTGCCGCAGGAGAATAAAAATGCGAATCTCTGCCAGACTGCCTCAGGAGTAACAAGCATCTCGCTTAAATGGAACAAAAACCCGGAGGCGAATGGATATATTCTGGAATATTATAAGTCCAGTGAATTTGATAAAAAGATTCGGATTCCTCTGGGAAATATAACATCTTATACGCTTAAGAATTTACAGAAAGAAAGCATTTATAGTTTTTTCCTGTATCCGGTGAATTCAAGTCCAACCTATCAGGCGGTGTGTGGAGGCTGGGATGATTCCGAGCACAATTGTCCGACTTTGCCAGCGAAATTGGGCGGTGTCAAGGCATGGTATTACAGTCCGAGACTGAATTATTTTGAGTTAGAATGGAACAAGCGTCCTTCGGCTAGCGGATATCAGTATGAAGTCTGGTCAATGACTGGCAAGAAAGGAAAGAGACTGGCGTTCGGCAAATCCGGAAAATATAATGGCAGTACGTCTTTTAATAATACCAAACTTAAAAAAGCGCAGTTTGTGAAAGTCCGCATGCGTGCCTATGTAGAGATAAGTAATGGAACCACAAAATACGGTCCATGGTCTAACTGGTCGTACACCTCAAAGCAGCCGGAGCTGGAGATTAAGAATGTCAGGGGCGGTCAGAAACTGACCTGGAAGAAAGTGGATGGAGCTAAGAATTACACGGTTTATGTTTCCACCAGACAGAAAAGTGGCTATAAGAAAGTGAAGACGACAACGAAGAGAGCTTTGACCGTTAAGAAGTGCGGAAAATCCGCTTTGAAGTCGGGCAGGACATATTACTATTACGTTGTTGCCAACAAGAAAATCGGAAACAAAACGTACCAGGGCAGCAAGACGCATTCGTTCTCTCTGATATATTATAAGAGATAACACAAATATGGGAATGTGAAGGTTGTGTGACGGGACAGATGAAGTACAGGGTAAAGCAGATTTATGAATTGATAAGTAAAGTGTGCATGACCGACAGAACGAGATACCGTTTTCTGGCAGTCTTTCTGGGATGCGTGCATTTGTTTCTGGCTCTGGCAGGCGTGCTGTTGATGTGTCTGCCATTGGTAGTTGCCAATGTGGTGGTTGCAGCAGTTGATTTTATCAGTGTCTGCGGCACAAAGGAATCCGGGAGTTATTTTGCACGGATTAGCGTTCTTTACTTTGCAACCTGTTTTGAATCGTTATTTGCCTGTGTGTTGCTGGGATGGGGATATGGATTTTCCATTTACAATCTGGTGATGATTCCGGTAATGCTTACTACTGTGTATCTGATGGAGCATGGGGAAAATGCCAATGGGTATACGATACTCTATACCTTGATAAACTGCATTGCCACCTTGGCAGTCTGTTCGATTATGTATCGGGGGACACCGGTTTATTACTATCCGGTTCCCACCGATTTGAAAGTTTCATTCTTCAATAATATTATGGGATTTCTGCTGATTGCAAGTTTCAGTGTCCTGTTTATTCTGGAGTTGTCGGCAAACCGTAAGAAATTGAAGGAGAGAAATCAGGAATTACTTCGTCTGGCAAATTATGACGAACTGACGCAGCTTAGAAACCGAAGAAGCATCCTTCATGAATGGAAGAACCTGGGACGGGCAGATTATTGCGTAGTCATGGGAGATATCGATGATTTTAAAAAGATTAACGATACATATGGACATGAGCAGGGGGATGAGGTCTTGAGGCTCATTGCAGGCTGCCTGTCCGGAGCTGTAAATGAGATTGATTACGTAAGCCGCTGGGGCGGGGAAGAATTTCTGCTGATTGTATTTGGCAATATCGCATATGCCCTGAAAGTGCTGGAAAGAGTTCAGTGTAAGTTGCAGAACGCTGATTTAGAGGCAGATGGACAGAAACTCAAAGTTACAATGACGTTCGGCATCTGTGAATGTAAAGAGATTCCCGATGGGGATATTGATGAAATTATCCGTCGTGCAGACCAGAGGCTTTATCTCGGAAAGACGAGCGGGAAGAATTGTATTAAGGTTCGCGATGAGTAGAATCTGGAATCAGAGTATTTATTGAAATAGCAGAAATAACAAAGTGTGCGGTTGTGTGCCGCACACTTTTTGTGTAAATTTTCTAACTGGAAATGTAACAAAAAGCGTAGCCGGTGCGTCGGATATTTCCATTTCCTTCTATGCGGTTGTGTTTCAGAAAAAAGTGTGTTAGAATAAACGCGAATTATGAAAACCAGCGTAGAAATGGAGTGAAAAAAGTGGGATTGTTTAAAAAAGGGATAGCAGCTCTTCTGGTTGTGTGCATCGTGGCAACGTCTATGGGATTCGGCGTGCAGGCGCAGAATATTGCGCAGAATGAATGGGATATGGAACAGGAAACAGAACAGGAGAGCGAAGACGTACAAAGGGAACAGGAAACGGATCAGGAGAGCAATGACAATCAAAGGGATCAGACAGAGACGGGAATATTGAATTTCCTTATGATGGAGAGCGATTGTGTTCAGACGCCTGGTGTGCAGAATATTGCCATAAGTCTTGGGCAGGAGAACCTTGCACTGGAGCATGCAGAGCTCATCTATCGGAAAGCAGATGATGGACAGGAGTTTCAATCAAAAGCAGCCCAAATTGCAGATAACATGGCAAAGTTTACCATAGCGTATACAGATGATACGCAAAAAGGGATTTATGAGCTGGTAAGTATCCAATATCAGGCAGAAGGCCGGGCGTATAAGGTGCTGTTTTCTGAATTGGATATGGATGTACACTATGGTGTTAATCAGGAGACGGATACGCAGCCGGATGAAATTCTGATGGATCAGGACGTTTTAGAAGAAGTGGAAGCAAATGTGGTAACCATGGACGAGCATGGAAACACGATTTCGGAGCAGTCTATTGAGAATGTACTGCAGGATACGCAGGTAATTGGAAACTCTGCGCTGTCGCGAAGTACAGCCACATACGGAGCAAAAAAGAAAGTGATTGTGCTGGACCCCGGTCATGACAGTACCCATGCAGGAGCACGGGGCAATGGATGCAAAGAAGAAGAGGCAGTGCTCAAAATTGCGCAGTATTGCAGAACGGAGCTGCAGAAATATGCCGGAGTCACCGTGTATATGACGAGGACGAGTAATGCCTGTCCGAATGGGGGATCCGCTGTGACCTCCGCCACCTGTAACGCCAAAAGGGTGGAGCTTGCGGTGGCAAAAAAAGCGAACGTATATGTTAGTTTTCATTTGAATTCAAGTGTGAATACGGCCGCATCCGGTGTGGGTGTTTATATTCCCAATAACAATTATCGTCCTCAGATCGGAGAAGAGGGAAAAGGGCTTGCGACCAGTATTTATAAGAAATTGAGCGAATTGGGTCTGAAAACCTGGGCAGGCGGTGTTTTGATACATAATTCAGAGAATAACACACGCTATCCGGACGGCTCTCTGGCGGATTATCTGGGCGTCATTCGCCAGAGCAAAGAAGCTGGAATTCCTGCGGTTCTGATAGAGCACGCGTTTTTGTCAAATGCGTCGGATGTCAGTGGATTTCTAAATACGAATGCCAAATTAAAGAAACTGGGTGTTGCAGACGCACAGGGAATCGCACAGTATTATGGATTGACGTTAGGGGGAAATACGCCTCAAATTGACTGGATTCAATCAAGGGGCAGCAAAAAGCTGCGTATTAGCTGGCAGGGAGTAGCGGACGCTGTCTCCTATGAGGTGTACCGCATGGAGTCTTCAGGCGGAAAATACGTTAAAATTGCAGATGTCAGTGAATGCCAGTATGATGATACGGTTAAGGCAGGGGTTCCCTGTTCTTATAAAATTCGTGCCGTATATGCAGATGGTGAAAAATCTTCGTATTCCAGCGTGCAGTCCGGTGCGGCGCTGTTGCTGCCGGAGATAAAAAGCGTTGTCTCCAAAGCAGCAGGGAAACTCAAAGTGAGCTGGAAAGCGTCGGGCGGCGCAGAAAAATATGAGGTTTGGCGCAAAGAAGAAGGGGCTGACAAGTTTAAGAAGATTGCTACGACAACAGAGACCAGTTATACAGATAATAAAATAAAAACCCAGCAAAATTATTCCTACAAAATACGTGCCAGAGGAGGGGATAACAATGGATACAGCAGCTATTCCCCGATACGTACGGGCTGGGCGGTTATGAAGACGTCGGTTCGCAATGTCAGCTCTGCAAGCAGTACCTCTCTGCGCGTTCGCTGGAACAAGGTAGAGAACGCATATCGCTATCGTATTCAGAGAAGCACCTCCCAAAAGAAGGGTTATAAGACGATTGCGGAGGTGAAGGGGACGGCAAGCTCCTATGTGGATAAGACGGTAAAAGCGAAGAAGAAATATTATTACAGAGTGCAGGTATTAAACAATGTGGACGGCAAAACCGGAGTAAGCGGCTATTGCAGCCCGGTGGCAGGACAGACAATTACTGGCACGTCCATGGTTTATGTTAAGTCAAATGACAGCAAAACCATGGGGTTGAAATGGAAGAGAGATAAGAATGCGTACGCATACAGTATCAAACGCAGTACCAAAAAGAATGGAATTTACGAAAAGATTGCAGAAATCCGCGACCGAAATATCACCAGTTATCTGGATAAAGGGATTGCCAGCGGAAAGCGTTATTATTATGTCGTAGAGACAATTGTCAAAAAGAAAGGCGTAAAAGGTTACAGCGGCGATTCCAAACCGGTGTCTGCATATAACCTGCGGAAAGTAAACGTTGATGCGATTCAGAAGGTAAACAATGGTTTACAACTGGAATGGCAGACTGCGCCCGGCGCAAATTGCTATGAGATTATGCGCAGCACACAGAAAACAGGAGGATTTACGCAGATAGCGAAAGTGGAGGGAAAAGAATCTGTAAGTTTTACGGATCAGGGCGTACAGAAAGGGGTTAAATACTACTACCGGATTCGCGCTGTCCGTGAAGGAAAACGCCCAGGTTATGGAAGTTATGGAAAAGTGGCAGAAAGCGAAATTTATTAAGTTTTGATTTGAATATAGTTTAAGAAGGGACTTCAGCGAATGGAGGAAGAAGGGATATGAAAAGAAGGAAAGTGAAACTGATTGCATGGATCCTGACGGCTGTTCTCGTGGGGCAACTCTGCGCAGATGAAATGATGGCGTACGCCGTTCAGCCAAATACAGATCAGGTTTCAGCATCGGATGGAAAAGAAACAGAGCAAACGGATCTCAGAAAGGAGGCCGAGCGGGCGTTTGCAGAGCTGATCAAAGAGTTTGCGATGTACGGTATGCTTACAAACGGTACACAAATTGCAGTTTATCAGGAGCCGTCATTGTCAGCTGCGGTGACACAGAACTTGCCCAGCGGACATCAGGTACAGTTTCTTGGCGCCGTGATAGGGGAACAGCATCTCTGGTATCAGGTGAAGTTTGCTGTAAATGGCAGGGAATACACAGGGTATGTAGCGGATAATTATGTAGTGACACAGGATAGCCGGCTTGCGGAGTGGAAAGAAACGTATTTGAACCGCAAGGCAAGAAACACAACCTATGCCGCTGCCAAAGGGAAAACGGATTTATCGGCGTTTCCCTCGAGCTATCGCTCCTACATCCAGAAATTAATTAATGCGCATCCGAATTGGACGTTTGTGCCCATGAATACAGGGCTGAAATGGTCGGATGTGATTAAAAATGAGATGGTAGACGCCAGAAATCTCGTTGATATCAATGCGCCGGCGACCTGGAAATCCACGGAGTCAAAGGATTATAACATGTCTACCGGTCAATGGGTGATCAAGAATGGCACAACCTGGGTGCAGGCGTCCGAGTCTGTGGTAAAATATTATATGGACCCGCGCAATATGCTCAATGAGGATTCGGTATTTCAGTTTGAGCAATTGACCTATAACGGCTCTTACCACACGGAATCCGGCGTGGAAAAGATACTGAGCAATACATTTATGAGTAAGAAGAAACTGGAGGACGGCTCCGGCGGAAACATTACGTATGCCAGGGCGTTTATGAAGATTGGAAAAGAACTGGGAGTCAGCCCGTATTTCCTGGCAAGCCGCGTGCGGCAGGAGCAGGGCGTCAATGGAAGTTCCAAGCTGATTTCCGGAACATATCCGGGATATAAAGGGTATTACAATTATTTTAATATTCAGGCTACGGGTATTGGAGAGCAGGTCATCATAAGCGGGCTGCAGGAGGCAAAGAAAGCCGGATGGACGACGCGGTATGCGGCGTTGCGGGGCGGCGCGCAGAAGACAGCGTCCAATTATATTTCCAAGGGGCAGGATACGTTCTACTTGCAGAAATTTGACGTGGACGACTCTTACGACGGACTGTACTGGCATCAGTACATGCAGCATCTTCTTGCTGCGCAAAATGAGAGCACGAATGTGAAGAACAGTTATACGTCCATGGGCGTCCTCAATAACAATTTTGTCTTTAAGGTACCTGTGTATACGAATATGCCTTCTTCCAGGTGTCCTTATCCGGGCGAAAAGCTGGCAAAACCTTCTTTGAATGCGACGAAGGTAACGGACGGCGTGGTAAAACTTTCCTGGAAAGAGATTGGCGGCGCCAAGGGGTATCAGGTGTACCGCAAGGAAGGGGAGAACGGCAAATACAGCAGAATCAAAACGATAAGCAAATATACGACGACTTCCTGGCAGGATAACAGTGCGACACCGGGAAAACACTACTATTATAAAGTACGTGCCTATTTGAAACTGCATCCTAAAACGATGTACTCTTCCTATTCTTCCGTAAAGGATGTGGACCAAAGTATTCCGGCAACCAGTTGGAAGTCATTTAAGACTAGCGGATATACGACGGCGCAGCTGACATGGAAAAAGAAGAACGTTACAGGCTATCAGATATACCGAAAGATGGATTCCGGCAAGTATACACGGATTAAGACCATTACCAGCCGCAATACCACGACATACAAAGACAAGACATTATTGCCTGGCCACACGTACACGTATCGTATTCGTTCTTATCAGAAGATAAACGGAAAGAATTATTATTCTTCCTACAGCAGTACGAAAAAGGCGGATGTGAAGATTTCCAAGCCAAAACTTAAAAATGTGGGGCTGTCAAATGGAACGTCAGTACAAATTTCATGGCAGAGGGACAGCAAGGTGGACGGCTATGAGATTTACCGTTCCACGAATGGCGGAAAAACATATAAACTTTTGAAAAAGATAACCAGGAATTCTACCGTATCCTATACGGATAAAAAGGTTTCCCGCGGGAAAACCTACTATTATAAAATTCGTAAATGGAGAAAGGTAAATAAGAAAACGTATCGTTCCGGTTACTCCGCCAAACAGAGCGTCAAGATAGGATAGAGGAAGGCAGAAGTATGAAGATAACGCCATATCGAATCAAAAAGGGAATCCGCTATTTCAGGCATTATGGACCGAAGGCATTTCTTAACCGCTTGAGAGATAAACTGGAGCCGGAGGATGTGCCCTACGGTCCATGGTATGAAAAGCACAGAGCAGGAAGTGAAGAACTTATAAAACAGGCAAAACGGGAGGGCGGATTTTCATACCGCCCTTTCATCAGTGTGGTGGTTCCCTGTTATCAGACGAAAGAAACATATCTGACAGAGATGATGGATTCCGTGCGCGCACAGTCTTACAGCAACTGGCAGCTCTGCCTTGCGGACGCTACGCCGGGGAATAAGGTTCGAGAAATCGTAGAAAAATATTGCCGGATGCACCAGGAATCGAGAATTTGTTACCATCATCTGAGTGAGAATAAAGGGATTGCGGGAAACACCAATGCGGGCATGGAACTGGCAGAGGGGGAATGGATTGGACTTCTCGATCATGATGATTTGCTTGCGCCGGAGGCATTGTACGAGATGGTTCTTCTGATGAACAATGAGCCGAAATGTGAGGTTATTTATTCGGATGAAGACCAGGTTGAGGAGACAAGAACAGGGCTTACGCATCAGAAACCCCATTTCAAACCGGATTTCAGTCCGGATCTTTTGCGTTCCAACAATTATATCACGCACTTTCTCTGTGTCAAACGGGACATTGTGAACAAGGTGGGAGGGATGCGTGAGGAATTTGACGGTGCGCAGGATTATGATTTCATTCTGCGCTGCACAGAGCTTGCAAAACATATCGGGCATGTTCCCAGAATCCTTTACCATTGGCGGGTACACAGCAATTCCACGGCGGACAATCCGTTGAGTAAGACGTATGCCTATGATGCGGGAAAGCGTGCATTGGAAGAACATCTGAAACGGACAGGCCAGCAGGGAGAGGTCAGCCATCTTTTGCATTTTGGATATTACCGCGTGAAATATCCGGTGACAGGGACGCCATTGGTTTCCATTCTGATACCCAACAAAGATCAGGTTGACACATTGCGCCGCTGTATTGAGTCTGTCCGAAAATCGACGTGGCAGAATTATGAAATTATCATTATTGAGAATAACAGCAGCGAATCGGACACATTTGCTTATTACAGAGAGCTTTGCGGCGTCAGCCAAGAGGGTGTTCCAGATAATGAAGACATTTCAGATAGGGATGTATGGATGGACAGAAACAGGAACCTGTACGCTGAAGGCGTGCTCCCTGGCGGACAGTCAGTGAAAGTTGTGGTCTGGGAGGAAGGTTTCAACTATTCGGCAATCAATAATTTTGGCGTTTCCTTTGCCTGCGGAGAATATGTAGTGCTCCTGAACAATGATATTGAAATGATAACCGATGACTGGATGGAAGAAATGCTGGGGAACTGTCAGCGATCCGAGGTGGGGATTGTAGGCGCGAGATTGTACTATCCGGACAACACTTACCAACATGCCGGAATTGTTGTGGGGATTGATGGAATTGCGGCAAATATGTTCCCGGGACTGCGGCGCGGGCAGGAGGGCTATTACCACAAGGCGGCTCTGCAGTTGAATTACAGCGCTGTAACAGCGGCATGTTTGATGACGCCGCGTGATCTATATGAGAAAATCCATGGGTTAGAGGAGCAGCTTGCAGTAGCGTTTAACGACCTTGATTTCTGCCTGCGCGTGAGGGCGGAGGGATATCTTGTGGTCTACGACCCCTATGTGGAGGCATACCACTATGAATCGAAGTCGCGCGGTAAAGAGGATACCAAGGAGAAAGTGCGTCGTTTTGGCGATGAGATGGATTTTATTCGCACGCGGTGGATTGCTATACTGAAAGAAGGCGATCCCTATTATAATCCGAATTTTTCGCTCAAAAAGTGTAATTATTCCCTCAGACCCTAACGCATGAATCACGTAATTTCTTAAAATTAAAGAATAAGCAGATTAATTTCCTGAAATGATTATTACGAATTGTATGGAAGTTGTAAGACAGTTGTACGTAAAGTGTAAGAAAACTTGCCCTTTTTCCAATTCAATGATACAATGAAGAAATCATAATAGAGTTGGATGTGAGAAGAGACATATGATGAAAGTATTTATATGCCCGAAATGCGGCGGTATTACAACGGTATCACGTAGAAAAGAAGTATTTTGCCATAAATGCGGAGGAACACAGATGATTCCCTCCAAACTGAGTTTTACACAATATACAGAGATGGACGAGCAGCAGAGGAAAGATTACTCTGAGAGCTGGCTTTACATACGGAATCGCACTTCTGTGTGAGCGTCCGTAATTGTGATTACGTTTCGAGGAATGTGCTTATGTATAGAAAACAGAAAAAAAGCTGGGTAAAACATCTGGATTTTTTGATTCTGGATTTACTCAGCCTTGAAGTGACATTTTACCTTTCCTGTTTAATCAGGCTGGGAAATCTTTATAATATACCAGGCATGAGTGAATATTACACACGTCTGGCAATTGTGCTTTTTCTGGTGGATTTCTGTGTGGTTTTCCTCATGGAGGCGTATACGGGAATCCTGCGAAGAAACAGGCTTCAGGAGCTGAAAGCGGTCATCATGCATTGCAGCACTGTGTTTGCAGGGATTACCGTCTATGTATGGGGAACCAAGCAGTCAGAGATTTATTCCAGGCAGGTCATCCTTGTATTCTGGGCAACGTCTATTGTCGTGGTATACTTTACCAGGTGCCTGTGGAAAATCTATATCCGTCAGCGCATGATACGCGGGAAGAAATTTTCCAAGATGGTGGTTGTCACGGAGGAGCGGTACGCGGAGCAATGTGTTTCTGATTTTCAGCGCAACCGGTATAAGGAATTTGAAGTAATCGGCGTTGTGATTGTGGATGCAGACCGGACTGGAGAAGAGATTTGCGGAGTTCCGGTTGTAACGTCGGCAGACGGTTTTCTGGAATATGTGCGCGTTAATGTGGTGGATGAAGTGTTTATCAATGGAAATACGCGTGAGAGCAGCGAGGCGTTGGCCAATGAGCTGATAGAGCTGGGGCTGACGGTGCATTTTAATCTTGTGCGGGAATCCCGGCTGATGCCGAATAAGCTTGTCGAGCATTACGGGAAATATCTGGTTTTGACAACCAGCATGAAGATTGCCACCAACCGACAGGTCATTCTCAAACGGACGATGGATATCACAGGCAGTCTGATTGGTTTGCTCCTGACAGGGATTGCGTGGTTGATTTTTGCACCTATAATCAAGATTCAATCGCCGGGACCGGTATTTTACGCGCAGACCAGAATAGGAAAAAACGGGAGAAGGTTTAAGTTCTATAAGTTCCGGACAATGGTTGTGGGAGCGGACGACATGAAGAAGGATCTTATGGATAAGAACGAAATGGAAGGTCTGATGTTCAAGATGGAGGAAGACCCGCGCATATTTGGCGTAGGCAAATTCATGCGTAAATTTTCGATTGATGAACTTCCGCAGTTTTTGAACGTACTCAAAGGCGATATGAGCCTTGTTGGGACAAGACCTCCGACGGAAGATGAATTCGAGCAGTATGAGCTCCACCACAGGGCAAGGCTTGGGATACGTCCGGGTTTGACCGGTATGTGGCAGGTCAGCGGCAGAAGTGATATTAAGGATTTTGAGGAAATTGTTGCGCTTGACACCCAGTATATTTCAAATTGGTCACTGGGCATGGATTTGCGGATTCTGTTACGTACCGTGGGTGTAGTGCTGACAGGAAAAGGATCGACATGACAGAGTTTTCAATCACGATTGTGGCATTCAACAATGAAACAGATGTAAGAAATGCGGTGCGTTCCATTGAAGAGCATACCGCGCATGAGATTTCCAGGAAGATATATATTGTAGATAACAGTACGAATGAAAATGAGCTGTCTTCACTGGCAGAGGAATATGGGGATGTAATTTACGAGAATCCAGGCGCGAATTTAGGATTTGGAGGTGGACATAATTATGTCTTACCCAGGCTGGATTCAAAGTATCACGCGATTGTAAATCCTGATATTCTTCTGAGAGAAGACAGCTTTTCCATTTTACGCTCATTTCTGGAAGAGTCAAAAGCCGGCATGGTGGTGCCGCGTTTGCTTGATGAGGAGGGAAATCTGCAAGCGGTATACCGGCGTGAGCTGACCGTAGCGGATATGGCAATCCGTATGTTTTTTTCCTCACATTTTAAGGGGAGGCAACATTATCATACAATGCAGGATATGGATTATGGGAAACCATTTCCGGTTCCCGTTGCGCAGGGCAGTTTTCTTGTCATACGCACCGATCTGTTTCGAGAGATGGGCGGGTTTGACAGGCGTTATTTCATGTATATGGAGGATGTGGACCTCTGCCGGCGGGTAAATGAGAGGAGCAGTCTGTGGTACTGTCCGGATACGGCGGTGGTTCATAAATGGGAGCGTGGCTCACACAAAAATTTCAAACTATTGCGGATGCATATCGCGTCCATGATCCGTTATTTTGGAAAATGGGGGTGGAAATTGTGGTGAAGAAGGAAGAAAAGTCAGAATCTGCAGCTGTGAGGAATGCAAATATAAGAATTTCCGTGGTCATGCCAACCTATAACGGGGAGGTATATCTGAGGCGACAGCTGGATTCCATTTTAGGCCAGCTCACAGACAAGGACGAGCTGGTGATTTCGGATGACGGATCTACGGATGGAACATTGGCTCTGCTGCAGGAATATCGGGAATCGGACAGTCGGATTTGTTTGCTTAAGGGGCCGGAGCAAGGCATTAAGAAAAATGTGGAACATCTGTTGAAAAGTGCCAGAGGGCGCTATATTTTTCTGGCAGACCAGGACGATATCTGGGTGGATGGGAAAGTGAAAAAAGTCTTGCGGGCATTTGAGAGCCAAAAGGCGGCTGTGGTGATTCATGACGCCCGGGTGTTTGCAGGTGAGAACGAAACAGGGATACAGATGGAGTCGTTTTTTGCATTTCGAAATGCGGGCGCGGGTGTTGTGAAAAATATCATAAAAAACAGTTATATTGGCTGCTGTATGGCGTTTCGCCGGGAACTGCTTTCGGCAATCCTTCCGATTCCGGCGCAGATAGAAATGCACGATCAGTGGATTGGCATTTTGGGGGATTATTATATGGGGAAATCCTATTTTCTGCCGGATGCGCTGCTTTTGTACCGCAGGCATGGCGCAAACAATTCTGCTATGGAGCATTACGGGCTTGTCAGAATGGCGAGAAACAGAGTTGTTTTTTTGTGTTTTTTTCTTGCGAGAATATTGCAGAATCGCCAGAAAAAGGAAAAGAATTCAGTAAAATTCAAGAAAAATGACAGTTGATAAATGGCAGGAAATATTATAAGATAATTCGTAAGTGTATCAGGTGATAAGAAATAAAACGGGCAGGGTGAAAGTATGGCAAAGAAAACGAGTGGGCAGGCAAAGAGCGCGGCGGCAAGAGCCAGGAGAGCGAGACGGCGCAGGCGGAAGATTATTCTGGTATGCGTGGAGCTTTTTGTGTTGTGCGGAGCATTGCTCTGGATTTGGACAAATGCAAAGATGGACAAGATTAATACAGATAAGAATTTTCAGGCGAAGGATGTCGTGAATGAGGAACTTACGAAAGAGACACGCGATGTACTCGGTGATTATACGACGATTGCGCTGTTCGGTCTGGATAACCGTGATTCCAATTCCTATGGCAGCGGTAATACCGATGTGATTATGCTGGCAAGGATTGATAAGGATACGAAGGAAGTCCGGCTGGTATCCGTGTACCGTGATACCTTCCTGAAAATGGCGGATTTGGATAATCCGGGTGCATACAGCAAGGCGAACGCAGCGTATGCGGTGGGAGGCGCCGAGCAGGCGGTGCGGATGCTGAATACAAATCTTGACCTTGATATTAAGGAATATGTATCATTTGACTTTGACGCCGTGGCGGAGGCCGTGGATATTTTGGGCGGCGTAGAAATCGAAGTTACAGAGGAAGAATGCGTTCATCTGAATAACTACTGCATTGAAACCTCCGAGGTGACCGGGAAATCTTATGACCCGCTTCCGGGAGGCGGAACCTATAACCTGAACGGCGTACAGGCAGTTTCTTATGGCAGAATCCGCTATACGGCGGGGGATGACTTTAAGAGAACGGAACGTCAGCGGCTTGTCGTGAATAAAATGGTAGAAAAAGCGTTAAAATCAAATGTGGGGACAATCAACGACCTGATTGATGCTGTTTTCCCTAAAATCAAGACAAGTCTTGGAAAATCAGAGCTGATAGCAATGGCTATGGATGCATTTAATTATAAGTTGGGAGAGAGTCAGGGATTTCCTTCGGAGCTGCGCAATGAGGTGGTTTCGATTTCTTATCAGAAAGCCGATGCAGACTGTGTAATTCCCAAAGACCTGGCATCCAATGTAAAACAGCTTCATGACTTTTTGTATGGAACGACTGGCTATATTGTGACGGACAGCGTGCAGGGCATCAGTGATGAGATTGTCTACCGAACCGGCGTGACGGCGGAAGGCAGTGAATAACAGCAATGGAAGAACGTGAGTCCGTATGGGATAACAGCAGTTGTTGAATGTGAACGGAAGTAAGGAACAGTGCACAGATTGGAGGAAATCATATGTGTGGAATAGTAGGCTATATCGGGCAATCGCAGGCGGCGCCTGTTTTATTGGACGGTCTGTCAAAATTGGAATACAGAGGATACGATTCCGCGGGAATTGCGATCTTTGATGGAGAGAAGATTCAGGTACAGAAAGCAACCGGACGATTGAAGGTACTCAGTGAGCTGACCCATTATGGGGATACCATGCCGGGTGTTTCCGGGATTGGGCATACCCGCTGGGCGACCCATGGCGCACCCTCCAACAGCAATGCGCATCCGCATTTTAATTCGGATGAGACCATAGCGGTTGTGCACAATGGAATTATCGAAAATTATCAGAAATTGAAGAAATATCTGGAAGGAAAAGGATATGTGTTCGTTTCGGATACGGATACGGAGGTCGTGGCGCATCTGTTGGATTACTACTATAAAGGTGATCCGATAGAGACGATTACCAAGGTGATGCATCGCGTGGAGGGTTCTTATGCTTTAGGTATCATGTTCAAGGTGCATCCGGGTCTGCTGTATGCAGTGCGCAAGGACAGTCCTTTGATCGTAGGTCGCGGAAAAGATGGGAATCTGATCGCCTCCGATGTGCCGGCAGTCTTAAAATATACGCGCAATGTATATTTTATTCAAAACGAGGAGATTGCCGTATTATCGGATGAGTCGATTTCTTTTTATAATGTGGACGGTGAGGAAATTTCAAAGGAGTCGTCTACGATTGACTGGGATATCAATGCAGCGGAAAAAGGCGGTTATGAGCATTTCATGTTGAAGGAAATGTACGAGCAGCCGCAGACGGTGCGTGATACGTTAAGCCCAAGGATTAAAGGCGGAACCGTAGAAATAGAAGAGCTTGGCATGTCGGATGAGGAGATTCGCGCGATAGGCAAAATTCACATTGTGGCCTGTGGTTCCGCGTATCATACAGGTGTGACAGCCAAGTATGTGTTTGAGGGAATGGCGCGTATTCCGGTGGAAGTGGATCTTGCTTCTGAATTCCGTTACCGCAATCCGATTCTGGGAGAAAATGACCTGGTAATTATCATCAGCCAGTCCGGAGAGACGGCGGATTCGCTGGCGGCGCTGCGTGAAGCGAAGAAACGAGGCGTCAAGACTCTTGGCATTGTCAATGTTGTGGGCAGTTCCATTGCCAGGGAGGCAGACCGGGTGATGTATACCTGGGCGGGACCGGAGATTGCCGTTGCCACCACCAAGGCGTACAGTGCGCAGTTAATTGCGGAATATCTGCTTGCCATTAAGTTTGCACAGGTGCGCGGTCAGTTGACAGATGCAGAAATTAAATCTTGCCTTAAGGATTTGCAGAAACTTCCGGAACAGATTGAAATGCTCCTCAGCAATAAAGGGAAAATACAGCATTTTGCCAACCGCTATATTTCAGCGAAGGATGTATTTTTTGTAGGGCGCGGCGTGGATTATGCAATTTCCATGGAGGGTTCCCTGAAACTGAAGGAGATTTCCTATATTCATTCCGAGGCATATGCAGCCGGGGAATTGAAACATGGTACAATTTCGCTGATTGAAGAGGGAACGCTTGTTGCGGCAGTGTTGACGCAGGAGGATTTATATAAGAAGACCATCAGCAATATTGTAGAGCTGACCAGCCGCGGGGCATTCGTGCTTGCCGTGACCAATACCGGCAATACAGAGATTGAGAAAGCTGCGGATTATGTAATTTATATTCCACAGACGAACCGCTGGTTTACGAACTCTCTTGCCATCATTCCCTTGCAGTTGTTCAGCTACTATGTCTCTGTTGGCAAGGCCTGTGATGTGGATAAACCGCGGAATCTGGCAAAATCGGTGACTGTGGAATAACAGGTGTAACTTATTCCGCCTGTTTGTTGCAAAACAGCCTTATTTCATAAATGATTGCGAAAACTGTTGTTAAAAATTCCTATGGGAATTTTTAAGCCGTATTCTATAGGTTTATTGAAATAAGGCTGTCGTGGAATTAACAGGCGGAATGGTGCAGAAAATTTAAAAAACACTTTTTTTTAAAATATTAGACACAGATTTATCACAAATGTTCCGTAAACTGCTTAATAGAAACAGACAAGACAGCAGAGGAAAGGAGCAATTTGTTATGGAAAATAATTACAATAACGGTGAAAATATTTTTAGAAACAATGAGAACGGAAACAGTCAGATGAACAATACGGACAATACAGGCAATCATGTGCCGAGCAGCACAGGAGCGTCAGGTTCCATTTATTCTTATAGTTATGTGAATCAGGAGAACCAGGAGCGCAATCCGAACTATTACGAGAGACAGGAAGAGAATAGCACAAACGCGCAGAGAAATCATACGACCGGAAATTATGAGAACACACAGGAAGGCGGACAGACCTATACGGCAGGCAGTTATGAAAACGCGCAGGAAGGCAGTCAGGCATTCTCCGCAGGGGCAGCAGAACAGATGCCCCGGATGGAGCGGGAGAATTTCTATCAGAAGAAAGAAAAGAAGGTAAAAACGCCTAAGGTGAAGAAACAGCATGGGTTCGGCATGACGATGGCAAAATGTGCCTCGCTTGCCTTGGTGTTTGGATTGGTGTCAGGTACTGTATTTTATGGAACGGGTCTTGCATTCCGATACACGACAAAAGATTCGACAAAGACAGTTACCTCAGAGAAAACCGAGAATTCTTCCGGCGCCAGCGGTACAGTAAACAGTGGCAGCCTTCCGATTACCGGAGTGAGTACAGCGACCACCGTAACGGATGTGTCGGATGTCGTGGAGAATGTTATGCCGTCGATTGTCTCCATTGCCAATCTGTCCCAGCAGAGGGAGACAGATTTCTTCGGAAGAACTTATGTACAGGAGACGCCAAGCGAGGGCAGCGGAATTATCATAGCACAGACGGATGAAGAGATTTTTGTAGCCACCAACAACCATGTGGTTACCGATTCCAGCCAGTTGACGGTGAATTTTATTGATGACCAGCAGGTGGCAGCAGAGATTAAGGGGACGGACGCCAGTACGGATCTTGCTGTATTGTCTGTTAAAGTGAAGGATATTCCCAGCGATACGATGGATAAGATTAAGGTGGCTACTCTGGGCAGTTCTGATAGCATCAAGGTAGGGCAGAGCGTTGTCGCAATTGGAAATGCGCTTGGCTACGGTCAGTCAGTGACGACAGGTGTTGTCAGTGCATTGAATCGTGAGGTGACTGTACAGGATCAGACGACAGGCGCCACCATCACGAACGATTTGATTCAGACGGACGCGGCAATCAATCCTGGAAACAGCGGCGGCGCGCTGCTGAACATGAGTGGAGAAGTAGTAGGCATCAATTCCGTGAAATATTCTGATACGCAGGTGGAAGGCATGGGTTACTCCATTCCGATTTCTGCCGCAGAGCCGATTATCAACGATTTAATCTCTAAGGAGGTTGTGGATGAGTCGAATTCTTCTTATCTTGGCGTGAGCGGGCAGGACGTGACCTCACAATTGTCCGACAGTTTCGGAATGCCGGAAGGCGTATACATTACGATGGTTGCAGAGAACAGTGCAGCAGAACAGGCGGGAATCCGCAAAGGTGACGTGCTTACAAGCTTTGCCGGAAGAAAAGTGACCTCCATGGAGGGTCTCTCCGATGTCATGCAGTATTATGCAGCTGGCACGGAAGTTGAGGTTGTACTCCAGACAAATCAGAATGGAGAGTGGATAGAAAATACCGTTACAGTGAAACTTGGAAAGAAGAATAATTAAGTACAGAATAACCAAACAGAATAAGAAATTATTCTTTTAAAATCAGGGAAAGTGTGTTACAATAAGCCCTGAGGAAAGAATAAGTAAAGACGCCAATCCGGAATTCTCAGGATTGGCGTTCTATGCATACGGAGCATACGGAGGAATTTCTGATGAGGAAGAAGAAAATCGTGATAGCGCTGGGACATGATGCGTTGGGAACAACGCTGCCAGAGCAGAAACTTGCGACGAAAAAAACGGCGAAGGCAGTCGCCGATTTTATAAAAGATGATTATCAGGTAGTAATTTCCCACAGCAATGGACCTCAGGTGGGAATGATTCACACAGCAATGGCAGAATTCTGCCGGATTTACCCGGAGTATACGGCAACGCCGATGTCCGTCTGTTCTGCGATGAGCCAGGGATATATCGGCTATGATTTGCAAAACGCTATTCGCACGGAATTGTTGAACCGTGGCATTTATAAGCCGGTCTCTACAATTTTGACGCAGGTGACCGTAGACCCGTATGATGACGCGTTCTATCATCCATCCAAAGTGATCGGGCGCGTGATGACGGAAGAGGAGGCAGAGGTTGAGGAGAAGAAAGGCAACCATGTGCTCAAGACGGAGGAGGGGTACCGCCGGATCGTGGCGGCTCCGAAACCGGTAGACGTGGTAGAAATCGACGCTATCCGCGCACTTCTGGATGCCGACCAGATTGTCATTGCCTGCGGCGGGGGCGGGATACCGGTGCTGGCGCAGAAAAATAAACTGCAAGGGGCAAGCGCGGTAATTGAGAAGGATTCCGCAGCCGGGAAACTGGCGGAGCTTGTGGAGGCAGAGCGTCTTGTAATCCTTACCGGTGTGGAAAAAGTATGCCTGAATTTTGGAAAAGAGAATGAACAGCCCATAGACGAGATGACGGTAGCGCAGGCAAAACGGTATATTACAGAGGGGCAGTTTGAAGAGGGCACGATGCTGCCTAAGATTGAGGCTGCCATTGAGTTTATCGGGAATTCTGCCGTGCGCAGCGTTTTGATTGCGAAGTTAAATATATCCGGAGACGATAGTGTGAGGACAACAGGAACCGTCATACACAAGTAAATGACAGAAATTTGAATGGTATTGAGATTTAACGATTATACAGGAAATAGAAAAGGAGAGATTAGCGTGAATAATATCAGAAAGACAAAGATTATCTGTACGCTGGGACCGGCGACAGACAAAGGAGATGTGTTGAAACAGCTTATGTTGGAGGGAATGAATGTTGCCCGTTTTAATTTTTCCCACGGTAGTCATGAAGAACAGGGAGAACGCCTGAAAAAGGTGCAGGAGCTCAGAGAGGAGTTAAATCTTCCCATTGCCACTTTACTGGATACCAAGGGACCGGAAATACGTCTGCGTAAGCTGGAAGGCGGCAAGGCCGAGCTTGTGGCGGGACAGAAATTTGTGCTGACAACGGAAGAAATTATGGGGGATGCGAATAAGGTATCCATTACATACAGGGATCTTGTAAAAGATGTACAACCGGGTTCCACGATTCTGATTGACGACGGTCTGATTGCTCTTGATGTGGAAGAGGTAAATGATACGGAGATTTCCTGTCGTGTCGTAAACGGCGGTATGATTTCCGACAGGAAGGGCGTTAATGTGCCGGATGTGGAACTGTCCATGCCCTATATCAGTGAAAAGGATTATCAAGACATTGTCTTTGGAATTGAAAATGATTTTGATTTTATTGCGGCGTCCTTTGTGCGAACCGCGGATGACGTTATGCAGATTCGAAAGATTTTTGCGGAGAAAAACTGTCGCAATGTCAATATCATTTCCAAGATAGAGAATATGCAGGGCGTACAGAATATTGATGAGATTATCCAGGTTTCAGATGGAATCATGGTGGCAAGGGGAGATATGGGTGTGGAAATCCCCCTGGAAGATGTGCCTGCCATTCAGAAAATGATTATCAAGAAGGTAGTGAACGCAGGAAAACAGGTGATTACGGCTACCCAGATGCTGGACTCCATGATAAAGAACCCGAGGCCTACCAGGGCGGAGGCAACGGACGTTGCGAATGCCATTTACGACGGCACGAGCGCGATCATGCTTTCCGGAGAGACGGCTGCGGGCATGTACCCGGTGGAAGCCGTGCAGACAATGGTAAAGATTGCTATCCGCACCGAGCAGGATATCAATTATACGGCACGGTTTAAGCAGCGCCAGTCCGAGAATCCAGACATTACAAATGCGATTTCTCATGCCACCTGTACCACGGCAATGGATCTGAATGCGGCGGCAATTATCACGGTGACATGGTCGGGCGAGACGGCGCGCATGATTTCCAAATACCGTCCGAACTGCGGCATCATAGGCGGTAGCATTAACCGCAAGGTGTGCCGTCAGTTAAATCTTTCCTGGGGCGTGACCCCTTTGGAGATTAAGCAGAAGGAAGATACGGATGAGTTGTTTGCACATGCTGTGGAGATGGCGGAGCAGGCAGGGCTGGTATCGGTAGGAGACATTACGGTAATCACGGCGGGAGTGCCTCTGAGCGTTCCGGGAAATACGAACCTGTTAAAGGTTCATGTAGTAACCGGAAAGGAATAAATTTAATCTGATTTTAATTATAAGAATCCATATAACAGACTATTAATTTTAAAATGTCATATTGGATAGGTTATTGGGAAAAGAGGGAACAGATGAAGAAGTTTAATCTGATTTTAATTTCTATATTGCTGTTGGTTTTGTTGTTGTGCGGATGTGCTGGAAAGGAGACCAGGTCGGAACAGAAAGAGCGGACCAATGTCGGTCAGTCCGGGGCGGATAATGAGACAGGGCAGCACAGTGCGGATGAGGACGGAGCCGGGGAAGACAGTCAGGAACAGTCTGAGGCGCGTGAAGATGCATCTGCCGGGAATGATGTGGTGGAGAATGGGAAGGATGATAAGAAAGAAGATGGCGCATCTACAGCCTTAAATCCGGATACGGTTACTTATGCAGAGGAAGAGGTTGTGACGGACAACGGTTATCTGGTGGTGATTGATGCCGGACATCAGGCACAGGGAAACAGTCAACAGGAACCAATTGGCCCGGGGGCGTCGGAGACGAAACCGAAGGTGGCAAGCGGGACAACCGGTTGTGCCACTGGGTTGAAAGAATATGAACTTACGCTGATGGTTTCCCTGAAACTTCAGGAAGAATTGGAAGCAAGGGGTTATCAGGTTATGATGGTGCGTACTGACCATGAGGTAAATATCAGTAATAGTGAACGGGCAGCAGTTGCCAATAATGCGGGTGCGGACGCGTTTATCCGTGTCCATGCCAACGGTTCGGACGACAGCGGGCAGAACGGAGCTTTGACCATCTGTCCGACTTCCGCCAATCCCTATATGGGAAACCTCTATAGCCAGTGCCGGAACTTATCGGAATGCGTACTGGATGGAGTTGTGAACGCCACCGGAGCAAACAAGCAGAGCATTTGGGAGACGGACAGCATGAGCGGCATCAACTGGTGTACGGTTCCTGTGACGATTGTGGAGATGGGATTCATGACCAACCCCGCGGAAGACCAGAACATGGCGGATGATGGCTATCAGCAGAAACTTGCCGTCGGCATGGCGGATGGGCTGGATGCTTATTTCGGGATATAGGAGTTTATATGGAGCGGAAATTAATTATTGAAGATTTTGGTAAAATCAAAAAGGCTGAGATAGACATTTCTCCCCTGACCTTGTTTGTAGGGGATAATAACAGCGGCAAGAGTTACCTCTTGTCGCTGATTTGGGCGATTTATGCGGCAGAAAGAAATTCTGTGATTTTCCGTGATGTAATGGAGGTGTTGGTCGAGGAATACGCACAAGTGTATCAAGACCTATATGATTGCATTTCAAAAGTGAAAGAAGGAGAGAAACAGGAAATAAAAATACCGTCCAGTGTGTTTGTTGAAATTTTAAACAAGCTGTTAGAGCGGAATAAGGATAAATTTGTTGCGGGAATTTTTAACTCAGAGCAGGTGACGATTGGAAAATTAGCTGTAGTATTGGAACAGGAATTTGAAGTGGCGATAGCGGTGAAAAATACAGATGATGCAATGGAAGTTTCCTGTAAGGAAGGTCATTTTTCGGCAGTTTTTCATGGAAAAAATATAAAAGAAGATGTTGGATTTGTGACAGAAAAAGTTGTTGAAGGCATTTTGCGATGGTTTTTTAAAGGTGCAACTGGTTTGCATGATCGAAGTACGGTTTATCTTCCGGCAGCAAGAACAGGATTCATGTTGGCTAAGAATGTTATCAACAAGGTTGGCAGGCAGGTTGCCTATGATGTGACCGACTTTGAGGACAGGGAGGAGATTCAACCCTTTACAAAGCCGATTATTCATTTCCTGAATATGATAGAAGAGCTGAAGTTGGATTATAAAACAGAGTATGGAGAAATTATCGAATGGATGGAAACCGTTATGGCGCATGGCAGAATTCGGTATGGGAATGAACTGAATGGCAGAGAAATCCGTTATCTGCCGGATGGAAGCGAGCAGAGCCTGCCCTTGCGTACCACCTCTGCGGTGGTGACAGAGCTGACGCCGTTGTTGCTGCTCTTAAAGTATCGGCGTAGCCTGAAAGCAATCTGTTATGAGGAACCGGAGATGTGCCTGCATCCCGGATTACAGCAGGAGATGGGGAAACTGCTGGTACGCCTTGTAAACCATGGACTTTCCATGATTGCGACAACCCATAGCGATATCATTGTCCAACACATCAACAATATGTGCCGTTTGAAGGAGATGGACGCTCCTGGGGAATTGCTGGAAAAACTGGGGTTGACGGAGGAAGACGTGATAAGTCTGGAGAAAGTGGCAATCTATCAGTTTACAGATTTAGGAGAATATTCTACGGTAGAGAAATTGATTCCCATAGAAGGGCAATTTCAGGTCAGGACATTTTCCAATGCCTTGATGGAGATTTTGGAGCAGACTTCGGAAATTCAGGATTTTGAGGGGGAGTAAGATGATTCCGGCACACATAGAAGAAAAGCTGCGAATGTTTCGCGAAGAGACGTATGAAATTTTAAGGGACAGAGAGCAGACAGTTCTGAAAGAGAAAAACAAAGAGGGAAAGGCGTGCCTTAGCTGCACGGCACAGGGGGAATTACTAATATTTGTTATACCGGAAAAATATGTGTGTCCCTATCTGGATGGGGATGTGAAAGGAAACAAGGCCTGTGCAGACAAGTTTTTATTTAGACTAGATAAGGAGAGCAAAACGTGGGATTTGCATATCATAGAGTTTAAGAAAACAATAAATACATCATCCATCGGGAAATCCCAATGGCAGTTTACGATGGGGATTTACAATGCCCGTGGGATTGCAGGATTTCTGGGGATGGAGATTAGGAATATATACCTGTATTCCGGTTTTCGGAATGATAAGCTTGCAGGGGAACAACCCCTGATTGCCCTGAGGGCAAATAATAACAGGGAGGCGATCGGTAAAATCCGGCAGTGGAAAAACGACAGGTATGAGTTAAAGGTAGATGAGGAGAATGCCGTATTTCCGCATCGGAAGATACCGTTGGATTCTGAGGGAAACGGAAGTATTTCAATTTAACTTGCGTTTCAAAGTCCGGATATATGCTTTATCTTCTTTCGATACTTTTAGGGATTCTGTAATTTTCTGCAAGGCCTTGTTGTGTGTAAAGTCGTCGAGATGATTTTCCTTTAAATAGGGAAGAGTCTTTTGCGGAAAATCCCGGTAGCAGATAGAGACTGCCCATGCCTGCGCCATCTGCACATAGTAAAGTTTCAGATCTACGCGGTCTATCGCCTCAAGCACCCGGGGAAGATATTGCTGATTTACATAATAGTTCAACATCTGTACCAGTACGAAACGAACTTCATATTCTCTGGGACTGTGTAAATATTCCATCAGAAAATCCCAGAACTCTTGCGGCTGTGACTGTGCCAGTTTGATCGTGGAGCAGGCGCTGTCGCAGACAGACCAGTTGTCTATTTTGGGAAGAAACATGCGCAGGAAAGGTTCTTTTTCCTGTAAATTCCCGTTCGCATAGCCAAGAACCATGCCCTGGAGCATGATTTCTTCGAAACTGTCGTCGCAGGCAGTCTTTAAGTATTCCTGCCAGTCTTTCCTGGCAATCTTTTTTGCCATTTTGCGTAAAACGGGCAGGCGTACGCCCAGGATATGTTCTATGCCGGGGAGCAGTCTGGCGTTAAATTTCTGATATTCCGGTTCTTTTTGCATTTCCAGTTGTTGTTTTATCCATGTATTCATAATTGTATTATAGGGATGATTGATTTGGCTGTCAATAATGGAATTTCCAAGGGTTTGTGCTGCAATTTTATATGATGCGGCAAACTCTTATTGAATTAATGTTACAAAAAGAATATAATTAAAATACGTTTGGGAGCGTATGGAATATTTGGCTTGTAGTAGGAAAGAGGAGTGGATGGATCATGAAAGTAATGGTAAAAAAGGCAATGGTAATAATGGCGGCAGCGATTATGATTGGTAGTTTACTGGTAAGCCCGGTTACGGCAGAAGCAAAAGGCACGGCTTTTATCAGGAAGAAAGTTTCCGGTGGAGTAACACCGAAGATAAAATCTGCGAAGAGAACGCCTAAGGGGTTGAGCGTAACGGTAAGCGTACCTGCATCGAGGGTCAGAAAACTTGGCAAAGTAAAGAAAATAACTGTTTCCGTCGGCTGCACGAAGAAGGGTAAGATATATGAGGACTACAGGGCTAAGGTGAAAGTGACGAAGAAGGGAAGAAGCGCTTACACATTTTTCCTCAGTAAAAACAAGTGGGTGGAGAATAATGAGCTTATAATACCTCAGACCAGAGTATTGGCTACTAAGAATATGTATGTCAGCGTGAAATTGGGTAATAAAAGCAATTGGTCTAAGTTGGTGAAAGTTTCGGGCGAGCCGGCAGTTTATACCGGTATGGATAATGGCAAAAACAAGGGGCTTTCAACTACTTGTCGAGTTATGTGTTACTGCGGCAGGTATTGGGACGGGAATGATATGAAAAGGCTTCTTGAGATATATTACGCTCATGTCGATGAGATGGAGGAAGCGCTTATACGCAAATGTTGTTCATCGGTAACGGAAACAGAATACGGTACGCAGCTTCATTTCAAAAGCGAGGAAGCGCGGGCGATTTATTTTAAAGAGTGTATGAAACATATAGGATACAAATGGTGGGGAAAAAGCGAGGTTATTAAATAATGAGTAAACTGTTAAAATAGAATGGAACCGGGAAGAAATGGATTGAGGGAAAATCTGTGAAATTTCCCGAAACATTGTTTTCTCTACCCGAATATGATAAAATGTTCATGGTAAATACAGACTGATTTTCAATACTGAATATAGAAAGAGGTGACACGATGGTTGAATTAGACCAGTTCAAGACGATCTTGAACACATACAAAGAACCGTTAGTGGAAGTGAGGGATTCACTTTGACCTGGCTAATAAAGAAAAACGGGTCCAGGAATTAGAGCGGGAAATGGAAGCGCCCGATTTTTGGGATGATACGGAAGTTTCCCAGGCTAAAATGAAAGAACTAAAGAGCTTGAAGGATGATATCGAGACCTATGGACATCTGGAGCAGCAATACGAAGATATCGAGACGCTTTTGGAGATGGGGTATGAGGAGAATGATGCATCCCTGATACCGGAAATCGAAGAGGCGCTCTCAGAGTTTGCACAGACGTTTGACAATATACGGATTAAGACGCTTTTGTCCGGTGAATATGATGGGGAAAATGCAATTCTTTCTCTTCATGCGGGCGCCGGAGGAACAGAATCCTGCGACTGGAACGGCATGTTGTACCGGATGTACAAACGCTGGGCGGAAAGCAGGGGATTTACGGTGGAGGTTCTTGACTCCCTCGACGGCGAGGAGGCAGGAATTAAGTCCATTACGTTTGAGGTGCGCGGAGAAAATGCATACGGCTACCTGAAATCCGAGAAAGGCGTACATCGCCTGGTGCGGATTTCCCCGTTTAACGCAGCCGGGAAACGGCAGACTTCCTTTGCATCCTGCGACGTAATGCCGGATATTGAGAAAGACCTTGATATTGAAATCAAAGACGATGAGCTGCGGATCGATACGTACCGCTCAAGCGGAGCCGGAGGGCAGCACATCAATAAGACGTCTTCGGCAATCCGTATTACGCATCTTCCTACGGGAATTGTGGTACAATGCCAGAATGAGCGTTCGCAGCATATGAATAAGGATAAGGCAATGCAGATGTTGAAGGCCAAGCTGTATCTGTTGAAACAGGAGGAGAACGAGAAGAAGGCAGCGGATATCCGTGGTGAGGTGACAGAAATCGGATGGGGCAATCAGATTCGTTCCTATGTCATGCAGCCGTATACGATGGTAAAGGATCACCGTACCAATGCGGAGACCGGCAATGTTGACAGCGTTATGGATGGAAATCTTGATTTGTTTATCAATGCATATTTAAAGTGGAAGAGCCTTTCCGTTAATTAATTAGGAGGAAACTATGGGAATTATTAAGGCAGCGATACAGTCAGTCTCCGGTGGACTGGCAGATCAGTGGTTAGAGGTAATCGAACCGGATGATATGGGGGAACGTACCGTATTTACCAGCGGAATCAAAATTCGCAAGGGGCAGAACAAAAAGGGAGCAGATAATACCGTCAGCAATGGTTCTGTGATTCATGTATACGATAACCAGTTTATGATGCTGGTAGACGGAGGGCGGATTGTGGACTATACCGCAGAACCCGGATATTTTAAGGTCGATAATTCTGCGTTGCCCTCGATGTTTAACGGACAGTTAAAAGACACGATTCGGGAAACATTCAGCAGAATGAAATTCGGTGGGGAAACGCCGGGTGTGCAGAAAGTATATTTCATCAATTTACAGGAGATCAAAGGGATTAAATTTGGCACGAGAAATCCCATCAATTATTTTGACAATTTTTATAATGCAGAATTATTCCTGCGCACGCATGGAAATTATTCGATTAAAATTACAGACCCCATGAAGTTCTATGCAGAGGCCATTCCGAGAAACGCTGCAAAAGTGCAGATTGAGGATATCAACGAGCAGTATATGTCGGAATTTTTGGAGGCGTTGCAGGCAGCGATTAACCAGATGTCTGCAGATGGCATCCGCATTTCCTATGTGCCATCGAAAGGGCGGGAATTAGGAAAATATATGGCAGATACCCTTGATGAGGACTGGAATCAGATGCGAGGCATGGAAATCCAGGCAGTGGGAATTGCCAGCGTTACATACGATGAGAAATCTACAGAATTGATTAATATGCGCAATGAGGGAGCCATGCTGGGCGACCCTACGGTTCGCGAGGGCTATATGCAGGGGCATGTGGCACGCGGCTTAGAGGCGGCAGGTTCCAATTCAGCAGGCGCTATGGCAGGATTTATGGGCATGGGACTTGGAATGCAGGCGACGGGCGGCGCCATGGGCGCGGCATCCGCAGCCAATATGCAGCAAATGCAGATGCAGCAAAATGCAGCCATGCAGCAGAATGCGGCGATGCAGAACAATGCGGGTGCGGCCATGCCGAATAATGCGGGCGCAGCTGCGCAGCAGAATACCGCAAATATTTGGACCTGTGAATGCGGGGGTGAGAACAGCGGAAAATTCTGTTCTCAGTGTGGAAAGCCAAAGCCGCAGGAACCGCAAACATGGACGTGTGCCTGTGGTCAGGTCAACAGCGGAAAGTTCTGTTCTGAGTGCGGAAAACCGAAACCGGAAGACAACGGAGCCTGGACGTGTGCCTGCGGTCAGGTCAACAATGGAAAGTTCTGCTCCCAGTGTGGGAAATCGAGGCAGTGAGATAAACCGTCCGGCGTTTTAGCGGCGGAGTGTGAGCTGATATAGAAGGAGAGAAAAGATGGCAGTAATCAGTTACAAATGTCCAAATTGCGATGGCGAACTGGTCTTCCATCCGGGAACGCAGAAGTACAGGTGTGAATACTGTACTTCTGCGTTTTCGCAGGAGGAACTTGAGAAAATGCAGCCCGCAATGGAGAAAGAGGAAAAGACGTCTGCGCCCCCTCAGGAGAAGATGGAAACGTCAGGAACATCACAGCAGACAGGAAAGACAGGAGAAACAGAAACGAAGACGGAAGAGGGAGTCATGTATCGCTGCCCGAGTTGTGGGGCGGAGATTGTGACAGACGAGACGACGGCAGCGACGTTTTGTTATTACTGCCACAATCCCGTGGTACTTTCCGGGAGGGTTTCCGGAGAATTTCTTCCCCATAAAATCATTCCGTTTTCAATTGACAAAGAGCAGGCAACCAGGAAATTTCTGGAATATGTGCAGCATAAGAAATTCGTTCCCAAAGCGTTTTTTAATAAACAGCAGATTGAAAAGATTTCCGGCGTCTATTTTCCATACTGGATGGCAGATATGGACATGACCGGCTCCCTGCAGGCGGAAGGCAGGAATGTCAGGGTGTGGCGCAGTGGAGATACGGAATATACGGAGACGAAGATTTATCAGATTGAACGTCGTGGAAATATTCATCTGGAGGATATCACGAAGAATGCATTGAAGAAGAACAGCCTGAAACTGGCGGAGGGCGTACTGCCTTACGATGTGAGTAAGGTTCAGAGATTTCATATGGGCTACCTGTCGGGATTTCTGGCGGAGAAACGCGATCTGGCACGTGCCGATCTGCAGGCGGATGTAACAGAAGATGCGAAAGTATTTGGACAAAAGCTGCTCAGAGACACCGTGAGCGGTTATTCTTCCGTGGACGTCCGCAGTTGTCATTTACATACCGAAAAGGAACACTGGGACTATATTATGCTCCCGGTCTGGACCGTTACCTATCAGGGGCGTGATGGAAAAACCTATTACTATTCCATGAACGGACAGAACGGAAGAGTATATGGGGAATTGCCAGTGGATAACCGGAAAGTCTGGCTCCTGGGCTTAATCGTATTTTTGATTGTATTTGTCGCCGGATTAATGGGAGGGTGGATCATATGAGAATAACAAAAAAATGTCTGTTGGCTGCGATGGCGCTCTGTCTGCTGGTTTTTAGTATTGTTCCGGTAAGTGCGGCGGATGATGCGCAGACAGCAAAATCGGATGGTACGCAGCAGTCAGAACAGGAAAATATACAGTTGACGGATTTGGCGGAACTTTTGTCGCAGCAGGAGGCAGATGATATTGGCAGCTTGCTTGCAGAGCTGGAGCAGAGCACCGGCTGGGACATGATGGCGCTTACCACCAACGATGCGGGTGGTAAGGATGCCACAACATATGCAGAAGCATGGTTTGACAAATATACCACAAAAGATGACGGCGTGATCTGTGCCATTGATATGGATAACCGCGAGATTGTAGTCCGTGCATTTGGCGAAGCCATGTATTACATTACGGACAGGCGTACGGACAGGATTCTCGATGCGGGGTATGAAGAGATCTCGAATGAAGCGTACTTTGCGACATTGGAAGCGATGCTTGAAGAAGTGGAGAACGCATATTTGGAAGAGGATCCGAGCAAGAATCATCTTTACAATGAAGATACCGGGGAAGTTACCAGACATCCCGTGGAGAGGAAACTTGCACCGACAGAAATTCTTATGACCACGCTTCTTGCGGTTCTTTCGGGTTCGGCGGCAATCGTGGCTGTTCTGGGGAAATACCGTTTGAAATTTGGCGGCTATAAATATCCCATAGAAAAAAATGGAAAAGTAAACCTTACGGTCAAAGAAGACCGGTTTGTCAATTCATTTGTATCCAGACGGCATATTCCAAAGCAGCAAAGCAGTGGAGGAGGCGGCGGAGGCAGCCGCAGCACGGTACATTCCGGCTCCGGTGGACGTATGTCGAGTGGGGGCAGCAGGAAGTTTTAAAAGTGCTTGCATTTAAAGTGTAAATGTGCTAACATCTTTGCAGTGAATACAGATGTATTTCACAGGCAAACAAACTGGAGGCAGCATGGAAGACAAAACGAAATATTTTGTTTTAAAGAAGAAAGCCGTTCCAGAGGTTTTACTGAAAGTCGTGGAGGCGAAGAAACTTTTGGAATCCGGACGTGCCGAATCCGTGCAGGAAGCAACTGATTCGGTGGGAATCAGCCGAAGTTCCTTTTATAAGTACAAAGACGACATTTTTCCGTTTCACGACAATGCCAAAGGAAAGAGCATCACAATGGTAATTCAGATGGATGATGAGCCGGGACTTTTGTCTTTGTTGTTACAGACGGTGGCGGATTTTCATGCTAATATCCTGACCATCCATCAAAGTATTCCCATCAATGGGATTGCATCCCTTACGCTGAGCGTGGAGGTGCTGCCGGATACGAAAAATGTGTCCCATATGGTAGAGAACATCGAGCAGCAGGAGGGCATTCATTATTTAAAAATATTAGCCAGGGAGTGACATCATGATTAAAATAGCGATTTTAGGTTATGGAACCATTGGTTCCGGTGTGGTAGAAGTGTTACATACCAACAGTGAAAGCATTGCCAAACGCGCAGGTGATGAGATTGAAGTAAAATACATATTGGATTTGCGCGATTTCCCGGGAGACCCCATGGAGGACAAGGTCATTCACGATTATGAAGTGATTGCGAACGACCCCGAGATTCAGGTGGTTGTGGAGGCCATGGGAGGCGTAGAGCCGGCATATACGTTTGTAAAGCGCGCACTGCTTGCGGGCAAGAACGTAACTACCTCCAACAAGGCATTGGTGGCGAAACACGGTGCGGAGCTGATTGCCATTGCCAAAGAGCAGAGCATCAATTTTCTGTTTGAGGCGAGTGTGGGCGGTGGCATCCCGATTATCCGTCCGCTGAATTCCTCGCTCACCGCTGATGAGATTGAAGAGATTACCGGAATTTTAAACGGTACCACCAATTATATTTTGAGTAAGATGACGTTTGAGGGATTGGAATTTGAAGATGTATTAAAAGACGCTCAGTCCAGAGGGTATGCGGAGGCAGATCCCACGGCAGACGTGGAGGGCTACGACGCCTGCAGGAAAATAGCGATCCTGACGTCCCTTGTATGCGGACAGCAGGTAGATTTCGAGGATATCTATACGGAGGGGATTTCTAAAATTACCGCGGATGATATCAAGTATGCGCAGGCAATGGGGCTTGTTATCAAGTTGCTTGCTACCAGCAGAAAGACAAAGGAAGGATACTGTGCGATGGTTGCACCGTTCATGTTGTCGCAGCAGCATCCCCTGTACAGTGTCAATGATGTGTTTAACGCCATCTTTGTACATGGAAATGTTCTGGGAGATGCGATGTTCTATGGCAGCGGCGCGGGAAAACTGCCGACGGCAAGCGCAGTGGTTGCAGATATTGTAGATATCGCAAAGCATCTGCATAAGAATATCCTGATGTCCTGGAGCTCAAGAAAAATGTCTCTGGTAGACAAGGGAAAGAACGAGAGCCGTTTCTTTGTACGAACGACAGCAGATAAGGAGCAGGTGAAATCGGTATTTGGCGAGGCAGAGTTTGTAGAGGTAGCGGAGATTACCGGCGAGGTTGGATTCCTGACCGGGGTCATGAGTGAGGAAGAGTACGAGAAGAAAGCAAACGGGCTGCATGTGATTCAGCGGATCCGTGTAGTGTAGAAAACAGGAATGCCTCAGGAGCTTTTGCATGGATTGTGGATGCTTTTGAGGCATTCTGTTTGGAAAGGTGGAAAAAGAATGAAATATGTAATTGTGCTGGGCGACGGAATGGCAGATCGCCCCATAGAAGAGCTGGGAGGAATGACTCCTTTGGAATACGCCCAAACCCCTCAGATGGATGCGCTTGCGCAGGCAGGGGAAATCGGGATGGTACACACGATTCCGGATGGGATGTCGCCGGGCAGCGATACGGCAAACCTGTCGGTGTTGGGTTACGACCCGAAGGTTTATTATTCCGGGCGTTCTCCCTTAGAGGCATTGAGCATCGGAGTGGATATGAAACCTACGGATGTCTCACTGCGCTGTAATATTGTGACACTCTCCGAGGAAGAAGATAAATACGAAGATAAGAAAATTTTAGACCACAGCTCCGGGGAAATTTCCACGGAGGAGGCAGCCATTTTACTCGAGGCTGTGAAAAAGGGTCTGGAAACTGAAATTTATAAATTTTATGTGGGCACGAGTTACCGCCATCTGTTAATCTGGGACGAAGGGCAGGTTGTGGATTTAACCCCGCCCCACGATGTTCTGGGACAGACCATCGGGCAGTATCTGCCGGGGGATGCAATGCTCAGGGGAATGATGAAAAAGAGCTACGAAATTCTTGCAAATCATCCCATCAATGTGGAGCGTAAGAAGAAGGGGCTGAATCCTGCAAATTCCTGCTGGTTCTGGGGCGCAGGCACGCGTCCGGCGTTGTCTTCCTTTGAGGAGAAGACGGGATTGAAAGGAGCCATGGTATCCGCGGTCGATTTGCTGAAAGGAATTGCTGTGGGAGCCTCAATGAGGAATCTCACTGTGGAGGGCGCTAATGGAGGGCTGAACACCAATTATGAAGGCAAGGCGCAGGCGGCGATTGACGCGCTGACCAAAGAAGGCTGTGATTTTGTCTATGTGCATCTGGAGGCACCAGATGAGATGGGGCATCAGGGCAGCGTGGAGAAGAAAGTTCAGGCGATTGAGAATCTCGATGCGCGCGTGATTGCGCCGATTAAGGAAGGACTTGCGCAGGCGGGAGAAGAGTTCCGAATGCTTGTCATGCCGGATCACCCCACGCCAATCTGTCTGCGGACGCATACGGGCGACAGCGTACCCTATCTGCTTTACGACAGCACGGATATTCAGAATCATGCCTGGAAGTATAATGAGAAAGAAGCCGAACAGTCAGGGCACAGCATTGCCAGAGGCTGTGAAATGATCGATTATCTGATAAAGTAACTCTTTAAGATTCGGGTTGTCGAAAGATGTTTCAATTGGTTTATTACTGGTAATTTACACAAATATACACAAAAAATTGTGACTTATTCCTCTATTAGATATTTCTTAGTGGTCTGTGATTTTTCAGCAATCCCCAAACAGGATGTTTGGGGAAGGCTTATCTGGGCCATGGATGGCGAATATGAGCCGGTTGCGTAAATATAGAATATATAAATTCAGAACACTTAGAAATTCTTATAGTAAGGAATATCTGAAACAATTTTTGTGCATAATTCGTGTAAATTTCCAGTGGAAGGATTAAAAGAACATCTTTTGATACCCGAATCTTTCTAATATATCAAAATGGCACACTACCAGCAGAAAATTCCGCACAATAAAATTCACAACCACAATCCCCAGCGCCGTCCAGATATAGGCGTCACGAAATTTCATGCCAATCTTAATGCGGCGCCTGGAAATGCGCTCGACAGATTGACTGACTAAAAACCAGCCGCCGATAATTGCTGTGTAGGGCACCAATGGGTGGCAGATAAAAGAGGTAAGGATATTTCCATGCAGAAATGCAAACACCGCTCTTGTGCCGCCGCAGCCGGGACAGTAAAGTCCTGTGATGCTATGTAAAGTACATGGGGTCGCCAGCTTATCATATGGAAGGGGCAGGAGGCGGTATATAAGATAGAGCGTACCAGCCAGAAGGACGATTGCCCATCCGGTATAAAACAATGCAGTTTCTTCTTTTCTATGTTGTCTCAAAAAATCATCTCCAATAGTACAAATAAAAAATATAAAGATCTTTTTGTTTCTATATTACCACAGCAGGAAAAGGACGACAAGTCATGTTCCTTTCCAGTTTTTTAATAGTGGATGATTTGAATAATACTTTAATGAAATAGTATTAATTAGTTTCGTTCTATTGACGTACCCTGGCACAAGTGCTACGCTATCAATAAGGTAGAGCGATACTATCATGATGGGGAGGAGGTAAACGAACGGCAATAAGAAAGGCGGTCAGCAACTTTAGACACAGTAGCCAAACATTTACGCCAGCGCAGCCGGTGTGGATAATTAAGAAAGGGGAAACAAATGAAGAAAAAGAAAGTCTTATGCTTATTATGTGCAGCAGCAGTCATGCTCACATCCATTCCGTATGCACCAATGCAGGCATACGCATCACAAACCAATCAGGCAGAAATGAAGTCACAGAGCAGTCAGGGCGAAGACACAGCAGGCAGCGGAACAGAAGAATCCACGGAAAACATCTGGGAGGACGAAACCGGGCTCTACGAGGTCCTAAAGCAGGACGCGCAGGGAAGGGAGCTCATCGCAAGGAGCGGCAATATTTACCTCACCACAGAGTACGACGACGCTAATAACAAGGTCACCCAATACTGCTCCGAAGGCGCCCTGGAAGGGAACAACTACGACAGGAAGACCACCACGCAGCAAATCGAAGAAAACGAATTCCACAGCACGACCATCGTCACCACGGAAACGGCGTCCGGCACGACCGTAGAGGAATACGACGGCGACGACAACCTCACGAGGAGCGTTGCGGAGGACGGCGAAACCACCGTGAATTATTATGAGGATGGGAACCTCGTGAAGGCCATACAGCCTTACACGGGCACGCCCGAGGACGCCCTCCACACGTCCACGTACACATACGACGCAACCGGGAACCTCACAAAGGTAACGGCACGCGCCGCTTTGCGTCACCTGCCAGGTCGGCGGAAGGCATTCCAGAAATGCTGCGCATTTGCCTTCCGCTCTCTGAATGCACCCCTGCGGCACAGAACGAAGACGGCAGCATCCATTACTTCCGGCAGGAGTATTCCTACGACGGGGAAGGCAACCTCATTTCCTACCGAAAGACCATCCATGAACCAGGGGAGCCTGAGGCATACGCCCGCACAGACTACACCTACGACGAAAATGGGAACCTCACGATGACGACCGAGTACGACACGGACGGCAGCGTGCTCGCCATCGCCCAATACTATTATGACGAAGAAGGCAACAAGCTCCGCCAGTACACCGGGCTCACATCGCCCCTTACAATCACAGGGCTGGATGAAGTGACGCCCGGGGTGGACACGGACTACCAGGTGACCGCCTATGAATACGAAAATGGGAAGTTAGTGAAAGAGACAGACCCCGAAGGCAGGAGCACTGCCTACCGCTACGGGGAAGACGGGATGCTTGCGGAAAGCACGGACAAAAACGGGACCCGGCACGTATATGCCTACCGTGAGGGCACCTTCCGCGAGTCCGAGGAAATCTACTACCCCGGGAACAACACCGGCGCCCCTGACGAAACCATCGAGTACATACAGGACGAAGAGGAGGACGGGAGCCCGGGGATGCTCACTGAAATCCGCGGCAACGGGCAGTCCACGCAATACAGC
>CAJTSB010000010.1:61797-101976 GCA_910578825.1 uncultured Lachnospiraceae bacterium | reverse complement strand
CATTAGGAGAGTATGTTTCCGCGTTATCAAACGCTGCAGCGTTCCACTATAAAAAATATGCTTATTTTATATGGGGAGTTAAAGATGAGGATCATAAAATAGTAGGGACGACATTCAACCAATATTGCGACTACAATAAAGAACCTTATCAGAATTATCTTGCACGAAATCTTTCTCCGAGCCTGAATTTTTCTTTTGAGGAAGTTGAGATTCAGCAAAAAAGAGTTGTCGTATTGGTTATACCTGCGGCTTTAGAGATACCTACTGCATTTAAGGAAAAGCGGTATATAAGGATTGGTTCATCGAAATGCAATATCAAAGACCATCCGAAGAGGGAGATTGAACTTTTTAAGATACTTGATGGGAGAACAGAAACCATAGAAACAATTCCGGCAAAATATCAGGAGCTTACTTTCCAAAAATTGTTTGGATATTATGGTTCAAAAGGAATTGTTTTAAGCGATAAAACTTTTATAAAAATTTAGGTTTGCGCAATGAAGAAGGACAATTTTGACAGAAATGAGGGATAATCCCAACATAACAGCTGAAGAACTTCGCAAAATCTTAGGAATTAGCAAAACGGCTGTAGATAACAATATTTCATTTCTGCGTGAAAATGGCTATATTGAGAGAGTAGGATCAAAAAAAGCAGGATATTGGAATGTGTTATAGAGAACAGAGACAAAAATGTAAAGGAGAACAAACCAGTTTATGTCAGCAATTAATGATTTGATAGCTCAGATACAGGATGTTGAGCTTAGAAATAAGATAGAACAAGAAGTAAATCGGTTTACGTTTATGTCGACTGTATATTTGCTATTCAGATATCGAAGAGAATAATCCTGGCCGAAAGAACAATGTATAAGGACGACTCCTGTGTGATGCGCAGCCCTTCACCCAAACGCTGGAAGTGAACGACTTCACGTTTGCGCAGGTAATGTACCGTATGGCGCAGGTTAAGCGTACATTTAGGCTGGGGATGAGATTACCAAATGGAATCATCATAGACAAGGAAAAAACATTCGGATTGCTTAAGTTTTCCGCATTGCGGCGTGAAGTGTATAAACAGAATGAGGACGGAAAGGTTTCTAAAGAAATTAAGAATCATAAATAAGCATTGCATATATGATAATATTCTGATAAAATCAAGATAAAATAAATAAAAAAGGAGTGCTTAAATATGATACAAATTCGACCTGTTTCTGACCTTAGAAATAAATTTCCGGAAATTGAAACTATCGTAAACAGCGGAAAACCTGTTTATCTTACAAAGAATGGCTACGGAGCTATGGTAGTTTTGAGCTTGGAGGAATACGCAAATCTGACAGATAATATTGAGATGAAACTTGACGAAGCCGACAGACAGGCGGCAATAACGGAAGAAAGACTTTCCCATGAAACTGTATTCGACAATGTAAGGAGTACGATACATGGAAAATATTCTGGAAAGGCTGAATAATCCTGTTGCTTTTGAACCATACGTTTCCGCAAAAAAACGAGACTATCCTTATTATAGAATCTATGTGAGAAATTACGTTATTTATTATGTGGTGATTGATGATGTAATGGAAGTACGGCGTTTGCTGTATGGTGCCAGAGATACGGATAAACATTTATAATTGAAACGAGGTATATGCAATTTTTGTAGACAAAGTATTAGAAGAATTATGAAATGACAGATACAGAAAAAAGCAGGAATCCGATGGATTCGCTGCTTTTTCTTCATCTATGAAAAAAATATCTTCAAAATTATTTCCTGCAATCAAAAGCCGGGTTGGCGGCGTAGAAGTTCTTGGAATCCAGGCGCTCCTGTGTGATGCGCAGCCCTTCACCGAAACGCTGGAAGTGAACGACTTCACGTTCACGCAGGTAACGGATAGGATCGCAGACTTCCGGATCTTTGACAAGACGCAGAATGTTCTCGTAGGTGCTTCTTGCTTTCTGTTCTGCCGCCATATCTTCTGTTAAATCTGTGATGGGATCACCCTTGGATTGGAATTCACAGGCATTGAACGGGATTCCGCCTGCCGCCTGCGGCCACAGTGCAAGCGTGTGGTCCACATAGTATTTGTCGAAACCGGATGCTTTGATTTCTTCCGGCGTCAAGTCCTTTGTGAGCTGATAGACGATGGCGCAGATGATTTCCATGTGTGCCAGTTCTTCTGTACCTAGAGAAGCATCGGAAATGTTCTGCCTACCACCTGTTATATAGACAGGCACTTGTTCATACATTGAAAATAAGGGGGTGTCTGTTACATGAAACACAGGGAGTTTGTCTATGTTGGCGAGCCTGTTCCGGAATTGAACGAGCGGGAATATGCCGCGTTTCTTATGAATATTCAAAGGTCAATCCTGTTCTCATTGGAAAAACGAAATCTGTTGACAACATCGCAGCGGGAGCGTTGTTTGCTTGAACTCGAAAAATGTGCAAAGAATGATTGGCGTTGTGTAAAATAGATAGAAACAGCAGGAGAGTATAGTAGTATGGCAATGAATAGATACGAACGCCTGAACCAGGAGCGGAAAATTGCAGAAAAGAAAAAGCGTGTGGCAGCATATTGTCGTGTGTCAACGGACAATGAAGATCAGGCTGATTCATTTGAAAGCCAGCAGCGTTACTTCAGGCAGTATATTGAGCGTAATCCGGATTGGGAACTGTACGAAATATTTGCGGATGAAGGAATCACGGGCACTAACACAAAGAAACGCAAGGAATTCAACCGCATGGTTGCGTGTGCCGGGAACGGCGATTTTGATTTGATTATCACAAAAGAGATTTCTCGTTTTGCAAGAAATACTCTGGACAGCATTTACTATACGCGCGAGCTGAAAAAGCATGGCGTAGGCGTTATTTTTCTAAATGATAATATCAATACCCTGGACGGTGATGCGGAGCTTCGTCTTGCTATTATGTCCTCAATTGCGCAGGAAGAGAGCCGAAGGACCTCCGAACGTGTGAAGTGGGGACAGAAACGCCGTATGGAACAGGGAGTCGTGTTCGGGCGGAGCATGCTTGGTTATGATGTGAAAGATGGTAAGATGTATATCAACGAGCGAGGGGCAGAAATCGTCCGCCGCATCTTCCATAAGTTTGTGGACGAGGGCAAGGGAACGCATGTGATTGCCCGTGAACTTCGGGAAGAAGGCGTCAGGCCGATGCGTGTTAAGGAATGGCAGAACACGGTTATTCTCCGGGTTATTCGTAATGAAAAATATTGCGGTGATTTGGTTCAGAAAAAAACTTATACGCCGGATTTTCTTTCGCATGAAAAGAAATACAACCGGGGGCAGGAGGAATTTGTAGTAATCAGGGATCACCATGAGCCGATTATTTCCCGTGAGCTGTTTGAAAAAGCAAATCATATGCTGGATTTAAAATCACGTTCACAGAAGGGAAAATCAAAATATAGCAATCGTTATCCTTTTTCAGGAAAAATTAAGTGTGGTAGATGCGGAGCAGGCTATGTCGCCAGATATAAGACGCGAAAGGATGGCAGCAGGTATAAAGCATGGCGTTGTTATGAAGCGGCAGCTCATGGAAACGTTCATATAGATGAAGAGGGAAACCAGGTTGGCTGTTCGGCAGAAAGCATTCGCAATGAGGATGCAGTTTATTTATTATATCTTGTTTGTCAGGCGCTTAGAATGAACCGCCAGAAGGTTGTGGATAACCTTATTAAAACGATTGATACAGTCATTTCGACGGATTTGACGGACATAAGGAATGCTATTGATGAACTGATAGGCGGGATTCAATATGAAGATGAATACTATACCCGGATGCTTGACAAAATGGTGGTTAATGACAAAAATCATATTGACGTGTATTTAAAAATGCTGCCGCATAAGTGGAGCTTTGCGGCAGCAAAATGTATAGAACGTTAGGAATTGTATAAGTTGCATGAACTGTTTTGATACAGTTATTTGATATATTGCGCAATATCGGCATTTTCCACATATTCCTTTTTTACATAATCATCAATGGAATACTCTTTTTCAAGATTTCCGATTTTCACAAGGAAAGCTATGGTATCCTGTAAATTTTCAATGTCTGCGTCAGAAATTACTACCGTGTAGTCATACTTCGCAGTAACGTCTGACAGAAGGTCTGCATCAAGGGAAAGGTCTTTCGCAACTTTGTTTTTTGTTTCTTCATCAAGATTATCAAGTGCGGCAACGCCTCTTGCATACTGCTCAATAATCACGCGGATGACTTCCGGATGGTTCTGTGCATATTCTGCCCTTGCAATAATGGGGTTGACACCGAGCAGTCCACAGTCAGGTCCTTCTCCGATAATTTTTGCTGTTCCGTCTGCAACAAGTCTTGTCACATTTGGCTCCCAGATGGCAACAGCGTCAACGGCACCGGTGGATAGAACGGATGCGGCGTCACCGGTTGCTATATTGACAAGTTCGACATCAGAATTAATATCAAGGTTATTTTGCGCCAGAAGCTTGTCCGTTAAGTTGTGTCCGGTTGAGCCAACAGTCGTGCCGATTTTTTTCCCTTTTAAATCGGCGGGTGAGGTGATGGTGGAATCAGCGCTTACAAGCATGGCGTATGATTTTGCTCCATCAGCGGCCATGGCAATGATCTCATTATCCTGTCCGGCAGCGATGGAAGAAACCGTAGGCACATCGCCCATAACTCCGATATCAGAACTGCCGGATGCAAGAGATTCGTTCATGGGCGGACCGGATTCGAAATCGTTCCAGACTACTTCAATTCCCTGATCTTTCAACGCTTCTTCAATCCAACCGTTTTCACGGGCAACATACAGTGGTACAAATGCAGCGGAAGGCTGGATGGCAATGTTTACAACGGAAGAATTGTCATTTTTGTTGTCAGCAGTTGAGGACTCGTTTGGGGATGAAGACCCGCAGCCGGCCAGCAAGCTGCTTCCGATTGCCAATACAGTAAAAAAAGATAAAATACGTGATTTTTTCATTTTCAAACTCCTTTCAGGTGCTATATATGCAGATGTGCGCATATAGTTTATGTTATTCTTCATTTGGATTTTCATTGAAAAATTCGTTGTAGATAATTTTACGGATTTCTACAAATTCATAACTGTTTCGATCCCGGTGTTTGGGAAGGTCGACAGGAACAATGCGCCTGATTCTGCCCGGTCTTTCGGACATGACAATGATCCGGTCTGCCAGATATACGGCCTCATCAATGTCATGGGTTACAAGCAGCATTGTTGTATGGGATTTTTTCTGAATTTTCTTTAACTCTTTCTGCATGGATATTTTTGTAAATGCATCTAAGGCGCCGAACGGTTCATCCAGAAAAAGAACCGAAGGTTTGTTGACAAGCGCCCTTGCAATGCCTGCGCGCTGCGCCATGCCGCCGGAAAGTTCACGGGGATAAGATTTCTCAAACCCATTTAACCCTACAAGGTCGATATAATGCTGGACTTTCCTTTTTTTGTCCTCCCTGGAAACATTATTCAGGGCATATCCTACATTCTGTTCTACGGTAAGCCACGGGAAAAGCCGGTGTTCCTGAAATACCATGCCCCTGTGCTTGTCCGGTTTGGTGATCTCTATTCCATCAATCAACACGGTTCCTTCATGTTCCGCATCAAGCCCGCAAATTGCACGGAGCAGGGTACTTTTACCGCATCCGCTTGAACCTACGATACAGATGACTTCGCCTTTTTTTACACTGAAATTGATGTCATCAAGGATGTGCATCTGTTCACTGTCCCTCTGGCTGAAATACTTATGTAGTCCCTTCACGGTAATATAATTATTTTCATTTTCGCTGATTGCCATATTACATACCTCAATTCCAACGGATGATAAGTTTTTCAATGAGTTTCAAAAGTGAGTCCATAATTTTTCCGATAATGCCAATCGTAAGCATACCGACAATTACAACATCTGTTTTTCCAAACTGTCGCGCATTCATAATCAAATAGCCGAGTCCGGTTGTAGAAGAGACAAGCTCTGCGGCAACCACGCACATCCAGCAGGAACTTAATCCTGTGCGCAGGCCAGTAAAGATATTAGGCAGCGCGCTGGGGATGACCATCGTGAATATATGTTTGAAAAAGGGTGTTTCCATTGATTTGGAAACTTCGATTAATTTCGTGTCTGTCTGGTGTATTCCATCAATGACATTGATTAAAATAGTAAAAAATCCGCCCAAAAAGATTAAAAAGATTTTGCCGCTTTCTCCAATCCCAAACCATAGTATGACAAGCGGAATCCAGGCAATGGGGGGGATAGGCTTGATAACCTGTATCAGCAGTTCCGTCAGTCGGTCAAGATGTCTGGAAAGACCAATCAGGATGCCTGCAATAATTCCCAGCACGGAGGCAAGCAGGTATCCCTGCAGAACTCTTAGCACACTTATTCCCAGGTTTTCCCAGAGTTCGCCGTTTTGTATCAATGATAGGATGGTACTGCCTACTTTGGAGGGGGACGGCATTATAATAGGATTTAGTTTTCCACTGCTGCCCATTATAATCCACACGCCTATAATTGTAGCAACAAGGACAATATATTCGGCAAAGTATCCTGCTTTTTTTGCAGCTGCCTTGTTCATATATGTCTACCACCTTTCTCTTATGACTATTATTTGGAATTCCAGTTGCTAAAATAGCATAGATATTTTATGGAATAATTCTAAAATAGAATTATAAATATAAAATTATTAAAAAATAATATTATAATTCCAAAAAAGAATTAAACAGTAATAAATTGATATTAGAATACAGTTGCAATTAAGATAAGGTGAAGTGAGGAGAAACTGATGCCAGGATCCGGTATTATTTTTAATATACAGCGTTATACCATACATGATGGTCCGGGGATTCGAACCGAATTATTTCTGAAGGGATGTCCCTTACGATGCAGGTGGTGCGGAAATCCTGAAAGCCATAAAGTTACTCCGCAACCCGGGATATATCCTGTAAAATGTATAGGAAGGGATAAATGCGGATGTTGTGTGGACTCTTGTGAAAACAAAGAAAGTCTGGTTTTTGCGGAGCATAAATTGTCTGCAATTGACAGGACGCAATGTATAAATTGCATGAAATGCACGGAGTCATGTCCTGCAGATGCGGTTAAGAGATGGGGCAGGCAGATGTCCGTGGCTGAGGCAATGGACACCATTTTGAGAGATGTTTCTTATTATAATAGTTCCGACGGAGGCGTTACTCTGTCCGGAGGCGAACCGCTGATGCAGGTTTCATTTGTATCAGATTTATTGAAGGAGTGTAGGAAATGCGGCATACATACCTGTGTGGAAACGACGCTTTATGCCGATTGGAACTCGGTGGAGGAGATTTTGCCGGATACGGATTTATTTATTACGGATTTAAAGCATATGGATTCTGCCATGCATGAAACCTATACAGGAGTGTCCAATACCCGGATACTGGATAATATGCAACGACTGGCCAGTCTGGGAAAGCCCCTGATTGTGCGGATACCAGTGATTCCCGGTGTAAATGATTCGAAGGAAAATATGGAAGCTTCTGCTGATTTTATTTTGCATAAGCTCCATAACAGGGTGGAGGAATTGCAGTTGTTGGAATTCCTGCGGCTGGGTGAAGAAAAATACAAATCCCTGGATCTTGAGTATCCTATGGAAGGATTGACATTTGACAGGGATGAATTCACATTAAAAGTGAAAAACTTTTGTGATTATTTTCAAGGCAGAGGCATTGTATGTAAAGTTGGCACTGCCACAAAGGAGGGAACCAGATAATGAATGATAGAAAGCCTATTGGCACAGAAACGTTTGATAAACATTATGGGGTTGGGTATAAAGTGGGACATGAGGGCTTTTCCCCTTATGAACGCGTGAATAGGTTAAGAAAGGTGTTTCTGGACCGGAAGTTTAACATTGATATTCAGAGGGCGCGGCTTATCACCCAGACTTATAAGGAAAATCCACAACTGTCTGCAAAGCTTAAGACGGCATATTCTCTTAAGAATATATTAGAACATGTGGATATTGATTTGTATGAGGATGAACTTCTGGCAGGTGAGCTTGCAGCTCCGGCCAAGGCGGCTCCAATTTATCCGGAGTTTTCCGTGGAATGGATCATAGATGAGCTGCGCAACCATCCGTTTGACCAGAGGGATCATGATAAGTTTTATATTACAGACGAAGACAAAGAGGAATTGTTGGAACTGTTGGAATTCTGGCGAGGAAAGACCATTGCAGATGCGGTGGAGGCAAATCTCACGGAGGATCAGAAAAAAGGCTGTGAGATGGGAAAAAAGGTATATATGACCAACCTGTATCATTTTGGCGGCGTAGGACATTTTGTGATGAACTATGAAAAGCTTTTGCGCGTGGGATATCAGGGATTGATTGCGGAAGCAGAAGAGTATCTTGCCGCTTTGGATCCGGCAGACAGTGAATACGTGGAAAAAAAGGAATTCTACGAAGCCATGTTGATTGAGTTAAGGGCAGCGTGTACCTATATCAGCCGCTATGCCGAATTGGCAGAGCAGCGCAGCGGGCAGGAAGAGAATCCTGTCAGGAAAGAGGAATTGAAACAGATTGCGGCAAACTGCAGGCAGATTGCGGGAGGACCGGCAAAAACCATGTGGCAGGCCATACAGCTCTGGCATTTTGCGACTACGATTACGCTCATTGAATCTAATGGGCATTCCGTGTCTTATGGGCGGATGGATCAATGGCTTTATCCTTACTATAAAAGTGATATGGAAAACCACGTGATTGATAAAGAATTTGCGCAGGAATTGTTGGAATGTGCCTATGTGAAGATGGGTAATCCCTCCAAATTAAAGGACAGGATGACCGTGAGGGTACGCAACGGCAGAGGCTGGGGCGGAGAAAGCCTTACCATTGGCGGCGTGGACGAGCGCGGGGAAGATGTGACAAATGATTTGACCTTCATGATGTTGGAGGCGTCTGTACATACCAGAATGATAAATCCCTGGGTATGTGTCCGGATGCACAAAAATACCCCTTACGAGCTGAAAGTAAAAGTGGTAGAGTGTATCCGTGCCGGTTACGGGCATCCGAAGATTTTTAATGATGAAGTGGCAGTTAAGGCCATGCAGCGCAAAGGGATGAGCCTTTCTCAGGCAAGAGATTATGCAGTAGTGGGCTGTGTGGAACCGGATCTTCCAGGCAGGGAGTATGGATATCATGATGCGGCTTATATGAATATTGCCAAGGTGATGGAACTTGCATTGAACGGTGGGCGGTGTATTGACTGCAGCACAAATTGTCCCCGATACCGGGAGTGTGCAGGAGACGGAAAGACATTAGGACCCGATACCGGATATCTTCCAAATCTTCAGAATATAGACGAGGTTTTGGCAGGTTTTGATAAACAGATGCAGTTCTGGACAGAACAGATGTGCAGCGGGCTGAATCTGATAGATGAGATACAGAAGGAGCGCAAGCCTTTGCCGTATGCCTCTGCGTTCTTTGAAGGTTGTATGGAATCCGGCAAAGATTTGGGCGAGGGAGGTACAAGATTTAATTTTACCGGTCCTCAGGCAAGCGGGATTGGAACATGTGCGGATATCCTTTCGACGATAAAACAACTCGTTTTTGATGAAAAACGTTATACCGGCGAAGAGTTGCTGTCGGCAGTGCGGGATAACTGGGAAGGGCATGATATCCTGTATGCGTTGGTAAATAGCAGCAAAGTACATCATTATGGAAATGATGATGATTATGCGGATGACCTGTTTAAAAAGGTGTTTGAGTGCTATTGCCAAAACATTACGGGAAGGAAAAATCCACGGGGAGGATATTTCTGCCCAGGTGTATATACGGTAAATGCAAATGTAGGATTGGGTATGGATCTCGGTGCTTCTTTGGATGGCAGAAAAAGCGGGGAGCCTATCTCGGATAATATGGGACCGGTTCATACAAAGGCGGCGTCCCACGATATCAGCGGACCTACGGCAATTGCGAATTCTGTAACAAAGGCGGACCACAGTCTTGCCACAAACGGAACGCTTCTGAACTGGAAATTCCCGCCGGAGTGTGTTGCAGGTTTGGAAGGAAGGGAAAATCTGGTAGGATTTATCGGTACTTATCTGGAGAAAGGCGGGATGCACTGCCAGTTTAACATTATGAGTAATGAGATGATGAAGGCAGCCATGGAAACACCGGAGAATTACAGAGATATGCTTGTAAGGGTGGCAGGGTACAGCGCGTATTTTGTGGAGTTGGGCAGACCTCTGCAGATGGATTTGATCCGCCGGACAGAACTGGCATTTTCATAAAAAGTAAAATATAATAGTAAAGGACCGTTGCTTTGATTTAATTAAGTAACGGTCCTGATTTTTTTTCGGAAATAGCAAGAGATTTTCGAAGGATTTTGCCTGTTGCAGTACGTGGAATTTTGTCCAGGCAAATGATTTTTTCCGGTAATTTATAAGATTCTAGATGCTGTGTTAAGTAATCCTGCAGTTTTTCCATATCGAAGTCGTCCACGGAGCAGACGATATACAGGATGGGAACCTGAATGGAATCCTTTGTGGTGAGTATCGCGCATGCACAGTCTGTAATCCCTTCATAATTGGAAACAGCCCGTTCAATATCACCGGGAATAACTTTATGTTCTCCCGCATTGATGACTTCTCCTACCCGGCTGACAAAGTAATAAAAACCGTCTTCATCGAAATAACCGATATCATTCAATATAATATAGTCAGAGTGCATAATTTTAGCAGTGAGGGCTTTTTTGTGGTAATAACCGGACATATTCATTGCCCCCTTGACTGCAATATAACCGTATTGATGCGGTGTTTCTATCTGAGAGCCATTTTCATCAATTATGGATATTTCAGCATGAAGGGCAGGTTTTCCGAGGCAATTTTCTACAGGAGTTTGTGAAACATTATTTATCAGGATACACCCCGATTCTGTAGCGCCATAGACACTATAAAGCGTAGCGTCTGGATATTCCCTGCAAAATGAGTGGATTTGCGGGGCTGCGATGGAACCGGCAATGATTTCTATTGTATTTAGACGGTGCAGCGATTCGCTCAGTTTGGAATTACTGATGTCGAGCAGCATATTTACATTGGAATAGACAATGGATAAATGATTGATATGAAATTTTTTTATGTAGGCAGCAAACAATTCCGGGCTCGAAGGTTTATGGGTAAGAACGGCTGTTGCACCCATATAGAGCGCTGCAAATACCCTTCGGTAACCCAATGCCAGATCATGAGGGACATTGGAAAAAAGTATGGTATCTTCGGAGATATTGGTTCCCGCGGAAAGGTTTTGAGCCTCTGAAAGAATGCTTTTGTTGGTATGTGTTACCAGTACCGGTTTGCCGGTGGTGCCGGTGGTTGCAATGATGGCGGCTGTGGTATCGCCTTTCGGATAAGTTACTTTACCGCAGGGGGCATTGTCAGTTAGAAAGTCGCGATACGATTCGCCGTTGTTTTGCATAAAAACCAGAACCGGTTTTACAGACTGCAAAATGTCCTGCATTTTATAAGTGGAAATATGTTCCTCAATGGGGACGGCGATGGCATTGCATAACTGACACCCCAGAAAGGCTGTAAAATAAGCGATCGGATCGTGTGTTTCAATCGCAATACGCTGTCCTTTTCTGACAGAATGTAATTTTAAAGCATTAGAAAAAATAGCTGTTTTTTCCGCTAGTTCACGGTAGCTTATTTTCTCATCGTCAGCGACGATGGCTGTTTTTTCCGGAATTAGAAGGCTGTGTTCAAAGACAGCCTGAACAATACTATTCATTAGGGAACACTCCTGTTATATTATGTCCCGTATCTGGGATACTAAAAATATAATTGTTATATGAAATTACTCTATCACAAATCCATCACATTTTCAATTCTAAATTTTGCCATCTAATTGCCTGTCCCGATACTTTTCATTGTACAGGCTTTGTGATACAATGAAAATAATTTCAGGGCTGATACAAGGAGAATTCATATGAAACCAAGACAGAAACCACTTGGAGACAAAAACATGATAGGGGTAAATGTTACAAAAATCCGGAGATTGAATAAAATGAGCCAGAAAGAACTGGCAATCAACATGCAGCTGCTGGATGTTGATATTAATTTTTCATCTCTTTCTAAATTGGAGGGACAGACCAGGATAGCAACCGATAAAGAGATATATGCGATAGCCCGGATCTTCAATACCAAGATTGATGATCTGTTCCATAAACTGTAATCGCAATCCGGTCTATGCTATATATCTGGTCGCAATAGTTAAAAAGGTGCGATGCTTTTCAAGGCGACGCATTTTATATTTGTAAATTCATCAAAGCTTGAAAATACGCCTTCTGTGCCAAGTCCCGATTTTTTCCAGCCGCCAAAGGGCATCTCAAAGCTGCGGAAATAACTGGAGCCGTTGACAACTACACTCCCGCATTCCAGTTCGCTTGTAAAAAGAGCGGCTTTGTCCAGACTCTGAGTAAATACGCTTCCGCCGAGTCCGTAGACAGAATCATTGGCAAGTGCGAGCGCTTCATCCTCTGTCTCGAAAGGCGTAACAGGCATGACGGGACCGAATACTTCCAGATCATGCATGATATCCGCATCAGCCGGAACGTCTGTGAGGACGGTAGGTTCAACGAAAGCACCGTTTCTATTTCCGCCTGCGGAAAGCTTTGCACCCTGGCTGATGGTCAGGGATATTTGTTTCTCTACTTCGACGGCGGCCCGTTCGCTGATAAGTGTTCCGATCTGTGTCTGCTCATCCAGAGGATTTCCGCCTTTGATGGCGGAGGCATATTTAACGGACTCCCGCACGAATCTGTCATAGAGGGAACTGTGAACCAGGAAACGTTTCGGCGCACAGCAAATCTGTCCGGCGTTATAGAATCTTGCCTGAGTAGCTTCGCGGATGGCAAGTTCCAGGTCTGCATCTTTCAGGACAATGAATGCATCGTTGCCACCCAGTTCCAGAGCGACTTTTTTTAAAGAGTCGGCAGCATTTCGGATCACGGAGACGCCGACAGCAGAAGAACCGGTAAGAGACAGCGCCTGTATATTTTCGTGTTCGCACAGGTAATTGCCTGTGGTGGAGCCGCGGCCGGTGATTATTTGTACAACACCGGATGGGAAACCTGCTTCTCGCAGCATCTCCGCGAGTCTGCATACGGTCAGAGGATTTTCACTGGCGGGTTTGATGATAACGGCATTTCCAGACAAAAGCGCCGGCGCAACCTTTTGGTTAAAGAGATTACAGGGAAAATTGAATGGAATGATGCAGGCCACGATACCGACAGGTTCCCGTTTGGTAAAAACAATGTTTTTTTCATGTCCGCGTTCCATTCCATTTGGAATGATGTTTCCGTAGAGATGTTTTGCTTTCTCACAGAATGCACGCCATGCAATGGAGATGTTACTGATTTCCTTTCTGGATGCCGTAATGTCCTTGCCGGATTCAAGCGTCAGTAATCTGGCAAGTTCTTCTTTGCGCTCCTGTACCAGTTCCACGAATTTCATTGCAAGCTCTGCCTTTTGATATACCGGGACATTTTTCCAATTTTTTTGTGCCTGCATGGCATATTTTACAGCAAGGTCTACATCGCTTTGGCTTGCGTGGGGGACGTCGTCCACAAAGCTGCCGTCATAAGGATTTATCACAGGGATTGTTTCACCGTTTGATGCGGGTGCGAATTTATCACCAATTATCATTTTCATAATTAAAAATTCCTCCTTTTTCATTCTCCGATATTTGCCTGCGGATATATTAAATTAAAAAAATGATTTTTTAATTGCATATTAGAATTAAAATGCGAAAAAATGGTTGGAATTAAAAAATGATATGAGAAGGGTGTCCACCTGGAACATTTTCGGGGCTTCGGTACCAATATCGGTCAATAATCCTGCAACTTCCCGATAGGGCATGGTATACCGCTGGGAAAGGTAGCGCATGGAGGCGGACAGTTCTCCGTCCGGTCCGCCAAACTGGCTGATAATCACCTGGGCAATCTGAGGGTTCGTCTGCGTGATGTTTACAGGATATTGTAATCTTTTCTCATAATTCCACATTTAGCAATAACCTCCTTCCCAGGGCATTGGCTGGGTAGACCATAACCACATCTGATCCGGTTTTGCAGTATCAAGCGTAAGCGGACCGTAATTGTTTTCATATTCTTTCAACGCTTTTACACGGACTTCACGGAAATGATTGAAGTATGCAAGCGCTTCCGGGTCTGTCGGGTGGGTATCCAGATAAAGTGTGATATCATTTAAGGCAAAACTTACCATATTAATCCACTGAAACAATTTCATCTGTTCCATTTTGTTTTCTCTCATCTCGGGCAGCCCCCTTTCCCCAAAAACGGTTTATTTAATTCCGGAAAGATTGTGCCGCATTGCAGTGCTTTGTCCGGCTCATAAGTCTCGTGCATGAACTGCCATGGTACGTAAGCCATTGCGATCGGCATATCGGCGAGGGGATCTGTTTTATCCATGCTGACCGGGCAGCGGCGAGGCATTGGTGCACGACCTGCCATGGGACGCTGGTTCATACCGGGGGTATATGCGTTTGAACGATGTGGCATTCTCGGTTCACGGCCACAGTCGGAGTTCGTGTTATAATTTGCCATAATGGTTGCATCCTTTCTTAGATTTGTATTCTCTATAAGATATGACAAAAGACTTAAATGGTGCAGTGAGTGGCGCAATACAGAAATACACGGGTGTGAAAATTATTATTTGTAAGGTTTCTGTAAGGAAAGAAGTGTTTCATATTAAGAAAGAAAGGATATGATAGACCCATCAAAGGAAAACAGATATAATAATTTTTTAGAATGGCTAAGGATGCCCAAAATGTTTTGAGAGGAAGAATAGGAGGAAATGAGTATGTGGACGAGAAGAGAATTGAAGGAGAAAGCAAAGCAACGGTTTAAGGTAAATTACTGGAAATGTGTTTTGGTAGCGCTTCTTATGGTTGTGCTGGGAGGCGGCGCCGCGGGAGCAAGCAACGGTTATACAGGGATCCGTAATCTGGATAATCATGTAGTATATGATAAATTTAAGTTTGACGATGATTTTATCGTAGATGACGATATTGATTTATATCTGGATGATGTGTTTGACGACCGCGAAGACTCTTCGCAAGAGCGGGTAATAGAAGGAGCGGCCTACACGATGGCGATATTTTTCATCATTATCATCATTATAATTGCGGTGACATTGCTTGTCCTGCTGGTGGTGCTCCCGTTGGAAATATTCATTGTCAATCCGGTGGAAGTGGGAATCAATCGCTTTTTTGTACAAAACCTGAATGAGCGGCCGGGCATCAGGGAAATCTGTTATGCCTTTGACCACGGTTATATGAATTGTGTGAGGACGTTGTTTTTCCGGGATTTGTATGTTTTCCTGTGGAGCTTGCTCTTTCTTATTCCCGGAATCATTAAAGCGTATGAATACCGAATGATACCTTATATTCTCGGAGAGACCCCAAATATCACCAAAGAGGAAGCATTTACATTAAGCCGCATCATGATGACGGGCAACAAGTGGAAAGCCTTTGTACTGGACTTATCTTTCCTGGGATGGTATATTTTAAATGGTCTGACGTTTGGAATACTGGGAATCTTTTATGTGAATCCCTATGTGAAACAGACGAATGCGGCGCTTTATCAGAAATTAAAGAGCCTGCGGTTTGCACAGACAGAACAGCCGGAAAATAGGATGTAATTTTTTCATAAAGGAGAACAGAATGGCTTATACAATTCTTATTGCAGATGATGAGGAAAAGATAAGGGAATTACTTCGATTGTATCTGGAAAAAGACGGGTATCAGGTGTTGGAGGCGGCAGACGGACAGTCTGCCCTTTCCCTGTTGGAGAAAGAACAAATTGATATGGCGCTCCTTGACGTTATGATGCCGGGAATGGATGGTTACCATGTGCTGAAAAGACTGCGGGAATATAGCAATATCCCGGTCATGATACTGTCCGCCAAAAATCAGGATGCAGATAAGATTCTGGGGCTGGATTTGGGGGCAGACGACTATCTCGCGAAACCGTTCAACCCGATGGAGGCAATGGCGCGTATCAATTCCAATATTCGTCGGTTTTATTCTCTGGGGGCGAAAAGTGAGAAATTAAAACAACTGGAAGTAAAAGATTTAAGGCTTGATACAGAAGCGTGCGTTGTATACCGGAATGACTGCCCCATAGATCTGACTTCAGTAGAGTACAAGATGATGCGGATGTTTATGGAATATCCGGGCAAGGTATTCACAAAGCAGCAGATTTATGAGGAGGTCTGGGGGGAAGAGTATGCAATTGCGGACAACAACATTATGGTCTGCATCAGCCGTCTGCGCGCGAAACTTTCTGAGGATGGAAACGCCTATATTAAGACGATCCGGGGTCTTGGGTATCGTTTGGAGAAAAAATAAACATGAATACAGTCGAGTGGAAAAAATTTTTGATCAGGCGGTTTCTTCTTATTCTGGTTTTTGTGAGCCTCAGTGAGGAACTGTTGAATGTAATATATGAACAGATTGTCTTTCCGTGGATGTCGCAAAGTCTGCATATTGATTTCTTTACCGCCGGAATGGAAAATGGACAGAGTATTGACGCTTTGTTGCGCGGCGGAGTATATCTTGCCGTTATGGGCGTTTGTAATCAGCTTCCGGATGTGGCGGAATTCGCCTTGCGTTCATTCAGTGAAAAGTGGGCGGGAAATGTGTTAACGGGGCGTATTTCCGATCAGACCATGCAGATGACTCCGGTACAGAGAAATTTTTTTATATTGGGAATGATTGCGATTACGATATTAATCCTGTTTACGCTGCTGCTGCCCTATGTGATTGCCGCGTTTTGGTTTGGACAGACGGTAAGCGTGCAGATAAAGCGTATGGAAGAAGAGGAGCGACAGAGGAAAGCAGAGTATGACAGCAGGCGGAATCTTCTCCTGTCGGATGTGGCGCACGATTTAAAAACACCGATGACAACAGTGGCAGGATACGCAAAAGTTTTGCTGGAAGAGGTTGGTTCTTCTCCTTATGCGGAGGAAGGCAGTGGGATTTGTGAAAAGAAACGACAGGAATATTTAGAGACGATTTATAATAAATCCATGCAGATGAGCGGGCTTTTGAATCTCCTGTTTGAATATGTAAAACTTGAAAGTGAAGGATTTGAGCTTAACAGGACAGAGTCGGATGTGTTGGAATTGATTCGTGAATGCGTGGCAGGTCTGTATATGGACTTTGAGGAGAAGGAAATGGAGATGATTGTGCTTATCCCGGAGGAGACATGTATTCGCAAGGTGGATCGTGTGCAATTTCAGCGCGTCATCAACAATCTGTTGAATAATGCCCTGCGGCATAATTCGCCTGGAACCAGAGTATGGGTCAAAGCCCGGGCAGATGATGACGAGCTGGTAATACGGATCTGTGACAATGGAGCTGTCATCCCGCCAGAGATTGCCGCGTATATTTTTGAGCCCTTCGTGCTTGGCGATGAGTCGAGACACAGCAAGGGCGGCAGCGGTCTTGGATTGAGCATTGCACGTAAGGTGATTACCATGCATGGCGGTATGCTTACACTGGAACAGGGGGAGTGGGAGGAATATACAAAAGCATTTGTCATCCGTCTTGCGGCGGAATGAGAAAAGGGAGGAAGAAATGGCGCATTATGCAGTCGGCAGCCTGATCCGTGATGCGAGGGAACGACAGAAATATTCTCAGGAAGAGTTGTGCTATGGCATTTGTACGACATCTACATTATCCAGAATTGAGAATGGGGTTCAGGCGCCGGGAAAGAAGATTTTGGAAGGGCTGATGCAGAGGCTGGGGATTGCAGACCCAATTTATAACAGTTATCTCAGCAGAGAAGAAATGGAGCGGTATGAGATTGAGGAGCAGCTGACCCGTTGTCTGGCAAGAAAGGAATATGCACGCGCAGCAAAATATGTGGATATTCTGGAGGAGAGGCTGAAAGAAAGTTCCAAAAGGGAATATGGTATAAAACTGGAAGAGCAGTACCTGTATTTTGCCAGAGCTCTGATATGTAAAAACCAGGGAGAAAGTGCAGAGCGTATACAGGAGCTGCTCTTAGCGGCAATTCATATGACGATTCCTGAATTTGACGGGATACATATCAGGGCAAGACTTTTGACGTTTCATGAAATCAGTATTTTGAACAATATTGGCTGTGCGTATCACGCGATGGGAAAGGTGTGGGATGCGTTACGGCTTTTATTTGAATTAATGGAGTATATTGAAGGAAATGCCGCCGGCGATGGGGAGTTGTCCGTAAAATATCTGATGATTTTGCAGAACCTGTCCAGTTGGATGGGGCAGGAACGCCAATACAAAGAGGCCCTCGAACTCTGCCAGAAAGGAATTGATTATTGCGTGGAATATGGAAAAATGCACATTTTTCCGATGCTGCTTTGCAACAAAGCCTGTGCTCTGGCAGAGTTGGGGCAGTATGAGATGTCGAAAGAAATTTTTTATCAGAGTATTGCCATTTTTCAGGCAATGAGCCAGCACGAGCGTGCTGAACAGATAAGAGAGTACGCTGAGAATCATTACGGTATCATGAAATAGCAAAGCCGTTGTGTCCGGCTAAAATGTTTCTTCAACATCGCCCAGAAAGAATCCTGTTACGTTTTGTATTCTGGCCATGAAAACACCTCCCCTCTGTTTGTAAGAGTATAAAGGGGAGACATCTGTTTTACTATGCGATACCGCGAAAAGAATATTTTGCGTCATATCATATGGTGCGATGTAAGAAAGTGTGATACAATAAATTTTTTATTTGCAAATTAAAAAAGCAGGAATCTTGTTACCATAGATTCTCTGCTTTTTTGACTTATGCGGTATATTTAGTCCAGATTGACGTTTCGTTTTAACAGTTTTCGGCATATGAGATAGAATATGATGCCGAATACCAGATAGAGGAGCGTTGCGGATGGAAATAATATTTGCATCATCTGTGAAAACATAGAAAAAAATGCTTCCGTTTCCAGGGCTTCCTCCGTAATAAAGAAACTGGGAATCATGGCGCCGATTGATGTAACAATCTGTGTCAGAAGATACATGCCCAAATAGATTACAAGGGACACTGCAAGCTTATTGGTCTTCATCTGCTGTCCCAATAAAACGCTCATATATTCCATCAATACGGAAAAGAATGAGCTCACAATCATCAAAAGCAGTATCCATAGCAATAAGCATGGCAGCGGATAGCCGAAAATATCAGTAATGGCAGCAGGAATGTTTATGGAAGATAACTCATCCGATAAATATGTGGTGGATGCACGGATTCCTGCGGCAGCGCCTAAGGCCATAAAGGATGAAATCGTAAGCACGCTGTTTAAAGAGGCCCAGAAAAATCCCACGATAAGTTTCGAATGAAACAATTCGTTTGATGTGACCGGTAATGTGTGCATCAGATATCCTTCTCTCGTGTACAGGTTTTTGTAAAAACGCACGTAAATATAAATGGTCGTGATACTGGAAAAGACAACGATCGTCAAGGTATAAAAGAGCGTCAGGAAAAATGCCAGCACAACGCCCAGTTCCGTATCAAACAGATTCGTATTTAACAGGATGCATCCGATAAGGGTGAATGCGACGATGGCAAGGTTGATGGGCAACAGCAGTTTGCGTGTGTCTCTCCATTCGTATTTTAATAATTTCTTTAACATTTGAATACCTCCCGAAAGATAGTGTCGATGGATTTGTTGTCGCGTTCACGCAGTTCGTCTACGGAAGCGTGCGTGTGCAGTATGCCGTCCTGAATGAAAATTACCTCATCCAGAATGTTTTCGATATCTGATATCAGATGTGTGGAAATCAGAATGGAGGCATTTTCATCATAGTTCGACAAAATCGTATCCAGGATATAATCCCTTGCGGCGGGATCCACGCCTGCGAGCGGCTCATCCAGAATGTACAGGTCTGCGTGGCGGCTCATCACCAGAATCAGCTGTACCTTTTCCTGTGTGCCCTTGGACAGCGTCTTTAATTTCTGCCGGGGATTGATCTGTAATTTTGCCATCATATCGTAGGCGCGCAAAGGATCGAAATCCGCATAAAAGTCTGCAAAGAAATCTATGATATTTTGCACGCGCATATTCCCATCCAGGTAACTGTGGTCGGGTAGATAGGAAATAATGCTTTTGCTTCTGGGTCCGATGGGTTCTTCCTTGACATATACGCTGCCCGAGGTTGCGCCCAACAGTCCGGCAATCAGTTTGATCAGCGTGGTCTTGCCGCTTCCGTTCGGTCCCAGAAGACCGATGATATGTCCGGCGTCAATCTGGAAACTGACGTCAGAGAGTGCAATGTGGTTCCCGTAACTTTTGGTAAGGTTTTTACATTCTAACAGTGTCATGTTTGTCTCCTTCAATAAATTCAGAAATGAGGGAAATAACATCCTCTTCCTGTATTCCCAGTCTTTGCATGTTATCTAAAAATTGAGCTACAATGTCTTTGGCAAGTGTTGTCTTCAGGTTTGTAATCATCGTGGTATCCTCCGTAATGTATCGTCCGCTGGTTCTCTTGGCGTAGACCAGACCGGTTCGTTCCAGTTCGGATAGCGCTTTCTGCATTGTGTTTGGATTTACGGACGCCTGCATGGCCAGCTCACGCACAGAAGGCAGTTTGTCTCCTGGAGCATATTGTCCGGAAATAATATCCATCTGGATTTTTTCAATGATTTGGATAAAGATAGGACGGTCTGAATCCAGGTTCCATGGCATCTAATCACCTCGTTTTCTATAATGTATTATTGTACTATCTAAATAGAACAATAACTCTTTTTAATAGGTTTGTCAAGAATGTTTACAATTTGTTCATAAAAAATTCCTCTTGTCATAATCAGAAAATTTCGATACAATATAAGGGATTCGTGAATAAGGCTTTTCTCATCCTCAACATAGAGGAAAGGTGGGAAAAGTATGAGAGATATAAGAAAAATCATATTCATGTTGATGTTCCTGCTCCTGATTGCAGGATGTGCGGACAGAGAAGGACAGGGAGCAGAACTGCTCTTGTCCGGCGTGAAAGATGTGGAGAAGACGGAAGAAAGTTCGGACTCTGAGACGGAAGGTTCGGATGGTGCAGAGCAGACAGATGGGCAAACCGAAGTTCAGCAGTCCCTGATTTATGTTCAGGTGTCGGGGGCGGTCAATGAGCCGGGCGTCTATGCGCTGCAGGAAGGCAGCCGGGTGTTTCAGGCAATAGCGCTTGCCGGCGGCGTGAATGGGGAGGCGGATATACAATCTTTAAATCAGGCAAAACCGCTTACGGATGGAGAAATGATATATGTGCTGAACACACAGGAGGCACAGGAAGCGGCAGAGTCAGGGAATGTTACTGAAGAACAAAATCAGTCGCAGGATGATGACAGGGTGAATCTTAACACGGCCACAAAAGAAGAGCTTATGCAGCTGCCAGGTATCGGAGCCGCGAAGGCAGAACGCATTCTGGCGTGGCGCGAAGAGAACGGCAGTTTTGTACAGATTGAAGATTTGATGAAAATAGAAGGAATCAAGGAGGGCGTGTTTTCTAAAATAGAAGACTGCGTCAAGGTTCAATGAGGTGAAATAATGGCGAAAAAGGTTCTTGTAGTCGATGATGAGAAGTTGATAGTGAAAGGAATTCGTTTCAGTCTGGAGCAGGACGGAATGGAAGTGGACTGCGCCTATGATGGCGAGGAAGCGCTCCGGCTTGCGACAGAGAACACTTATGATATGATTCTTTTGGATATTATGCTGCCCAGAATGGACGGCTTTGAGGTGTGCCAGCAGATTCGGGAATTTTCTTCGGTGCCTGTTGTCATGCTGACTGCAAAGGGAGACGATATGGACAAAATTCTGGGCCTCGAATACGGTGCAGATGATTATATTACGAAACCATTTAACATTTTGGAGGTCAAGGCGCGTATTAAAGCGATTATGCGCAGAACTTCCCCCAATGCCCGCAAAGAGGAGAATACCAGGATTGTTGAAAACGGAGACTTGCGTCTGGACTGCGAGAGCCGCCGTCTGTTTATTCTGGGCAAGGAAATCAACGTTACGGCGCGGGAATTTGATCTGCTGGCAATTCTGGTGTTGAATCCCAATAAGGTATACAGCAGGGAAAAACTGTTAAATCTGGTATGGGGCTCTGAGTATCCCGGGGACGTTCGTACCGTGGATGTGCATGTCAGACGCCTGAGGGAGAAGATTGAGGTCAGTCCAAGCGACCCCAAATATGTGCATACGAAATGGGGCGTGGGTTACTATTATGGAGGATAGCATTAGAGAACAGCGGAGAAAAAGATGAAGAAGTTAAAGTTTATTCACAGCCTGAAATTCAGGCTGTTCTTGCTTATTGCAATCATCGGGATTATTCCGAATATCGTATTGCGCACCGGCGTTCTTATGACTTATGAGAATCGCGCTGTTTCCAACCGCAGTATTGATATTTCGAGCCAGACGAAGATATTGGCAAATCAGGTGGTTACCTATAATTATATGGCGGATGTATCACAGGAGATTATCAATTCCCAGTTAGAACAGATGTCTAATATTTATGATGGCAGAATCATGATTATCAACAGTCATTTCCAGATTGTAAAGGATACTTATGGGCTGGATACAGGCAAAACGATTATATCTGAGGAAGTGGTCAGGAGTTTTCAGGGAGAGGATATCAGTAAGTATGACCCGGACAGTCGCTATATTGAACTGGCTGTTCCGTTGAAGAATACGGATACGCAGGAATCCATAGGCGTGATGCTTGTCAGCGTGTCCACAGACAGTATTATGATGAACTACGATTATATTAAGAAGAATATTCAGATTATTGAAATGGTGAACGCGATAGTGATCCTTGTCATCGCACTTTTCTGGGCGCATCGTCTGGTGCGTCCGTTTAAGAAGATGACGAAATCTCTGGAGGAAATTCAGGCGGAGAACGAGGAAGAGGAGTTGATGATTTCCGATTATACGGAGACAGAGGCGATTTCCGATGCTTTTAATGAGATGTTGGGACGAATACGGGCAATTGATAATTCGAGACAGGAGTTTGTATCCAATGTATCCCATGAATTAAAAACCCCGCTGACGTCCATGAAGGTATTGGCGGATTCTCTGCTGGACCAGGATGACGTTCCGGTAGAATTGTATAAGGATTTCATGGGCGATATCGCAGAAGAGATTGAGCGGGAGAATAAGATTATCAATGACCTGCTATCTCTGGTGAAGATGAACAAGGCGGCAGGCGAGCTGAATATTTCAGTGGTAAATATCAATGATTTGCTGGAAATGATTATGAAACGGCTGCGTCCCATTGCGGAGAAACAGAACATTGAGCTTGTGTTGGAAAGTTTTCGTCCGGTCAGTGCGGAAATTGACGAGGTGAAACTGTCTCTTGCGCTCAATAATCTCGTAGAAAATGCGATTAAGTATAACAAAAAGGATGGGTGGGTGCACGTATCTTTGAATGCAGACCACAAATATTTCTTTGTGCGCGTAGAGGACTCCGGGATTGGGATTCCGGAGGAATATTTAGAGCATATTTACGAGCGGTTTTTCCGCGTAGATAAATCGCATTCCAGAGAGATTGGCGGAACAGGATTGGGACTTGCCATTACGCGCAATGCCGTGTTGATGCACAGAGGCGCGATTAAGGCGCATAGTAAGGAAGGGGAGGGCACGGTATTTACCGTCCGGATACCTTTGAATTATATTGGAGGAATCACATGAGAACAGCAAAGCGATGCCAGGTTCTGATAATCCTGTTGCTGCTGGCGATTTTGTTTGCAGGCTGTGGGAATCGTCAGGAGGAGGATTCGAAATACAAAGTTTATTATCTGAATAATGATAAGACAAAGACAATCGCCGTAGGCTGCGATGTGCAGGAAGAAGAGAGGGATGACATGATTAGGAATTTTCTGGAACGGCTGTTTATGCCAACCGAAAATCTCGATTACCGGCGACCTGTACCTGAAGGCGTAAGACTGGATTCCTGGATTTTGGAAGAAGGTCAGCTGTATCTTTATTTCAACAGCGCCTATCTTGATATGGATAATCTCGAAGAAGTGTTATGTCGTGCCGCGATTGTGAGGACATTGATTCAGGTAGAGGGTGTGGATTGCATTTCTTTCTATGTAGGAGATGCGCCGCTTGTAGATGATGATGGAAAGCCGATCGGGTTGATGACGGAGGAGAGCTTTATTGAGAATCCGGGAGAACAGATCAATTCGATTCAGACGGCAAGCATTACCCTTTATTTTTCAAACTCTGAGGGAAATGCGCTGATACAGAAAGTGCAGGAAATTCACTACAGCAGCAATATTTCTCTGGAAAAGCTTGTGATAGAGCAGTTGTTGAAAGGACCGCAGGATGACGAAGGGCGTTCGGCAGTTCCGGATGGAACGAAACTTGTAAATGTATCTGTGCTGGATGGCGTGTGTTTCGTGAATCTGGATGAAGGATTTTTAAATCAGAATTATGAGATTACGGAACCGGTAGTGATTTATTCCATTGTCAATTCTCTGACAGAGCTTACCAATGTCAACAAGGTTCAGATTTCTGTCAATGGGGACAGTAATATAGTTTACCGGGAAAAATTAGATTTGAACACCATGTATGAGCGTAACCTGGATTATATGGACGAGAATGCGCAGACACAGGAAAAGCAGATAGAAGAAGGGCAAAAGCAGATTGTAGACGCAGCGGGAGGTCGTGATTGATAAAAAGAAATATAGTATGCCTGTGCCTGTCGCTGGTACTTGGATTTTTGTATGCGAGAGCTGGCGGATGGTGGTTTTTGGCATGGTTTGTGTGTTTGCTCATTTTTGTGGCGGCAGCATTGTGGCGTCTTCCGGCGTCTGCCTCCGGTAAGTCCGAAGAAAGCGGACAGCGCAGAAAGATCTGTATCCGGTATGCTGTTTTGGCGAGAATGGTTCTGTGCATAGCATTGTTTGCAGCAGGAACTTTTCGTATGCAGAATCAGCAGGAGGTCAGGAACAATCTGGAAAGAGTTCTTACCGATGGCGATTACATTACGGTTGTGGGACAGATTTCAGGGAAAGAGGAATCTGATGCGCAGGCGTCGCGTTCGCAGGGCGTGGGAGCTGTTTCCGGAAAACAGACATTTGCAAAGAAACAATATATCTATTATCTCAGGAACCCCCATGTGTTTGCCACGGGCGGGAGTTATCCGTGTCATGGGGTTCTTATTTACAGTTCTAACGGTCAGTATCAGCCTGGCAATGTTCTAAAAGTGGCCGGACAGTATGCGCCGTTTCCAGTATCCCGCAATGAAGGGAATTTCAATCAGAAACAATATCAGCAGAGCAGAAAACGGGAATTTCGGGTTTATACGGATTCCGAGACATTGGTTTCACGGCAGGAGGATAAATATGCCGTGTTCCTGAGCAGGTTACGCGCCAGCATGAAGAAGGTGTTTGTGGATTCGCTGGATGATGCGGACGCGGGGGTGATGGCGGATATGACGCTGGGGGAAAAATCAATGCTTGCGCCAGAGACGAAAGCGTTGTACCGGGGCGCCGGTATCTCCCATATATTAGCGATTTCCGGGCTGCATGTTTCGATTCTTGGCATGGGCTTGCTGCGCTTTTTGCAGTGGCTGGGCTGTCACCGGAAATGCAGCGCCATCCTTGCAGCGGTCATAGTATGCAGTTTTTGTATTTTTTCAGGAATGGAAGTGTCTACGGTGCGCGCGGTGGGGATGTTTCTTCTCATGATGGCGGCGCAGGTTCTTGGCTATAGTTATGATTCGGTTACAGCGCTATTTGTGAGCGCAGCAGTTCAGCTCTGGCAGAATCCTTTTCTGATGGAATACGCCGGGTTTCTGTTTTCCTATGGAGCAGTCTTCGGCGTGGTTGCGGTGTGGAAGATTTTGCAAAGGATGAACGAGGCGCAAAAGAAGGAGAAAAAGGAACGGAAAATATGCGCTGTGTTATGCGTCAGCGTCTGCATTCAGCTTGTGACGCTGCCATTGAGTGTGTATTTTTATTATGAAATTCCGACTTACAGCATTCTTGTTAATATTTGCATTCTCCCGTTTATGGGGGCGTTATTGTTCCTGGGATTTGTGGGCGGATTGCTGGGGATTTTGTTTCCCGGTTTGGGAGCGGTTATTTTGACGCCTGCCGGATGGCTGCTCGATTTTAATGAGGCAATCTGTATCATTGCCAGAAAACTGCCATGGTCGAATTTTATTGTCGGAAAACCGCCTCTGCAATTGCTGCTTGTCTATTATGGAGTGCTTGGCCTTTGTCTGTATTTGACCTGGCGCACAAAGAAGAAACGTTATCTGGCAGGAATGATATGGATGATTGCCTGCCTGCTGTTTGTCCGTGGCAATCATCGGTTCGAGGTTACTGTTTTGGATGTCGGACAGGGGGATGGGATCTTGATTCAAAATGAGAACGGGGAGCATTTTTTTCTTGACGGAGGCAGCAGCGATGTAAAACAAGTGGGAGAATACCGCATTCTGCCTTTTTTAAAATCGCGCAAAATACGTTCTGTCAAAGGTTGGATTGTCAGCCATGCCGACATGGATCATATCAGTGGATTGTTGGAACTATTGCAGCAGGGATATCCGGTGGAGACGTTGGTTCTTGCAAAACATATAGTAAGAGACGAGGCAATGGAGGCATTGCTGCAAACGGCAAAAACGGCGGGGTGTGAGATATTGTATGTGTCGCCGGGGATGAAATTTGGCTCTGGAAATACGGTTTTTACGGTATTGTCTCCGGAGCAGGGGAGCACAGAGCGCAATGCGTCTTCTCTGTCTGTGTTATTGGAACATGGGGAATTTACCGGCGTGTTTACCGGGGATATCGGCGTCCGGCAGGAGCAGGAATTGCTGGAATCCGGACGTCTGGCGCGCTATGGCGCAGAGGAAGTTGATTTCTATAAAGCGGCGCATCACGGTTCGGACGGCTCCAACAGTCGGGAATTTCTGGAGAGGTTGTCTCCCGAAATAACAGTAATTTCCTGTGGAAAGAGGAATTCTTACGGACATCCCGGCAGGGAGGCCGTGAAACGGATACAAGAAACAGGAGATAATCTGTTCCTTACGATGAAACAGGGACAGATTTGCATACAGCCTGAGGAAGAGGGCGTTCGGGTATGGACATATTTTCCCTGAGAGTATAAGATTATGGTATGGAGGATTTGAAATGAAAAGCATAGACGAAGATATCAAATCGGGAAGTTTTCAATCGGTATATCTGTTGTACGGGGAGGAATCTTATCTGAAGAGACAGTATGGACAGAAATTACGTCAGGCATTGGCAAAATCGGATGATACGATGAATGCGTCATATTACGAGGGAAAGAATATTAATCCCGGCGAGATGATAGATTTGGCGGAGACGTTGCCTTTTTTGGCGGAGCGAAGGCTGATATTTGTGGAAAACAGCGGTGTGTTTAAAACTTCCTGTGAAGAGCTTGCAGATTATATGAAACATATTACGGAGACGACCTGTTTCGTGTTTGTGGAGGACGAGGTTGATAAGAGGAGCAAAATGTATAAGGCGGTCAGGAATGCGGGACGCGTGGTGGAATTTCCGCGGCAGGGACCAGAGATATTGACGCGCTGGATTTTGTCGCGGCTGAAACGTGAGAATAAGAAGATTACACAGCCAGTTTTGCAGCTTTTTCTGGAAAAGACCGGGGATGATATGGAATATATTGACCGGGAGCTGGAAAAACTGTTCTGCTATACCCTGGGGCAGGAAGTGATTTCAGCCGAAGACGTGGAGGCAATCTGTGTCGGGCAGACTACGGGAAAGATATTTGAGATGGTCGATAAAATTGCCGAAAGGCAGCAGAAACAGGCATTGGAGCTGTACTATGACCTGCTGGCTCTCAAAGAGCCGCCGATGCGGATTCTGTTTCTGATTGCCAGACAGTTTCAGATTCTTCTACAGGTAAAGGATTTAAGACGGCAGGGATACGACAATAAATTTATCGCCTCCAAAGCGAAAATTCCTGAGTTTGCCGTGCGTAAGAACGCCGCGCAGGCGGGGAGATTTAAGGCAGAACAGCTGAAAGAGGCAATAGAGGACTGTGTGCAGACGGAGGAAGACGTAAAAACAGGCAGTCTGAATGACCGCATGGCGGTGGAGCTTTTGATTGTCAGATACAGCGGGAAGTGAGGAAACATGGACAAATATAGTGGGTTGGTAATGGACAAACCACTAAGTTTTGTGATAAAATGACCTAAGGAGTATTTTTTTGGAGGAACATATGGCAGCGATAGATCAGAGTAAAATCAGAAATTTTTGTATAATTGCACATATAGATCATGGAAAATCCACCCTTGCCGACCGGATCATTGAGAAGACCGGGCTGCTTACCAGCCGGGAAATGCAGGCGCAGGTTCTGGATAACATGGAATTGGAACGGGAACGGGGAATTACGATTAAAGCACAGGCCGTCCGTATTGTATACAAGGCGAAGGATGGTGAGGAATACATCTTTAATCTCATTGATACCCCCGGACATGTGGATTTCAATTATGAAGTTTCGCGCAGTCTCGCAGCCTGCGACGGGGCGGTTCTTGTCGTGGACGCGGCGCAGGGAATTGAGGCGCAGACGCTGGCAAACGTCTATCTGGCGCTCGACCACGATCTGGACGTGTTTCCGGTTATCAATAAAATCGATCTGCCCAGCGCAGAGCCGGAACGCGTGATAGAAGAAATTGAGGATATCATCGGGCTGGAGGCGCAGGACGCCCCCAGAATTTCTGCAAAGACAGGATTAAATATTGAGGACGTGCTGGAACAGATTGTAACGAAAATACCGGCGCCCGGTGGAAGTGCGGATAATCCCATGCAGGCGTTGATTTTTGATTCCCTGTATGATTCCTACAAGGGCGTGATTGTGTTTTGCAGGATGAAAGAGGGAACGGTTCGTGTCGGAACAACGATTAAAATGATGGCGACAGGCGCGACTGCGGACGTCGTGGAAGTCGGGTATTTTGGGGCAGGACAGTTTATTCCCTGTGAGGAGCTCAGTGCGGGAATGGTTGGCTATATCACGGCAAGTCTTAAAAATGTCCGTGATACGCAGGTAGGCGATACTGTGACGGATGCGGCGAATCCCTGTAAGGAACCATTACCGGGATATAAGAAGGTAAACCCTATGGTTTACTGCGGTATGTATCCGGCGGATGGCGCCAAATATCCCGATTTGCGGGATGCGCTTGAAAAACTGCAGTTGAACGACGCAGCTCTGCAGTTTGAGCCGGAGACATCTATTGCGCTCGGTTTTGGATTTCGGTGCGGTTTTCTGGGTCTTTTGCATCTGGAAATCATTCAGGAGCGTCTGGAGCGGGAATACAATCTGGATCTCGTGACGACGGCGCCGGGGGTTATTTATCGGGTATATAAGACAAATGGAGAAATGATTGAGCTGACAAATCCATCGAATCTGCCGGATCCGGCGGAGATTGATTATATGGAAGAGCCGATGGTAAATGCGGAGATTATGGTTACCAGCGAATACATCGGCGCAATCATGGATTTATGCCAGGAACGCCGCGGTATCTATGTTAGCATGGAATATATGGAAGAGACGCGCGCGTTGATTAAATATGAGCTGCCATTGAATGAGATTATTTACGATTTCTTTGACGCCTTAAAATCGCGTTCCAGAGGGTACGCTTCGTTTGATTACGAAATGAAGGGTTACGCCCGTTCCGAGCTGGTGAAACTGGACATCCTAATTAACCGTGAGGAAGTGGATGCTTTGTCCTTCATTGTGCATAGTGGGACGGCTTATGAGCGCGGCAGAAAAATGTGCGAGAAACTCAAAGAAGAGATTCCGCGGCATCTGTTTGAAATCCCCATTCAGGCTGCAATCGGCAGTAAGGTAATTGCGCGTGAGACTGTAAAGGCGATGCGCAAAGATGTGCTTGCCAAGTGTTATGGCGGCGATATTACCAGAAAACGCAAGCTTTTGGAGAAACAGAAAGAGGGCAAGAAACGAATGCGCCAGATAGGCAGTGTGGAAATTCCGCAAAAGGCGTTTATGAGCGTCCTCAAGCTGGATGATAAATAGATGACAAAACAGAAGGCATTGGAATTATATATTCATATTCCGTTTTGTGTGAAAAAGTGCAATTATTGTGATTTTCTGTCCATGCCTGCCGGGGCGAACGTTCGCAGGAGTTATGTGGACAGCCTGCTGAAAGAAATCAGGCGGCAGGGCATATTCTGCCGGGATGATCAGGTTTTATCTGTATTTATAGGGGGCGGAACGCCTTCTCTGCTTGCCGGCGTACAGATTTTGGAAATCATGGAGGCGGTACGGGAGTGTTTTCATTTGAAAAAGGATGCGGAGATTACGCTGGAATGCAATCCCGGAACTCTGACAGGGGAGAAATTATCTTTTTACAGATCCGCAGGAATCAACCGTTTAAGTCTTGGGTTACAGTCTGTGGATGACAGGCTGTTATATCGGCTTGGAAGAATTCATACCTATAAAGATTTTCTTGAGAGCTTTGATTTGGCGAGGAAAAAAGGATTTTCCAATATCAATGTGGATCTGATGTCTGCACTGCCCGGACAGACGCCTGCGGATTGGGCGTATACGCTTAAGAAGGTGACAGAGTTACAGCCGGAACATATATCTGCATATAGCCTGATTGTGGAAGAGGGGACGCCTTTTTATGAGCAGTATGGGGAGGATGAGCTGCGCAGGGAGCGGGGCGAGCCGCCGCTTGTTTTGCCCACAGAAGAGGATGAACGGGAAATGTATGATATGACCCGGGAGATCTTGGAGAGTCGGGGGTATTTCAGATATGAAATATCCAATTACGCCCTGCCGGGCAGGGAATGTCGTCATAATATCGGTTATTGGACATTGACGCCCTATCTGGGTCTGGGGCTTGGGAGCTCTTCTTTTCTGGAAAATGTAAGGTTTTCCAATACAAAGGACCTCGATGCGTATCTGAGCGGAGAGATCGCAAACCTGCCGGATATTCTTTCAGGGGCTTTTGAACTGAAGGGAGAGCAGACTGATTGGAAAGAGAAGTTGGACGTTAGTTATCTGGATAAACGGCAGCGTATGGAAGAATTCATGTTTCTTGGACTTCGGATGATGGAAGGAATTTCCAGAGACAGGTTTGAGGAAACATTTGGTGTAACGATAGAGAGTGTTTATGGACACGTTCTGCAAAAATTGTGGCAACAGGGGCTTTTACGATTGCAGGAAAACAGAGTATTCCTTACCGAAGCGGGAATCGCAGTCAGCAATTATGTATTCTGTGAATTTCTGGGAACGCTAGGAAAATAAAACAGTTTAACTTTTGGCATTATGCCATCAAATATGAAACCAGCAGGAAATCCTGTGAAGAAAGGAGAAGGAGGGTAAAAAGTCAGGGAATCTTGCGAAGAAAGGAGAAAAAGATGAAGTATAAGAAAATTGTGAGCAAAATACTTGCTTGCGCAATGGTAGTTACGACCGTTTTTACGGGAAATACGACTACCGCAGATGCAGCCGCCGGGAAACTGGAACCGTTGGCAAAATATGATTTCGAGACGGAGGGTAATTATCAGGATATCCAGAAGATTACAGGCAGTCTTGAAGAGTATACCGGTGACTTTAATGTAGCAGATGGAGGGCATGAGAGCGGCAAGGCGTTCAGCACAGCAGTAGATCCTGCTCATTGTCTGAAACTTCCGCAGAAGAACCTTACGGATTATACGGTTTCTCTGTGGACATGGAATCAGTACAATACGCTCAATGCAAAGGATGGTAAGAAGTTTCCGTTTATATCACTTGGAACAGCGGAACGGTATGTTACCTTAAAAGCTGAAGATGGAAAGAACGACAGACAAACATACTTGTATTCTGGCACACAAAAAGTAGAAGGCGACATTATGGGAGTAACAGCCGGCGCATATTGGGCCAACACCTGGCGTATGCTTACGATTACCCAGTCCGGTGATACGGTAACGGTTTATCTGGAAGGTGAGAAGAAAGCGGAGACTACCGTAGAAGGCGGCTCACTGCTTACCGGGGATGGCAGCATCCTGATTGGAGCACAGCAGATTGGCGGCGGTGATACCTGGATTAAATACGATGACATCAGCATCTACGACGTAGCCTTAAACGATACGGAGGTAATGGAATTATTTGAAACAGGCGCTGTCACGGACAAGCGCGCTCCCGATAAGATTCTTGAGGCAAAGGGTATTACGGTTTCTCCGGAAGACGGTACTCTGTTAGCAGGAAAGAGCATGAAAGTTGAGGCGGTACTTCCATCTGGCGTGGCAGGAGCAGAAGGATTGACCGTTTCCTATGCATCGTCCAATACAGACGTCGCTACGGTAGATGCAAACACTGGCGTTGTGACCGGCGTGAAAAAGGGTACGGCAGAGATTACTGCGACCGCGGCGATCGGCACGGTGTCCAAGACTGCGAAGATGAATGTGACGGTCATGGCAACGCCGGAGGAAATTTTGCAGGAAACAGAGTCTATTAATGTGTCGAAAAACATTACTTGCGCGATAGGTGGTACAGGACAGGTTGAAGTGGATCTTCCAACCGGACTTACGCAGGAAGATGTAACGATAAGTTATGCCGTTTCGCCCGATGATGCGGTAGCGTCTGTAGACAATACCGGTAAGGTTACTGCGAAAACTGCCGGAAAAGCACAGATAGTCACATCCGTAACGGCAGGGCAGACGACCAGAACAGGAATTACCGATGTATGGGTTAAGAGTGCGGCAGAAATTCTGGATGAGAAGGGGATTACCGTAACGCCCAACCTGAAGATTACAGGTACCGGCACGGCGCAGATAGACGTAACGCTGCCTGAAGAAATTAAGGCAAGCGATGTGACGATAAGTTATGCGCTCAAAGCAGGAGCGGCTGCCGGCATTGCGACCGTGAATAATACCGGACTCGTGACAGGTGTAGCGACAGGAAGAACCGTGGTCACAACGACGGTAACCTGTGGCGCGGGTGAAGGCATGGTAACGAAGACGGCGGATACATATGTAAGGGTGCTCAGTACCCAGGTGGACGAAACAGTAGCGGTAGAATACGATTTGTCTGCGGCTGATAACGGCAGCCTGATTGATATTTCCAACCATAACAATGACGCAACCATCAAGGGAACGAACTATTCCTTTACGACACAGAACGGAGAGGACATTATGACTCTCGGTGCAAATACATATCTGGAACTGCCGAAAGGTATTGTTTCCAGCCTTGACGACGTTGAGAAATTTACAATCGAGACCAGGTTTGCCAAGAGCGCATCCTGTGGAGGCAATGCATGGCTGTTCTGTCTTGGCGCAAACGTGGGAAAAACAAGCAATTATCTGTTCCTCTCTCCGAATTTCGGCAATACGAATATCATACGAAGCGGAATTAAGAATGATGTTACGGAAAAATTGTTTACAACGTCAAAACAGCCGGGAAATGACATTTTCCATACTCTGGATATGGTATTTGACGAAGGAAAAGTGACGCTTTATATGGATGGAGTTCAGATAAAAGGAGATTCCGGTGAATACTGTATAGATTCCGGTTACAGCATGCAGACGGACATCATTGATGCAAATACCACGGAAACGGTTTTGGGCTATATCGGAAAATCACTCTATACAGCAGACGGACTCTTCCAGGGTAAACTGTCTTCCTTTAAGATATATAACGCTGCCCTGAGTGCAGAACAGATTCAGGGAGATGATGTAAAACAGGCGTTCCAGGAAAAAGTAAACGGCATGGAGCTTACGGCGGAAAACCTTGGCAATAAGAATCCATCTGTCAATGAGATAAAATATGATCTGGCATCCCTGCCGGATACCTTTGAGGAGAATCCGGTAACATGGAGTTCGAATCCGGAGGGACTCATCGCAACGGACGGCAAAGTATACAACGACGAAACAGCAGATAAAGACGTTGTGTTGACAGCAACCGTGACGTCCGGCGCTATGACGGCAACGAAAGATTTTGCGGTCAAAGTATTGAAGGCAGACAGGGCAGCTTTGGAAACGGCGATTGCGACAGCGCAAGAAAAAATTGCCAATGCGCAGGACTACACGCCAGATTCCATTGCAAAACTGAAAGCGGCTCTTCAGGAGGCACAGTCGCAGGATGTCAAAGGACAGACAAGAATTGACAGTGCGGAAACAAAACTTACGCGAGAGATAGGAAAATTAGTAGGCGCGAAAGGTGACCGCGATCCGTTTAGTAAGATTACTGATAGCTGCTGGAATAAGAATATCACGCTTGAGCCATTGAAATCGGCAACGGTGTTCCGTCTTCCGAATACCTTGAAATTGAATGAAGACGTTACGATTACCTATGAGTCCAGTCATCCGAATATTGCATCCGTGAATGCCAACGGACTTGTAACTGCCGGAAAGAGAATCGGCTATGCCAGAATTACCACGAAGGTGAAGGCAGTTTATGATGGATTTGAGATGGAATACCAGACGCTGGTGAAGGTAAATCTTGACGTTACAAGAACTGCAATATCGACAGATAAGACGAAACTTGCAAAAGGAAAGACGGCGAAGATTACGGTTACGCCGACTGTAACGATGAAAGCGTTGGGAAGCACCGTAAGCTATACAGCAACCGGAGCAGTGAGCGTCAATGCGAAAAACGGCGTTGTGACAGCCAAGAAGTCCGGAACCGGAAAGGTAACGGTTAAAGTTTCCTGTGCAGGCAAACAGGTCATAAAACGGTTTACTTATAATGTTGGCGAGATTAGCGGAAAGAGCAGCCTCAAGAGAAAGAAATCCATTACCCTGAAAGTAAAAGGTCTTTCCGGCAAGGTAAAATGGTCTTTGGATAAGAAGGGAAAGAAACTGGCGAAGATTACTTCCAAAGGCAAGCTGACGGCAAAGAAAAAGAAGGGAACCGTGACAGTTACTGCTAAAGTAAACGGTGTTACCATCACAAAGAAAATTAAGATTAAATAGCAGGCGCAAGATAGCAGGAGGCAAATATGAAGAAAAAGATATTAAATATAGTATCTGCCGTATGCCTTACCGCGAGCCTTACCGTGGGTGCATTTCCCGCGGAGGGGCTGCGCGTTCAGGCGGCAGGAAATATCGAAGAGGCAGTTCAAAATGGACTGGTGATAGAAGAGTCTGAGATTAACAAGCTGTTGACGGAAGACCTGACTCTTCCCGCATCTGTAACCGGATTGGAAGGCGCAACGATTGCATACAGTGTCAGTGACAGCCAGTCCGGTAAGGAAACACATGGCAAGGCTGTCGTAGAAGGCAATATCTTAAAAGTTACAAGACCTTATGCAGGTGAAGGAGATTATAAGTTCAACCTGACAGCCAAGGTGACGGCAGACGGCACAACCATTACAAAGAACTATCCGCTTACCATTCGCGAGGGATTGTCCGAGGATTCGTATGCGGGATACGTATATGTGTGCTTTTCAGTGCCGAAAGGCCTACCTAAAAATCAGGAATATGACGTGCAGCAGATTCATTTCTTCCTCAGTGAGGACGGGTTGAACTGGACGGCATTAAACGGCTGCCAGCCGGCATTCCTGACCGGCGAGGATTATATTGGCAACATTGAAAGATGCGGCGGTATGAGCAGTAAAAGTGTCAATTATGAGACAGATTTGGATGAGGAAGGCATTAAGGATACGGTTACCGGAGACGCTTCCGTATTGTTCCCCTTTGAGGGAAGGGATCAGGGAGTACGCGATCCCTATCTGATTCGCGGATCCAGAAAAGACGGCAGTGATTCCAACAAGGTATGGCTGCTTGCCACAGATTTAAATACGCATTCCACCCAGTATGGTGGAGTGAAAGCGACGAACAAGCTCGGAGACTGGGGAAAGACATCTCAGGTAGGAATCGGAAGTCCGAGTCTGTTTGTATGGGAGACGGAAGACTGGGTACACTGGACGAGGCGTTACGTTGATGTGGGTTCACAGATAGAGGCTGCAATGTCATGGGCGCCGGAGGCAATCTATAATCCGGAGAAGGACAATTATCTTATGTACTGGTCTGGACGTGTGAAGGCGGACGGCACAGCCAGAAACCGTCTGTATTGCTGTGAGACCAAAGATTTTGTGAATTTTGGTCCGACCAAACTCTATGAGCAGGAAGCGTTCTACAAGAAATATATTGATATGGGAGGCGCAGATGATAACGATGGTTATGGCAACATTGATACCTCCCAGCTCTGGGTGGCAGACAAGGATGAGAATGGAAATATCACGAATCCTTACGGCAAGTTATATCGTGTAGTGAAAGATGAGACACGTACGCATAATAGAAAAGCTCTTCTGGGAATTCAGTTGATGAGCGCTGATACGGTATTAGATCCAAATGTCAACTATGATGAGACACAGCCGATTAGAATTACGCCATACATATATGAGCAAGATGGAGAAACATATGCCAGTGTAGAAGATTTGGCGAAGTTGAAACCTGCATTTAATAAGAATGCGTTAGGGAAAGCGGAAATTATTTATAACTGGTTCGCAAAGGAATCTGTGGGCAACCATTTTACCAAGATTGACCAGAAGGTGTTAGATAAGGACACGACGCAAGGCGGTATTGTTGGCTTGTATGAAGAAGGCGCTACAATGTTCAAGTTTATCGATCGTGACGAATGGTGTATTATGATTGATAATTACGGAGATATGAATATTCGCTATGAGCCGTTTGTTACCACAGATTTATCGAAACCAGATAGCGTGGAGAAGATGCCCAAAGGGACTTATGGACGTACCGATGGTGATATCGGAACTCACGGCGGCATGATTCCAATTACGGTTAAAGAGTACAATACATTGATTGAGTATTACAATGACCAGAGCAAGATGACAGGAATGAATGCTGCAGCAAAGGGCAATTACCATGAGATTAAGCCGATTACGATTGATGCAAGACCGATGGACGCTCTGGCAGAGAAGTTGGAGGCAGCGGTGGCAGGCAATGAATACAGCGCAGGCGTGAAGGCTCAGATGAAGAACCTTGCCACGAAAGCAAAAGAGCTGGCAAAACGCAAAGACTTTACAGATTCCACGGAGATGGACAGTCTGACGGTACGTGCAGATAAACTTCTGGCAAATAAACTGGTTCAGATACCGCAGATGTACGCAGACGCCGTTGATTTAAGCGAGACGAGTCTGACGCTCTGCACGAAAGCAGTGGAAGGTTTGCAGGTGAAGGAGACTTTGACTGCTGACCTGGATGTGGAAGACGCGCCGAAAGCAATTACCTGGATCAGCAGTAATCCGAAGGTTGCATCCGTAGTAAATGGAACCGTAACAGCGAAGAGTGCAGGAACAGCAACTATTACGGCAACGGCTGTGGGTGGCGCAAAGGCAGCCTGTACTGTGACGGTAAAGACCGTTCCTTCCAAGGTTACTCTGAAGAAGAAGAGTGTGAGCCTGAACCGTAAAAAGACGTTCCAGATTAAAGCCAGCGTTCCAAAGAACACGGTCTGCTCGACATTCAAGTATAAATCCAATAAGCCAAAGATCGCATCTGTTTCCAGTACCGGAAAAGTTACGGCTAAGAAGAAGGGAACGGCTAAGATTACAGTTACGGCAGGAAGTAACAGCAAGGCAAAAGCGACCTTTACGGTAAAAGTAAAATAGCAGCCAGATAAGATTTAATATCTTTCTAACAAAGAGTCAGGGAAAATCATGCGGGCATGATTTTCCCTGATTTTTCTGGTCGAAAGAACAGGGAATGGGGGAAATTTCGCCGATTTTACAAAATTGGTGCTGAATTGAAAAAAAGGCTTGCAAAATCAGAAAAGAATGTGTATAATAGACAAGGATTTGATAATAATATAACAGATATGCCAAAGTGGCGCAGTTGGTAGCGCGTCGCATTCGTAATGCGTAGGTCGAGGGTTCGAGTCCCTTCTTTGGCTGCATGGGAAGTACCTTTTCACGGATTGGTGGGAAGGTGCTTTTTGCCATAGAGTAAATTATAAATAATTAGAATGTTATATTTGGAGGTTTACATGAAGGATGAAAAATCTGTTACGAAAGAAGAGGATCTGGAGATCGTAGAGATTGCTGAATTTAAGATAAATGATACGCGCAAGCAAAAATTGAGACAGGAAGAGCAGGAGAAAAGTAAGAGACAGAGTTTTTATGGAATTCTGTCATTGTATGCGGTGGGATTTCTGGCGGCAGTTCTGATCTGTATGTTTGCGTTTCGGTTACCGGTGGCGGTAGTATGTGTGATACTGGTTCTGGAAACGGCAATTGCGGTCTGTATGTATGAGGCAAGTGCAGGGATTCATCTCCTGGAGATTGTGATTGGCATCGTGTCAGGCGTTATATATGGCAGACTTTTGCTTATGATTGTGGGAACGCTTATTTACCTTGGTGCGGTTATATCTCTGCGGGGGATAAGGAGTTTGAATTTGGGGACGGACAGGGGATAGAGTTTTCTGTTCGGATGAGATTTGGAAATTTTACAGAACCTTTCTGGTTTTGGCAGATATTTTTAAAAAGGACTGATTGTGCAAAAAAGACGCGTTGCATCATCAGTCTTTTTTATGCAAAAAGTCTGTCAGGTATCTGTCTGAAGCATATGATATTTTAGAAAAAGTATATTGCAGAAGTAGAACCAGGAATGAGAGGAGAATTTTATATGAATATCAACAGAGAATTTATTTCGACAGAAAACACATATACCGGGCAGAATGAGCCAAAGTATATCGTCATTCATGAGACGGATAATTTTGCAGAAGGAGCCGGAGCGAGAAGGCATGCCGAGGCACAGGCGGCAGGGCATTTGAGTATATCCGTGCATTATTATGCGGGTGCGGATGGCGTATATCAGGCGGCAGCCCATACGGACGGTACCTGGTCTATAGGAAATGAATACAACGAGGAGCATTCTGTCAAAGATGCTACAAACCGGAATACCATCAATGTTGAAATCTGCGTAAACAGCGATGGGGATTATAGTAAGGCGCGCCAGAATGCTATTGAGCTGGTGAAATACCTGATTGAGGAAACGGGAATTTCAGCAAAGCGGGTCATTCGGCATTATGATGTCAAGGGAAAATACTGCCCGAGAAGGATGATGGATGATCCGTCTTTATGGGAGGATTTTAAAACGCAGATTACAGGGAAAGTCACGGATGATCCAGACGAGCAGCCGGGGGATGGTTTGCGCGGAACTGTGATCACCCAGGACGATCCGCTTAATATCAGAGAAACGCCAAATGGTAAAAAAACCGGCTCGATTCCGCAGGGAGCAAAAGTAGAAATCATAGAGCAGGGCGAGGAGTGGCATAAAGTAAGGTATAATGGACACACAGGATACAGTGCGGCAAAGTATATTTCTATTGATGGGGGGCAGAAATCATTATATGTCGCTGAATGTACCGCAGATGGCGTACGTGTACGTGCAACGCCGGATTTTGGGGATAATGTAGTACGCTATCTCAACAAAGGAAATCTTTTTGATGTGCTGGGTACCTCCGGCACGTGGTCGCATATACGCGTAGAAGATAAGGAGGGGTATATTTATTCTGATTATGTGAAACGTAAATGAGAATCTGTTACAAAAGAAATGTAATTGAATGATAAGTTACAGAAAAGTTTGATGTGGAAATTGGGGATAGAAAGGTCATGGGAATGTGATGGGGAGACGATGAGCGTGGTCATGAAAAATTAGAAACCGATTGGTGCGCTGCGATATGCAGGATAACAGGAAAGTAAAAGAGCAGGACGTTGCGTCCTGCTCTTAAAATGTTTTCAGTCTCCACCATCTTTTTCAAGATTGTATTTTATTTGTGTCATTTTGGCATTACTTCCTGTGTGTTTTCTCATAGTTATAACCTCCTTAGAATATACTATATAACATTATATTTCCATGTAATTCTTATAGCACTTCCAAATATAGGATTATCAATCTCAAACGTATATTTCCTATATAATAAATCATAATCCTCTTTGCCCGGAATGTCAAGTTCTTTTAAATCATCTTGGTCACTAATGATACGTTTACATTTTGGTGGTATTGCGAGAGATACGCCGTCCTCAAAGGAAATTGTGTATTTAAGTTTCTGAATTTTGTGGTCTATATTCATAATGGAAGAACTTTTTTCATCTGATGGGTCATGCAGCAATTCTTTTTTCAAACTTCCATTTTGTAATGCGGCTAATCCAGGAACACTTATAATATAACAAATTTCATAAGGAACTCCTTTTTTCAGTTTGTTCTTGTCTATTTTAAAAATCCATCTGATTTCCTG
>CAJTSB010000010.1:0-61739 GCA_910578825.1 uncultured Lachnospiraceae bacterium | reverse complement strand
CCATTTTCCGGTTAAATGCCAGAAGATAAATACGGTTGCCGGAATAACGTACCCAGTAAAATTCTTTTACGTCAGAAATAATATTATCATCTGATTTATACCAGAAACCAAATTCCTGAAAACGTGATGCTTTGTTGGTATGTAGCATGGTATCCAACGTAGGAAATTTTAATGTTTTCACACCATCCTCCACATTCAATTTTCTTCGTATTTTTTCTAGTTTTCTTACATCATTGGCAACTACCTTAAATTTATGAATGACAATACCGTTTCCATTTTGATATACGGTTATATTTTTTTCATATTCACTAAAATAATAATCTTTTATGTCATTCAGATAATGTTTCTCGGCTTTATTTATGTGCCGGATGATAGATTTACTTAACAGAACGATAGATACGGTAATTATTATGCATGAACCAATGAGAATAATAAGGGTAAGGACGGATATGTTAATGGTATTGTCTTTTAACGATTTCAGTATTTTTCGCAAAGTATATATAATTCCACTACCTGATGCTACAACCAGAATGATTTGGAATATAATATTGCTTATAATATTGATTATAATGGATTTGATGTTCTCGTTTTTATTTTTCATAGTAGTTTCCCCTCAGTCATTCTAATTATATTTACATTATATAACAATAATTGACAATAGAATAGAGGGAACGTATATTTGCAATAGTTGTCTTTTAAGAAAAAGTAAATATTTTTGGGATATTTCTGGGAAAAGTTTGCCTAATTATAATATGGCGTGTATAATAAAAGAAGATTTTATAGTTTCCGGCAGGAAACGGAAGGAGTTATACAGGTGGAGAAAACAGAAAGTATCAAACAGTTTTTGAAAAGAAATTACGTATTTCTGATTGCTGGCGTTCTTATTCTGATATGGCATACGAAGATGGGAGTGAACCTGGACAGTACCTGGTTTAGCATACAGTTGGATGAGAAATCTTATCTGGAGTTCCTTACAGAGCGTTATCAGGGATGGAGTTCGCGGCTCCTGATAGAGATGGGGCTTCTCTTTTTCACCAATCATATGATATTGTGGAGAATTGTGGACGTCATAATCTGGATATTTTTGCTCTATGGCGTGACTAAATTGATCAATGATGATTATTCTCCACGGTTTGCCGGTGTAATATGCCTGTTTTTTTCCTGTTATCTTTTGATGGATATGAACAGCGCCGGATGGACGGCAACAATCAATAATTACCTGTGGCCGTTGGCGTTTCTGGTTGGGTTTTTGCTTATTCTTAAGAGGATAATTCTGGGGCAGGAAATAAAGTGGTATGCAGGAATTGCCGGAATCGTGTTAATTTTTCTTGCATGTAACCATGAACAGGCAGCAGCAGCGGCTTTGGGCAGCGCAGTCTGTGCTGTCATTTATATGGTGTGGAAGAAAGTGACAATCAGCAGATGGATGTGGGTTTATCTCGCTTTGATTTTGGCGAATCTGATATTTATTTTGACCTGTCCGGGTAACGCCGTCCGCAAGGAATTGGAAATTTCCGCATATTTTAAAGATTACGCAGAGCTTACTCTCTGGAATAAACTTGATATGGGAGTTACCCCTGTATGCAATTACAGTGTTTTTCAGAATCATTACATTTTTTTGATATTTCTGGCGTTGCTTTGCATTGCTGTCTGGAAGATACAGATGGCAAAGTGGAAGAAGTTTCTGGCGCTGGTTCCGCTTGCCGGAGCGTTGGCGGCAAGATATCTTCTAAATATAGTTGCGATAGTTTTTCCGGGAGCAGCCAATATGAAAAATCCGGTAAGCGGAAAGGGTACCTTTGAGCCAGGAGCGCTCTGGTCTGTGGCGGCAATCGCCTTTTATGTGCTCCTCATGGCTGTTGTATTGTGGGAAATATTTCTGGTTTGGAAGGAAAATACCAATAGTGGAATGTTTCTGCTTGCAGTTCTCGGAATTGGTTTTGGCACGGGATTTATGATGTGTTTTGCACCTTCCATTTGGGTTTCCGGTCCCCGTACGTATCTGTATTGGCAGACTGCGCTCGTGATTGCAGCCGGATATCTCTGGAACTGGCATATGAGAAAATCAGATAAGAAAATAATGATAATTCCAATTTTTATACTTGCATTGCATGTACTCAGATTAAATACAATTTATATCTTTTTTACGCAGTATATGTAATTGCCCGGAACGATTCAGCAGGAAGAAGGAATTTAGAGAAGGAAACTAGAGATGAAAAAAATCACCCTGATTGTGCCATGTTATAATGAGGAGACCTGTCTGCCTGTATTTGATGTGGAAATATCAAAAATTGTGGAGCAGATGAGTGAGTATACATTTGAAATTTTATATATTGACGATGGTTCCCGGGATAAGACACTGGAAACCATGCGGCAGATTTGCGAGAGAAGAGCGTATGCCCGTTATCTTTCCTTTTCCAGAAATTTTGGGAAAGAGGCTGCGATGTATGCGGGATTTAGCAATGCGACAGGCGATTACGTTGCGGTTATGGATGCGGACTTACAGGATCCGCCTGCGCTTTTGCCCGAGATGGTGGCGATTCTGGAAAAAGGAGAATATGACAGTGTTGCCACGCGCAGGGTGAGCAGAGAAGGAGAACCGCCGATACGTTCCTTTTTTGCACGCATGTTTTATAAGCTGATAAATAAAATTTCCGATGCGGATATTGTGGACGGAGCCAGAGATTACCGATTGATGAAACGGGAAATGGTAGACGTCATCGTGGCGATGGGGGAGCAAAACCGCTTTTCCAAGGGAATATTCGGGTGGATTGGTTTTCGGACTTACTGGTATGCGTTTGAGAATGTAGAGCGGGCTGCCGGGGAGACGAAATGGAGCTTTTGGAAACTTTTGAAATATTCCATAGACGGTATCATCAGTTTTTCCCAGGTTCCACTGAATATTGCGTCCTGGATGGGAATGCTCTGCACCGGTTTCTCACTGCTGGCGATAATTTTTATTGTCGTGCGCAGGCTGTTGTTCGGAGATGCAGTACAGGGATGGGCATCCAATATGTGCGTAATAATTTTTCTTGGCGGTTTACAGCTGTTCTGCCTTGGGGTTATGGGGCAGTATATTGGCAAGACATACGCGGAGACGAAAAAGAGGCCGCACTATATCGTCGGTGAATGCAGTGACGAGCAAATAAAGAAGATTGGCTAAAAAGGAGGAATGAAAGATGACATATGAAGAATTTTTTGCAAAGGTAAAAGAGAAATTTATGGATGCGGATGTTTCCGGTATTACGGAACATCTGGCGTACCAGTTCAACATTACAGGAGAGGCGGAAGGCATTTTTTATGTAGAGGTAAAAGAAGGCAAACTCTATGTGGAACCTTATGATTACCATGACAGAGACGCTGCGTTTACAGCTACTGCGGAAAATCTGCTGAAGATTGCGGAAGGGAAACTGGATCCAATCTTTGCAGTCACTATGAGGAAACTCAAGGTGGAGGGAAATATTGACAAGGCGTTGAAACTGAAAGGCATGATTGACAGCAGGAAAAAGTAGATTCTCAACTTGAAACGTATGTTTTGGAGCAGTTACAGGATGAGGAAATCCCGGGGTCATTTTAGGGCTCCGGGATTTCCTTGCGTTTGCATGACAGGTTTTAGGACATACGTTTCAGATATCGTTTTTCAAAGTAGCTCAGTAAGCTGTAAAGCCCCCATGCGAGCAGGCAGAGAATCACGATGGACATAATGACAAAGTTCAATTTGAAAACCTGACTGCCATAGATAATCAGGTAGCCAAGCCCCTGCCGGGAAGAAATAAATTCTCCAATGATAACACCTACCAGACAGAGCCCAATGTTTACTTTCATGACAGCGAACAGAGCGGGAATATTGGCGGGGAGCACTACCTTGGTGAGAATATGATATTTCTTCCCGCCCAGTGTCTTAATCAGTTTGATTTTCTCTGGGTCTACGGACTGAAAACTGGTGTACAGACTTAAAACAGAGCCGAAGACCGCTACGGAAATACCGGTAATGATGATGGTATTGTAATTTGCTCCCAGCCACACAATCAAAAGGGGCGCAAGCGCCGATTTCGGCAGGCTGTTTAAGATGACCAGGTAAGGCTCCAACGTCTCAGAAATCTTCCTGTTAAGCCACAGGATAATCGTTGTCAGGAGCGCGAGGACAGTTGTCAGTACAAAGCTGCTTATAGTCTCGAACAGAGTAACGCCCGTATGGATAAAGAGCGTATGATCTAAAAGCATATCACGGGCACACAAGGCCACTCCTGAGGGGCTGCTGAAAAAGAAAGAATCGATTAGATTCAGCCGTGCCGCTCCTTCCCAGATTCCCAGGAAGAGCACAAAAATGCACAGCCTGCTTGCAGCGACCGTGCGCCGGTGTTTTTTCTGAGCCAGCAAAAATTTCTGCTGGGCAAGGGAAATTTCACTCATTGTCATTCAGCTCCTTCCATATTTTATTAAAATAATCTTTAAATTCCGGCAGGTTCCTGCGTTCGAGCGGACTGATATTTTCCGGAAATGAAATGTCAATCACACTTTTGATGGTCGCGGGACGTTTGCTTAGTACCAGTACCTGGTTTCCCAGGCTTACAGCCTCAGATAAATCATGGGTAACCAGAATGGCTGTTTTCTGCTCTTTTTTGATGATGGAACCGATGTCGTCGCCAACGGTAAGCCTTGTCTGATAGTCCAGGGCAGAAAACGGTTCATCCAATAGCAGGATTTCCGGTTCCAGCGCAAGCGTACGAATTAATGCCGCGCGTTGCCGCATACCGCCGGAGAGCTGGGATGGCCGGGCATTTTTGAATTTATATAGGCCATAGGTTTTTAACATGTCAAATACCCGCTCTTTTGTAGCCGGGGTGAGCTTGTTCTGGATTTCCAGTCCCAAAAGCACGTTTTTTTCAATCGTGCGCCATTCTAACAGGTGATCGTGCTGCAGCATATAGCCAATCGTTCCCCCGGTTTTGCGGAATAATTTCTGTCCATACAGCAAAATAGAACCGTGTTCCGGTTCTATCAGACCTGCGAGAAGGGAAAGGAGGGTGGATTTGCCGCATCCGCTCGGACCGACAATCGCTAGAAAATCGCCCTTATGAACCGTAAAATTTATATTATGGAGCGCGGGGGTTTCTCCCTGCATCGTATGATAGGAATAACCCACGTGCCTGATTTCCATTAATTTTTCCATAGGTTTCTCCTTATTATCGCTTATGTTATTGTATGAGGGAAATGGAAGAAGGTGCAAGCGACAGCAAAGCGTTTGCATATGAGATACTCAGACGTCGCTTTATTGTAAATAGGTAGACATTTTTGTTTGGGGTTGGTGTTACCGTTATAATTAATGTTATGTTTTAAGTGTAATATCAATATGTTGCAGCATATCGTGAGGGTGCGGATCTATAACTTTTTGTTGTAGCCGCCCCTCACTTTTGTTATGATATGACATAAGGCTACAAACCTATGGGAGGAGTGAAAAGTCATGAAATACTTAAAACACGACATTTGCCGGAAATTATTGATACGGAAACAGAAAAGACGAGGATTTTTGTGTATGATATTCTTGTTATTGACAGTCATGACTGTTTCCTGCGGTGGAGAGCGAATGGATTTGCAGGAAACTCTGAACAAAGAAACGCCCTTTTCGGGATTAAAACAAATAGGAGAAGTAACATCTAAAATTTGTATAAAAATGTTTTCCAACGGAGATAGAAAAGAAAGTATTGCTAATAGCAAGGGAATTCCTGAAGTTTCCACTGAGGAAGAAGAGAAAGAGGAGGGTAAGGAGACTATTGCCAATGATAAGAAAATATTAGCAATAGAACAAATCCAGAAAATGGATGCGGGAACCATGGTGGATATTTCACAGATAGAGGGAAAACGCACGGATTTGCTGTTTTACAGTGAGGAGCCAGGTACTGAAGTACGGGAGCGGATTCTGGGGGTTTCCTATCAGGAAAACGACAATATCTCCATGGATGAGTTGCGCTATCTGCGTGTCCTGCACGTGGGGATTGACGGGCAGACGCATATTGGGGAGCTGCTTGTCCATCAGTCCATCGCGGATGAGGTACTGGAAATTATGCGGCAATTGTATGAAAATGCATACGTGATTGAAAAAATGGTGCTGGTGGATGCGTATGGGGCAGATGATGAGCTTTCAATGGAAGATAATAATACATCGGCATTTAACTATCGGGAAATCTCGGGCAGCAGCCGTATGTCGCGCCACAGTCTGGGGCTTGCCATTGACGTCAATCCAAAGTATAATCCCTATGTGAAACACAAAAGCAACGGGGAGACGGTGATTCGTCCTGATAATGCGGCGGAATATGCAGACCGCAGCGGAGCGTTTGCATATAAGATTGATGAGAATGACCTGTGTTACCAGTTGTTTACAGAACATGGATTTACATGGGGCGGGAGCTGGAACTCGGTCAAGGATTACCAGCATTTTGAAAAGTAGTTGTGCAAAACCGGGAAAAGTTTGCTATACTATATTAGACAACTAAGCAGGATGGAGGAGATCATATGCAGATTTATATGCCGACAAATGTATACAGTGAAAGAAACTGTGTGAAGAATCATAGAAAGGAACTTGTATCCCTGGGCCAAAAAGCGATGCTCGTGACCGGGAAACATTCTTCTCGTATCAATGGTTCCCTGGAGGATGTGGAACATGCCCTGCAGGAAGAAGGATGCGCTTATGTCATCTTTGATGCGATAGAGGAAAATCCTTCGATCGAAACGGTCATGCAGGCGCGGCAACTGGGGATTCAGGAAGGCGTGGACTTTGTCGTGGGAATTGGCGGGGGATCCCCGATGGATGCGGCAAAGGCGATTGCCTTAATGATTGCCAATCCGAAGGAGGATGAGGGCATCTTATATGAGAAACGAGAGCTTTCGGCACTTCCGGTTGTGGAAGTTCCGACAACTGCGGGAACGGGTTCTGAGGTGACGCCTTACGCAATTTTGACAATTCATGCCCGCAGGACGAAACAGAGTATCAGTTACCGGATTTATCCCAAGCTTGCTTTGATTGACAGTAAGTATCTGAAGACAGAGCATCTTAACACTCTGATTGATACGACGGTGGACGCGCTGGCGCATCTTTTGGAGAGTTATCTGAATACGAATGCAAACTCCTATAACCGGATGTATTCGGAAAAGGGACTTAGTTTGTTTGGCGAGATAAAGGAAGAACTGCTTAAATGTAAACGCCTTGGAAAGGAGCCGAAAGAGACCTTGACGGACGCGGTATTTGATGATTTGATGCAGATAGCGGCAACTGCGGGGATGGCGATTACCCACACAGGAACTTCCTTGCCGCACGGACTCAGCTATGCGGTGACCTATGAAATGGGAGTGCCCCATGGCAAAGCGGTTGGAATCTTTTTGCCGGGATTTTTGGAACATTATCAGGCGAAGGAGGAGGTACAGGCAGCGCTTACGCGGATGGGATTTGAGAGCGTGGAGCGTTTTACGTCCTATCTGGATGAACTGCTTGGAAAGGTAGAAATTTCGGAAGAGCTGTGGCAAAAAAACGTGGATACGATTATGGGAAATCAGGCGAAACTGAAGAATTATCCCTTTGAGATGGACAAAGAAACGTTGAATCGGTTTCGCAGGTAAAGGGGAAGTACCATGAAACGCAATTATCAAAAAGAGATGGAACAGGTGATACAGCAGCTGCAGGCGGAACATTCTGTACCGACGCTGCTGTTACACAGTTGCTGCGCGCCTTGCAGCAGCTATGTACTGGAATACCTGTCGAGGTATTTTCGAATAACCGTGCGCTACTATAATCCCAATATTTATCCGCCCGAGGAATATTGGAAACGTGTGGAGGAACAGAAAAATTTTATCAAGAGGTTTTCGGAACATGCCATGGAGAAAACAGTTCCGGTCTTTCATGCGATTGATTTTGTGGAGGGCAGTTTTGACCAGGACAGGTTTTACGAGCTTGTAAAGGGGCTGGAAGACGTGCCAGAGGGCGGCGAGCGTTGTTTTTTGTGTTATGAGATGCGGTTGCGGGAGTCTGCGGAATATGCAAGACAGCGAAAAATGGATTATTTTACGACTACACTGTCAATCAGCCCATTGAAAAATGCACAGAAACTAAATGAAATTGGAGAAAAACTGGCTGAGGAGTATGGCGTTTCCTATCTCTGTTCTGATTTCAAGAAGAGGGAAGGTTATAAGCGTTCCGTGGAACTTTCAAAGGAATATGGCATGTACCGCCAGGACTATTGCGGCTGCGTGTTTTCAAAAAAGAGGAGGAAGGCAAATGCGCAGCATGCCGATACCGATTAAAAAGGAGGAAAGATATGGCACAGTTATGGGGAGGACGCTTTACGAAAGAGACAGATCAGCTCGTCTATAATTTCAACGCGTCCATATCATTTGACAAAAAATTTTACAGGCAGGACATGGAGGGCAGCATTGCCCATGTAAAAATGCTTGGGAAACAGGGAATTTTGACAGATCAGGAGACAGAGGAGCTTGTAAAAGCGGTAAAGCAGATTCTGCAGGAAGTGGAGGATGGCAAGCTTGAGATTTCCCATGAGTATGAGGATATTCACAGTTTTGTCGAGGCGACATTGATCGATCGCCTTGGGGATACGGGCAAGAAACTACATACCGGGAGGAGCCGTAACGATCAGGTAGCTTTGGACATGCGTCTCTATACGAGACAGGAAGTTCTTGCAACGGATGAATTGTTGAATGAGATGTTAAATGCAATTTTGACAATTATGGAAAACAACGTGGATACTTATATGCCTGGATTTACACATTTGCAGAAAGCACAGCCCGTCACATTGGCGCATCACCTGGGCGCATATTTTGAAATGTTTAAGCGCGACCGCCTGCGGATGCAGGATATTTACCGGAGGATGAATTATTGTCCGCTGGGTTCTGGTGCGCTGGCGGGCACGACTTATGATTTGGATCGCTATTATACGGCCAGTCTGTTGGGATTTGCAGGACCGACCTTGAACAGCATGGATGGCGTGTCAGACCGGGATTACCTGATTGAATTTCTCTCGGCAATTTCCACGGTGATGATGCATCTCAGCCGTTTTTCGGAGGAAGTCATTATCTGGAACAGCAATGAGTATCAGTTTGTGGAGATTGATGATGCCTACAGTACGGGGAGTAGTATCATGCCCCAGAAGAAGAATCCGGATATTGCGGAACTTGTGAGAGGGAAGACAGGGCGTGTCTATGGCGCGCTGATTTCTTTGCTCACCACAATGAAAGGTATTCCCCTTGCCTATAATAAAGATATGCAGGAAGACAAAGAGCTGGTGTTTGACGCCATGGATACGGTAAAGGGATGTATTGCCCTGTTTACGGGCATGTTGTCAACGATGAAATTTAATAAAGAACAGATGGAATTGAGCGCGAAAAATGGATTTACCAATGCTACGGACGCCGCGGACTATCTGGTAAATCATGGCGTGCCTTTCCGGGATGCGCATGGGATTGTAGGGCAGATTGTATTATACTGCATTGATAAAAATATAGCGATTGACGATATGAGCCTGGAAGAGTTAAAAGCCATCAGTCCGGTATTTGAGGAAGATATTTTTGAGGCGGTGTCCATGGAAACCTGCGTGGAGAAACGTTTGACCATTGGAGCTCCGGGACAGCAGGCAATGCGAAAAGTGATAGCGCTGGAGAAGGAGTACCTGGCCGAAGATTGGAAGAAAGAAATTCCAGACTGGGAAGAAGGTTTGCTTAAATAGCGTATATTCTATACATTATTTACAGAATTAAGGCTCATGTTCTGTGAGATTTGTATAATATTCGGGATTGCTTTTTTGCTCGAAATACGCTAGTATATATCAGAAAGACAATCGTCCGCGTATAACGGACAAGAGAAAGATAGCTCCCCATATTTTGGGGGAGGGTGAGGAGATTAGAAATGAGTCAGAAATTGAAAGCAGGAATTCTTGGTGGAACGGGTATGGTAGGACAGCGTTTTATCTCTCTTTTGGAGAATCATCCATGGTTTGAGGTTACGACAATTGCAGCAAGTCCGCGTTCTGCCGGTAAACGATATGAAGATGCCGTGGGAGATCGTTGGAAGATGGACACTCCCATGCCGGATGCCGTGAAAGACCTTGTTGTCATGAATGTAAACGAGGTGGAGGCGGTGGCGTCCAAAGTTGATTTTGTATTCAGCGCCGTCGATATGTCCAAAGAGGAGATTAAGGCAATCGAGGAAGCATATGCCAAGACGGAGACGCCGGTCGTCTCCAATAACAGCGCGCATCGCTGGACGGAAGATGTGCCGATGGTAGTGCCGGAAATCAATGCGGAGCATATGAAGGTGATCGAGTTCCAGAAGAAACGCCTGGGAACGGAGCGGGGATTTGTAGCGGTGAAACCGAACTGCTCGATTCAGTCTTATGCGCCGGTGTTGACCGCGTGGATGGAATTTGAACCCTATGAAGTAGTGGCAACCACTTATCAGGCAATCTCCGGTGCGGGCAAGACTTTTAAGGACTGGCCGGAAATGGTTGGAAATGTTATCCCTTACATTGGCGGCGAAGAAGAGAAATCCGAGAAAGAGCCTCTGCGTATCTGGGGCGAGATTAAGGATGGCGTGATTGTTCCTGCAACTTCCCCGGTGATTACCTGCCAATGCATCCGTGTTCCAGTGTTGAATGGACATACGGCGGCAGTGTTTGTGAAATTCAGGAAAAAACCGACCAAAGAGCAGTTGATTGAGAAATTAAAATCATTCAGCGGCTTGCCGCAGGAGTTGGGACTTCCCAGCGCACCAAAACATTTCATCCAATATCTGGAGGAGGATAACCGTCCGCAGGTAACGGAGGATGTGGATTACGAACATGGCATGGGCGTCAGCGTTGGACGTCTGCGGGAAGATACCGTGTATGACTGGAAATTTATCGGTCTTTCCCATAATACTGTGCGCGGCGCGGCAGGCGGAGCGATTCTTTGTGCGGAGCTTTTGAAAGCGCAGGGATATATTACTGCAAAATAAGATAATAACACAATGAGACTGCTTCTTTGGAGGCAGTCTTATCTGCATTCACATAGAAAGTGGAGAATCATAAATTGCTATTTGATTTCCTTTATTGCGAAGAAAGTTAAATCGTGATATGATATGACCTGAGGGGGGACCCAACGAAGTTGGGGAGAGTCCTGAGGTCACCCATCGTTACCAGAAAAGTAAAGGGAAGAGGGAGGGTTCGTGCTATGATAGGAAGAAAAGCAGAATTACAGGAATTAGAGCAGTTATATCACGAGAGTGGCAACCAGATTCTTGTTGTATATGGACATAAGGAAAATCAGGGCAGGGAATTGGTGTGGGAATTTTGCCGGGGGAAGAAATTGTTTTATTATCATGCGCCGGAAATTTCAGCCAAAGCTCAGAAAAGCAGGATGGGGCGGGAAATTGAGAAATATTATCGGATAAACATGCAGGAAGAAAGCTATGAGAATTATTTTAAACGGATAAAAAGCGGTGATTCCAGCAAACTAATTCTTGTGATAGAAGAATTTCAGCATATTATGAAGAAAGATGCGCAGTTTTTGGAGAGTGTGATTCATTTACACGACAAGAAACTTTATCCGGGACCGGTGCTGATTCTTTTGTGCAGTACAGATATCCCGTGGGTGGAGCAGGAAATGCCCAAAGTCTTCGGCACTTCGAGAAAGAAATTTTCCGGAGTATTGAAACTTCATGATCTGGAATTTGTGGATGTTGCACAGTCATTTCCCGCGTATAATCTGCGGCAGGATGTGGAGGTATATGGAATCCTGGGCGGAAAGCCGGAATATCTTTCAAAATGGGACGCGCAAAAGGACGTCAGATACAATGTCTGTACCCATATTCTGTCCAAAGACGGCTGTCTGCACGACAGTGTCTGGACATTCATTCGCAGGCATTTGAGAGAACTTTCTGTGTATCATACGATTCTGGAATCTCTGGCAGGCGGGAAACGCAAATTGAATGAATTATTTCAGGAGACAGGATTTTCCAGAGCGAAAATCAGCGTCTATCTCAAGAACCTTATGGAATTTGACGTGGTGGAGAAAGTATCCTCCTTTGAGACCGGAGGATGGGAAAATGCCCAGAAAGGTTTGTATCGAATCAAAGATACCTATATTAACTTCTGGTTTAAATTTGTTTATCCGCATCTGTCTGACTTGTATCGTATGGAACCGGAAGAATTTTATGACAGTTATATTGTAAACGAACTGGAAGAATATCTTGCGCCATATTTTGTCAAAGTCTGCATGGAATATTTACAGCTTATGAATCATGTGCATAAGCTACCGCTGGAAATTCATAAGATGGGGACATGGATCGGAAAGCGGGGCAATATCGACATTATTGCTCAGAACAGCGTGCGTGAAAATCTGATTTGCCTCTGTAACTGGAAAGAACCAAAGATGACATTTGAAATGTGTCAGGAACTTTTTGCCAGTATGGATCAGGCGAAAGTTACGGCAAATTTTTATTATCTTTTTACAGCCAGGGCTTTTGATGAAAAGCTGGTTCGGATGGTGTCGAAGGACTCGCGTATTGTTTTGGTGGATATGAATAAAATCATTTAGAGAAAGCAGGAAAGGTATGGCAAAATCTTTGTATATAGCAGAGAAACCAAGCGTGGCGCGGGAATTTGCAAAGGCATTAAAAGAAGATTTTAAAAATCATGACGGATATATGGAATCCCTGGAAGGGATTGTAACCTGGTGTGTGGGACATCTGGTGACAATGAGTTATCCCGAGGTTTACGATGAAAAATATAAAAAATGGAGTCTGGCAACGCTCCCATTTATCCCGGAGAATTTCAGATATGAGGTGATTCCGGGTGTAAAGAAACAGTTTCAGATTGTAGCCGGGCTTTTGAACCGTAAAGATGTGGATATTATTTATGTCTGTACCGACTCCGGGCGAGAAGGGGAGTACATTTATCGCCTGGTAGAGCGTCAGGCACAGGTGAAAGGAAAAGAGCGTCGCAGGGTGTGGATTGATTCACAGACAGAGGAGGAAATCCTGCGGGGAATTCATGAGGCAAAAAATTTATCAGAATATGATAACCTCTGTGAATCTGCGTATTTACGGGCAAAAGAGGACTATTTAATGGGGATTAACTTTTCCAGGTTGTTGACCCTCAAGTATGGAAACGCCATTTCCAATTTTATGGGAACAAGATACACCGTCGTTAGCGTGGGGCGTGTCATGACCTGCGTTCTGGGGATGGTGGTGCGCAGAGAACGGGAAATTCGAGAGTTTGTTAAAACACCATTTTACCGTGTCCTGAATACCCTTGACATTGAGGGGAATTCCGTGGAAGGAGAATGGCGTGCCATGGAAAATTCCCGCTATTTTCAGTCTCCCAAACTCTACAAGGAGAATGGATTCAAAGCCAGGGAGGATGCGGAAAAATTAGTTTTGGATTTAATGAATGGGAGAGAGATAGAGGAATGCAGGGCTGTCGTTGAGAAGATAGAGAAACGCAAAGAGACAAAGAATCCACCGCTGCTCTATAATCTGGCAGAGCTGCAAAACGATTGCTCCCGCCTGTTTAAAATCAGTCCCGATCAGACGCTGCAAATTGTGCAGGAATTGTACGAGAAAAAACTCGTGACTTATCCCAGAACAGACGCCCGCGTCCTTTCGTCGGCAGTGGCGAAGGAGATACATAGGAATATCGGCGGATTGAAGAACATTCCATCCGTCCGGGTTTTTGCAGAAGCAATTCTCGAGAAGGGCAGTTATAAGAATATCGCGAAGACACGTTATGTCAATGACAAGCAGATTACAGACCATTATGCAATTATTCCTACCGGGCAGGGATTTTCCGCGATCAAGGGATTGAATCAGACTGCGCTGCATGTGTATGAGGCAATTGTGCGGAGGTTCCTGAGTATTTTCTGTCCCCCGGCCGTATATCAGAAAATCAGCCTGATTACTGGGATGGAACTGCCGCAGGATGGGAGGGAGAAGTTTTTTGCCTCCTTTAAGATACTTGTAGAGCCGGGTTATCTCAAGGTAATGGAATATTCCTTCCAGAAGAAAAAAGCAGCAGATGCAGACGCTGTCCGGGATAAAGACAATGCTCAGAGCTGTGATGCAGACTTTATGGATCAGCTGTCGAAACTGAAAAAAGGTATGGAACTGCCGGTGACGTCGTTGACGATCAAAGAGGGAGAGACTTCTCCACCCAAACGTTACAACTCAGGCTCGATGATACTTGCAATGGAAAATGCGGGGCAGCTGATCGAAGATGAAGACCTGCGCGCCCAGATAAAGGGCAGCGGAATCGGAACCAGCGCCACCCGCGCAGAAATCTTAAAGAAACTGATGAACAACAAGTATCTTGCACTGAATAAAAAGACGCAGATTATCACTCCGACGTTGCTGGGAGAGATGATATATGACGTGGTGTTTGCTTCCATCCGCTCCTTATTAAATCCCGAATTAACAGCGAGTTGGGAAAAAGGCCTTACCTATGTGGCAGAGGGCAGCATCACGCCTGAGGAATATATGGTGAAACTGGAACATTTTATCCGCAGCCGCACCAGCGGCGTGTTGGGATTGAACAATCAGTATATGCTGCGCGGTTTATTCCAACAATCCGCAGCTTTTTATAAAAAACCGAAATCTAATAAAGAGAAGAAAGGAAAATAAAACAATGGAATCATGTAAAATCAATAACCTTTATACCCTGTCAGAGACAATCGCAGCAGACCTGTTTGCAGGATTGACCTATCCGTGGGAGGCGCTTCCGAAGATAAGTGCATTTATCTGCGAGCTTGGAAAAACGCTGGATCCACAGAAGTATGAGCAGAGGGCAGAAAATGTCTGGATAGCCAAAAACGCCAAAGTTGCACCAACGGCTAACATCAATGGACCTGTCATCATTGACGAAGAGGCGGAAATCCGCCACTGTGCGTTTATCCGTGGAAATGCCATTGTAGGAAAAGGAGCGGTAGTTGGCAATTCTACCGAACTTAAGAATGTAGTATTGTTCAATAAAGTACAGGTACCGCATTACAATTATGTGGGAGATTCCATTTTAGGCTACAAGGCGCATATGGGTGCAGGTTCCATTACTTCTAATGTGAAGTCAGATAAGACTTTGGTGGTTGTAAAGGATGGCAAAGAAGAGATTGCTACCGGCTTGAAGAAATTCGGGGCTATGCTCGGGGATGAAGTGGAAGTCGGCTGTAACAGCGTGCTGAATCCTGGAAGCGTAATTGGAAACCACAGTAATATCTATCCGGTGTCCATGGTACGGGGCGTGGTTCCGGCGAATTCCATTTATAAGAATAGAAATGAGATTGTTACCAAAGAGTAATGGATCAATGATACAGATTGACAAATGGGCTTATATGTATTATTGTATTAAGTGGATGGTACAAGAGAAACGGAAACAACAGATAAAGGAGAAAGAGTTATGCTGGAAATTCAGGACTTAACAAAGAAATATGGAAAAAATATTGCGGTAAATCATGTAAGCTTTACGGTGCCTGCCGGACAGGTAGGCATATTATTGGGACCTAACGGGGCCGGCAAATCTACAATAATCAAGAGCATTGCAGGACTTTTGCGCTATCAGGGCGGTGTTGGCATTGAGCGTATGCCTGCAAGAACGCTGGAGGCGAAGAGGGTATTTGCCTATGTCCCGGAGGTTCCGGCTATGTTTGATGCATTAACCGTTCGCGAGCACATAGAATATATAAAGCGAGCGTATGATTCCAATATCACGGAAGAAGAAATTGAGCAGCTTTTGGAACGTTTTGAACTGAATGACAAGCAGAAAAAGCTGGGTCGTGAGTTATCCAAAGGAATGATGCAGAAGGTCAGTATCTGCTGCGCGCTTGCCATCAAGCCGAAAGTTATTCTTTTAGACGAGCCTATGGTTGGACTGGACCCGGCTGCAATTAAGGAGTTGAAAGAGGTGGTGCTGGAACTGAAAGCGCAGGGGACGACCGTGCTTATCAGCACACATATGCTGGAAATGGTAAAGGATCTCTGGGATCTGGTATTCATCATGCAGAAAGGTGAGATTGTAGGTACGTTCAACAGAGAGCAGGAGAAAGACGCGGACATTGAAAAGCTGTTTTTCCAGATTACGGAAGGCGGTGAGTCTGAATGAAAGGTCTGATCTATCTTTACAGGCGGACAATCATCAACAGCATCAAATGTGCCCTGAAACGCCCCGTTACATATATCTGGCTGGCATTTGCCGTATTTTACCTGGGAATGATGGTGTTTGGATTTTCTACGATGATAAAGGAGGCGAGTTTCGGCACGCCGGAAAATATTGTGACAATCCTCTCTATTATAATTTTTGCCATGATTCCCGGAAATACCATCAGCTATTCCAGAAGAAAAGGACTTTTGTTCCGACCGAGTGAAGTGCATTTCGTCTTTTCAGCCCCGGTAAATCCCAAGATGGTGTTAATGTTCGAGGGTGTGAAGTCCTTTTTTGGAAATATTGTGATTGGAATTCTCGTTGTCGTATGCGGCGGGCTGTGGTTTCATATTGCAATCAGTAAATTGTTATTGTATTTTTTGTTTTTTGTAGTTTTTGAAAGTATTTTAGAGGCTTCCATCATTATTTTCTGTTTTGGAAACGAATATTTTGGAGAGAAATTCTTCAAGCGCCTGCCTGTTGTCATGTATCTTTTTATGGCAGTAATCGCGGGGACTGCCTTGTATAAGCTGATAAACGGAGAGCCTTCTTTTGCATTGATCAGCGATTATTTTGCCATGCCGGTGATACAGCTTGTGCCCATTGTGGGGTGGAATGTTGCTGTAACCAGGCTCATCTTCCTGGGTCCTGATACGATTAACCTCATTGGTACGGTGCTGTACCTCGTTTCTGTCATCGGTATGTTTGCCTTTGCATGGAAAATGAAGTGTACCGGAGAGTATTACGAAGACGCCATGAAGTTTGCGGACGATTATCAGAAGTTGCGGGAGAATCAGAAAAAAGGAGTTGCCAATATTCCGTGGAAGAAAAAAAGCACGCTGCGCGAGGCGTCCGTGGAATATAAGGGAGTTTATGCAAAGGCAATCTATTTCCGACAGATATTGGAATATAAGAAGAATCGCACGTTTATTTTTGGCTGGAATACGTTGCTTTGTCTGGGAATCGGCGTTGTAATTGCTGTGGTTGCTTATTTCAATGATTTTATAGAGGAATTTGGCGCTGCGAAAATATTTATCATTCCGGCAGTCGTGAGTTATATCATGTTCGTTTTCAGCGGTTATGCGACCAAGTGGTCTAAGGAGCTGGAAAACCCTTATACTTACCTGATTCCGGACAGCCCCCTGCGGAAATTGTGGTATGCTACGAAGATAGAGCATGTCCGCGCAATTGTCGATGGGATTTTTATCACACTTCCGGGAGCCTTATTTCTCGGTATAAGTCCGGTGATGATAATCCTGACCGTGCTTTTGTATATCTGTCTCAATGCCAATCGCCTCTATTATAATATGCTTGCAGACGCCCTGATTGGGAACCTGTTTGGAAATATGGGGCGTTCTCTGGTAAAAATGTTGTTGCAGGGGATGGCCATTGGATTTGCCATCGTTGCGGCAGTGCTTGGCGGTTTGTTCCTGGGAGAGGAGACAGGCTTTTTCATCATGATTCTTGTGATGAGCGTTCTGACCTTTGTCGGCGCAGTGATTGCCTCGGTCTCATTTAACCGGATGGAAGTGCTGGAGTAAAGAAGAAAATACTGGACTATTTTGGAAAAATATGATTAAATATGTTTAGGTGTAAGAGAGATTATGCCAATATTTGCCGGATAGGTGGGATTACATAAGCGCATTGTCTTTCGCACGATAAAATTTGTATATATTGAAAGGAGTCTTAAAATGATTTACACTAAGGAAGTCGAAAACATGTGTCCTGTAGCTAAGGGCGCAAAACATGAACCTGCTCCAATCCCGGAAGAAGGAAAATGGGTTCATTCTAAGAAAATTGAAGATATTTCCGGTTTTACACATGGTGTAGGCTGGTGTGCGCCGCAGCAGGGTGCCTGCAAGCTGTCCCTGAATGTGAAAAATGGTGTAATTGAGGAAGCTCTGGTTGAGACCATCGGATGTTCCGGCATGACTCACTCTGCAGCTATGGCAGCAGAGATTTTACAGGGCAAGACCATTTTGGAGGCATTGAATACAGACCTTGTATGTGATGCCATCAATACAGCGATGAGAGAGTTGTTCTTACAGATTGTTTATGGACGTACCCAGAGTGCATTCTCCGATGATGGACTTGCAGTAGGAGCAGGTCTGGAAGACCTGGGAAAAGGTCTCCGTTCTCAGGTTGGAACCATGTATGCAACCAAAGAAAAAGGTGTTCGTTACCTGGAAATGGCAGAAGGCTATGTAACCGGAATTGCCCTTGATGAGGACAATGAGGTAATTGGTTACCAGTTTGTAAGCCTTGGCAAGATGACTGACTTTATTAAAAAAGGCGATGATCCGAATACTGCCTGGGAGAAAGCAAAAGGACAGTATGGCCGCGTAGCAGATGCTGCTAAGATTATTGACCCGAGAGAACAGTAAGGAAAGGAGAACGAATACAATGGCTTTATTTGAATCATATGAGAGAAGAATTGACCAGATCAATTCCGTATTAAATAATTATGGAATCAGCTCCATTGAAGAAGCTGAGAAGATTACAAAAGATGCTGGGCTTGACGTATACGAACAGGTAAAGAAAATTCAGCCCATTTGTTTTGAGAACGCCTGCTGGGCTTACACTGTGGGTGCGGCAATTGCTATCAAGAAAGGCGCTAAGAGGGCTGCGGACGCAGCGGCAGCAATTGGAGAAGGTCTTCAGGCTTTCTGTATTCCGGGTTCCGTTGCAGACCACAGAAAAGTTGGTATTGGACATGGCAATCTTGGCAAGATGTTATTAGAGGAAGAGACCGAGTGTTTCTGTTTCTTAGCTGGACATGAGTCTTTTGCGGCAGCAGAGGGCGCAATCGGTATCGCTGAGAAAGCCAACAAAGTACGTCAGAAACCGCTGCGCGTTATCTTAAATGGTCTTGGCAAAGACGCTGCGCAGATTATCTCCCGTATCAACGGATTTACATTTGTAGAGACCAAATATGACTATAAGGATGCAAAGCTGAACGTAGTATATGAGAAAGCATATTCCGAAGGACTTCGCGCAACTGTAAAATGCTACGGTGCAGATGATGTTCAGGAAGGCGTTGCAATCATGCATCATGAGAACGTGGGCGTTTCCATCACTGGTAACTCCACCAATCCTACACGTTTCCAGCATCCGGTAGCAGGTACATATAAGAAAGAATGTAACGAGCAGGGCAAGAATTACTTCTCCGTTGCATCCGGCGGTGGTACGGGACGTACCCTTCATCCGGACAACATGGCTGCAGGACCGGCTTCCTACGGCATGACAGACACCATGGGACGTATGCATTCTGACGCACAGTTTGCAGGTTCTTCTTCTGTTCCGGCTCACGTAGAGATGATGGGCTTAATCGGAATGGGTAATAACCCGATGGTAGGAGCTACCGTGGCAGTTGCCGTTTCCGTAGAAGAGGCAGCGAAAGCTGGGAAGTTCTAAGAAATTTTTTTGAAATGGGCATTTGAGGACTGTTGGAGAAATCTGATAGTCCTCTTTGTATACATAACATCATTAAACTGTGATAAAATATGTTTGAAGTCTGCAAAATTTTCGGATAATAATGTATGCTTGGAGGTATACGGTATGAATGCGCTGAGAAAAGAAGAAATTTATACGTTAGAAGATATTTATGCTTTGCCGGATGGTGAGAGGGCTGAGTTGATTGACGGGCAGATATATTATATGGCTCCACCAAGTTTTGGACATCAAAGAATAAGCCGCAAATTACATCAGGCAATATCAAATTATATTGACAGCAATGATGGAAAGTGTGAGGCTTTGGCGGCCCCATTTGCAGTATTTTTAAACGAAGATGATATAAATTATGTGGAACCCGATATTTCTGTAATTTGCGACACCTCAAAATTAGATGAGAAAGGCTGCCACGGCGCGCCTGACTGGATCATTGAAATTGTTTCGCCGAGCAGCAAGTCGAGGGACTATATGACAAAGTTGTTTAAATACCGAGCAGCGGGAGTGAGGGAATACTGGATTGTTGATCCTGACAAGCAGATGGTGATGGTTTATGGATTTGAATCAGACGCCGTGGAACAATATGGTTTTGAGGAAGAAGTGCCGGTTGGCATTTATGAAGGGTTTTCGATAAAAGTACAGTAGGATATTTTCTACAAAAGAAAAATTCAATATTTGATATAAAAACCGATATAGTATATGGAGGCACGTATGCTTACTAGGGAACAAAATATATTTTTAGCAAAGAAAACGTTTGTTGAGTTAGTATATAACACGGCATATATTGAAGGATGTAATGTTACATTTCCACAGACGCAGACAATTATAGACGGTGCAGTAGTAAATGGTGTAGCAGTAGATGATATCCAGACAGTTCTTAATTATGAAGATAGAAGCTCCGGTAGAGCGGGCGCTTGAATATTTTGCCTATGCATGTAAACAGCAGCTTTTTTGGGATGGAAATAAAAGGAATAGTTATCATTTCTGTTCTTCCAGCAATCGTTGCATATAGCCATACAGGTATTTCTTATTTTCACTTGTCAAAGCAGAATAAAGTTTTTCTATTTCAAAGTCTAAAGGGTCGGTTTCCTCTTCGAATACAGGTTCCGCCCCTTTCGTAATCCAGCCGGGATTTACATGAAAAATCCGGCAGATATCTGATAGGACACGTTCCGTCAAAGAGATGCGCCCCGTCTCGATATTGCCGAGATTGGAACGGGACATATTGATTTTCGTTGAGAACTCCTCAAGAGTCATATGAAGTATTTGTTTTCTTAAGTGTCGGATGCGTTCGTAAGGCTCCATTTGATCCCCCTCTTTTCGTATTTCCAATAAGTATATCATATAAAAAAATGCTTGTAAAGAGAAGTTTTGTAGCGGAATTGTTATATAAAAAGCTTCTATGTATGATATTTCAGCTTTTAATTCTTGACAAAAGCATTATTTTGAAATAAAATGATTTTAACAAGAAATAAAAGGGGGGGAAGAAAAATGAAAGAAGACACAAAAGATATCAAGTTATTGAGCGAGCTATTGACCCGGGAAAACAAGCAGTATGTAATTGCGGTAGCGAATGCCTTGCTTTTTTCCCAGAAGAGGGAGGAGGAGGCCTGCAAGGCAACGACAGGGCGCAGCACATAACCGGGAATGGGAAGGAGATGAGTTGCAGCCATGGAATAGATGATAAAGTCCGGCGGTCTTGGATTATGTAACTGACCGGTTTTTATATAAATAACAACGAAAGGATAAAAATTATGAAGAAGAAAGTATTGACATTGTTTCTTGCCATCTGCCTTGCGGCAGGGAACGCAGCAGTTCCGGTGAGCGCATTTGCAGCAGAGGTTAAAACCGGGCAGGTGAATGCCTCAGACTGGGAATGGGAGGAGCAGGAAGAAGGAGGCGTTTCCGTCACGGCATATAAGGGGACGGAGACGGAGGTAACCATTCCCGGCACATTGGACGGCAAAACCGTAACGGCAATCGGTGCAAGGGCATTCTCATCCCAGGGGGAGGGAGGCAGCACGGTTACGAAGGTTACGATTCCAGACAGTGTGACGGCGATTGGAGATAGCGCTTTTTCGGGATGTGAAAACCTGGAGGAAGTAAATATTCCTTCTGGCGTGACGGAGATTCCGTCCAGTATGTTCAGTCTCTGTTTCAAGCTTAAAAATGTAACGCTTCCTTCCGGCGTGACCACAATCGGGGACAGTGCTTTTTTTGCATGTCAAAGCCTTGAGAGCATTGCTCTGCCAGAAAATCTTGCCACGATCGGGGAGGAGGCGTTTGCCGGATGCTCTGGCACGGGAGAGGACGATGTTGTAACAGGGCTTGGCAGCATCACGATTCCGGCAAGTGTTACATTTATTGGTAAAAATGCGTTTGCGGAAAATGAGAACCTCAGGCAGATTACGGTGGCGGAAGGGAATGGTAATTATGCCTCCGTGGAGGGCGTGTTGTTTAATCAGGCAAAGACGGAGCTTATCGCCTATCCGGAGGGCAGGGAAGGGGCAAAATATGAAGTGCCCTCCGGCGTTCAGAAAATCGGGGACGGCGCGTTTTATGGGGTGCATACCTTGTCAGAAGTCACGTTTCCGTCTTCCTTGCGGGAGATAGGCGAGGACAGCTTTTGCCTTACGGCCTTGCAGGCAGTCGTCCTGCCGAACAGCCTGCAAAAGATTGGGCGGAGCGCATTTTCCTATTCTGATTTGACTGGGATAACGATTCCCTTCGGCGTAACGGAGATCGGGGAGGAGGCGTTTCAGGACTGCTATGATTTTGCAGCGGTCAACGTAGATGCGTCAAATACCGTATACGCATCGGTAGACGGCGTCCTCTATAACAAGGCGAAGACAGAATTGCTCTATTATCCGGGCGCAAAGGAAATCCTTTCTTACGTCATTCCCGATGGCGTGACTACGATTGGTAGAAATGCGTTTGCGGACGCCCAGTTTACCAGCGTTGTCTTGCCCGCATATGTAGCGAAGATAAAGATGGGCGCATTTTGCTGTGTTGACTTGGAGCAGATTACAATTCTGAATCCCCAGTGCGAGATTGGCGAGACGGATGCGGAAGGGGAACCGATGGCAGGAACGGTCATATCTTTGAATGCGATTATCCGCGGCCATGAGGGTTCCACTGCCCAGGCTTATGCGCAGCAGAACGAAAATCCTTTTGAGGTAATCTCGGAAGAGGCGTGTACGCACGAGTATGTCGAGCAGGTAACAACCCCGGCAACATGCCAGCAGAAAGGGGTTAAGACTTTTACCTGCAAAAAATGCGGAGACAGCTATACGGAAGAGATTCCTATAAGCAGCCAGCACAGTTATACAGAACAGGTAACCAAAGCGGCAACCTGTAAGGAAAAAGGGGTTAAGACTTTTACTTGCAGCGTCTGCGGGGACAGCTATACGGAAGAAATTGCAATGACAGAACATGAATACGGCAGTGCAGTTATCACAAACCCGACCTGTTCACAGCCGGGCGCGAGGACATATACCTGTAGCGTCTGCGGTGACAAACGTGTGGAAGAGATTCCGATGATTTCCCATACTTACGGGGAGGCAGTCATCGTGCCTTCAACCTGCACAAAAGCGGGGATGAAGACTTATACATGCAGCGTCTGCGGACACAGCGAATCCGAAGAGCTTCCATTGGCGGAGCATATGTACGAGACAGAGACGCAGAAGGCAGCGCCGGGCAAAAATGGCAGCATCCAGACGAAGTGCAGCGTCTGTGGGGACGTCTCTGCAAAACAGGCAATTTCAGCGCCGCAAGTCGTCAGACTTTCCAAATCCACGGTCACCTATAATGGAAAAGCCCAGAGCGTGGCGGTCACTGTCAAGGACAGCGCTGGTAAGGTCATCCCGGCTGCGAATTACAGCGTGGCATGCGGCAATAACAAGAATGTGGGCGAGGCTTCCGTAACCATTACTTTCAATGGTAATTACACAGGGAGCATGAAGAGTGCCTTTTGTATCCTGCCCAAGGGTACGAGCCTTTCCAAGGTAAGTGCAAAATCCAAAGGATTTACTGTAAAATGGAAGAAACAGGCGGTGGAGACGACAGGCTACGAGCTCCAGTATTCCACGAGCAGCAAGTTCAAGGGCGCAAAAACCGTCAAGAACATCAAGGCAAAGGTTGCCTCGAAGAAGGTCACGAAACTGAAAGCGAAGAAAAAATATTATGTAAGGATCCGCACATATAAAACCGCCAAAGTTAATGGGAAAAATACAAAGCTTTATTCCGGGTGGTCGAAGGCGAAGAAAGTAACGACAAAAAGATAAAATCTGAAACGAAAGAGAAAAAGCTTGGAAACCGGGGGAGGAGACGTCTCTTTCCCCTCATTTCAGAAGTAACATCCAGGGAAGGGGAATGGTTATGAACAAAAGATTATTGGCAGCTTTGTTAGCGTTAGCAGTGGCATTTTCCGGGATTCTCATGCCGATGGACGCATATGCAGTACAAAAAGTTAGTGGAAACGTGCAGGGGCAGGAAAATGCCGGGCTTAAGAATGATTTATCCGTCAAGGGTACGAATTCTTTTGGAAATCTGCTGGCAGGGGAATTGTCACAGGAGGCGGCACAGCAGCAGGAAAACTTGGGCTGCAACATTTTCTCCATTGAAGTGACGGACAAGCAGGCGGACGTTTCGTTCGAGACGACAAGGGATTGTACCCTGGTGGTGGCAATCTATGAAGATGATGGAATAAAAATGCTCGATTCGGCAAAAATCGGCGTGTCTGCCGGGGAGACACAGGCTGCGGTGTATTTTGGGCAGGAAGAAATGCCACGCTATTTCTATGTGAGGGGCTACCTGGTGGATGATGACAATCTGCAGCCCCTGTGCATTTCTTACGATTCCCCCATGTATACGCAGGAAATGCAGGAGTTCCTGGCAAAGACGACCGGGGATTTTGACGCGGACAGGGTGCTGAACCTGGATGGGGACACGGAAAATAATTTTGCCGTTTATAACGAAGAAACGGTAAGGATTCCTGAGAGTGAAAACAAAAATCATGTTGTCACGGCGGACGATGGGGACAACACCTATGTGATCGAAGATGCAGACGAGCACATCTCTTCCCTGAAAAAGGATGATATTTTCGCATACGAATATGGGAACGATGAGATACTGATTGCCAAGGTCGCAAGCATCCGCATGGATGGGACGACAGCCACGATTACCGGGGCGGACACCTCCATGGAGGAAGTGTTTGAATATGTGAAGATTGATGGAGAGGCAGGGACAGATGATGCATGGGTAGACGATTCTTCCTGCGGGGAAGGCGTTACGTATGTGGGGCTTGTGGACGACCCGGAAGAAGGTGGGATAGAAGGCCGTGTACAAAGGCTGGGCGGCAGCAAGGAAAAATCACTCAAGCATGAGTTTAACAAGAAATTTTCCATCGGAGGAGGCAGCGTCACGATTTCCGGCGGTGTGGAACTGAAACTAAATTTTACAGCCCAACTGTATATATCCCGTTCAGAGAAATACGTGGAACTGAAGATGGATTATACGGCGCAGATCAGAGCCTCAGCGGATGGAAAGATTAAGAAAGAAATTCCGCTTGCCACGGTCAGTTTTCTGTTTTACGGAATTGAGGCGGAATTGACGCCGAACATGATTGTGGATGCCAGCGCAAATATATCATTGAAGGGGACGCTGAAAGGGACGGTCGGATTTCAGGCAACCCTCAATGGAATGAGAAACGTCACGTCTACGCCGAAATTTACGACGGAGTTTAAGGCGGAAGGGAAGATTTACGTTGGCCTATCTCTGGTGCCCAGGGTTTCTATACTGAATAAGGATCTTGCCTCGGCGAGCCTGGATGCAAAGGTGGGCGCAGAAGTGGATGCGGCACTCAGCCAGGACAAAGGGACGACGACGAGCATCCATGCGTGCAGGAATTGCATAAAGGGGGAAATCTATGCCAAGTTCAGCCTTACGGCGGAGGCAAGTATTTTGATGATAAAAAGCCCGACGCTACAGTTATTGGATGTAGCCCATAAAATCGCGGACTTTTATTATTCCCTTGACTGCAATGAGTTTGCATTTACCACCTGTCCGCATTACCGATACCGGGCAACCGTGGTCGTGCTGGATGAGAGTGGGAAGAAGATTGCGAATGCAAAAGTAAAATCACCGTTCGAGGTAAGCAAAGCGCAGGCGGGAGGCACGGTGACGGATGTCGGGAATCTTGTGAGTGCAGACCATATCACGACAGGTCAGGACGGCAGGGCAAGCGGCTACCTCTCCCCCGGTAAGTATACATTGGAAGTGTCAGCGGATGGATATGAGATGGCAACAAAGAAGATTGCTCTGCCCGGAAATGATAAGGAAATCTTAGTGAGGCTGAAGAAGAAACCTGAGGTTGTTGTGCCTCCGGTAAATCCGGGTGGTTCCGGGAAGGTGAAATCCGTAAGCCTTGGCGCATTTCATGTTGGCGCGATTATGGAAGACGGTAGCCTGTATATATGGGGATACCATAAAGGCGATAAAGAGGAAAAATATGTTACTCCGGTAAAAGTTTTGGAGCATGTTTCAGCATTAGACATTTGTGGGGAAAGTATGGACAAAGACGGTACATTTTGGGAGAGCATAGCTGCTATCCAGGAGGATGGGAGCCTGTATATGTGCGGCTGGAATGCAGATAGACCATCGGGGAGTGGAAATGAAGAAAGCAATTGGATTCTGAAGAAAATGCTGAATCATGTAGAGTCTATAAAATTAGAGGAATCCTGCAGCGCTGCCATTACAAAAGATAAAGAACTGTATCTGTGGGGAGGAAATGAATATGGACAATTGGGGAATGGGACAACAGATAACAGCAGTGTTCCTATTAAGGTGCTGGATCATGTAATATCTGTAGAGCCTGGTTATACCAGTACCGCAATTACGGAAGATGGTAGCCTGTATAGATGGGGTGGAAACTATGGGAAGGGTACGGTTCCGGTTAAGGTGCTGGATCATGTAGCGTCTTTGAGGGGAAATTATGTGCTCACAAAAGACGATAGCTTGTATTGGTGCGGCAATGAAGAGGGGAGTGTTCCAACCAAAAAACTGGATCATGTAGCGTCGTTTGTAAGTGATGGTTATTACTATGAAGATTCTACTGCTGGAGCAATCACCAAAGACGGCAGTCTGTATATGTGGGGAAATAATTGGAATGGACAGTTAGGAAATGGAACAACAGAAAATAGCAGTGTGCCAATTAAAGTGCTGGAAAATGTGGCATCTGTGGATGTTAATTATGGGAGGGTTTGTAGAGCAATCACTAAAGATGGAAGTCTGTATATGTGGGGGGATAATAGTCATGGAGCTTTAGGAAACGGGACAACGGAAAATAGCAGTGTGCCAATTAAAGTGTTGGAAAATGTGGCATCTGTGGATGTTAATTATAGGGGAGTTTGTAGAGCAATCACCAAAGATGGAAGTCTATATATGTGGGGGGATAATAGTCATGGTGATTTAGGAAACGGGACAACGGAAAATAGCAGTGTGCCAATTAAGGTGCTGGAAAATGTGGTATCTGTAGATGTTGGTGGGGATTTTGCAAGTATCTCTGGAGCAATCACCAAAGATGGAAGCCTGTATATATGGGGGGCTCGGGGGTTTGAAAGCAGTGTATTAAGAAAAGTGCTGGACAACGTGGTATCTGTAGATAGTGACAGTAATAGCGCTGTTACAAAAGATGGAAACTTGTATATATGGAGTAGGCAGGAGGATGGAGATATTGTCCCATTGAAAGTATTGGATTATGTAACGACAATTAATTCAGGACCAGAAGGATGGCATTATCTTCAATCTACAATTACCAAAGATGGTAGCTTATATATGTGGGGACATAATAGATATGGACAGCTTGGCAACGGAACCACTGAGGACAGCCTTACCCCGGTAAAAGTCAACTTCCCAGGTGTTTCTGCTGTCGCCCATGCACAAGACGAGAGAGGGGAAGAGAGCAGCATTTCCGCATACGGTTTGCCCAAAGCGGCATCTTCTAAGACTACATTTTCTGAGGAGCGCACGGACAGCAGCCAATCCGGTGAACCAGCGTATACAAACGCAGCCTGTACTTATTTTGATTTGCCCCCAAATGAGACCTGTAACTTCTATGTGGTGAAGAAACGGGATGCGGGGGACGTGCTGGATGCGGACAACCTGCTCTATATCTGGCAGGCGTCTACGGATGAGAGTGGGATACTGCATATTCTTTATAATAACAATGACGTGGAAAGCCTTAATGCGGCGGAGCATTTCATTGTGGGATTACAGAAAAGGGATATTTCCGCCGCGACCATGACCGTGCCAAATCTGAAATATGATGGGACGGAGCAGTTTGTCACCCCACAGGTAACGTATCAGGGAGAAACCCTTGTGGAAGGGGTGGACTATGAGCTGGCAAGCGGCTACAGTGCTACGGGCAGCGGAAACCATACGGTGACAGTTTCTGGAATTGGCATTTATACAGGCACACTGTCAGCCGATTATCAGGTAGTCTGCAACCACTCCTATAAGGACAGCCGGACGCTTGTAAAAGCGGCAATTGGCAGGAATGGGACGATGGAGCAGAAATGCAGCGTTTGCGGTGTGGTAAGCGTTGCCTCCATTCCTGCGGTCAAGACGGCAAAGCTGTCCGTCACCGAATGCATTTATAATGGAAAGATCAGGAAACCAGCGGTGACAGTTGCGGACAGCAAGGGAAACCTGCTGAAAAATAACACGGACTATACGGTAAGTTATGCATCGGATGGGAAAAATGTTGGAATCCACACGGTAATGATTACGCTAAAGGGCAAGTACAGCGGGACAATAAAGAAAACATTCACGGTCAAACCCAAGGGAACGAGCATTGCCAAGCTTACGCCGAAAAAGAAGGGCTTTATCGCCAAATGGAAGAAACAGGGCAGACAGATTACCGGCTACGAGATCCAGTATTCCACGAGCAGCAAGTTCAAGGGCACAAAAACCATCAAGAACATCAAGGCAAAAGTCACCTCAAGGAAGGTCACGAAACTAAAGGCAAAGAAGAAATATTACGTAAGGATTCGTACTTATAAGACTGTGAAGGTGAATGGGAAAACCCAAAAGCTTTATTCAGGGTGGTCGAAGGCGAAGAAAGTAACTACCAAAAAGTAAAGAGTAACTTTATTGTAGAAGTGCTGATTACAAAAGTGGGAGGTAGTGTGAAAGAAAGGGAAAATTTCTTATACATTTTTTCTATTTTTTGTATGGTAGACAGGCATTGTATCTTATTGCCATTTTCGTGGGCTCTGCCCACACCCGGTCTCCGGAATAAGGTTGGGATTTTCTGGCAATAATATAAATGCGGATGGAATAAGGCTGGGATGGCGGGCGTTTTCATATGCTGCCATCCCGGTCTTTTTACAGGTATCCCGTAAGCCGTTCCCCATACAGTTCGCCCAGCTGGTCATGGATGTCCCGTGTGCTCATCCCCCTTGCATACAGGGAGATCACCTTTTCTTCAATCCCGGAGATGTCACGCTGGTATTTTGGTATCAGCTTTGGATCGAACTCCCCCTTCCGGTCCCTGGGTACATCAATCTGGAATTCCCCATACTGGCTCTTGAGGTTTTTGGGGGAATGCCCGTTGCATTTGTTCCTTTGCTACTGGCATAAAAATACTCCTTTTCGATAAGAATTTCCATATCCTAATTCTTACCAAAAAGGAGCCATTTATTTCCAAAAACACAAACTAATTTACACTACCAAACAGAAACCATAAAGTCTATTATTTCCTACTTGAACATATCCAGAATTTCCTTAATCGCTTCCACATTTGACTGGTTCAAATCTGCTATTTTAATGATAGATTCAGCAGTTTGGGTAGTCAGGTCGTTTTTGACGATGATGTCGTCTACGCCCTGTTCATTGTCATTCGATGCAATCCTGACATTATTAATCTGTTCCCGGATATTTGTTGCACTCTCCGAAAATACGGAAGTTTTGTTATGAATGTTTTGAATAACCTCCCGGATATCGTTCACCACAGTTTCATATTGTCCAGCCATGGTTGCGAATTCCTGGAATTTACCAGATACGTCTGTTTCCATAAACGCAATGATATCTTCAAAGCAAATCTTAATGCTTTCGATACTTTTATTTGCATCTACACAGAGCGCTTGAATCTGGTTGACTGTCTCGGACGAATTCTCAGCCAGGCTTCCGATCTCCCCGGCAACGACTGCAAATCCTCTTCCTGCCTCGCCTGCCCTTGCAGCTTCAATAGAAGCATTCAGTGAAAGCAGGTTTGTCTGGTTTGTAATATCCAAAATCTGGGTTGCCATCTCGTTGATTTTCACAAGAGATTGAAGATTTGCCATTGCTATCTCAATATTCTTCTTTGTCTCCTCCACCTTTTTCGTATTGTTTCCCAACGTATCCGATGCTGTTTTGCTCATGGTGTTTGCCGTCTGAATCAGTGTATCACTCTTTTTACTTCCATCTTGAACACTGTCTGAAATGTCCTCTACAATATCATGTATTTTCTCAACTTCACCGGTAACTGTTTCTATGGATGAGTTTGTGTTAAGGATGCTGGCAGACAATTCCGCCGTCGTCGTAGAATTATCTTCTACACTGCCCATTAAATTATTCGAAACTGTTCGCATTGTCTCTGAACTTCCAACCAGGGATTCGGAACATTCATTTAATGTACTGAGCATTTTGCGGAATGTGACCGTAAGAGAATCAACCGCCGTAGCCAGTTTGCCGACCTCACTCCCGTACCCGATATAGCCTTTAATCAAATCATCTTCGCTCAAGTCAAGCGTCTCAATTTTCTCAATCTTTCGGATGACCTTTTTGAGCGGTTTTAAGTTAACATTTATCATCACCCCTGACATAACTGTAATCAGAAGGAATGCAAGACCGCAAATAATACCAAGGATCAATTGGCTTTTGTATACCGGCTTATATAATTCGTCCTTATCATTCCTGATTACGAGCGCCCAGCCTCTGTGTGGGAGTGATTTAAAGACAGAAAAGTATTTCTTTCCATCTTCCCCGTTATATGTAACCTGTCCTGTTTCTTGTCCGCTATCAATCGTGGAAATGATATCTAAAAGGGATGTATCCTGAATTTCCGTCAGGATCAGGTCAGGATTATCATCAAAAATATACTGTTTTTGATCCACATTGATAAGCGAATACGTGGTATTCTCTATGCCATGCGTGGAAACGGAATTCAGCTGTTGTGCAAGACCGTCCGTCTGAATCGCACCTCCAACAAATCCGAGCGGAGAGTCCCCATCAAAAATCGGAACATACATAGATATTATGATTTGTCCGGATGCCGGGGATTTCAGGATACCCGTATTAAATATGCCGTCCTTTGTCGCTGTCAGGTTTTCGTGGAGCTGTTTAAGCGAATCGCCTTCACGCAAAACCAATCCTATCGCAGATGTATTGGAATGGGTCAGTGTTTCCGTTTCCCAGTTACACACATACATTCCTTCCCAGCCTATGAGTGATGAAAAATATTCCGAATTATATTTTTGTAATGCTTCACGTTTCGCTTTGTCATCTGTATTTTGTAATAAATCTTTGATATTCTGTTCCTTTGAAAAAGATATGAGCTGGTTTTCTGCATTCAATATGTACTCATCAATAAGTTTGGTTTTTGCATCCAGAGAAGTCTGCATATTATTTTCTACATCATTGATGAGCATGGATGTAATATTTTGATTTGAAATATAAAATACCGCTCCCATAGACACCGCCGTGATAACGGCAACAATTGTTGCAATTACAAATCCCATTTTCCAGTTTTTCATCATATTATCTCCTGCTTTCTTTCATCTGACGGTAGCTAATAATAGTTTCTTATACAACAATCTTAACACAGTATATGTATTTTGACAATCAATATAATTTCCCTGTCATCTTTAACGCTAATTTCTTTTTTGCATATTATGATAGAAAACTATTTCGGGAAATATTCATCCATGTATCAAAATAAAGAATGTAAGTGTATAGAAGGGAACGAAAAAAATGTTATGGCTTTCCCGCCGCAACATCAGAACAGGCAGCCAGGGTTTGAATATGTCATGAAACCTGTTCCGGTTTCTGAGTGCGGCAGGCAATATGGAAAGCTGAAAAATAAGGTGGCTTTGATTACCGGAGGAGACAGTGGTATCGGCAGGGCTGTTGCCTATGATTTTGTAAAGGAGGGGGCTTCTGTCGTAATTGTGTATTATGATGAAAAAAGGGATGCAATGGAAACCGCTGAAAGAATTGAACAATTAGGTGGGAAATGCCTGCTTTTATGTGGAGATTTAAAAGATCCTTGCTTTGTCGAATATTGCATTGATAAAACCATTGAGCGTTTTGGAAAACTGGATGTGCTGGTGAATAACCATGCAATGCAGTTTGTGCAGCGAAACATTCTTGATATATCGCATGAACAGCTGGAATTTATATTCAGAAATAATGTCTTTTCATTTTTTTATTTAATTCAATATGCACTTCCCCATATGCAAAAAGGCGGCAGTATTATCAATACCACTTCCGTTACGGCATATGAGGGAAATAAAGACCTGATTGATTACAGTGCGACAAAAGGAGCAATCGTCGCTTTGACAAGATCGCTTTCCCTGTCATTAGCAGAAAAAGGCATTCGAGTTAACGGAGTTGCACCCGGACCAATATGGACGCCGTTAATTCCGGCGTCATTTTCAGCAGAGGAGGTTGCCACATTTGGCAAAAAGACGTCACATGTCCCAATGAACCGGGCAGGACAGCCATGTGAGGTTTCCCCATGTTATGTTTTCCTGGCCTCTGACGACGCAAGCTATATGACAGGACAGGTGCTGCATCCGAATGGAGGAACAATCGTTGGTTCATAGGTATTATTATGTTATGTAGCCAGGGTTTTTATTTATCCTGGCGATTTTTAAATATCGGGTATCCGTTTCCCTGGCTGTCGGTGGTAATATCGTTAAGATGTTGCCTTTTGCATGTCTTCTTTCTTTCATTGATGATGCCGCTTTCCCATGCGCCTTCCGGCGCCGGACGGATACTCTTATCTTTATCTGTTGCTCTCATTGTCTCCTCCTGAATGTTGATGGAATTTGAAATTAGTATAACCGGAAAACAAAGAAATATAAGAGAATTTTTAATGCTTAAAAAGGTATGAAAATGCCTCCTGCCCTTGACATGCGTATGGCGAACTGTTATATATAAACTAAAGGTGGGATGCACATTTTTGAGGCCTTTCGATTATCATTAACTATGGAAGATTCCTATATGCAGACATATAGGAGGGTTTTTAGAATAACAGGAGGACAGACAGATGAACGAACAGCAACAGGCTGCGACAGCAGTCATGGAAGAGTGGCTTTCCCATCCCGGGGAGCTTGGGAAAAAGCCTGCGAAACTTGAGATTGCGGGAGAATTTGATTTGCATGACCTGCACTATTATATTTTTAAATTCAAGAAATCAGCTTTCGGATCATGGAAGGTAGCGGTCTGCGGAGGCTACGAGGGAGACGGTCTGGGACATTGCGGTCATATTTACAGTGAAATGGAAAATTATAACCCGGATACTGCACAGGAAAAATGCATTGCAATGGTAGAAAAAATCCGTGAGTATTGGATGGAACAGGCAAAAGGGCTGGACGAAGGAAGTCAGGACGACGCGCCTGCGGGCGGAGATTTTTTAGGATTTATTCTTTTGTCTACGCCGGAATTTGACGAAGAAACGTTCCGCAATACGCTGAAAGCCGATTGGGGGATTGAATGTCCTGAAATGCCGGAGAGTTCCAGAGAAGAAGGAAAAGCCATCGTTTTTCAGGCAGATGATATGATGGTAACCATCGGTTTGATGGAAATCAAAGTGCCCGACGGTGAGGCGGAATATTGGGCAAACAGCAATTTTATGACGAGGGAAAAATCTCTTGCCGCAGCCGAGAAACACGAAGCGCACCTGCTGGTAGCTGTATTGGGCGGAGAGTCGGCGCCTCTGGAGGCAGGAAAACTGTTTGTAAAAACTGCGTCTGCCTGTTTGAAAGCGGGCAATGCACTGGGTATCTATGATTGCGGTACCGTATGGTTGCCCGAGGATTATATTCAGTCGGCAATGGTCATGAAAGAAGGAGGATTTCCTCTGGGTGACCTGGTATTTATCGGGCTTTATCAGGATGAAAAGGGCATCAGTGGATGGACCAATGGCTTGAGTTCTTTTGGAAAGGAAGAGCTGGAAATTATCGACAGCAGCCAGCCTGCTGCGGAGGTTTATGACATGTTATGGAATATCTCTGCATACGTGATACAGGAAGGCGCCGTTCTTCGGGATGGGCAGACGCTGGGATTTTCTGCAGAGCAGAAATTGCCGCTAATGCTGTCGAAGGGCATTTATGTAGACGGAGATTCCATCAAAATAATTTATTAATATGGGAGAGAGCCATGATTTATCTGAGCAGTTTTTTATTTTCCGATAAAACAGTCCGAAATCCCAATATTTATCCCTACAATGTATTTGCTAAAAAAACGGAGAGAGTGCTGCTTTTTCGTCCGATAACGATTCTGTATGGCAACAATGCCTCCGGCAAGTCAACCATGCTCAATATCATTGCCAATAGGCTGAAACTGGAGGGGCAGGAATATGCGACCAGCAATAAGTTTGGCACAACGCCCTATTTTATGCAGTTTGTGAATGAATGTCAGTATTCTCCGGGGGAAGATGAGGAAGGCAAAATGGTTACGATTCCCGGGCGGAGCCGGTATATTAAGAGTGAGGACATCCTGTATGAGATTAAGAAAATTCAGCAGGAGCAGGTTTTGGAGGATGGGTATGTATACGAGCATATCCGCAGGGGAATGCCAAAAGAACAGCGGGAAAATCTGAAAAATTCCTATAAGATGAAAATAGATTTGGAAAATCTGATGTTTGCCCAGGAGAAATACTCAAATGGAGAGACGACCTTGCAGTTGTTAGAAGATTATATTGAGCCGGATGCACTGTACTTACTGGACGAGCCGGAAGTTTCCCTTTCCCCTGCAAATCAGGTTGCGTTAGCGGAGGAGCTGAATAAGATGACAAGGTTTCTGGGATGCCAGTTTATTATCGCAACGCATTCCCCATTTATGCTCGGGACGCTGCATGCCAAAATTTATGATTTGGATTCCGGGGAAATGGAAGAAAAGAAGTGGACAGAGCTTGCGAACGTGCGGTATTTTTATGAGTTTTTCCGAAAACATCAGGAGGAGTTTTTGGATTAGGACAGTACAGGCTTTTCCTGTTAAAATATCTGAATAAAATCAGTATCAGCGGACATTTTAAATATAACATTGTGATTTGCAATTGTTGTAGAATAAGATGTCCGCTGATTTTGTTATTATACAGCGACGGACAGGAAAGAGGGTAAAATGAAAATACAGACCAACCCGAGAAAAGTAGCGATTATCGGCTGTGGATTTGTCGGCTCTTCAACAGCGTTCGCATTGATGCAGAGCAGGCTGTTCTCAGAGATGGTGCTTTTGGATGTTGATTTTGACAAAGCGGATGGAGAGGCAATGGATATTGCTCATGGGATTCCCTTTGCCGGGCAGATGAAGATCTATGCGGGAAATTATGAGGATATTGCGGATGCAGCGATCATTATTGTGACGGCGGGAGCCAATCAGAAACCAGATGAAACGAGGCTGGATCTGGTAAATAAAAATGTCGCTGTATACAAAAGCATTATTCCACGAATTACGGAACAAGGGTTTGAGGGAATTCTTTTGGTTGTGTCGAATCCGGTCGATATATTGACGTATGTAGCGGTAAAATTAGGTGGTTTTCCCGAAAAGCGTGTGATTGGTTCGGGGACGGTTCTTGACACAGCGCGGCTGAAATATGCACTGAGCGAACATTTAGGCGTGGACAGCCGCAATCTTCATTCTTTTATTATCGGAGAGCATGGCGACAGCGAAATTGCCGCCTGGAGCAGTACAAACGTATCAGGTATTCCATTGGATGATTTCTGCGAAATGCGCGGACATTTCAACCATACGGAGGCGATGCGCGAGATTGCCGCGGATGTCAAAAACAGCGCCTATGAGATTATTGAGAAAAAGGATGCCACTTATTACGGAATCGCCATGTCCATCCGGCGTATCTGTGAGAGCATTGTAAGGGATGAGAAGTCTATCCTGCCGGTATCCGCTATGATACATGGAAATTATGGAATTGAGGGAATCGCCCTCAGTATGCCTGCGATTGTAGGGGCGTCGGGTGTAGAAACCCATGTTCCGATTTCATTGAGTGAAAGTGAAACAGAGGCTTTAAAACATTCTGCTGACACCATTCAGGAAATTATATCCCAGCTTGATCTGTAATGGTACAGGATAATATTGCCGGTTTGCAATGTTGGAAATGTGATTCTCGTGTAAACTGAAATATGATTCCCATGCAGGTAACTTGAATTTTATGTCTGAAACGTCTATAATGTTTTCCTGACGGTGGATGATTGAAAGAAACATAACACAGTCAAAATAAAAGAAAGGAAACAGGAATGATGAAGATTGCAGTTACTTATGAAAATGGAAACGTATTTCAACATTTTGGGCGTACAGAACAGTTTAAGGTTTATGATATTGAAGAGGGAAAGGTTACCGATGCGCAGGTTATGGATACAAATGGAAACGGCCATGGCGCTTTAGCAGGAATGCTTTTGGCATGGAATGTGGATACATTAATCTGCGGGGGAATTGGCGCAGGTGCACAGAATGCCCTGGCGCAGGCAGGAATTCGTCTTTATGGAGGAGTATCCGGTAATACGGATGATGCGGTAAATGCCCTGCTTGCCGGAAATCTTGCATTTAATCCTGATGTTCACTGCGATCACCATGGACATCACCATGGAGAAGGACACCAGTGCGGCTCTGATAACCATGGGTGCGGTGGAAGTGGCGGAGGATGTAAATAATACATGTATTTCTGCTATGAAATATATATCTTGCAATAGGTTTCATTATTTGCAAACAGGTATCTCAATCTGTACAATATAGTCTTCCATCCGGTCAATCACAGTTTCATTAATGCCCATTTCGTAGGAATATCCATAGGGCGTTAAATGATGTTGGTTGGCGTATGCAAGGATTTCCTGATACCGCTTGGGGATCAGTTCCCAATCCCCTTTATGGAAGGCTCTCAGATAGGTTCCGCCGGGCTGCGTATGCAGTCCGGTCTTTTTTTGAGGAAAGGAATTTCAATAAAGAGCCTGCAATAATCATCAAAGACTCCGTTTTGCAAGCTGGAAACAGGAATCATGGAGCCATAAGGCATCTGGCTGGCGACTCCTGCAGCAGAGTTGATGGCGTTTGCCCTGTCCGTGTTCCTGTTCCTGAAATACAGGAAGAGATATGGATATTATTAAAAAGCCGTGCCTGGATTTTTGATGTTTCGTTACAACTTTCTAACATATTTGATGTATAATAAAAATAGATATGGCTGGCGGAAGAAAGATTCTGGCCGCCGGCTGCAGCAAAGGAGCATACATGGCAAATATACTGATTGTTGAAGATGAAGAACCAATTAACCGCCTGATTAGGCAAAACCTTATGCTGGCAGGTCATGTCTGCGACCAGCTTTATGATGGAAAGGCAGCGAAACAAAAGTTGGAGTCCGGCGCATCCTATGATTTGATTATTTTGGATGTAATGCTCCCCTATATTGACGGATTTTCCCTGATGCAGTATGTCGGGGATATTCCTGTGATATTTCTGACGGCAAAAAACCACATTTCTGATAAGCTGACCGGTCTGGGCTCCGGGGCATGGGATTATATGACAAAACCGTTTGAAATGCTTGAGCTAATTGCGCGCGTCCATCTTGTTTTGACGAAAACGCAGAAAGCAGACTGCAAAATATGTATCGGGAAGACGGAAATCGACTTGAAAGCAAGAAAAGTTATGGTGGACGGTCTTGAAGTCGAACTGGCAAGGCAGGAGTTTGAGCTTTTGGAGGTTTTGATTTTAAACCGCAATATCGCACTGTCCAGGGAAAAGCTTTTAGAACTGGCATGGGGGTATGATTATGTGGGAGATACGCGTACCGTTGACGTACATATTACAAAATTGCGGAAGAAATTAAATCTGGAGCGTCAAATTAAAACGGTTTACAAAACTGGATACCGCCTGGAGATTGAAAAGGAGAAGTAAAAGCAATGCGCATCTGGCAAAAAATTTATTTCGTAACCCTGTTGCTGTTTCTGGTGATGTTAAACGCCGGATTGTTTTTTGCGGCAAGGTTTCTTTTTTCTTATAACCTGGCGCAGGAGAAGAAAAAGGCGGAAACCGACTGCTATTTTATCTGTCAAAATTTGGAACGGGATTTTTCCATTCTGGAGCACAACAGACGTTACAGGGAAAACGTTGTGGAACTTTTGGTTGAAAACTATCAGGCTTATTACAAAAAGCAGAACCTTATGATTTCTCTGAAAAAAACAGGAAAAAATGAAACGCCTGTCCTTCGTTCCAAAGTAAGTGGTGGTGGAAAGCGTGTGGAAATATATGTGGAACAAAACCTTGGGAGCCCGTATCAGGCGTACCGCATCTTTTATCAGAAACGCCTTTTGGATTTTGAGGAGGTCTGGCGGATGTTGAAGCGGGTGTTTGCGGTAGTCAGCCTTGTGATGTCTGTTTTGCTCTGCCTGATTTTGTATGTTTTTATGCGGCGGATGTTAAAGCCGCTTGGCAGGCTAAATGAGGGCGTGGCACGAATTGCGGCAGGGGAATATGGAAAGACAAATGCCAGCAGGAATCAGTCGTTCTGGACCAGGGATGAAATTTCTGAATTATCGAAAAATGTAAATAAAATGTCTGAAACGATTCAGTTTCAAATTGAGACGCTGAAAGACGAAAATGACAAAAAACAGCAATTGATGGATAATATGGCGCATGAGTTAAAGACGCCGTTGACCTCGATTTACGGTTATGCGCAATATTTAAGATATGCGAAAGCCACGGAAGAAGAAAGACGCGAAGGGCTCATGTATATTATGGAGGAGAGCGGGCGGCTTGCTAAGATGAGCGAGACGATGCTTACCATGCGTTTGTATGAGAAGGAAGAGCGGAAACTGGAAAAAGTCAGCCTGCAGGTTGTGGCTGCGCGCCTGCAAAAAATTCTGGCGGAAAAATTGCAGGAAAAAAATCTGACGATTCGGATGGAATTTGAGGAGGAGACAGTTTTTGCAGAAGAAACATTGTTGATCAGCCTGTTCCGAAATCTTTTGGAAAATGCCATTCGTGCAAGCAATGAAGGGGATGAGGTTGTATTCCGTTCATTTCGTGAAAATGATAAACAGGTTTTTGAAGTTATCGACTATGGCATTGGCATGGAAGAGGCGGAACTTGAACGCATTACGGAAGCATTTTACCGTGTAGATAAAGCCCGTTCCAGAAAAGACGGCGGCGTCGGGCTTGGGTTGTCCATTGTAGATTTGATTGTAAAGAGGCTGGGCGGTGCGATGGCGTTTACGTCTGCACCGGGAAAAGGAACGAAAGCGACTGTTATTTTACAACTTCCTAATAAGGACGTAAAAAGACGATGACCTGTCTGCGGTATCATATCTGTAACGGCAGGAAGCCGGAATACAATTCGCAGAAACTGCGGGGAAAGAAGGTTGCTTATGAAGAAGAAAAATTTACTGGTTATCTGTGCGGCGTCAGGCCTGTGCCTGGTTTTTATGCTGATTTTGATCGGAAGCATGAGTATTTATGCTGAGAAGTCGGGAACGACGAAGCAGGAACTGGAAGTGGAAGAGAGCAAAAAATCAGATACGATGATGGGGATGCTCACGGAGGATGACGGAAAATCTGATGTGGAAGAAAATGTTGCAGTCGAAGACGGCGCAGGGGTTGTAAAAACAGAAGACGGCGCAGAGGATGCGGCAAAAACAGGACGCATGTCAGAAGAGGAGCTTAAGGATATCTGGGAGAAGATGTATCGGGAATACGAAGAGAATGCAAAAGACGGCGAGAGGCCGCAAGAACCTGCGGACGATGTGAAAATCAGCGTAAGTGAGGCCGGGCTGATCTGGCTAAAAGAAATCCATCGCCTTTATCCTGATGATGCGCTGGAAGATCTGAGCATTGACTTTATGGAACCGGAGTTAGGCATAAACATCGTTTACTGGACGGGAAGGCTGGAGAATGGATATGGCGTGTCGGAGGAAGGTTACCGGTCGTATACCTGCCAGATTGATCCTGTCAGTGGAAAAATAGTATCGTTTGGCAAATTCCAGCCGTATCAGAAGGAGAAAGATTATTCCGCGATTTCATGGACGGATGAGGAGATCAAAGCGCGTGCGAAAGAGCTGATAGACAGGTATGATTTATCCCTGGGAGAAGAGCTGGAATGGGACAGTGTGGAGGTTTACAATGGAAAAGAGGAAGTTGATTCCCTGAAAGAGGAGTTTGCAGAACGTCCGGATCTCAGCAAGAGCGTTTGCAATACGCTGTTTTTTAAAAAGGATGGACTTGCAGTTTATGATTTTTGCATGGACTGGGCGTCCGGAGAAATCAGCAATTATCTCTGGGTAGAAAGGGATCTGCCATAAAAGTTTAAAATTTGCAGAGATAAGTTCCGTTGCAAAATCAGGCGTTTTATTGTATGATATTTCCGTATTTTATTTCTTTCATGGCACAGGAGGAATCAGGATGAAATGGAGCTTATTATTTTTCCTTAACAGCGCCTTGCTCGGTGTTGGGCTGGCAATGGATGCATTTTCGGTATCGCTTGCAAATGGGCTGAATGAGCCGGGCATGAGGAAGAAAAAGATGTGTGCAGTGGCAGGCGTATTTGCCTTTTTTCAGGCGTTGATGCCGATGATTGGCTGGATATGTGTGCACACGGTTGTTCAATATTTTCAGACATTTGAGCTGTGCATTCCGTGGGTTGCTCTCGTTTTGTTGCTCTTCATTGGAGGAAAAATGCTTTTGGAAGGCATACGGAGTGAAAACGAAGAGATGAAAAAGCGGGAAGTCGGGATGGCAGACATTTTCCTGCAGGGGATCGCAACTTCTATAGACGCTCTGTCGGTTGGATTCACAATTGCGGGATATGGACTGATCATGGCGATTGTCTGTGCGCTTATCATTGCTGTGGTAACCTTTGCCATTAGTGCGGCTGGGGTGATTATCGGCAGAAAATTTGGATTAAAATTCTCAAATAAGGCAACCATATTCGGCGGTGTAATCTTGATTGCGATAGGGCTTGAAATTTTTATTACTGGCGTGTTTTAGCAGGCGTTTGTCAGGGATAAGGGTTTCTGAATTTAATAAAATGCATAAAAACAGATTGATAAGTACAGACTGTAAGAAGGAAGAGGAAACAGGACTTACAGGACATTGCTAATTAAGAAAGAGAGGAATGAGACATGGAACAGAAATTTTACGCTTGTGAACATTGCGGCAATATTGTTACGGTTATCAAGGATGCCGGCGCACCATTGGTGTGTTGTGGAGAAAAATTGAAAGAGATGACTCCCGGTACAACGGATGGCGCAACAGAAAAGCATATTCCGGTGTATACGGTGGAAGGCAATACGGTAACTGTTACCGTAGGTTCTGCAGAGCATCCCATGATGCCGGAACATTATATTGAATGGGTTTCTTTGCAGACAAAACAGGGCAGCCAGCAGAAAATACTGCATCCGGGGGAGAAACCTACGGTGCGTTTTGCCCTTTGCGACGGAGATGAAGTCGAGGCAGTATATGCGTACTGCAACTTGCACAGCCTCTGGAAGGCATAGCAGAATTTGGGAATGGAAAGGAAACGAATATGAAATATATCTGTGATGTTTGTGGATGGGAATACGATGAAGAACAGGGATATCCCGATGGAGGAATCGAGCCAGGGACAAAATGGGAAGATTTGCCGGAAGATTTCGAATGCCCGTTATGTTTTGTCGGCAAGGATGAATTTTCTCAGGTGTAGTCGGGAAAAACTAAGCTATCGTCAGATAATTATGGGTTACGTTGTGAAAACTATTGATGAAATTGTGTGAATTGTATATAATAGTAGTATTAAGGAAAACCAGGGGATGACAGGTGAAACTTGATACTGCTATTATTTTATTCTGTAATTAAGATAAGGGTGGGGGTGTTATTATCAAACAGCAATTTAAGATCAGATTAAGAAGAGGAATTGCATTTTTGATGCTGACAGTAATGCTGGCGGGGATTGCCGGCCTGTTTTTGCCGAAGGGAATTCAGGCGGCGGACAAGAGGAACGTAAAGGTCGCATTTTTCCCAATGGACGGTTACCATATCAGGGAGGGAGAGCAATATGATGGCATGGATGTACGCTATCTGAATGAATTATGCGGATATGCGGACTGGAAAGTGGAATACGTGGAGTGTACAAGCTGGGATGAAGCGCTAAAACTGCTGGCGGATAAGCAGGTGGATTTGGTGGGCTCCGCTCAGTTTTCCGAGGAACGGGCACAGGTTTATCAATATGCCTCGCTTCCAAGCGGGTATACATTCGGGGCAATCGCTGCCAAAGCGGACAGCACGTTGGCATATGAGGATTTCGAGGCCATGAAAGAGATTACGTTTGGCATGGTGAAGACTTATGTGCGCAAGCAGGAATTCCTGCAATACATGAAAGACAATGGGTTGACAGATCCAAAGTTAAAGTCATATGAATCCACGGCGGATCTTATACAGGCATTGGATGACGGAGAGATTGACGCGTATATCCATTCATTTACAGAAGTCCGGGAGGGGCATCGACTGTTGGGACGGTTTGCACCAATGCCGTTTTATTATATTACATATCAGGGAAATGAAGATGTATTGCGGGAGTTAAACCAGGCGATTGCAGATTTGAAAATCAGCCGCCCGGAGCTGGAAACAGAGCTGATGAACCGGTTTTACCAGAGCAGGCTGGACAAGACGGTAGTATTTACCACTGAGGAGAAGGAATATATTGCAGAGAAGGGAAAAGTTACAATCGCTTATCTTGACGGTTATTATCCCTTCTGTTATGAGAAAAACGGCGAATGCCAGGGACTATCCCGGGAACTTTTAGACAGGGAACTGGGGTATGCAGGGTTGGAGCTTGCATATAAGAAATTTGACACGCCGCAGCAGGCAAGGGACGCGCTTGAAGAGGGAACGGTTGATATCCTCTCTTACTGTACCGATACCAAGGAGGAACTGGAAGGGTATGGGTTCCATATGATCAAGGAGTATGCAGAGATTCCGCTGGTTGTCGCCATGAAAGAGGACAAGACGCTCAATGAGGTGGACGTCCTTACCACCGTGCCATATCTGGAATCGGAAGCGGCGGCTGTATTTAATCTGGAAGAGGTAAACCTTGAGTTTCGGGATACCCAGCAAGAATGTTTGGACGCCGTAGGAAAGGGAACGGCAGACGCAGTGTTGTGCGATGGTTATCTGTCCGAGTATTTGATGGGTACAGAGCTGTCTTACAGCGGAATGAAGATTAAAAGTGTGTTGAGCAGGGAACACAATATCTCTATTGCGGTCAAAGATGACAGTAAATTGCTGGCAGGAATCTTAAGTAAGATGGTTGATGTAATCGACGCCCGGGCAGTCAGTGAATACATGTTGAAGAGTAATGTCCATTCCCAGATGAATTTTGAGCGTTTTCTGCGCGCCCACAGCATTGAGATTATGATATTGCTGCTGGCGGTTATCGTGGTTGTTATTCTGGTGGCATACAAGATGATAAAGGGCGGCAGGAAAATTCAGCAACTGATGTACAAAGATACGGGAATGGATATCTGGAACCTGAATTATCTGATTTATCAGGGGGAAGCAAAGCTTTTGCCGGAGCGCAGGGGACAGCAGTATGCGGTTATTTGCCTGAATATCTCACAATTTCGCCGCTATAATATTATTTATGGATGGAATGCAGGTCAGCGGCTTTTGGAATTAGTGGCAAAGAATCTGAAACAAAGTATCAGTAAAGAGCATGAAATCTGTGCCAGAAATCAGGGGGATCGTTTCGTACTGCTTTTGCGTTATCAGACAGAGGATGCGTTTATGGAGCGGTTAAAACAGGTCCGGCAGGAGACGGAGCAGGATATCTACGAAGAGACGGAGAACCATATGTCGATTCAGATGGGCGTCTATCTGCTTCCATCGGACAGCAGTGATATGCGTGTGGCGGTCAACTATGCGACCCAGGCGATGGAATATATGAAGGAGAGCCGTCTGGGCGATGTGATGGTTTACGATGAGATGCTTGAGCAATCATTGAAACAGAGGCATGAGCGGGAAAAACTGCTTGAGTCTGTTGACATAGAAGAGAATTTTGTTGCATATTATCAGGCAAAGGTGGATATCCGCAGTGAGAAAATAGTCGGTGCGGAAGCGCTTGTGCGGTTTTTGGATCCCACGGCGGATGGCATGGTAAGAGCTCCGGGATTTTTCATACCGTATTATGAGCAGACCGGACGGGTGACGGATATTGATTTCTTTGTATTGGAATGTGTTTGCCGGATGCTCAGAAGAAGGATTCAGGAGGGGAAACCGGTCGTTACGATTTCCTGTAATTTTTCCAGAATGCATTTTATCCGGTCGGATTTTCCGGAACGGTTTGAGGAAGTTCTCGGGCGCTATCAGATTCCCAAGGACTTAATTGAGATGGAAATGACAGAGACGATTGTGGTAGAAGAATTGCAGCAGCAGATAGTGAAAGAAACCATAGATACGCTGCGCAGTAAAGGCGTACGCCTTTCGATTGATGATTTTGGCTCCGGATATTCTTCTCTCGGCATCTTTGAACAGATTCCGGCGTCGGTCATCAAGCTTGACCGCTCATTCCTGTTGAACAGGCAGGACAGAAATCGTCAGGTGAAAATCATGAAGGGAATTGTGAACCTTGCCGAGGAGCTGGAGGCACAGATTGTATGTGAGGGTGTTGAGACAGACAACGATGTGGAACTGATGCAGGAAATCGGGGCTTATGTGGCTCAGGGATACCGTTATGCCAAACCTGTACCGGAGGATGTATTTGAGGAAAAGCTGGATAAGGATGCCTCGGTAGCGGATGCTTAACTTAAAATAAGTTCAGACGATACAAAAGGAGCAGCATGGAGGACAATGGACTGAAACTATACTTTATGAATACGGAAGAACTTTTGGATGAGGCATATTATCAAACATGCTATAACAGTCTTTCATCGTATCGTCAGGATAAAATAGACAGGCAGCATTTTGATGCGGATAAACGACGATCCATGGCTGCCGGAATCCTTATGGATCGAGGACTACAGGAGTATGGCCTGCGTGAGGCGCAGGTAAGGATTTGTCAGGGAGAGAATGGCAAGCCATATCTGCCGGATTACCCGGAAATTCACTATAATCTGGCGCATTCCGGGAATATGGCGATGGCAGTCTTCGCAGACGTGGAGGCAGGCTGTGATATAGAGAAATTCCGGATGGCTGATCTCAAACTGGCCAGACGTTTTTTCTGTCCTGATGAATATGCATATATTGCCGCTCTGGATGGACAAGAGCAGAATTATGCTTTTGTCAGGCTCTGGACGCTGAAAGAAAGTTTTCTCAAAGTTACGGGAATGGGAATGCGTTTACCCCTGAATTCTTTTGAGTTTCAGTTTTCTGAAGATGATTTATGCGTAACAATTCAACAGAATTTCGATAAAAAGTCCTATCGTTTTGTTGAGAAAGATTTTGATGACTGCCATGCGGCAGTATGTATACAGGATTTATCAGGTTCGGACAGGAAGGAGTCGTCATGATACAAAATTTTTACCCGTTTTTTGTACTACATACCAATCACAGCACCTATGCTTTTCGGGTGATGGAGAGCGGACATTTGGAGCATCTTTATTATGGCAGGAGGATAACGGTTACAGAGGCCGAAGATGCAGAGTTATTGACAGAAAAACATGTATTTGCACCGTCAAATACGAATGTATATGATGAAAAGCATAACTCCTTTTCTCTGGAAGATGTCTGTCTGGAAATGTCTTCCTATGGAAGGGGGGATATTCGGGAACCATTGATAGAGGTAGTTCATGGTGATGGGAGTATTACGTCAGATTTCCGGTTTGAGGATGCAATAATTACGCGGGGCAAAGCGGAGTTTAAGACGCTGCCGGGTTCTTATGATGAGACAGATCAGGTGCAGCATTTAAAAGTGACCTTAAAAGACCGTCAGTATGATCTATTGCTTGAGCTTCATTATTATGTTTATGAAGACTGTAATGTGATTACGAGGAGTACGCGGCTTGTCAATGAGAGCGGCGAAACCGTACAATTACATCGGTTGTTGAGCGCGCAGCTTGATTTTGATACGCCTGAATATGTATTTACAACATTTCACGGTGCATGGGCAAGGGAGATGAAACGGACAGATGTGAGGATGTCGGCGGGCAAACACGTCAGTGCATCTTATACGGGAACGTCTTCCAACCGTGCCAATCCATTCGTGATGTTGAGTAAAGAGACGACAAGTGAGGATTCTGGGGATTGTTATGGCTGTAACCTCATATACAGCGGCAATCACTATGAGGCGGTGGAAGTCAGCGGCCATGGGAAGACCAGATTTGTCACAGGCGTAAATCCGCAGTCTTTCTGTTATCAGCTGGCTCCGGGGGAGGACTTTGAGGCGCCGGAGGCGGTAATGGCATATTCTCATAAGGGATTTAACGGCATGAGCCAGTGTATGCATCATTTTGTGCGGGAGCATATTGTGCGCGGAGAGTGGAAACATAAGACGCGTCCTGTTTTGCTCAATAGCTGGGAAGCTGCATATTTTGATATTGATGAAGAAAAACTTTTGAGTCTTGCAAGGGCAGGAAAAGCGGCGGGGATTGAACTTTTCGTTATGGATGACGGATGGTTTGGGAACCGGGTGGATGATACGCAGTCTCTGGGAGACTGGCAGGTGGACACGAATAAATTGCCGCATGGCGTGGAGGGACTCAGCAGGAAAATAAAAGAGATGGGGCTTGATTTTGGAATCTGGGTGGAGCCGGAGATGGTAAATGTAAAGAGCAATCTGTATGAAAAGCATCCCGAATGGGTTCTTCAGATTCCGGGGAAACCGCACTCGGAAGGACGCACGCAACGGATTCTGGATTTGACAAGGCAGGAGGTACAGGAATATATTATCGAGAAGATGAGCCGGGTGTTCTCATGCGGAGAGATTTCCTATGTAAAATGGGATATGAACCGGACGTTCACCGACTATTATTCCAGCGGCTTACAGCCCGGCCAGCAGGGGGAAGTCGCACATCGCTATGTGTTGGGACTGTATCGTTGTATGAAAATTTTGTCTGAGCGTTTCCCGAAAATTCTGTTCGAGGGATGTTGTGCCGGGGGAAATCGTTTTGACCTTGGAATATTATGTTATTTTCCGCAAATCTGGGCGAGCGATGACACCGATGCGCTGTGCCGCGCAGAAATACAGACAGGATACAGTTATGGGTATCCCATGTCGGTTGTAGGCGCGCATGTTTCGGCATGTCCGAATCACCAGACGAGGCGTATGACGCCGCTGAAGACGCGTTTTCATGTGGCATGTTTTGGCGTGTGCGGTTATGAGTGCAATTTCTGCGAGATGACGGAGAAAGAGTTAGAAGATGTGAAAGGACAGATTGCATTTTATAAGGAATGGCGTCAATTATTGCAGACAGGAGATTTTTATCGTGGAAGGACATTTACAGGGCAGACTTCTGATGGCAGCTGCCTGATGTTGTCCAGAGGAAATATTACGGAATGGACCTGCGTTTCCAAAGACCGGAAACAGGCGTTTGGTTTGTTGCTGCAGAAACTGGTTGCACCTAATACACAGTATGAGTATTATCGGGCAAGAGGACTTGAGCCTGCATTGAAATACCGTCTTACGTCTGGTTTCCAATCTGCAAAAGAGAATGGGGAGACGGAGGAATGTCTGGCATACGGCGATGCTTTGATGTATGGAGGCGTAAAACTGAAACAGGCGTTCAGTGAAGGGGGACATCGCGGGGATATGCGGATTGCAGGGGATTTTGTATCTGAAATTTATCGTATGGTTTCCGTATAAAAAGAATTTTTTGTGTTATTTAAATTCTATTAAGGAAAAGGACTTGTTTTTTAGAGTAAAATCATGTATTAATTATGTATGGAAATAGTTATAGAAGAAACATAGGATTACAAAGGATAGGAAGACTGGCTGAGACCGGATAGAGCTATCCGTATTATTATAGAGAGGTGGTTTTAAACATATGGACATCAATGATAAGAAGGACAGCCGGGTGACACGTTTCCTGATTGGCAGTTTTACGTTGCTTATATTAATTAGTATCGCAGCGTTTTTATGTCTGGGAATATATCTGGACAGAGTAAGCGATGATTCGATAGATCACGTGGGCGACCTGTATATGAAGGGAATAGATGAGCAGATTACTTCTCATTTTGAGACATTGATGGAACTGAAAATACAACAGGCGCAAACCGTAGTGAAAGTTGTGTCTTCGGAAATGGATCAGATTGAAGATATACATGAAGAACTGATATACAGAACGGAAGTTCGCGAATTTAATTGTCTGGCTCTCACGTCGGAGGATGAAAATATAGAGATGCTTTATGGAAATCGGATTCGTCTTGCGGACCCGGAACCTTTCTTTAATTCCTTGCGTCAAGGAGATAGTAAGGTTGCAGTGGGAAGTGATGGAGAGGGAAATCAGATTGTGATTATTGGCGTCAGTGCACAATATCCTATGCGCAATGGAAAGACGAGTATGGCGATGCTTTCTGCACTTCCGCTGGATTATATCAGCACCATGTTAGGCACCGAAGGCGAAAATAAACTGATGTATTCCATGATTATCCGTAAAGACGGCACGTTTATTGCAAGTGATTTGAGCAAAAAATATCCGGATTATTTTACCAGTCTCTATGAGCGGTATGATGAAAATGATACAAAAGAGATTGATAACTTTATAAAAGAGCTGACGAAAAGCATGTTCGAAAATAGAGCATATTCCACCGTACTGAATCTGGGTGGAGGACGTCAGCAGATGTATTGTAACTCTCTTCCATATTCAGAGTGGCATCTGGTGACAGTTCTGCCGTTTGGCAATTTGAATATAGAGATGGAAAGTCTTGCTGAAAAACGGACAATGGCTACGGTGTCAATATTTACAGTGATATTGCTGGCGTTAATATTGATTTTCTATCAATATTTCAAAATGAGCCGCCAACAGTTGAGAGATTTGGATGAAGCGCGTCAGGAGGCATTGAAGGCAAATAAGGCGAAGAGCGAGTTTTTGTCGAATATGAGTCATGATATCCGGACGCCAATGAATGCAATTGTAGGAATGACAGCGATTGCAACGGCACATATTGATGATGCCGAACAGGTAAAAAATTGTCTTAAGAAAATTACGTTGTCCGGCAAACACTTGCTGGGGCTTATCAATGACGTGCTGGATATGTCAAAAATTGAAAGCGGTAAGATGACGCTGACTTCGGAGAAAATTTCGCTGCGTGAGGTGATTGAGGGAGTTGCCAGCATTGTACAGCCGCAGATTAAAGCGAAGGAACAGAGTTTTAATATACATATTGGAGCTATTTTGTATGAGGATGTGTATTGTGACAGTGTGCGTCTGAATCAGGTATTGTTGAATCTGTTGTCCAATTCTGTGAAGTATACACAGGATGGCGGAACGGTTCAGTTGTCTATGTATCAGGAAGAGGAACCGTCACCTAAAGGCAGCGATTTCATTCGTACCCATATCTTTGTTAAGGATAATGGAATGGGCATGACACAGGAGTTTCAGGAACATATTTTTGATTCCTATTCGCGGGCAGACAGCAAGCGGGTGCAGAAAACAGAAGGCGCCGGGCTTGGTATGGCAATCACGAAATACATTGTAGATGCCATGGATGGAGTCATTGAGGTAGAGAGTAAACCGCAGGTTGGTACAGAGTTCCATTTGATTGTGGATCTTGAAAAAGCAGATACGCAGGACGTTGATATGATTCTTCCGCCATGGAAAATGCTGGTGATAGACGATGATGAAATGCTGTGCCGTACAGTGGTGGAAGTATTGGAAACTATCGGTATACAGGCAGATTGGACACTGAGTGGAGAGAAAGCGGTAGAGATGGTGAGAAAACACCACCAGCAGGAGGATGATTATCAGATTGTGTTATTAGACTGGAAGTTACCGGATATGGATGGTCTTCAGGTTGCCAAGCAGATTCGGAAAATCTCTGATGCGCAAGTGTCGCTAATCCTGATATCTTCTTATGACTGGAGCGACTTTGAGAAGGAGGCGAGAGAGGCGGGGATCGATGGATTCCTGTCAAAGCCGCTGTTTAAATCGACGTTGTACCATGGTTTGAAGAAATTTATGGAGTTTGAAGAGACAGAGGAAGACATCCAAAGCGAGGTTGATTTCTCAGGGCATCGAGTATTGGTTGCTGAGGATAATGAAATTAACTGGGAAATTTTAAAAGAGCTTTTGTCTGATATAGGGTTGGAATTGGAGTGGGCAGAGAACGGAAAGATATGTTGCGATATGTTCGAGAAGTCGGAAACAGGATATTATGAGTTGATATTTATGGATGTGCGAATGCCTATCATGAATGGATATGAGGCTACGGAAACGATTCGCAGTATGGAGCGTACAGACGCGCAGGAGATTCCGATAATCGCTATGACGGCAGATGCTTTTTCCGAGGATATCAAGCGTTGTCTGGACAGCGGAATGAATGTACACACAGCAAAACCCATAAATATCGAAGAAGTAATGTCGCTGTTGAGAAAATTCATTTTATAGTATATTGTTAATTAAATATTTATTTTAAGATAATCCCTTTGTACAAAGAATGGGATTAGAAGGGAAGTCCATCCAGATGAGAGGAAAAAGAAAAACCATACAGGAAATTGCATATGTTATTATTATGCTGGTTGCGATTATAATTATTTTTCAGTGGTATGCTACGCAGAACACAAGACGCATGGAAGAAAGGAATAAAAGCTATGCCACAGACTCAGCGAGACAAATGGCAGGTCGCATTGATGAGAATTTGGAAAATGCTTTGGATTCCATTAATATGTATTCTTATTTTCTTGGAGGTAGCCTGACAAAACCCGAGGTTACAACACAGATGCTGAAAAATCTGGAAGAGAGTTCCATTTTTGATGTGGTGCTGTATACGGACTCCGAGGGTACCAATTATTCTTCGGATGGACAGACGTCAAATGCGGCAGGGCATGATTATTATGAGGACGGCATGGAGGGAAAAGTCGGTACAACTGTCGTATTTGATTCTGAATTTTATAATGAGACGATTTTGTGCTTTTATGCACCAGTTCACTATGACGGGCAGATTATCGGTGTAATACGAGGGGGATATCTCGCAGAAGAATATCTGAAAGATATGCTTCGTACGACTTATTTTGGCGAGGCGGCTTCGACACATTTGAGTATGCCGGATGGCAGAGTGATTGCATGTTCGGATAGTAAGGCGCACAAAGGAGATTTAATTGATTTGCTGGTAGAGATGAATATGATTGACCCCAATACTGCTGAGAAGACAAGAGGAGTCTTTGAAAATGGCGGGGAGGGAGCCTTTATCTGCAGTTCGGGCAGCGCTACTGATAATCTCTGTGTCCGTTATCTTTCCAGTAAGGAGTTTGTTCTTGTACAGACCTTTCCCAAGAGTGTTACCCAACGTATGATAAGGGATGAGAACTGGGTGGGAATCCGTCTGGAATTGATGATGATGGGACTTTTCGGTCTCTATATTATTTCGTTGATTCTGCGGGCGCAGCGGGAGAAGAAGGAGCTGCAAAAAGAAAACCGTGAGATGGCCTATATCATACATGGTGTAAATACCCTGTTTACGCGCTATATTATGGTTGATTTTGCAAGTGATACATATCAGTATCTTGTAGGTACAAAACCGGAGAACAGCGAACTCGCAGTCAGCGGCGGATATGAGGATCTGAGAAAGCATTTATGTTCCATTATTATAGATGAAGAGGGAAGCAGGCAGTTTGCGCAAGTGATCCAAAAGGAAACGATTATTCAGGCCATGGAGCTACAGGATGATTTGCTCTTTGAAAACCATGTGTTGAGAAATGGAAACGAAGAGTGGGATCATCTCAATATCATTTGTCTGGAGAGGGACGAAGGAAGGGCATCCAAAGTTCTGTTTATCCGTCAGACGGTTACGGAATTAAAAGAAAATGAGCTGCGCATTCAGGCGGAAATGGCTGCTGCGAACCGCAAGGAAAGGCAGTACCGTATCGCAGTTACAGCGAATGCTTTCTGTACCTTTGAATTTAATCTGACACGTGATCTGATTGAGGATGATATTCTGTGTACAATTGATGGAGAGCAGTTTTCTCTCCTGCAAAGAGCAGGACTGAAAGCACCATGCAAGGCATCGGAATGTTTTGATTGTTGGAAAGAATTCGTTTTGGATGAATCAATCAATGAATACAGTACAAAGGTGAATACAGATTATTTGAAGAAATGCTTTGCTGCGGGGGATGCGGAAGTTAATGTAGATTATTGGAGCAGTGGTACAGAGGGAGAACAGATTTGTATTCGCCAGTCATTTATCATGACAAGGGATAATGATACGGATGATATCATGGTTATGGTGGTTTCAAAAGAGATTACCGAACTGGTACAGAAACAGAGACGACAGACGCAGGCTTTGCAGGATGCGTTGATGCAGGCGCAACATGCCAACCGGGCGAAAACTACGTTTCTTTCCAATATGTCTCATGACATCCGTACGCCGATGAATGCCATCATTGGATTTGCAACGATTGCAGTCAGCCATATAGACAGAAAAGATCAGGTCAGGGATTGTCTGCAGAAGGTTCTTTCTTCCAGCAATCATCTTCTGAGCCTTATCAACGATATTCTTGATATGAGCCGGATAGAGAGTGGAAAAGTTCAAATTAAAGAGCAGGAGTGTAATATTTCTGAACTGATGCATAATCTGGTAAATATTATACAGCCGCAGGTAAAAGCGAAACAGTTGGAATTGTTTATTGACACATTTGAAGTTACAAATGAAGATGTGATTGCAGATGCTCTGAAACTGAATCAGGTATTTATTAACTTATTGAGTAATGCGGTAAAATACACACCGGCAGGCGGGACAGTGACGTTTCGGATTATGCAAAAAACCACCTTCCGTCATGGTTATGGCGATTACATTTTTATTGTCAAAGATAACGGCATTGGTATGTCTCCGGAATTTGTGAAACATATATTTGAGCCATTTGAGAGGGAGACGACAACGACGAAGACAGGTATTGAGGGTACGGGTCTTGGTATGGCAATTACCAAAAACATCGTTGAGATGATGAATGGTAAGATTACGGTTGAGAGCGAGCAGGGTAAGGGAAGTTCGTTTAAGGTAGAACTTACGCTGCAGCTCCAGGATAACGAAAAAAATGCGGCGCAGATTAAGGAACTGGAAGGGTTGCGCACGATGGTTGTGGATGATGATTTTAATACCTGCAACAGCGTAAGTAAGATGCTTCAGCAGATAGGTCTGCGTTCTGAGTGGACGACGTCCGGACGAGAGGCAGTCTACCGTGCAAAGATTGCCAGTGAGGAGGGGGACGCTTACCATACCTATATTATTGATTGGCAGATGCCAGAGATGAGCGGTATAGAGACTGCAAGGAGAATCCGAAATGCAGTGGGTGAGGATGCGCCCATTATTATCCTTACGGCATATGACTGGACGGATATTGAGGACGAGGCAAAGGAAGCAGGCGTTACCGGGTTCTGTGCAAAACCACTCTTTATGTCTGATTTGAAGTCCGCCCTGCTTTCGGCAAACAACCTTTTGGATAATAAGGAAACGGTTGCCGCCTGGACGTTAGCTGATTTTGGCGGAAAGCGCCTTCTTCTTGTGGAAGATATTGAAATGAACCGTGAAATTGCAGATATGATATTAACGGAAGCCGGATTTGTTGTCGAGTGTGCACCGGATGGAACGGATGCAGTACGGATGGTGGAAGATTCGGATGAGAATTATTATGATGCTATTCTGATGGATATTCAGATGCCGATTATGGATGGCTATGAGGCGACGAGGACCATTCGAAATATGTCGAGGAAAGATATAAAGAAAATGCCAATCATTGCGATGACTGCAAATGCTCTGGAGGAAGACAAGGAAGCCGCAATCAAACATGGTATGGATGCACATATTGCGAAACCGATTGATATGGATGTTTTAATTGAGGTGCTCGGTCATTTCCTCAATTAAACAATTTAAAAAAGAGGACGGTTGGATACGTCCTCTTTTTTGTCAGTTTTTTTTCTGGAACAGGACTGCTTTGACAACGCCTTTTGGGTCTTTGATGAGAAGAACCACAAGCCAGATAATCAGTCCAAGTGCAACAACGGATAAGCCGAGATAGAAGTCGTTCAGCATATCAATTGGAGCCGGTGTAAAATACGCACTACCGATTTCAACGTACTCAAATACTGCATCGACAAACCACATCAGGGATGCGCCCCAGTACATCAGGCACAGGATGCCGATATTCATCTGGCTTTCGGGAGCGTTTATGTACCAGAAAATCGTACAGATGATGGCGGCAAAAATTGTCGTAAGTAATGTCATAGACGCCCTCCTATTTAGCCGGAGGCAGAGTAGCGGCTGATTTGACAGCATGTTTTTCCATTATATGAGAGACAGCAAGCATACCGCCCCATACGGCGGTCACAAGAACCGTCATTCCAATACCGGCAGTAGCCATTTCCTGTAACATTTCTGCTGCGTCTGCCGGATTGCCGGTTGCTGTTAAGAATGGAAACCATGGAGTAACCTCGCCATGCCATACATGCTCAAAGGCAAGCAGGGCACTACCTCCCCAGAGTAAATTGTTCAACCATTTTAATTTTCTGGAGAAAGGAATTTTGACTGCCTCTGTGGTAGTAACACCGTCAAAACTAACCTGCACTTTCTCGGGTTGGGATTCTTTCTTCTGTAATACTTTTGCGGCAACGGTAGTAATCACTGCTTCCGTTGCAGGAACTATAAAACAAGCCATTTGTTTTCCTCCTTGTTGTGCGCTTAAACTAAACGTTTTAGCGTCATTTGTCGGCAATATGCCGATATTAGTATTATTCTAAAATGTAATCGGTAGATTGTCAAGGAAAAATGGCTTTGGAAAGATTATATAAAATATAATTGAATGATGCGGAAAGGAGGCAGAATGAAAACAGGTAAGGCAGGAAAGACGGCGATTCTGGTCGTTAGTTTTGGGACTGATTACCAGAATGGTCCTGATGTGGCAATTGGAGCCATTGAGAATTCCATAGCCAAGAAGTTTCCTGATTATGAGGTGCGCAGGGCCTTTACCAGCCGGATAATTATTAAAACGCTGAAAGTGCGTAACGGATTGAAAACCGAGAACGTTGAGGAAGCGCTTATTCATGCGCTGGAAGATGGTATTACGAATCTTGTCGTCCAGCCCACATATTTGACGGATGGTTATGAGAACAGGAATTTGGCAAATATATTGAGCGATTATAAAGACAAATTTCATCGGGTGGTATTGGGAGAGCCGCTGCTTACCGATGATGAGGATTTTGAGGCGGTTGTAAAGGCGATTACCGATAAAACTGCGTCATACAGGGATGGGAAAACCGTTGTCTGTTTTATGGGGCATGGCACAAGGACACATGCGAATATTGTCTATAAGAAGTTGCAGGAAACGCTGCGCGTTGCGGGTTTCCCAAATTATTATATTGCTACAATGAAAGCGGATCCGACATTGAATCAGGTAATTGCATCTTTAAAACAAAATAGCGCCTGTAAAAAGGTTATTTTGCAACCATTGATGGTAGTTGCCGGGTATCATGCTAACAATGAGATGGCCGGAAATGCGGAAAATTCCTGGAAAATGATTTTGGAGAAGGAAGGTTATGAGGTGGAATGTTTTCTGGAAGGTCTGGGGCAGAATCCGAAGATTCAGGAACTTTATGTGAAACACACGCAGGCGGCAGTGGAGCGTCTCAGATATCACAAATTATAAAGAAGACAAGGCCACCGAATGAAGTAGAACTTTACCCGAACTGAAAGATGTGGTATCCTAAAAAGCAGAAAATATAAACTGAAAAATAATAAATGTGTGAAAAGGAGAGCAACTATGGAATATACTTATAAGACAAAGGGAACCTGTTCCAGTCAAATTAAATTAAACATTGATGGAGACGTCGTTACAAACGTCTCTTTTACCGGCGGATGCAATGGTAACCTGAAGGCGATTCCGCTTCTGGTGGATGGTCTGACCGTTCAGCAGATTGAAGAAAAACTGTCCGGCGTCCAGTGTGGGGTGAAACGGACGTCCTGTGCCGACCAGCTTGCAAAAGCCTGCCGCGAGGCATATGAGGCGCAGAAACAGGGGGCGTGAATCCTGCGATATGCTGAAAGACAACTGTAATAAAAAATTTGTCGAAAAAAGCAAAAAAAATGTACCAATAGAAATAGAATATGGTATACTTTACTTTATAGGGAACCGGGGGACAAGAGCGCGCTTTTGTCAATCCGGATCATAAAAAATAAAAAGAAAGTGGGGCACGAGAAATGGGTTTCATGACATTTAAGGGCGGCGTTCATCCGCACGATGGAAAAGAATTTTCCAAAGACAAGCCGATACGTGAAATTTTACCCAAGGATGAACTGGTATTTCCTGTTTCTCAGCACATCGGTGCGCCGGCAAGTCCAATTGTGGCGGTAGGCGACACTGTGCTGAGAGGGCAGAAAATCGCAGAGGCAGGTGGTTTCGTATCTGCGCCGGTTTATTCATCCGTATCCGGCACGGTCAAGGCAATTCAGCCGCGCAGAGGCGCAGTTGGAGACATGGTCAATTCCATTATCATTGAAAATGACAAAGAAATGAAAGAAGTGGAATTTTCACCGGTTGAGGATGTGAAGTCTCTTTCTAAGGAAGACATTATTGCCAAGGTGAAAGAGGCAGGCGTTGTGGGTATGGGAGGTGCAGGATTTCCTACTCATGTCAAATTATCACCGAAGGAACCGGAGAAGATAGAATACATTATCGCCAACTGTGCGGAGTGTGAACCGTATCTGACAGCAGATTACCGGCGGATGTTGGAGAATCCGACGGAACTGATAGAAGGAATGCGTATTGTCCTTCAGTTATTTGACAATGCAAAGGGATTGTTTGGCATTGAGGACAATAAACCGGATTGTATTCAGAAATTACAGGAATTGGTGAAAGATGAGCCGCGTATGGAGGTCTGTGCATTGAAGACCAAATATCCGCAGGGCGGTGAGCGTCAGTTGATTTATGCAACCACGAAACGTGAAATTAATTCCAAAATGCTTCCGGCGGATGCAGGCTGTATCGTAGATAATGTGGAGACGTTGATATCCATATACAATGCAGTGAAACTTGGCAAGCCGGTCATGAACCGTATCTTTACAGTTACGGGTGATGCGGTTGCAGAGCCCGGGAACTTTAATATCTGTCTTGGAATGAGCTATGCTGAGATTTTGGAAGAGGCGGGTGGTTTTAAGGTTCAGCCGGAGAAGATTATTTCCGGTGGTCCGATGATGGGATTTTCCATGTTTGGACTGGATATTCCGACGACAAAGACGTCATCTTCCCTGCTTTGTCTTTCCAGAGATGATGTGGCGGCGAGTGAGACAACAGCATGTATTAACTGTGGGCGCTGCGTGTCTGCGTGTCCGGAGCTGATTGTTCCATCAAGACTCAGGAAAATGGCAAATCATGGGGATATGGAAGGATTTGAGAAGTGGAACGGCATGGAATGTATTGAGTGTGGCAGCTGCAGTTATGTCTGTCCGGCAAAAATACCTCTTGCACAGTCGATTCGAACAATGAAAAAGCAGATTCTTGCAGAGAGAAGAAAGAAATAGAAGAATTCAGATACCCGGGGCAGGAAAGCTTTGCTGCCTGTGGGAATAGAGAGAAAGAAAGAGGTGTCTTATTGTGAGTGATTTATATAACGTATCATCATCATCACATATCCGTGATAAAGATACATCCTCCAGAATTATGCTTTATGTGCTTATCGCGCTGATGCCGGCAAGTATTTTCGGCGTTATCAATTTCGGAATACGCGCGCTTTTGCTGATTCTGGTATGTGTCGCAGTCTGTGTGGCGTCTGAATGGATTTATGAGAAATTGATACATAAAAAGAGTACCATCAACGATTTCAGTGCAGCGGTAACCGGTCTGTTGCTTGCGCTGAATCTCCCCCATACATTGCCAATATGGCAGGCGGTATTGGGCAGTGTGTTTGCCATTATAATTGTTAAAATGCTGTTTGGCGGTCTGGGTCAGAATTTTATGAATCCTGCACTGGGCGCAAGATGTTTCCTGTTGGTTTCATTTGCAGGAACAATGACAAGTTTTACGTATGATGGTGTTACCGGGGCAACGCCTCTGGCATTGATGAGAAATGGTGAGGCAGTTGACACCATGAAGATGTTTTTGGGAACTACAGCGGGAACCATTGGTGAGACGAGTGTGGTTGCCATTTTAATCGGAGCGATTATCTTAATCATGCTTGGCGTGATTGACTTGCGGATTCCTGCAAGTTACATTATTACTTTTGCCATTTTTATCCTTCTGTTTGGCGGACATGGATTTGATGGAAATTACCTGACTGCACAGCTTTGCGGTGGTGGTCTGATGCTTGGTGCATTTTTCATGGCGACTGATTATGTGACCTCGCCGATTACCCCTATGGGCAAGATTGTATTTGGAATCCTGTTGGGAATACTGACCGGATTATTCCGTGTCTTTGGTGCGAATGCCGAGGGTGTTTCTTTTGCGATTATCTTAGGAAACCTTCTGGTGCCGATTATTGAGAAGTTTACGATTCCGAGAGCGTTTGGTCTGAAAAAGGAGGTAAAGCAGCATGAATAAGAAGATTGTACATGACGCGTTGATTTTAACCGCCTTTACCCTGGTACTGGGATTTTTGTTGGGAGCTGTCTATGAGATTACCAAAGAGCCGATTGCCGCGGCAGAGAAGGCAGCTTTGGATGAGGCGTATAAAGTAGTCTTTGCAGATGCGGCGTCTTTCGAACCGGAAGAAGGATTTGATGCTGAAGCAGCGGCATCCTGTATTGCGTCCAGCCCTTACCCGAATGATGAGATTACAGCGGTAAATAAAGCCGTAGATGCATCCGGCAATGTTCTGGGTTATGTCATCAATGTGATTTCCCACGAAGGCAGCCAGGCGGACATCGCCTTTTCCGTAGGAATTCAGAATGATGGGACATTGAATGGATATTCCATAACTACAATCAGTGAGACGCCGGGACTTGGCGTACTGGTTCAGGAAGAGCCGTTCTATTCCCAGTTTCAAGGCAAGTCGGAGGAATCTTACAGTGTAGTGAAAACTGCTCCGGCAGCGGACAATGAGATTCAGGCAGTGACAGGAGCCACCATTTCTTCCAGAGCGATTGCAAATGGCGTCAATGCATGTCTGGTATATTTCAGAGAAGCTTTGCAGGGAGGTAACTAAGTATGAATAAATATGTAGAACGTTTGTATAACGGTATTATCAAAGAAAACCCGACTTTTGTATTGATGCTGGGTATGTGTCCGACGCTGGCAGTAACTTCTTCTGCAATCAATGGTATTGGTATGGGACTTTCCACCACAGTGGTGCTTGTAATGTCCAACCTGCTGATATCCATGTTCCGTAAGGTAATTCCGAACGGTGTGCGTATGCCGGCTTTCATCGTAGTTGTGGCGTCGCTCGTTACAATTGTGCAGTTTGTCATGCAGGCATATACGCCATCTCTTTCTGCATCATTGGGTGTATATATTCCATTGATTGTTGTAAACTGTATTATTCTTGGAAGAGCGGAGAGTTATGCGTCTAAGAATCCGATTATGCCGTCTATTTTCGACGGTCTCGGTATGGGACTTGGATTTACAATTGGTCTCACCTTTATCGGCCTGATTCGTCAGATATTGGGAGCATCCCTTGGAATTACCGTGTTCATCATGGCGCCTGGGGCTTTCCTGGTACTTGCATTTCTTGTTGCAGGTATGAACGTTGTCAGAGATAAGATGGAGAAGAAGGGTACGCCTCTGGCTGCGCCTTCCGGATGTCTCTCCGGAGACTGTGCAAGCTGTACGCAGTCTGCGATGTGTACCGGAAAATTACCGGGCTCCACGAAAAAGTCGGAAGAATAGGAGGCAGAATAGATGAAAGAATTATTGATGATTGCAATCGGCTCTGCCATTGTAAATAACGTAGTATTGAGCCAGTTCCTTGGTATCTGTCCGTTTTTGGGCGTTTCCAAGAAGACAGAAACAGCTGCCGGCATGGGCGGCGCAGTTATCTTTGTAATTACGCTGGCATCCCTGGTTACCGGATTGATTTATGATTTTGTCCTGACCCCGTTCCACGTGGAATACTTACAGACCATCGTATTTATTTTGGTAATCGCGTCACTGGTACAGTTTGTGGAGATGTTCTTAAAGAAGATGATGCCTCCCCTGTATGAATCCCTGGGTGTATTCCTTCCGCTGATTACCACCAACTGTGCGGTATTAGGTGTTGCATTGAATAATGTGACAAAAGGATATAACCTGCTGCAGGGCGTGGTAAACGGAATCGCAACGTCCGTAGGATTTTTCATTGCTATTGTAATTATGGCAGGTCTTCGTGAAAAAATTGAATATAACGATATTCCGAAACGTTTTCAGGGAACAGCAATCGTGTTGATTACAGCCAGCCTGATGTCAATCGCTTTCATGGGATTCTCAGGGATGATATAGGAGGAAAAAAACATGAATATAGTAGCAATTATCATTGCCGCCCTGGTAGTGGGTGGAACCGGTATTTTGCTGGGCTTTTTCCTTGGAATTTTCGGGGAGAAGTTCAAAGTAGAGGTAGATGAAAGGGAAGAGGCAATCACAGGCGTTCTTCCGGGAAATAACTGCGGCGGTTGCGGATATGCCGGATGTTCCGGTCTTGCGGCTGCAATTGTAAAAGGGGAAGCTCCGGTCAATCAATGTCCGGTCGGCGGTGCTCCTATAGCGGCGAAGATTGGTGAAATTATGGGCGTTGCCGCAGAGGAGGGCGCAAGGAAGGTTGCATTTGTCAAATGTGCCGGAGATTGTGAGAAAGCAAAACAGGATTATAAGTATACGGGTGTGGAAGATTGTGCATCCATGGCATTTATCCCCAATGGAGGACCGAAAGGATGTAATTATGGCTGCCTTGGCTATGGTAGTTGTGTGAAAGCATGTCCGTTTGATGCAGTACATATCATCAATGGAATTGCCGTGGTAGACAAGGAAGCCTGCAAAGCCTGCGGAAAATGTATTGCTGCCTGTCCGAAGAATCTAATCGAGCTTGTGCCTTACGATGCGAAGAATAAGGTACAGTGTAGTTCAAAGGATAAGGGCAAAGATGTAATGGCGGCTTGTTCGGTAGGATGTATTGGCTGTCATCTGTGTGAGAAGAATTGTCCGGAAGGTGCAGTTACAGTTACAGATAATATTGCGCACATCGACTATGAGAAATGTACTGGTTGCGGCACATGCGCAGAGAAATGCCCGAAAAAGATTATTAGTATATGACCTAAGGAGGGACCAAATGGCATGAGGAGGGACCCACGAAGTGGGAGGAGCCCTGATGCCTCTTTGAACAGCCAAGGAGGTAAAAAGAAGTGGGAGGAGCCCTGATGCCCTCTAGTGGCAAAGATAGTGAATAGATTGGATCGTTTGTTATGAGAAAGCGGAAAATACCATGTGAAAGGCACTTTCCGCTTTCTCTAGTTATGTAAATACGAAGGAGATAAGCATGATATACACCGGATATGAACTGGTTTGGATGTTTTTGATATATAGTTTTCTGGGATGGTGCCTGGAGGTCATCTATGCGGCATTTGGGCGCAAAAAGTTTGTAAACCGTGGGTTTTTAAATGGAATTCTGTGTCCGGTTTATGGATTCTCGATGGTTTTCATGCTGGTGTTTATGCATTCCCTGAGAGGTTACTGGTTTTATCTGTTTCTTGGCTGCATGATCATTGGAACAGTGACGGAATTGGTTACGGGTCTGGCGCTTGAGAAAATTTTTCATCTGCGTCTGTGGAATTATACGGGAAAACGATTTCAGG